>CAYWTJ010000042.1:0-9201 GCA_964460225.1 uncultured Planctomycetaceae bacterium | reverse complement strand
TCACCTGATAGAAGAGATTTGGCCGGTCGAAGGAGGCGCGAACCCGGTGCGGATCGCGCAGACCGAGGCGGGCGGTGATGTCGCCCGCGACCTGCTGCGTGGCGGTAGCAGTGAACGCCGCGACCGGCACGCCCGGAAATTCGGCCGGGATGCGCGAGAGTGAGAGATAATCGGGGCGGAAATCATGTCCCCATTCCGAGATGCAGTGTGCCTCATCGATGGCGAAAAACGCCAGCGGGATTTCCTTCAACCAATCGCAGAAGCCGGGGGTGTTGAACCGCTCGGGCGAAACGTAAAGCAGATCGAGCGCCCCTTGCCGGAGTGCAGCGCCGATGGTCCGGCGTTCATCGGGTTGGGTGGTGCTGTTGAGGGAGGCCGCGCGCAGACCGTTGGCGAGTGCCGCGTCCACCTGATCCTTCATCAAGGACAAGAGCGGACTGACCACGATGCAGACGCCGTCCAGCAGATAGGCCGGTAACTGGTAGCACAGCGATTTGCCGCCGCCGGTGGGCATGACCGCAAAAACATCCCGTCGCTGCAGCAAGGCCCGGACGATCTCTTCCTGATGCGGGCGGAAGGCGTGGAATCCGAAGACCTCCGCCAGCGCCTGCGAGACGGTATCCGATACGTGCATGGCCCCGTCCTATTCTGCGAAAAGACCGTTGGTGCTTGGCGCAGGCGCAGGGCGGCCAAGCGAGGTGAACCCCGTGGGCGTGAGGCGGCGGCCCTGCGGCGTTTTGCTGACCAGCCCCTCGCGGATC
The DNA here is from genome assembly GCA_964460225.1 of uncultured Planctomycetaceae bacterium. Classification (GTDB taxonomy): domain Bacteria; phylum Planctomycetota; class SZUA-567; order SZUA-567; family SZUA-567; genus CAYWTJ01. The sequence goes on along the minus strand of CAYWTJ010000042.1, from coordinate 8,440 downwards.
AGATAAGGCTCGTAAACATTCTCCAGCGTGTCGTCTTCCTCGCCCACGCTTACGGCGATGGTCTTGAGGCCGACGGGACCGCCGTTGTGCTTTTCCAGACAGCCCAGATAGCGCCGGTCCATGTCGGTGAGGCCGTTTTCGTCAACGCCGAGCATGGTCAGGCCGATGCGCGCCATTTCGCGGTTGACTACCCCGGTTCCGCGCACCTGTGCCACATCCCGCACCCGCGACAGAAACCGGTTGGCGATCCGCGGCGTGCCCCGGCAGCGGCGGGCGAGTTCCAGCGCGCCGTCGTCATCGATCTCCACGCCCATGATGCCCGCCGAGCGGCGGACGATCACCGCCAGCTCCTCGGGGGCGTAATAGTCCAGACGCTCCTGAATGCCGAAGCGGGCGCGGAAGGGGGCGGTCAGCAGTCCCTCGCGGGTCGTGGCGCCGATGAGGGTAAAACGCGGGATGGTCAGGTGCACGCTCTTGGCATACAGCCCCGCTTCCATGACCACATCAATCGCCCAGTCCTCCATTGCGGAATAGAGGTATTCCTCGACCACGGCGGAAAGACGGTGAATTTCGTCGATGAAAAGAATCTCTCCGGCGTTGAGTCCGGTAAGCAGTCCGGCCAGATCGGCGGGACGCTCCAGCGCGGGGCCGGAGGTGACACGCATCTCCGCGCCCATTTCGTGGCTGATGATGCCGGCCAGCGTGGTTTTTCCGAGTCCGGGCGGGCCGGAAAAGAGGATGTGATCCAGCGGCTCGCTGCGCTGTCGGGCGGCGGCGATGTAAATTTCCAGATTGCTCTTAATTTGCTCCTGCCCCGGAAAATCAGTAAATGCACGCGGGCGCAAACGATTTTCGAAGGCGGCATCAGACTTGCTGGTATCGAACGGCTCCATAACTCCTCCGGAGACTGATAACCGGGGCTCGGGTGGAATCCCCGGAAAAAGACATCACTGGACCTGCAATCAACGGTTCACCCGAACAATTATACGGAATGCGATAACAGGGTCACGATCTTTTTATACCAGCACGGATTCCTGTCTTCCCCGTGACGAGAACGAGCGTGCCTTCCGGCAGGAGGAAAAGGCAGGGCGATGGCTTCAAATTCCCTCTACGAACGCCCATCCGATTGCACGCATTCCCCCGTAACAGAAAGCGGAGCAAACGGTCAAACGTCTCCAGTTTCTTCGTGTTAGGAATACGACTTTGATTTTCAGAAACAACTTTATCCCATGGAAACGGATAGTATAATAACGGCAGGACACCGGAGACACTGAATGCTGCCGTATGTTAGCAATGGCCCCGTCTGGAATATCATTCTTGTCATGGCCGGGGGCTCTCTGGGTGCGCTGGCGCGGTATGGGGCCGCGCTGCTGTCAGCGCGCTTATGGGGGACCTCCTTTCCGTATGGGACGTTGTTGGTCAATCTCTCAGGCTGCCTGTTGATCGGCCTGCTGTATGGGCTTGGGGAACGCAGTGATCTGGTGACTCCGGCCGACCGGCTGTTTTTCATTACCGGTTTTCTTGGGGCGCTGACGACCTTCTCTTCCTTTGCGCTGGAGAGCCTCCTCACCGGCGGCAGCGGGATGTACGGAGCTGCGGTCGTAAATTTTATTCTCAATAACGCCGGCGGGTTCCTGCTGGTGATTCTGGGCATGCAGTGCGCCCGGTTGCTGGTTCGATAAATCAGGGGAGGCAAGCCATGTCACTGTATCAGCGCATCACCATTTACACCAGCGAATCGGCGTCATGGAAGGGGCAACAGCCGGGAGAATATGTCACCGGTTACCTCAAGAGAAATGCCGTGAAGGCGCGTTGTCTGGCATGGCACGCACAGGGCGGCTATTTCGAGGACGGCACAACCGTAGGCAGCCATATTGAGGTTCTTGCCGCAAAGATGCCGGTCAAAATTGAAATCGTGCTCAGTGCCGGCAGCGTTCCTCAGGTTTTGGCGGATCTGCAACTGGTGGCGCATGACGCGATCGTTACGCTAGATGAAATGAATGTCGTTGCGCTACACACTCGTGATGCGGCTCCCGCCCTGTCCGAACAGCGTTTGGTCGGGGACATCATGACGCGCCCGGCGCATGCTGTGCGCACCAACACCGCGCTGCGGGATGTGGTCGGCCTCCTTCTGCGTTCCGAATTTCACGGCGTTCCGGTGACCGACGAGTTCGGAATCCTCAAAGGGATCATAACGCAAAGAGATCTGATCCATCGGGCGGGGATGCCGGTGCGGTTAGGATTGCTGAGTCGTCTGACGGATGAAACGGGGCTGGATTGGGCGGCGGGAAAATCCGCGGCGGATGTCATGACCGCGGAGCCGGTAGCGGTCCGCGAGCACCTTCCCGTTGCGGATGCCGTAAATCTGATGCTGCGGCATACTCTGAAGCGTTTGCCGGTAGTGGACGAATACCACAAGGTGATCGGCATGATGGCGCGCTTTGATGTTCTGCGCAGTGCCGCATCGGGACGGGCGCGGGTTTTGCCTGAAACTGCGGCGGCGGCAGCCAAGACAGCGCGCGAAGCGGCACGTACCTGCGTGGCCCAGTGCCGCCCGCAGGCGAGCTTCGCGGAGGTGTTGCAGGCTATGGACGCCAACCAAATGCAGCGAGTGGCGGTCGTTGATGATTCGGGAAAACTTCTGGGTTTGATCTTTGATCACGATCTGGTCCAGGCGTTCGGGGTGGAGCACAGCCGGATTTTGCAGTACTTTGTCGAGCGCATTTGGCGGGGGAGCGCGGGCGCGCCGCAATTAGCGCAAAAAAACGCAGGGGAGCTGATGCGAACCGATATCGCCAGCGTTCCCGCGGAAATGCCGCTGACTGAGGTCTTGCACCTGATGGCGGAACATGGCTATAAGCGCGTGCCGGTCGTCGATGCGGCGGGGCGGTTCCTGGGCATCATCAGCCGGGATATGCTCCTGCGGGCGATTTGCTACTGAGCGTCCGCCGGCGGCGTTTCAAGCGTTGTCCCGGAGGCCGTGAACGCGGGCAGGCGCAGGGTAAAGCAAACCCCTCCGCCTTCGCAGTTTTCTGCGCGTAACTCTCCGCCGTGGTCGCGCATGATGCCGCTGCTGATGGAGAGTCCGAGACCGGTGCCGTGTTCCTTGGTTGTGTAAAATGCCTCCCAGATTTTATCGATCATTTCCTGCGGAATCGCCGGCCCGTCATCAAAGACGCGGATGAATCCCCATCCGGCTTCTTGCCCGGTCGTGATGCGGATCATTCCCTTCTTGAGTTCGTTGGCGGTCAACGCCTCGTAGGCGTTCACCAGAACATTGATCAAAACCTGATCCAGTTGTTGCGGGCTGACCAGAACCTGCGGGGACGGCTCTTCCAGATTCTGCTCCAGCGTCACCTCGTACTTGAGCTTTGTCCAGCAGATTTGCAAGGCATTCTTAACGCAGTCGTTGAGGGCATAGGCTTCGCGCTCGGCCGGATTCTGTTTCCGGTAAAACCGTTTGATGGTGCTCACGAGGTTCGCTATCCGATTAGCGCTGGTGTCCAGACTGGCGAGCATCTCAGGAACGTCCTTACAATAACGCGCCAGCTCTGCATCCTTGCGGATGGGCTCCTGTAAGTGTGTTTCAATGTGACGCCAGTACATCTGCATAAGCTGGGCATTGCCCATAATGGCACTCAGAGGACTGCTGATTTCATGCGCAATGCCGGAGGAAAGCGTCCCGATGGTAGCCAGACGGTCGGCGTGGACCAATTGATCCGCCCGCTCGCGCGCGAGTTGTTCCATTTGCGACGCATAACTGCGCAAGCGACGTTCATAATCGATGGTCCGTTCCGCGACCTTCAGCCGGCTGTGCAATTCACCGCTGTCAACAGGCTTGGTCAAATAGTCGTCCGCCCCGGCGTTGAGTCCGGTAATCAGGTCGCCGCGATCATGCTTGCTGGTCAGAATCAGGATGTAAACCATCGGCAGGTCCCGCATGGACTTGATCGCCTGACAGGCCTCGATTCCGCTCAATCGGGGCATCATCCAGTCCATCACGATGATATCCGGCCGGTCGTCACGGCAGACTGCGTCCACCGCCTGCTGGCCGTCATCGGCAGTTGATATTTCAAAGCCCCAGCGGCCGATTTGCTTCGCCAGCAGGAGCTGGATGGACTTGTCGTCCTCGGTAATCAAGACGCGCATGATTGCTATCCTTGCATCTGAGGCCAGGAAAAACGGTCGACGGCCATCCAGAAAGCGGCGAGTTCTTCTTGAATGCGTTCTGCCATACGTATGTCCAGCCGCCCTTCCCGGCATGCTTGCTCGAGCAGACGCGATTCTTTGGAAACACCATCCGCGCCAAATGTTGCCGCCGCGCCTTTCAGCGTATGGGCAAGTCTGGTCGCCGTGACGGCGTCCGCCGCGGACATGGAACGCACCAGTTCCTGATACTGCTCAAGGCTGGAACTGCGAAAAATGCCCAACGCTTCCCGCAACAATTCCGGATCATCGCCCGTATGCGCCAACGCCGCGACGTAGTTGAATGCGTTCGCATCGTGCGCGTCTTTGCCCCGAACAGCAACCGGAATGGTTTCCGCTGCTTCATTTGCAGCGTTCTGGCGCGGCTGCGTCCGTTCGGGTTCGCTTCCCCGCCCCGGAACCTCCTCGGATTCGTCTGCCGCAGAGGTCAGAAACGCCGCAAGCTTTTGCGAAAGAGTTGCCAGTGTGACCGGTTTGGGCAGGAAGTCGTTCATTCCCGCATCCAGACAACGTTGCCGGTCGTCGCTGAGGGCATTCGCTGTCATCGCAATGATCGGCGTGAGGGCATAGGGTTGATCGCTTGCCCGGATTCGCCGGGCGGTCTCCACACCGTCCATGATGGGCATCTGCATATCCATCAGAATCACATCAAAGTTTGTTCTATGCAGAAGGTCCAGTGCCTCGCGGCCGTTGCCCGCAACCACGCATTCGCAGCCCAGACGGTTGAGCATCACCCCCGCAATCCGCTGGTTCAGGAGATTGTCTTCCACCAGAAGCACCCGTCCCTGCAATTGCGCCAGCGGCTCCGCGGCCACTCCGGTCAACATCTGCCCCGGCGCCTGCCCCGCCAGAAGTTGTTGGAGCATATTCACCAAGGTCCGTCGTCCGAGGGGCTTGAGCAGAATGCCGGCAAAACGCCGGAAGGCGGGATCGCGGCGGGAGCTGAGAATGACCGGTTGCAACCGGGATGCGATGGAAAGCGCGTCCACAGAGGCAGCAAAGGTCTCCGGATTCTGGTCAGGAAGGTGCTCGTCAATCAGAACGATCGCGCGTTTGTCTGTCAGTTGCCCCCGGACGGTCATCATGGCCTCGCCAGCGCTGGCGGCGCGGAGGCAAATCACGCCGGTCGTGTTCAACATCTGAGGGACGACCTGCCGGACAGCCGCGTTCCCGCAGATGAGAAGGTACAAGCCGTCCAGCGCCGGCGAGGCGTTGGGGGGCGCCGGTTCGTCCTGTGTCAGAGGGAGTTGAAACCGGAAGGTGGAGCCGGTACCGGGTGTGCTTTCAACGGAAATCGCCCCGTTCATCAATTGCGCCAGCCGCGAACAAATTGAGAGTCCCAATCCGGTGCCGCCGAATTCGCGCGTAATCGTAAGGTCGGCCTGCGTGAACTTCTCAAAGATATGCCGCCGGGTTTCCTCGTTCATTCCAATTCCGGTGTCGCGGATCGAGATCTCAAGTTGCACGCGATCTTCTTCGTGTTTGAGCACTTGCGCGCTGCAGAACACATAACCCGAGCGGGTGAACTTCACAGCGTTGCTGAACAGGTTGATTACGATCTGGCTGATGCGCAGATCGTCACCGATAAGCGTCTGCGGAACGTCCGGCGCACAGGCGGTAAACAGCTCGATCCCTTTTTCCGAGGCCAAGGCGCCGAACATCTCCGCCGCACTCTCCAGCAGTTCCGGAAGCCGGAAGGGACGGGGCGCGAGTTTTACCTTCCCCGCCTCCATCTTTGAAATATCCAGAATATCGTTGATCAGCGCGAGCAGATTTTCGCCCGCCCGTCGTACGGTCACCGCGTAGTCGCGCTGCTCTTCGGTCAGTTGCGTCGTGAGCAGAACATCGGTCATGCCAATGACGGCGTTCATGGGCGTGCGTATTTCGTGGGACATATTCGCCAGAAAATCACTTTTCGCGCTATTGGCCGCAGCGGCGGCGCGCGCCATACTCTCCGCCTGCTGCCGGGAGGCCACCGCTTCCTCGCGCAGTTTTTCGCTGGCGGTGAGGGTATTGCGGAGTTCGGAAGCAATCAGGTCCGCCGCATTTTTCGCCGCACGCGCCGTCTCCTCCGCATGTTCCAGCTCTTGCATCCGAACCTTGAGCTGCGCCCGACCGGCGCGCAACTCGCTATCGGCGTGCAGCAGAGCAATCAACATTCCCAGTTGCGTTGCGATCGTTTTCAGGTCCGTCAACTCGCCAGCCTGCCACTGCCGCTCCTGCGAGCGGATATCCAGTTTTAAAATCCCCCAGAGTTCCGTCTTCTGGTAAATGGGCGTGAGCAGGCAGGATACGACGTGGTTGCGGCTCATGTGACGGCGCAGGCCCACCGAAAGATCCGGCGTGGTAAGCTGCAGAATTACGCCGTCGTTTTCCTGCAGACTCCGCTCAATGGACCCGAATTGCAGATACTCCGTCTGATTCGCTTCAGGGAATTGTTGCGCGCTCCAGCGGTAACACGACTGCCCCAATAGCTGGCCGCCGTCACAGTGGATCAGCTCATACACGGTTGCCGCCTCGGCGCGCGCGGCCGTGACGATCGTCTCCAGCGCTTGCGTCAGCCCGACCTCAATGTTCTCAGGACGTGAAAGGATGAAGCGCGTGCCTTCGGCGAGAGCCGAGAGAAGTTTGATTCTCGTATCCATTGCGTGCTGGACGGTCTGCCGGTCGGTGCGATCAATCACAAGGATGCAAACGGAGGCAGTGGCATCGCCGGTTGAGAACGGAATGGCGATAATCTCGGTAAAACACGCTTGTCCATTTTTGTCGAAGTGCTGAGTCATCCGCTGGCTGCAGCATCCCAGGGTCATTGCATCGTTGAGCGGACAATCGCAATCCGCGCAAGGCTCGTCCTTGTGGCGCATGGTGCGATAGCAGAAATATTTGTCGGGGGATGAATCCAACTGATAACGCTCGCGGGCATTCTGATTGGCATGCAGAATGCGATAATCGCGATTGACCACAAAAAACGGGTATGGTATCTGCTCAATCAGCGTATTGCGAAAGGTCTCCTCCTGCCGGAGCCGGTTGTTCAACCGTTCCGCTTCTTCCTGCCCCGCCCGAATTTGACTCATGGATTGCCGGCGCATCAGGAGGAGGAGCGCTACCGTGGACAGAAAAAGCAGGGCGGAAAACAGAAACAGCAAATTCGCTTCGTTGGCATTGGCGAACATCTGCCGGCTGTTAAAGTAGGTGGACAAATCGCTGTGATTGGACATCACATCGTCGGAGAGCGGAATCCCACTCTCGACCGGCCGGGCAGGGGGGAGACCATGAACTTCCTTCACGGTGTCCGGCGGAATCTCCGGAATCTTGGACGCATCTGCTTTGCCGGGAACGGCCTCCGCGGCAGACGCTATTCCGGGGACCAGAAAACAATGAGGCAAGTGCGCGCCGGAGCATATCCGGTCAGCACCGGAAACCAGCAGAAACATGAAGATGAGGCGGTGAATGTCGCGGATCATCTTCTCCCTTTTTGCCTGCACGAACATCGAAAAGAGCGCGTTAGCGAAAACGGGCAACCGGAATTATCTCGGCAACTCCGGCATCGTCAGATCCTCTGTTTGCGGAACCGCTCCCGGTTGCGATGCGGCCGGCGGCGCCTGCCCACCCGTTTGCTTCTCCGGCAAGGGGGCTGCCCCCGACCGGCTCTGCTCATATTCCGGCAGAAGCAGGTTGCCCTCTCCGGAATTTTCCCGCACGGGCGCAAGCGCCGGCAGTTGCGGGTAGAGCTGCGCCTGTGTCAGCCGGTCTGTCGGACGCCACAACTGCCGTCCCGTGCCCGGAGCCGTGAGCGCACCCAAGAGCCGTTCGCGCTGCTCGGTCAGGCGGAGCATTCGCAACGCCGGAATCAAGCGCTCCGGAACCTTGGCAGGCAGGACGTCGACACAAAACAAAACCAGAGAACGCCCGCCGGCCGCCTGTGCCCCGACCGATTGCTCCGGGGGAAGATCAAACACACCCAACAGTTTTCCAGACTGCGCGCTTTTCAGCGGCTCTTTCAGGAAATCCGGAGCCGGGCGAAAAGGATTCTCCGGAACCGCACTGGATGCGTCATAATTGTAATCCAGTCCATACACCGTCGGTGGCACCAGAGAAGGGGGAACATTCATGCGGTAATAATAAGCCAATCTGCCCGTGCTCAGCAGGGACGTCACATCCGTACCGCTTCTGAGCTGCTCCGCCAGCACTTTCGCCCGCTTATGGACTTCTTCGACTGTCGTTTTCCCGGACG
>CAYWTJ010000041.1:0-3576 GCA_964460225.1 uncultured Planctomycetaceae bacterium | reverse complement strand
AACGTTCCCGCCGCAAAAACGACCGGCGCGCCCGGCATCCGCGCCGACACTTCCGCAATTCCCGCAAAACTTCTTTGAAATGAACCGGCATACGTTTATATAATAGAATCGCGCCGCCGCTGCGTGGGCGCGGTTGCCCTGTTTCTCCCGGAACCACCCGTTCACCCCAGAAGGATGCCTGATATGCCCGTGCCGAATCCCGCCAAGATCATTGACCTCGCCAATGCATTCTATCAGTCCCAGACCCTCTTTGCCGCCTCCGACGCCGGGGTGTTTGGCTATCTCGCCCGGAATCCCGACTCGACCGCCGCCGGCATCGCCGCCGAATTGGGGCTGGAGGCCCGCGCCTGCCGCCTGCTTCTGGATGCCTGCGCCGCTCTGGAACTTCTGCGGAGGGATGACTCCGGCCGCTATCGCAACACCCCCGAAGCATCGGTCTTTCTGGTGCCCGGCGCGCCGGGAGATTTAAGCAAAGCCATCCGCTACAACCGCGATGTCTACAACGCCTGGGGGAAAACCTCCCAGTTCGCCAAAACCGGGCAGCCCGTGGAAAAACCCGAGATTCACCTCGGGGAGGATGCGGCGCGCACCCGCGATTTCGTGCTGTCGATGCATGGCCGCGCACTCGGCATCGGCCGCGCCGTCGCACCGCTCTTGCATCTGGAATCCTGCCGGACTCTGCTTGACCTCGGCGGCGGTCCCGGCACCTACGCCTGCCTGATCGCCCGCTGCAATCCGCAACTAAAGTGCATAACCATAGACCTGCCAGCAGTTTCCGCCATTGCCAAGGAACTGATCGCGGAGGCCGGACTCAGCGACCGGGTTGAAGCCCGCCCCGGGAGCTACCGCGAGGTGGACTTTCCCTGCGGCATGGACGCGGTAATCTTCTTCGGCGTGCTGCATCAGGAGAGTCCGGAATCCATTCAAGCCCTTTTCAAGAAAGCATTTGCCTGCCTGAACCCCGGCGGTAAAATCTTTGTCATGGACATGATGACCGATCATACCCGCTGTGCGCCGACCTTCTCCGCCCTCTTCGCGTTGAACATGGCGCTCACCACCGAAAATGGCTGGGTCTTCTCTGACAAGGAGTTGCAGGAATGGCTGACCGAAGCTGGCTTTCACGCTTTCCGCGTCGCGCCCCTCACCCCGCCCATGCCGCACTGGCTGGCGCAAGCCGTGAAACCCTGACCAAATCGTTCCTGTAGCCACATCTCGCGGCCATTTTCCGGCCGGAACGCGAGGAGAACCGTGACATAAAAAATGACACTTGGGTGTAAATGCAACGTTTGCTTTACACCCATTTTTTATGCCGATAGCGACCAGCGGGAATGCGTGTGACAACGGAAAGCTATAGAGCTATAGAGCTCTATAGAACCAGCGGGACAGGTAAAGACCCGAACAAAAAGGACATTTGCAACCTTGGGGCGTCAGCGCAGGAAATCAGCGAATCCCGGCCGCAGAGCGTCCTCGAGCGGTTTCCAGTCGCCGTCGCGGCCGGCGTCGAAACCGGAAAGATGGGGAAGGACGGCGAGAATCCGGACCTGACCGAACGATTCGACCGCACGGATGTTGTCCTCGCGCAGATATTGCGCGTCCGGGTCGCCCGCGCGGGCGTGATTGACGACCACCCCGGCGATGGGGACTCCGGCGCAGCATAGCGCCGCAAGCGTCAGCAGAGCATGATTAATCATGCCGAGGGTATTGTCGACGGTGAGTATGACCGGCAGGGCGAGCAGACGCGCAAGGTCGAGCATGGTCTGGCTCTGATTGAGCGGGACCAGCAGGCCGCCGGCCCCCTCCACGAGAAGCATTTCATGGCGCGCCGCGAGGGTGCGCAGGTTCGCGGCGATGCGTTCGGGAGCGATCACCTCCCCGGCCAGGTGCGCTGCCAGATGGGGAGAGCACGCCGGTTCAAATCCGTATTGAAAGGCCAGAGGCAGATCGACGGCGGCAGGCTGAAAGCCGCTCGCCTGCCGGTAGACCTCCATGTCCGGAGCCAGCAGAGCGCCGCCGGGCAAGGGCCGGACGCCGGTCTGGACGGGCTTGGCAGCGATCGCATCGCGCCCCGCCCGGCGCAGCAGGCGCAGCAGCGCAGCGGTGGTCACCGTCTTGCCGGCGTCGGTATTGGTTCCGGTAATGAAGAATCCCTGCATCTCCGTTCTCCCGCCGCTCGTCGTTGCCAAAAGAAAGTAGCCGCGGTTTGCCAGACAGGGCATCGGCTGCGCGCGTCAGCCAAGCTCGTCCCTGCCGGTTGCTTGCCGCCGTTCTACGATTATGAATCTCACCGAACGCTTGTCAAGCGTCCCTTGAATCGCACGATTCTTCTGCGATGATACAGCACCCCCTTGCGGAATTATTCTTGCCTTGGCCTCCTGCTTAGGCTAATCTCAGGTAGCGAATTCCCGATAACGGAACCATCCGGCGAGGGCTTCAACATGCGATTGGTCTTGATTGCGGCGCTTATCCTGTCATCTGCCCTTCCTCTGCTCAGTGCGGATGAGACGCCGGTTCTGCGTCTGTCGGAAGCCAACGGCCTGCCGACCGCCCGGATTCAGGAACTTTACAGTCTCAACCCAGAGGTACGCGCGCAGGCGGCGGCGGAGCTGCGGACGTTGTTTCAGCGCGCTCCGGATTTACAGAAAGCCGAGGCGGCAAAGCAGCACTGGCAGGAACAAATTGCAAAAATCAAGCCGGGCGTGACCGCCTATGAGGTTCAACAAACGTTATTGCCCGCGTTCCCGCCGCCCGCGCCGGCAAGTGCGACGGCCCCGGCCCCGTCATCCCCTCCTCAGGGAAGCTTCGGCCACGGTCGCCCGGCATGTGAACACATGATCGGCTCAGGAGACACAGCCTACTACTTCTGGCGACTGGATTACTTCTGGGGTGTTTGGGTTTACGCCAATTTCATGACCGATGTAATCCGGCCGGACTGTCCCCCGGAATTACGCCCATCCACCCTGCACGCCGACGTCCCCGTGCCGCCGAACTTCACCGGTGTCTGGACGCGGTGGTACGTCAACGGCCAGAAATACGCCGAGGAACCATTCACGGACGGAAAACGCAACGGCAAGGCCATCTATTTTCACGACAACGGCCGGCCCAGTTACGAACAGCACTATGCAAACGGCATCTGCTCGGGCGCGGACGTCGGCTGGTATGCCGACGGCACCAAATCGTACGAAGGACAATATGAAAACGGAGAACGGCAAGGCGTCTGGACGCACTGGTGGCCCGACGGCACCCTCAGCAGCCAAGAGACACTCCTGCATGGCAAGCGCAACGGCCGCTACAAATCATGGTACGAAAACGGTAAGCCGGAAGCCGAATCCGATTACGCCGACGACCGGCTCAACGGCATGGATAAATATTGGGGGGAGGATGGGGAACTGCTCTGGTCGCGGGTTTATGCCGATGGCGTTCTCAAGCCGTAGTGTCCGCTGTGGCGACGCCCCCCTTGCTTTGCCTCTCCTCACGTGAAGCACGCCCTTCCACCGAACCCATAAGAAACGCCCGGACAGTTCTGTCCGGGCGTTTCCAATTCGGATCGTAAAGCAAACATCGGCCGCTTAGAAGCCG
>CAYWTJ010000040.1:0-104661 GCA_964460225.1 uncultured Planctomycetaceae bacterium | reverse complement strand
ATGATGGCCTTCGTGCGCTCGGTTATCAATGGTGCAACGGTAGCGGCCGTGAGATTCTGGCTGACAGGGTCGACATCGGCAATCACCGGTTTCGCCCCGCGCATGACGGCGCAACTGGCCGAAGCGATGAAGGTCCGGCAGGGGACGATCACCTCGTCGCCGGGGCCGATGTCATAAGCGAACAGGATCAGCTCCAGCGCGAGAGTCCCGTTGGCGACGGCGATGGCATGCGGCATTTTGCAGAAGGAGGCGAACTCGTTCTCAAATGCAATGTTCTGCTCCCCCGTCCAGCGATTGACCTTTCCCGAGGCGAGAACGGCGCAACAGGCCGCCAGCTCTTCCTGCGAAAAGTGGGGCCATTGTCCGAAGCGCGGATTCGCCAGATGAGCGGTCGGACGCACCCCGATCTCCGGGATGAGCGACCGGTCCGGTACAAGGTTCAGAATCTGCTCCAGAAATTCCATCAAGCACTCCTTGCGAATGGGAGGGTCCGGAGCCGTCAAGCCCCAGAGGCGTTTCCCGACGTATTTTCGGTTGTTGTGGCGCGCTAACATCCGGTAAAACTTGATTTTAGGGCAAAAGAACGGATAATCCGTCAAAAGAACGAATGAAAACCCCGCTTCTGTGCTATATTACTGAATATGTCCGGTGATTTCCACCTCCGGCTATTAAATTTACCCCGTGCGAAGGTTTGCCCATGCCCGGATTTTTGTTACGAAAGTTCGTACTGCTGCTGGCCGACATCATCATCATTACCGTCTCCTATTACGGAGCGTACTGGCTCCGTTTTGACGTACTAACCTCCACAGATACTGTCAGTCTGTATGAGACGACCTTCCGCGAAACCCTGCTCTGGCTGATCGGGGTCCGGTTGGTCTGCGGCATATTGGTGCGCCAATACAATTGGTCGTTCCGGCAGGCAAGTTTGCAGGAGGCCGCTTCGGTAGCTTCGGGGGTGGTAGCAGGAAGTCTGCTCTTTATTGGCATTACGCAACTGGGGCACATCTCCCTCAATACGCCGCCAAGGATGGTGTATTTTCTGGAGTTTGCCGCCACTCTGATCGGGATGGGGCTGCTGCGCTTCCTGCCGCGTTATGCCGTTTACCTCTTTCACAGCCACATCTTCGGGGTATCCGCGGGTGAAGATGAGAAAATCCGTACCCTGATTTTTGGTGCCGGCCACACCGGACAGTTGCTTCTGCGCGATATGATTCACTCCGAATCATATCCCTATCGCATAGTTGGCTATATCGACGACAACCCGATTAAAATCGGCACGCGCATTATGGGCGTCCCCGTACTCGGGAGATTGGAGGATCTGCCGGAGATCATCTCCAAGCGAAAGGTCAAGAAGGTTTTGATCGCCATCTCCAAGCTTCCCGCAACGCGGTTGCGCCATCTGGTTGATATCTGCGCCGGCAAGCATGTGCAGTTCAAGAAAATCCCCAACTATATGGAAATTGTCCAACAGGGAAGCAAACCTTTGGCGTTGCAGGACTTAAAACTTGAAGACCTCTTGCGCCGCGAACCTGTGAAGTTTGACAATACCATTCTGGCCGAGTATTTTATCGGCAAGATCGTTCTGGTAACCGGCGCGGCCGGCTCCATCGGCTCGGAGTTGTGCCGGCAGTTGGCCGGGCTGGGCATCAAAAAGCTGGTCGCACTTGATATCAACGAAAACGATCTGTATTTCCTCAATCTCTCCATGCAGGAATCGCATCCCGAATTGGCCTTTTCCATTGCCTTCGGCTCTATCCGTGATTCCCACCGGCTGGATGAGATCTTTACGATGCACGCTCCAAATATTGTCTTCCATGCCGCAGCGCACAAGCATGTTCCGCTTATGGAGGACTGCCCGCGCGAGGCGTTGGCAAACAATGTTCTTGGCACCATTGCGGTTGCAGAATGTGCTCGCCGGCACAATGTCGAGCGCTTTGTCATGATCTCCACCGACAAGGCGGTGCGTCCGGCCAATGTGATGGGCGCCACCAAATATCTTGCGGAGCGGGCGGTGGGCCGGATCTCTGATGGCGCGAACGGACGCTTTATGGCGGTGCGCTTCGGAAATGTTCTGGGTTCGGCGGGCAGTCTGATTCCAATTTTGCAACGCCAAATCCGCCGGGGGGGACCGGTTACGATCACCCACCCGCAGATCACCCGCTTCTTTATGACTATCCCGGAGGCGGTGGGATTGGTGATTATTGCGGCGGTACAGAACGAGGGTACCATCTGCGTGCTGGATATGGGCGATCCGGTGCGGATCGACGAGATTGCACGGCACTTGATTACGCTTAACGGTTTGATTCCCGACGAGGATATCGCCATTAAGTATGTCGGTCTGCGGCCGGGCGAAAAGATGTTTGAGGAGCTGTTCCTGAATGACGAGAAGCTGACGCGCAGTTCGCACCCGCGCATTATGGTGGTCAATCATCCCGACGAAGGGTTTGATCTGGACCGGACGAAGACCGAGATCAGTCGGCTGGTCGCGGAAGGGGATAATCCGACCGCGCTGAAGTTCTTGCACGACAATGTTCCCGGCATGCTTCCACCGGCTGACCCGGTCAAGAAAAGCGATTCTATCCCGGAACAGACGGCGCCTTGATTCCGCGGAGGGATTTCCCTTCTTTTTTCTGTAATTCATTTGATTGAAAATCGGTCGCGTTCCAGAATCCACGCGGAGTGTTTTTTTCCCGATATGCTCGAAGCGGGCGCACGTAACGTGCGTCCGCTTCGCTTCGATAGTCCGCATCGGGTATCGCAAATTTACTATACGATCTTGACCAGTCCGTAGTTCTTTTTTCCCTTGCGCAGTACGAGGGTTGTTTCACTGGCAAGGTCGGCGCAGGTGATGGTGCGCTCAATGCCGCTGATTTTGTCGTTGTTTAAGTATGCGCCGTTCTGCTCGACCGCTTTGCGCGCTTCGCTCTTGCTTTTGAACAGCTCCGTCCGCGCCAGTAGGTCCACGACATTGATGCCCGCTGCCAGTTCTGCTGCCGGAATTTCAATTGACGGGACATCGGAAAAAATCGCCTGCAAATCCTTATCCTGGAGATTTTCGACCTTTTCCCCGAAAAAGACGCGCGTTGCCTGCAATGCCGATGCGAGTCCTTCCTCGCCGTGGACGTATTTTACGACCTCAGCGGCCAGTGTTTTCTGGGCTTCCCGTTTTTCCGGAGTGGTTTGAATCGATTGTTTCAGCGCTTCGATCTCATCCAACGTCTGGAATGTGAAGAAGTTGAGGTAGTCCACAACCTTCGAGTCGTCGGAGTTGAGCAGAAACTGGTACATCTGGTACGGGCTGGTGATTTGGGCATCAAGGTAAATCGTTCCGCCCTCGCTCTTGCCGAACTTCTTGCCTTGCGCGTCGGTCACCAGCGGAATCACCATGCCGAATGCCTGTCCGGATTCGCATTTTCGGACCAGATCGGTGCCGGCGGTGATGTTCCCCCACTGGTCGCCGCCCCCAAGCTGCAGCCGGACGCCATGTTCCCGGTACAGGTGCAGGAAGTCATACGCCTGCAGCATCTGGTAGGAAAACTCGGTAAAGCTTAGCCCAGCCTCAGATTCCAGCCGTTTTTTGACCGACTCCTTGGCGAGCATCTCGCTCATCCGAAAACGCTTGCCCACATCCCGCAAAAATTCCAGAAACGAGAACTTCCCGATCCAATCGTGATTATTGAGCAGTACCGCGCTATTGGCTCCACAATCAAAATCGAGCAGGCGTTCGAACTGTTTGCGTTGTTTGGCTACGTTTTCCGCGATGGTATCCATCGACAGCAGGTTGCGCTCGGAGTTCTTGCCCGAGGGGTCACCGATCATGCCCGTCGCTCCGCCCAAAATTACTACCGGCCGGTGACCGGCTTTCTGCAGACGACGCATCGTGATAATGGCAAAGAGGTTGCCAATTTGCAGACTCGGGGCAGTGGGGTCATATCCGGTATAAAAAGAGACCATTTCGCGCGCCAAAAGGTCTTCGACGGCGGGGTCGGAGAGATGTTCCACGAGTCCGCGCTGGCGGAATTCCGGTAATGGGTTCTGCATGGTCGTCCTTTGTTGGTTGCGGCGCGCATCAATTTTGGTTGGATATTGAGTTTACGCCGTCAGATCAATATAATGTATATTTGAGCCGTGTACTATACGCAAACTGGCCGGCATTGTCAACGCAATGGGGAGGGGGAAACTTGACCAACGCAAGGAACCTTGTACCAGCCGATGGACCCGCAGAGGCGATGGAGGGCGGGGAATTCGCGGGCGATCCGGGGGCGATTCCGGTCGAAGATCTTCCCGGTGATCCGGTACGGTCTGCCAAGGCGCCACATGGCGGAAAGTTTTCCGACCGCACGGAGCTGGTGCAGAAAATTTCCTTTTCCTTTGCCAAAACAGGCAGCTCCTGCTTCTTCTCTCATCACGACCTGATGCGGCACTTTGAACGCGCTTTGCGCCGGGCAGGGTTAGCCGCCCGGCTGACCGATGGCTTTAACCCCCGTCCGCGCATGGTGTTCCCGCACCCGCTCTCCCTTGGAGTGGCCTCCCAATGCGAGGAGATTGAGATCGAATTTTCCGCCTTTACCGATCCGGAAATCGCCTTTTCCCGCCTGAAAACTGCGGTCTCGCCGGTCATTGCCCTCAAGGGCTACATCGTGCTTCCCGCCGTCAAGCGCGGACGGATCGTGAGTGCGAGCGAATACACCATAACCGGTTGGCAACCCGAGGCGACTTCAGAGCGCGCAAAAGCTGCGGTCGAGAGAATTCTGGCCCGCGGCGAGATCGTTATCACCCGCGGACATGCCGAAAAAGCCCGCCCGATGAACATCCGTCCTCTGATCGACCAGATGGCCGTAGCTGGCGACGGGGTGGTGGTCAAATTATTGCATAACGAAGCCGGAATGGGGCGTGCCGACGAGATCGGGCATCTGCTGGCAGAAGAAATGGAATTGCGCGATTCGGTTTTGCAGATCACCCGCACCAAACTTGAATTGGCATAATATTGCCGATTCGCGCGAGGAATGCTGACGGTCTGCGACCTCGAAATGGTACGGGGCGGGATCGTGCGGAGAAATGCGACTTGGTTTTCTGAATGCGGAGGAAAACGAATGGCAGGACGGGTAGTACGCAAGGGCAAGAGCAAAGCGCCGAAAAAGCCGATGTCGCTGCAGAAGCAACTGATTATCATCGGCTGCGCCGCGTTTGCAGGGTTGCTGTTCTATCTTCTGGTTTATCCCTCGCTGACGGGGCAGAATCAGGTGCAGAAGATCGAGATAAGCGACTTGCGCAAGGAACTCAACAATTTCGGGATCGGGTTTTCCCCGACGGTGAAGACCTTCGAGGGCGAACGTTATACCCGATCGAATCCGGTATACAGCGCGCACATCGTCACGGATCAGGACAGCTTCAAGCGGATGATGGCCGATGTGCGCTTCCAGTTCGTGCGACCGGACAGGGCGACGGCGGATATGGAGGAACTGAAGACCTATTACCAGTACGAGAACGAGGACCGGAAGCCTTTGCCAGAGGGCGGGATGCTGATGCGCAAAAAGTTCGGCAAGCCGGAGGCGAACATTCTGTACATTTACTCCGTCTTTGACAAGACCGAGGTTCACCTGTATCTCTGCTTTATCACGGCGTAGCAACATGGGGGATATAAATCCGATGTCCCAAAAACCTCCGGAAGCGACGGTGTGCGCTGCCTTGAAATACCGCATGGAGTTTGAGGATTTGATTGCCTATAACCTCCATGTGTTTTATTCTTCGAAGGGGGCAAAACGGGCAAAGATTCTTTGGTGGGGGATGCCCGTTCTTGTGATTGCGTTTCGCATTACACAAGAGGATGACCGTTCACTGGAATCGCTGCTGTTGTTCAGTGTTCCGTTTTTGTTTGTCTGGCTTGCGTTTTTTTCGTTGTGGTGGTATGTGATCCGAAAGCGACTGATCGCCTGCGCGGTGAGTCGGTTTATCAAAGAGGGAAAGAACACCTGTCTGTTTGGTGAAAACACCTTACAGATCGTGGGAGACTCCATTCAAGAAACCGGTGCAAACTCCGCTTTCACGCAAACGATTGCTTCTCTGGAAAAAATCGTGCTCCACCGGGAATACGTTTTTATCTACCTTTCCGCAGTCAGTGCGGTTGTCATCAATCGCAAGAAGGTGCTTGAGGGGGACGTGGAAGAGTTCCTCCTTTCGTTGCGGGAGAGGATATCCTCCGCCGGGAATGAACTGACCTGAAGCATGCTCACCCCGCAGGGGGCAGTTATGATAGGAAGGGGTGAATCGGTAGGGGAAGGGGGATTCTACGAATTTACACGGGCGGTCGGAACTGCCCGAACCAGTTTTGTTCATTCGGTTTTATAGGAGGTTATGTTGACCAGACGAAGAAAAAAGAAGTCCGCGAACGCTGAGGGCGGCTCCGCAACCGGGGCGGCCGGCGGTAGCGGGCAAGGGGCAGCGCCGGGCGTCGGCCGGCGGATGCTCATGAACGTGATCGATCCCGGCGAAATCCGGGTCGCCATCCTTGGCCCCGGCGGACTGGAACAGGTCTTTTTCGAAAATGCCGGCGGCGAGTATGTGCATGGCAACATCTTCAAAGGCAAGGTTCAGAACATCGAGCCGAACCTGCAGGCCGCGTTCATTGATATCGGCTCGGAGAAGAACGGCTTCCTGCACGTGCGGGATATCGTGCCGCCCTTCGGCGGTTATGACGGCATTCTCAAGCGCCGCCGTCGCAAGGCTCCGGAAAATACCCACAACATGCCCATCGACCAGATGCTTTACGTCGGGCAGGAGATTCTGGTACAGATTACCCGCGAAGCGGTCTCGACCAAAGGTCCGAGCGTGACGACCTACATCTCGCTGCCGGGTCGGTATCTGGTGCTGATGCCGGCGGTCGCCAAGCGTGGCGTCAGCCGGAAGATCGAGGACGACAAGGAGCGCGGCGACCTCAAGCAGGCGCTCGACCAGCTTAATCCGCCCAAGGACATGGGCTTCATCATCCGTACCGCCGGCATGGGCAAGGGGCGCGAAGAGCTTCAGCTTGACCTCGATTATCTGACCCGGCTCTGGGAAGCGATCGGGGAGCGCACCAAGAAGGTCAAGGCCCCGTCGGCAATCTATCAGGAAAGCGACCTCGTCATCCGGGCAATCCGCGATTATTTCAGCGAGGACATTTCTGAGCTGATTATCGACTCGGCGGCGGAGTATGAACGCGCGGCGGAGTTCCTTAGCATGGTCATGCCGGAGATGCAGGACCGCATCAAGCTGTATGAGGAGGAAGATCCGCTCTTCAATCATTTCGGCGCGGAGAGCGAGATCGAGAAGCTGTTCACGCGCTCGGTCCGCCTCAAGAGCGGCGGAGAGCTGGTGATTGAGCAGACCGAGGCAATGGTAACGATTGACGTCAATACTGGCCGTTATCTCAAGGGGGAATCCAGCCGCGAGATGCTGCTGCAGATCAACAAGGAAGCGGCGGTGGAGATTGCGCGGCAGTTGCGGCTGCGTGATCTTGGCGGACTGGTCATGATCGACTTTATTGACATGGAGCGGCAGGAGGACCGGCGGGAGGTTGAGAATGTGCTGCGTCAGGCGATGCAGGTAGACCGCGCGCGGGCGACAATGCTTCCGATCAGCGCTCTGGGGGTGATGGAGATGACCCGGCAGCGCGTCCGCAAGAGTCTTCACGGTACGCATTACGATGCCTGCCCGTTCTGCCGTGGTACGGGCCTGCTCAAGAATGCGCATGCGCTGGGCCTGGAATTGCTGCGTCGCATCAAGGCGGCGCTGGACAACCGGACAACCGATCTTCTGGTGCGGCTGCATCCGGTGGCGGCGCTTCCGGTGGCGAACCAGTATCGTTCCCACCTTGCGGAGATGGAAGCCAAAACAGGGCGCAAAGTGATCATTCAGGCCGATCCGACGATCGGCGCGGATGAGATCTATCTCTCCGACTGATAATGAGACGCGAAATCGAGCGAACAAGGTCCGTGGCAGCATGACTGTCGCGGACCTTGTTGTCTATCGTGTGGCTGTATTCCGAATATTGCCACCCGATGATGTTATTGCAATGCGGCGATGTTGATTGTCTTCGCCTTCGTCAATAACGGGGCGAACCTACCGAAATTTCTCGAAAACGTTTACAGCGCCCAATCCGGAAGAGAAGAATCCGTAGTCGTGCGCGTAATGGGTTTTGCCGGTTGTTCGGATTTCTTGACGGTGGGCTGTGCAAGGGTTTTGACAGGCGCCTCCGTGGCTGGCTGACTAAGCTTTCCCGGGGCTTGCGTTTCATTATTAATGGGTTTGGCCGTGGTTGCCGGGCGGCCGGTGTTGGCCTCCAGTTCCTTGCCGATGCGATTCATTTCTTTGGTAGCCTGATCCAGATCATCAAGGGTAACCTCTGGCAGAACGGTGACGTTGTTCGATCGGCTGGCCGGCTGCGGTTCGGCGGTTATCGCATGTCCGCTGCGTGCGGTTGCAACCGCTTGAGGAATACTCACCTCCGCAGCATGCGCGGCGGAAGACTTGGCGACCGGGGCAGATTCCAGGAATTTCATCGCTTCCGCCGTTTTATTCTGGGCAAGCAGTACGGAAGCCAGCAGCGTCCGCGCCTGTTGGACCACGTCGCCCTCCGAAGCGGTAAGCGCGGTTCGAAGATGCTGCTCCGCCTGGGTAAAATCTCCGCGTTGCATGGAATCTCGCCCAGCCTGAAGAGCGGAAGCTGGCGCAAGGGCCACAACACCCCCGGTTACTGGTTTGGCGGATTCTCTAACGGCCTGCTGCGCGGCAACAACCTTTGCAAGCAATTTGCTGGCAAGAACATTCTGAGGGTCCAGTTTCAGACTCTGATTCAAAAATTCTTCGGCATGAACAAAGTCCTTCTGCTCGGCCGCAATCTGTCCGAGGCAGGCGAGAGAGAGCACATCCTTGCCGCCGGACATATCATTTGCATGTGCAAAGAGATTCCGCGCCTTGGCATAACGGTCGGCATCTCTGCTAATCAGGAAGAGTTGCCCGAGTTCGCGATAAAACCAGATTTCCTTTAAAACCGGAGACGCACCGGCGCCGGCCTTGCGGTATTGCTCGATTGCTCCGGCAATGTCGCCCTTCGCGGCCGCAGCGCGACCGGCGGCAATCAGCGCCAGATGATCCGTAACCTCGCGCTCCTGCACGGGCTTTGGCAAAGATTGCGCAATCTGCGACTGCACATAATCTGCAATATATGCCGGGACGCCAGTCGAAACCGCGCTCTGCAAAATACGCGCTGCTTCCACCTTGTTCCCACCCCCCAACATCTCCACGCCTCTGGAAATTTCATTCAAAAGAGCGTCGGTGATCGCCCCTTCTTTTTCCGACACCGCCTGCAGGGACGTCACCTCGATCCACGGCATGTTGGCGTAAGTGTCTGTGATGGTCCCCGTAACGACAACGAGATCATAGCGACGAAGTGCGCCTAACTGCTTCATCAGGGTTGAATTTTCCCGGTTGATGTACAGACTTGGCAACGTATTGCGACGGGCAGACTTATCCCAGAGCGGCGCGCCGTCAGGCCAGACCGAGAAATTTGCATACGTGCGGGACGTAAACTGCCTGTCATTCTGCCGAAACAACTTTCCCGTTGCCGCGAAGCGACATGAAAAGACAATGGCCTGCCCGTCAAATTCGCCCGGCTTGCCGATCACCTTATTTAGTTCCACCGACACGGCAGCCCCCGGAGCGGGAGGATTGGCATACGCTCGCGCCTTGAAGCCGGCAAACCCGGCAGCAAGCCCGCAAAAGGTTAAGATAACGGCGTAACGGCGAAGATTCTTCATTCGGATATACTCGTCTTCGGGGTCGTCTGAAACGGATCTCTGCTTGCAGAGAATCCCTCCTGCAACTAAGATATCGGCATATGAGGAACGGCAACTTGACGGTTTTTCAACTTTTTTCGTGAGGGGCTTTTGTGCAACTGATTGTGTTTCTGCGATCCTCGCAGGTACAGGCATGGACTTTCTCTGAACGCCACAAGCGCCGTTTGCAGGAAGCGTTGCCGGGGTGGGACGTTGTGGAGTGTCACAGCGACGGGGAATTCGCTGAGCGTCTTCGGGAGAGCGCGGAGCCGGTGGCTGCTGTCAGTTGGAGATTTGAGCAGGCATGGCTGGATGCCACCCGTGAGTTGCGCGTTCTGGCCACACCTTCGGCGGGGCGGGACTACTTTCAGGTGCAGACTGCGCCAGCAATCCGGAGGCTCAACGGCAGTTTTCATGGCGAACTAATGGCGGAAACCGCTTTGGGGCTGCTTCTGGGGCATGCCCGGGGGCTATTTCTTGGCGGACGGCTGATGCGGGAGGGACAGGCATGGCCGCGTGCTGAGATCGATGCGGTTGCCCGGCCGTTGCGCGGGTCGCATCTGGTGGTGGTCGGATTCGGAAATATCGGCCGCCGGATCGCCAGTCTGGCAAAACCGTTCGGTGTCCGGTTGACTGCGGTGTGCCGAAATCCGGGGGTGAAACCCGCATATTTCGAGGATAATGATCGACTGCTGCCGGTGACAAGGCTGGACGAGATCCTACCGCAGGCAGATCATCTCATGCTGATTCTGCCGGGAGGTGCGGAGACCGACCGGTTGCTGGACCGGCGAAGGCTGGCGCTGCTGCCTGAGCACGCAGCAGTGTACAATCTCGGGCGAGGAAACGCCATTGAGGAGCCGGCGCTGATTGAGTTGCTGCAGGCGCGGCGGATTGCGGGGGCGTATCTCGATGTCTTTGCTCAGGAACCGCTGGCGATGGATTCAGCCTTACGCAAACTGGACAATGTCTGGCTACTGCCGCATGCTTCGGCGATTGCGCCGAACTATCTGGACCTTTTTTTTGAGGAACTGATTGTGCATCTTCAAGCGCCCGGCACGATGCAGGAAGGTACCGCATAGCGATCGATTCTTCCTTGACAGAATTTTTCGGCACTTGTATAGTGGCCCAACCGGAGCAGGAAGCGGAAGACGGTGCAACTCCGTCGCGGGCACGCCGCTGCGCGTGTCGGTTTGCGCCCACTCCGTATATTCCTGCCGCACACTCAAGCGCCACGGGCAGATGCTCCGTTTTCTTTTGACGCGTATTCCAAAGAAAGGAGTTTGTGCCAATGTATTCCCACATCCTTGGTTTTCCCCGCATCGGGGTGCGCCGCGAACTGAAAAAAGCGCTGGAGGAGTACTGGGCCGGACCGCAGGACGCGGCCGCCGGCGACCGTCTGCGCGCCATCGCCGATGGATTGAAATTCCGCCACTGGGCCTTGCAGCGTGAGGCGGGGCTGTCCGCTGTTACGACCGGCGACTATTCGCTGTACGATCATGTCCTTGATACGACGGCGATGCTCGGCCTGATCCCGGAGCGCTTTAGCTGGGAGGGCGGGGCCGTCAACTTGCCGCTCTACTTTCATATGGCGCGCGGTGACGCGGGCAACAACATTCCGGCTATGGAGATGACTAAATGGTTTGACGCCAATTATCATTACATCGTTCCGGAACTCACGCCTGGTCAGCAGCCGGTTCTTGCTTCGCGGCGGGTGATCGATGACACCCGGCTGGCGGCGATGGCGGGATTTGCACCGAAGCCGGTGCTTGTCGGTCCGATCACCTATCTGTGTCTGGGAAAGGAGTACGACGGCGCGGATCGCTGGGCGTTGTTGCCGGGAATGCTGGCGGTCTATCAGCAGGTACTAAAAGAATTAGCCCCGCTTTGTGACTGGATTCAGATCGACGAGCCGGCACTATGCGCCGATCTTCCGCCGGAGGCTGCCGCAGTATTTGTTTCGACCTATCGCGAACTCAACCGCTATGTCGCGGAGGTTCCTGGCGGGCGGGCGAAACTGCTGCTGGCGACTTATTTCGGCGCGCTGGAGGAGAATCTGCCGCTGGCCTTGGAGTCCGGTTGCATGGGCTTGCATCTGGATTGCGTGCGGGGCGAGGCCGGAATTCTGGCGACGGCCAAACGGCTACCCGCCGGTATGACGCTCTCGGTCGGACTGGTCGACGGACGCAATATCTGGCGCACGGATCTTCAGAAGGCGCTGGAAACGATCCGTGCATTGCATGCGGTTCTCGGCAACGAACGGTTGCAGGCCGCTTCGAGCTGCTCCCTCTTGCACAGTCCGGTTGACCTGAGTGCGGAAACCGCGCTGGACCCGCAGGTGCGCAGTTGGCTGGCCTTTGCCGCACAGAAGTGCCGGGAGGTGGCGCTGCTTGCGCAGGCTGCGGAAAGGGGAAGTCCGACCACCTTGCGCGTACAAATGGAGTTGGCGGAGAATGCGGACGCCATCGCCAGCCGGCGCAGCCATCCGCTGGTAACGGTGCCGCAGGTGCGACAGCGCGCCGCTGGGGTGACGCCGCAGATGCTGACCCGAACAAGTCCGTATGCGGCGCGAAAGCCGCTTCAGCAAGCGTGGCTGAAATTGCCGCTGCTGCCGACCACGACCATCGGTTCCTTTCCGCAAACGCCGCAAATCCGTAGCGCTCGAAAGAACGCTGCCGCCGGAAAGCTCACCCCCGATGAGTACCGCGGCTTCATCCGGGAGGAGATCCGGATGGTCATTAAGCGGCAAGAAGATCTTGATCTGGACGTCCTGGTGCATGGCGAACCGGAGCGCAACGATATGGTCGAATACTTCGGCCAGCAGTTAAGCGGATTTGCCTTCACGCAGAACGGTTGGGTGCAGAGCTACGGCAGCCGGTGCGTCAAACCGCCGTTAATTTATGGCGATGTCTCCCGGCCGCAGGCGATGACCGTGGATTGGAGTACCTACGCCGCTTCGCTTTCGCAACGTCCCGTCAAGGGGATGCTGACCGGGCCGGTGACGATCTTGTGCTGGAGCTTTGTGCGCGACGATCTACCTCGCCCGGAGGTCTGCCGGCAGATCGGGCTGGCGATCCGGGATGAGGTGCTTGATCTCGAACGCGCCGGCGTGCATATCATCCAGATTGATGAAGCCGCGCTACGTGAAGGCATGCCGCTGCGTAAGCGAGAACGTGATGCATATTTAACTTGGGCGGTAGATGCGTTCCGCCTCGCGGTCTCCGGCGTGGCAGATGCCACGCAAATCCACACGCATATGTGCTACAGCGAATTTAACGCCATTATCGATGCCATTGCGCGCATGGATGCCGACGTTATCAGCATCGAGTCCAGTCGCAGCAAAATGGAGCTTCTGGACGCGTTCCGGAACTTCGAGTACCCCAACGAAATTGGCCCCGGTGTCTATGACATTCACAGTCCCCGCGTGCCGCCGGTGGAGGAGATGACCGAACTCCTGCGGCGGGCGCTGAAGGTCGTTCCGCCGGAACGGCTCTGGGTGAATCCCGATTGCGGACTCAAAACACGCGGTTGGCCGGAGTGCCTGCAAGCGTTGCAAAACATGGTGCAAGCCGCCAAAATTGTCCGCGCTGAGTCTGCGCGGCGATAACGATTCCTACGGAAAATCTCGAACGCAAACAACAGGGGCAGGGAGCCGATGCTTCCTGCCCCTGCTTATGGGTGATGCCGATCATCGATGCGATGTAAGGCTGGAGGTTGTTCAGTGCCGGGTAACGGTTGTCGCCTGAATGTGTTCAAACTTCAATTCACCGATCAAGTCGAGGGTGTCTGTGGAGCCGGTCAGCTCATTTACAGTAGCGCCGGTTTTAATCGTGATGAGCTTACCCTCAAAATACAGTTTCGTCGCTATTCGGCCCGAGATGCTGCAGGAAGGTGCGCGCACGGCGAGGTCGACTCTCTGATCCGCATTGAAGTTGACCTGCTTGGCCAGAAAAAGCGTCTTCGCCTCACAGGGCTTGTCGATATTCAGGATATTGCCGCGAACAATCAAATATCCCATGTCCGTGTACTCGTTCACCAGCGGGTCCGAATGCGCCTGCCGATAGTCGTAATAGAAATATCCAGCCGCCGCAAACAGCACGATAAGCAACAGCGACAAACACCCGCAGCAGGCCGCGCAACGGGCGGATTCCGGCCGGACGGATGGCTGCTCTGCCGAAGACGCCTTGGGCGTCTCGGTCGTCTGCTCCATCTTCGGCATCCCCCCCCAGCCGATGTCATCGCGGATGAGCTGGTCATCCGGCGATGTCGGGAGGGCATCCTCCTCTGTCCCGGCAGATACCTCTGAATCTCCGGTCGTTTCCTGAGCCATAGCGGATATCCCATTGTATGCAACGATGTTGCTAATCATGCCTTGTAACCGGAGGGCTGTCAAGGCTGTTTAGGGGATGTCGCAGGTAAAAATGCAGGTGGGGCTTGCTATCGCAACGGCGGGTAAATATGATTGGTGACCCGGCGTTCGGATCGGCCTCCGCGCCGTGGGTTGATATTCCCGTTCCGGAAGAGGTTTACCACCGAGGCGGACATCCGGTTATTTCTCGCAACTCATTTGCGTGCGTTCATTAAGGAGATGGTATGTCTGGGCATTCCCACTGGGCTGGTATTAAGCACAAAAAAGCCGCTAACGATGCAAAAAAGGGAAAGGTGTTTTCCCGTCTGGTAAAACTGATCGTGATCGCCGTCAAGGAAGGGAATAGCGGCAATCCGGACGATAACCCCCGCCTGCGTCTGGTATTAGAGAAATGCCGTCAGTCAAACATGCCCAAGGATAACGTCAAGCGCGCCATCGATAAAGCGCTCGACAACTCCACGGGCTTCTCGCCCATGGCATTTGAGGGCTACGGTCCGGGGGGCGTGGCGATCATCGCGGAATGTCTGACGGACAACACCAATCGCACCGGCCCGGAAATGCGCCACCTCTTTGAGAAGACCGGCGCAAAACTTGGCAAGGAAGGCTCTGTTTCCTATATGTTCCAGCGCAAGGGCATCTTCACCGTGAACAAAGAAAACGCCACGGAAGAGAAGCTGATGGAGGTGGCTCTGGAAGCGGGTGCTGAAGATATCGTCGATCAGGGCGATTTCTTTGAGATTACCACCAATCCTACGGATTTTTTGCCGGTCGGCGCAGCGCTGGAAAAGGCTGGCATCGTGACGGAAGAAAGCGAAGTCAAGTTGGTTCCCGAAAACTCGGTGCAGGTGGACATTGATGACGCGCGGAAGATTATGACCATTCTCGAGCGCCTGGAAGAGCACGAAGATGTCCAGAATGCCTACAGCAATTTCGATATGTCCGAAGAGGTTGCGGCAAAGCTCGCGGAAGAATAGGATGATCCGCGGTTCTGCCATCCCTTCCGGCCAGAACCGGACGCTATCCGCCAGATGAAATCGAGTGAGGTTGAGAATGGCACCGCGCTTCGTTCTGCTTGACCGAGACGGCACGATCATTTACGATGAAGATTACCTCAGCGACCCGGCGGGAGTTCGTCTTCTGCCGGGTGCTGCGTCTGGTATGCGCAAAATGCTGGCTGCCGGCTGGCGTATTGTGATTATTACCAACCAGTCCGGCATCGGCCGAGGTTATTTTTCGGAGATCGATTATCAGGCCGTCACCGCCCGGTTAAAAGACCTGCTGGCGAAGGAACGGGTGCGCATTGAGGGGATTTATCATTGCCCGCATGCGCCGGATGTGAAATGTGAATGCCGGAAACCACTGACCGGGCTGGCGGAGGCTGCGGCGGCGGAACTGGGTTTTTCGCTTTCCGACTGTGTGGTCGCGGGCGACAAACCCGCCGATGTCAACCTTGGCAAGAACATCGGGGGCAAAGGGGTGCTGGTTCGCACTGGCTACGGCCGTAAACACGAATTGAACGGCGATTGTTCGCCTGATTTTATTGCGGATGATTTAAACGACGTCGCGGAGTATCTGAAAACGCTTTGACCGGAGTATAGACGTACAGCAGAATGCCGTCTGATGCGGTCAATTGTTCACGCAAGGAGAACGGGATGGAGCCGCAATTGCGCTTTCTGACACCGGATGAAATTGCACGCGCGTCCCGCTTTCAGGGCGAGGAATTCTCCATCGATGGCAATCTGGCTTCTGGAAAAATTCCGGTTCTGCGTTTTCATGGCCGGATTGTCGGTTCGGATGCAGCGCTTCTGGTGGATAGCATTTGCCGCAACTTTGATGATGTTGCCGGCCATATGATTCTCGACCTCCGCGATTGTACGTTTTTTTCCTCCGTGGCGATCGGTTTCGTCGTAGAATTAGCCACACAACGCGAGAAGAACGGAGGGCATTTGATTATCGCCTCGGCCACGCGTCAGATCCGGCAGGTGATCGGTATGCTCGGCGTCCGGGGGGCGTTTGTCTTTTGCGATGGTGTCGAGGACGCGGTGCGCTCCGCTGAAAGCGGACGTTGGAAACGCTGACCGGATTCGCAACCACAGCAGCTCCCCCCCCATTTTCACCTGCCATTCTGGTTGACCGTATCGTCGTGATCCCCATAGCCATCCGTTTTTTTCGGAGGCATGAAAAAATCATGCCCCGGAATCAATCCGGGGCATGGCTGTTGTTGCTCGCTTAAGGCTTTTTCTTCATCATTATTTTCTTGCCGACTTTTTTCATTGGGAGCCCCAGCTTCTTGCCGCTCCCGATCGGAAGCCCGGGCTTCTTCAGCGGAAGTCCCGTCTTCGGAGCCGGCGAAGAGGAACGTTCCGACTTACGGATGCCCGCTGCCGGCGTTCGGTCATCCTGAGCGTCCTCGCCCGCATTGGCCTTGTGGCGGCCGCTGATTCTGGTGCCTTTTACTGCTTTTCCGGTCTTGCGGCTGCTGGTTTGCGGCACGATCAAATCCGCCTTTGCAATCACATACGTTCCGGCTGCGAGGTCATGCAGGGCTTGCTTCTTAGCGGTAAAAAAGGCGACCAGCATGGAGATTCCCCCCAGAATGGTCTTAACCAGGTTGCGGATCAACGCTTGGGAACAACGGCATTTGTGACTGGTCTTATCCGCGATCCTCAGGCCGCAGACCAATTTCCCAACCGTCCCTGCCAGCAACCACTCCAGAACAAAATAGTAGCTGAAAAACGCAGTCAGCATAACAGGGATGAGGCTGAGCATCGTCATGGAGACAAAAACGGCGTTGGACTCTGCCAAATCGCCCCCCGCGTGCTTGGCCTTTTGGACATTATGATCCACGACTGCGGCACCAGTTCCTGCCGGTTGGCCTTCCGATGTGGCTGCAACCGTATCTGCACCGGTGGTTTCGGCTGTTGCTACAACCGCGACCCCCTCCTTGAGCGCCCCCCCCCGGACTGCCTGCGAAATGGTATCGCCCGCGAAAAACATGAGATAGCCCGCGCAAATCGCACCAAGCAGCAGCGAGGTGACCACCGAGTCGATCAGAAATGCGCCGATTCGTTTGCCCATCCCTCCGGGAACCGGCCCCTCTTCCGTCGGCTTTTCCTCCCCCGCAGTGGTATCCTCTTCGTCCGCCGCCTCTTCTGATTCCTCCCTACCATCTTCCTGCGCTTGCGGCTCGGACGCATCGTCTTCAAAATCCTCATAATCCGCCGGCTCTTCATCAACGGGTGGCGTCGGCTCCGCAGGGGCAACGGGAGCGACCTTCGTCACCTCCTCTTCCGGTTCGGCAGCGGGTGCTTTACCGAGGCGGGCGCTAATTTTTTTGGTGAATTTCTTGCTGATTTTGCTCGCCGGCTTTGCCATGGCGCGGACGGTTTCCTTGTTTGCAGCGGGGTCGGGACGCTGCGCAGGTTTTGGCGCAGCAGGTTGGGGGGCGGCAGGTTGGGGGGCGGCAGGTACAGCCGGTCGCGTAACGGACGTGCTTGGCGCAACCGCCGGTTTGGGCGCGGGGGTGGCAGCTCCAGGAATTTTCAACGGCTGCTGGCAAGCCGGGCATTTTGCGGTTTTGCCAGCAAAGGAATCGGGTGCGGCAATAACTTTCCCGCATTGACAGGTGACTTTGATTGGCATTCTTCCCCCTTTTCGAAGATACGATACGGGCAAAAAAAGCGGTGGGGCGAATCCGTCGCCGCTTACTTGTGATGAAAAATTTCCGGTATAATGACCAAATCGTACCCTTGGCTGCTTCGCATGACGTTGACAATGAGCGTCACATCCATCCCGCCCAGTACATACAGGCCATACCCGCTGGCCGCTTCCCGGATATCCCAACTTTCAATCCCGGAAAGCTGCATGAAATATTCGCACACCCGTTCATCGACGCCCGAAGGCAGGCGATCGAAGATATGCATCTCCCCGCCGGTCAGGAAGTAGATGGTCGAGCCTTCGCTGTCTCTTGAGAGATGGAGTTTGTCCACCTCCTGCGCGAGCGCGGCAAGCATGATGCAGCGTACTGCATCCTCCGCGCAGAGGCTGTTCCAATCGTGCGCCATATCCGCCTTCCGCGGCGTGTCCGCCGCTGCCCATGATGAGCCGATGCCGTTAACCGTGCATCCCGCAGCAGCCAGAACCGCAGGCACCGCGCTCGAAGCCGCCGCACCCGCCGGAGCAGGGGGGGAGGTCGCCGCCGGAACCCGCATGAGCGGAGAAGGTCGAGAGCTGCTTCTCGATTCTTTTGCTGCCACAGAATTCACAGGCTGGCTTGGTACTATTGTTGACAATCAGCTCAAAGGCCTTACCGCAGTCGCGGCAGACGTACTCGTATAGTGGCATATCGACGTTCTCCAGAAACGTTGCCGCGCGTCCGGCCTCTGGCCGCGCAAAACGGAAATGTCATATGTAAGCTTAATCTCAACCAGCGAAATGTCAACCGCCGATTGTCGCACCATTCGAAAAAACGCGTAGTCATAGAGAGCCAGATTCGATGAGTTTGTGCGAAATTTTTATGGAAAAAAATGCGCCTGACCAGAGCCAGACGCATTGTCAAAGAATCAAAAGGAAGGCTTATTCTTCATCGTAGTCCATACCCGGCATGGCCGGTCGGCCGGCATTCTGGCGCTTGCGTTCGGTCTGATCCAAGACGCGCTTGCGCATCCGCAGGCTCTGCGGCGTCACCTCGACCAGCTCGTCATCCTCAATATATTCCAGCGCCGCTTCCAACGAAAACTCCCGCGGGGGCGCGATCTCGATGTTCTTGTCACTGCAACCGGAACGGACATTGGTCATCTTCTTGGCGCGACAAACGTTCACCATCAGGTCTTCGACCCGGTTGTGTTCACCGACGATCATCCCCGGATAGACCGGCACCTGCGGCGGAATGAAGAATTCTCCGCGCAACTGCAAGCCGTCGATGGCATAGGGCGTCGATGGCCCGAGGTCGCTGCTGACCATCACGCCGTTGGGCCGACGCGGGACTTCGCCGCGGAACGGCTCATATCCGCTGAGGACGTGGTTAATCACGGCTTCGCCCTTGGTGGCGTTGAGCAGGCGCGATCGCATTCCGATCAAGCCCCGGCTGGGGATGCTAAACTCGATGTGCAGACGGCCGCCACGCGGCTCCATGCTCACCAACTCCGCCTTACGCTGGCCGGTGGTTTCCATGACCTTTCCGCTGTGTTCATCGGGAACGTCTACCGTCAGCAACTCAATCGGCTCGTGCTTTTTACCGTCGATCTGCCGGAAAATCACGTGGGGTTTGCCGACCGCGAACTCATAGCCTTCGCGCCGCATGTTTTCAATCAGAATGCCCAAGTGCATGAGGCCGCGTCCAGACACGAGGAAGCAATCCCCGTTTTCTTCGACGCGCAGGGCGACGTTACTGAGCAGTTCACGCTTGAGGCGCGCCTGAATGTGACGGCTGGTTACGAACTTTCCCTCACGTCCGGAGAAGGGCGAATCGTTGGGGCGGAACTCCATCGTCAGAGTCGGCTCGTCGATCTCGACCTGCGGCAGCGCTTCGGGCGTAAGCGGATCCGCAAGCGTGTCGTAGATATCCACCTCGGGTGCGCCGGAAATGATGGCGATGTCACCGGCCTTCACCTCGCTGACCGCAAGCTGCCCGATGCCGGAGTAAATCTTCAGCGAATCCACTCGAACCTTGACACTGACATTGTTCTTTTTCAGCAAGACCAGCTCTTGCTTCTCACGCACCACGCCACGGAAGACGCGGCCGATCGCCAGACGTCCGACGTAATCGTTGTACTCGATGGATGCCACCTGAAGCTGAAGTGGCGCGTCGAGGTCAACCTTCGGAGCCGGAATATGCTTGACGATCGCATCCAGCAACGGCCGGCAGTCGGTGGATTCATCCTCCAGGTTTTCCTTGGCGAAGCCGGCACGCCCGGAGGCATAAATCACCGGAAAGTCAAGCTGCCAATCGGCGGCATCAAGGTGGACGAACAGGTCGAAAATTTCATCCAGAACCTCATGCGCCCGTTCATCGGGGCGGTCAATCTTATTAATGACGACCAGAATCTTCAGGCCGTTGGCGAGTGCTTTTTTCAGTACGAAGCGCGTCTGGGGCATCGGTCCTTCAAATGCATCCACCAGCAGCAACGCGCCGTCGGACATCTTCAGGACTCGCTCGACTTCCCCGCCGAAATCCGCGTGGCCCGGGGTGTCGATGATGTTGATGCGGGTGTTTCCGTAGGTGATGGCGGCGTTCTTTGAGAAGATGGTGATGCCGCGTTCCCGTTCGATATCGTTGCTGTCCATAACGCAGGTGTCCACCGCCTGATTATCGCGGAAGACATTGGTCTGTTTCAGGAGGGCATCGACGAGGGTGGTTTTTCCGTGGTCAACGTGAGCGATGATTGCGATATTGCGCAGTGTTTCAATGGTTTGCAGGGACAAAACGTTCTCCGGTTCAAAAGCGTGACTATAATCAAAGAGGAAAATTCTACGCAAAGGAAACCGGATTACAAGACATTGCCGGCAGGTTCTGTTCTGCCGGCAATGTCGGAGCTGTTTGCGAGAACGGAGTTTCCGGCGCAATCAAATGCCGGGCGCGGGTTTGACGGCAAATTTTTGCCTGAGACTTCCGCAATGGATGACATGCCAGATAATTACAATTAATGTCAATATGTGATTGATGGGGAGCGAGAATTATGCTTCTTGCAAAGATCAGACGGGAATCATAGAATCGTGGATTGTTGGACTGAATAGAGTACGAAGGGGGACTTTTTGGCAGAGCCGGCGAATCACGAACGCAGTCAGGCGGTAAGCGGGGTATTCTGGCTGGCGCTGGAACGGGTGATTGGCTTTTCTGTCTCCTTCGGCGGCGGAATCCTGCTTGCACGCCTGCTAACACCGGCGGATTTCGGCATGGTCGCGCTGGCGAGTTCGTTTTTCCTGATTGCCGGACGCATCAGCGGGGTCGGCGTCAATGTTGAGATCATCCGTGCCGACGAAAACCGACCGGACTACCTGCGCACCCTTCATACGTGGTTTTGGCTGAATGCGGCTCTGACGCTGCTGGTCTGCGCGGGGGTATGCGCCTTTGCGCTGTTGTCGGGATTTTTTGGCGATACCGGGGCGCTGGTGGCGTGTGCGGTGGCCGGCGGCTGGACGATCAACAACCTCTTTGACCCGTGCCGGTGCCTGTTGCAGCGGCAACTGCGGTTCAAGGCACTGTCGTTTTTGCAATGGCTGCCGGGCGCTTTGGGGATGCTGGGCGGGGTGGGAATGGCGCTGGCGGGCTGCGGGGTGTGGTCGCTGGTACTGCCGCAGATGGCGTGTCTGGCGCTGGCGGGACTGTGGGCGTTTACCCTGTGCGGCTACCGGCCGGCTTGGACGTTTCACTGGCCGGACGCGGCGGCGCTGCTGCGGCGCGCACCGTATTATGTGGGCAGCAGCCTCTGCGAGGGGGCCTATCAGAAGGTTGACACGCTGGCGGTGGGGAAGGTTCTCGGGGCGGGGATGCTGGGACTGTACGACCGGGCGTACATGATCGGCGGGCTGTTCCACCAGAACATCGGGGTCATCCTGACGCGGATCGCGCTGCCATTGTTTTCGCGGCGGGCGCAGCAGCCGGAGGAGATTGCGCGCCTGTACTCGCTGGTCATCCGTGCGATTCTCTACATCTCGTTTTTTGCCATTGCGTTTTTCAGCCTGTACGCGCCGCAGATTATCACCTTCCTCTGGGGCGAGAAGTGGCTGACGGCGGCGCAGATTTTCCGGGTGATGGCTCCGTACTCGATTCTCCTGCCGGCATTTTACATTACGAAGGATGTACTGTTTGCGCTTGGCGAGGTCAAGCAGGCGACGCGGGCGTATGTCTGGGTTTTGGCGACGATTTGCGTGCTGGTGTACCCATTTATGCAACTGGGGGAGGCGGGGACGGATTGGTGGAACGCCTACGCCGCCGGCCGAGGGGCGGGGGCGATGACGGTCACGGGCGGCGGACTCTACGGCGCGGCGGGCGCGGTGGATGTGGCGCTGGCGATTGGCGTCTGGCAAATGGCGCGACGATTGAAAAGCCGTGTGCCGGGGCTGCGAATTTTGCGGAGCGTGATTGTGCCGCTGCTGTGGAGCGCCGCAGCGTTCGTTCTGCTTTTGATCCTACTTTATGCGGTAAGCCCGTTTGTTCTGGGGGCCTCGCAGGTTTCGCTGCTTCTGCTGCATGAGCCTGATGCGCCGGAGACGTTAGTGCAGATGTATCCCGGCGGTCCACAGATCGTGCGGAATGTCTTGCTGGTGGTGTTAATGGCGGGCGTGTGGTGCGGAATGTTTTGTGGGATCATGCTGACGCTGGAGCGCGAGGTGCTGGCGTTTGCGCTTCGCATCGGGACCGATTTACCGATGGTCAACCGGTTTTGCCGAACGTTCTTGCGATGGTTCGGACTTGGCTGCTGAGGGCCGATTTTGGATGATGACTTTGATTCCCTTTATCAAACAACAAACGAATTATTGCGGCTGTCCTCAGATGAACCGTTGCGAATGTATTTCGCAATGACCGGTTGGGGAACCGGGGGACTGACAAGGCTTCTGCTGCGTTTTTTGATTTATCCGTTGTTCCTGAGAAAGAAGGTTTTGGGGTTCTGTGCGGAGGCGAGGGTTATTCAGCAAACGACAAAGGGCTGCGGAAAGCCGCATGAGTTGGCGTGCCTTACGAGCCAGTTTTGGGCGTCGTTTCAGCAGAAGCCGGGCGCATTCGGGCAACTGTATACGCAGTTCGATGAGCGACGCCGCGTGCTACTGGACGAAATCCAGAAAGACCATCTTACAATGATATGTTCTTCTTGCTTGCCTGATGAAGATATTGTGAATGGTTCGAATGAGACTATGGGCTTACTTTGTCTGAAATAGATGCGGAAGTATAAGTCACAATGTGCTGCGGATTATGGGCGCTATTGTTCTGCAGGCGATTTTTCGATCCAATAGCAACGAACTGTTCGTGTTGACAATGAAGGAACGAATATGAAAATTTTTATTCTGGCGGATGGGACGCTTTCTGGCAATTGCACGCATGAGGACATCGGCTGGCAGGCGCATCTGGCGCTGGAGGCTCGCGGCGCGGAGCATCGGCTCTTTTATCACAGCGATACCGTTGATCGTTCGGTCTTCACAAAGGGCATTAACCACCTTTGGGGGCGATTTCTCAAAAAACCGTTTTCGCAGATTCTCGACCCCTATGCCAAGGCCGATGCCGCGCTGCTGGCGTCGCTGCGCGAGTACGCCCCGGATGTAATCATCGCCTACAAAGCGCAATTTCTGCGCAAGCAGACCTTACGTGAAATCCGCAAGATTCTGCCGCGCGTGAAGATCGTCAATCACACCTTCGACAACGTGTTCATCTACCCGCTGCAACTGGAGGCGGCCGCCGAGTACGACATCTTCTACATCGCCGACACCTATGTCGTCGATAAAATCCGCCGCACCGGCTGCAAGAACGCGACCTTTATGCCGGAGCCCTGCTGCATCCAGCAGCAGCGGCCGCTCACCGACATCACCGCCGCCGAGCGCGAAAAATACACCTGCGACATCAGCCTCGTCGGCAGCCTGTACCCGTATCGCGCGTTGATGCTGGAGGCGTTGCGGGGGATGGACTTCCGTCTTTGGGGCAATTACTGGGGCTTCCCGTGCCGGGAGGATCTGGAAGAAACCTTTGCGTGGCAGAAGCATCAGGGCAGCGCGGTGGCGGGACGCGAGAAGCTGCTGATTTTCAACCTCTCCAAGATCAACCTCACCACGCTTCAACCGGTCGAGTGCATCACCGCAGGCAACGAGCGGATTCATCAGACTGCCGCCTGCAACGCGTTCCAGTTGGTCGAGTACAATCCCGATCTGGAGTACATTTACAAGATTGGCGAGGAGCTGATTACCTTCAAAAGCCGCGACGAGATGCGTGAAAAATGTGAATACTATCTTGCCAACCCCGAGGAGCGCAAGGCCATCGCCCAAAAAGCCTACGAGCGCGCCATCCGCGAACACACCGTTGAGCACCGCCTCGACCGGATGCTCCATGACCTCGGCATGCAATAATTGAAAAATTAAGGAAGATAACACCACGGAGGGCGACCGACATGCGCGGGCCGCCCTCCGTATTGGAACCCGCAAAACAGGTTGGCGTCAGAGGTGTTTGATGAACTCAACCGTCTCGCCAGTGGGGGAAATCACGAAGGCGATGCGAACATCCATCTTGCTGCCGGCGGTGACGGCGATGTGATAATCTGCCGGTTCTTTGTGCGGCTTCGCACCGGCCGCCAGAGCGTTCTTGTAGTCTGCGTCCACATCATCCGATGTCAGTGCCAGATGGACGAAGAACCCCTCCGGCGCACTCTCCGGTCCGCCCGAAAACAACTCAATGATCCCCGCGCCGGTATCGAGCATCGCGGCTTGCTTGGTCGCATCGCCCCACGAACGAACAAAGCGTAAGCCCAGAGCGTCACGATAAAATTTTACCGCCCGCTCAAAATCCGCTACCTTCACGGCCACGTGGTGAATTCCCGCCAACATCGCGCTCTCCTTCTCAAAATGCCAAGGCCGCCGGGCGCGGTTCTCAGCCGGTGATTTTCAACATTTTTTCGATCGGCAGGCGTGCCCGCTGCGCGAGGTCGGCATCCACCCGCACCTCCGGTCCCATGTCCTCCAGCGCCCAGACAATCTTTTCCAGAGTAATGAGTTTCATATTCGGACAGTCGATAATCGGGGACGCCGGATAAAACTGTTTGCCCGGGTTCTCTTTCGCAAGACTGTGCAGCACGCCGCTTTCCGTGGCAATGATGAATTCCCGCCGTGCGGACTCCTTGCAATGCTTGAGGATGCCCGTCGTGCTGCCGACGTAATCGGCGAGGTCGACTACCGCTGGCCGGCACTCGGGATGAACCAGCAATTCCGCATCCGGATGCGCCGCCCGCGCCTGCAGGACCAGCTCCGGCAGAATGCGCTCATGCGTGGGGCAGAAGCCGTTCCAGAGATGCATCGGGCGGTCGAGTTTGCGACAGATGTAATCACCGAGGTTGCGGTCGGGGGCGAAAATCAGCTCCTGCTCGCGCGGAAAACTTTGAACCACCGCCAGCGCATTGGCGGAGGTACAGCAGATGTCGCTGAGCGCCTTAACCTCGGCCGTCGAATTCACGTAAGTCACAACCTGCGCCTGCGGATGCTGGACACGGAACTCCCGCAGTTGCCGGGCGGAAAGCATGTTCGCCATCGGGCAGCCGGCGTTTTTGTCGGGAAGAATCACGGTCTTATGCGGGCTGAGGATGGCGGCCGTCTCAGCCATGAAGTGTACCCCGCAGAAGACGATCACCTGCGCATCGGTTTTGGCTGCGGTCCGGGAAAGTCCTAGGCTGTCGCCGACATAATCGGCCACGTCCTGCACCTCGGGCTGTTCGTAGTTGTGAGCGAGGATAATCGCCTTCCGCACCCCAGCTAATTCTCGGATGCGCCTACAAAGTTCGGTAGTGTCTGTCATATCAATCCTTACGTCGTCAGATATGGGTTGTTATGTTTCGCGTAACGCCTCAGGCGAGCAGTGCCGCGCCGAGCGCTCCCATCCATTGCGCCTGCTTTGCGGCTGCGACCGGCGTCCCCAGTTCCTGCTCCAGCGCCTTGCGCATCGCCTCGTTGTTTGCCACGCCACCACTGAAAAAAACCGGTCCCGCGCCCCCAGCTTGCACGTACAGTCTCCCCACCCGTTGTGCAACCGAAGCATACACCCCTGCCAGAATGTCCGTCAGATCAGCCCCCTCTGCCAGCAAGCCAATGATCTCGCTCTCGGCAAACACCACGCAAGTCGCGCTGACCGAAACAGGATGGCGCGCACTGAGGGCAAGCCGGGCCATCTCCTCCCGTTCCAGCGAAAATCGGCGGGCAAGCGCATCAAAAAAGCTTCCCGTACCGGCTGCGCATTTATCATTCATGGCGAAGTTCGCTACCGCGCCTCGTTCGTCCAGTCGGATCGCTTTGCTGTCCTGGCCGCCGATGTCAAGGATGCTTACTGCCTGCGGGTGCATGTGGCGAACGCCGGCGGCATGACAGGTGATCTCGGTGATGCGGCGGGTAGCAAAGTCAACCAATGCACGGCCATATCCGGTTGCCCCAATCCGGGCAGGCAGTCCTTGCGAACAAAGCCCCTGCGCCAGCGCTTGCGCTGTCTGCGCCGGCAGTCCTCCGGTCTGCACAATTCGGGAGTCTGCAATTCTGTTGCAGTCATCCAGCAATACCGCCTTGATTGCTGCCGACCCGACATCAATTCCCAGCCGCATTCGTCCCTCCGGCAGGCTTGGGTGACGCCGTACCTTCCGCCGGCGCAGGTTGCGCGGCTGGAGCGGCTGGCACTGTGGCCGCATTCGCATTCCCGTCCGTTTGGGGGGAGGGGAGGGGGGGCGTTGAAGCCGGGGCCGGAGTATTTCGAGGGGTATCTGGGGATCCAGCGCCGGACGGTCCCGCAGGCTTTTCGACGGGGTCCGTCGCCTTCGGGCTCCGCAGCGCGGGCACACGCCCCTTCGGCTCCGCCGATGTTGATGTCGGTTTTTTTAGTGTTTTCACCGCAGGGGGGGCAATCGGCTGGCGATTGTAGCCGGCATCAATCGGCCAGAAGTTGCTCTCTTCCTTCTCGGGAACTTCGTCGTCCCGCTCCTCAGGCTCGGTCGAATCTTCCTCGATGTCCTCATCTTCCTGCGCAAGATAAGAGCCATTCTCTTCTTCAGCGGCCGGAATGTGAATCAAGTTGCGCTTCTCGTCTATCAGGTACGCCTCGACCGTCGGCAACTCCTTTAGTAGCGCGCGAAATTTCTTTTCCCCCAACACGCAGGCGATGGTTGCCAACGCATCCGCACGC
The DNA here is from genome assembly GCA_964460225.1 of uncultured Planctomycetaceae bacterium. Taxonomy (GTDB): domain Bacteria; phylum Planctomycetota; class SZUA-567; order SZUA-567; family SZUA-567; genus CAYWTJ01. The sequence continues at coordinate 77,624 of CAYWTJ010000040.1, read as the reverse complement.
ATGCAGGAACCGGGAACAATCACCGTTGCCGAGATGATGCCGCCGCTTATCGGCTGACCGCTGCGCGGGTCGATGATATGCGAGTAACGCTTGCCCTTAAACTCAAAGAATTTCTCATAATCGCCCGAAGTCGATACTGCAAAGTTCGACCGCACCGCGAGCTTGCGCATCGCGTCCGCATCGCGCGGATCGCGCATGCCGACATTCCAGAGACGCCGCTTACCGCTGGCGCCGCCCGCTTCCTCCGGGGCCAGCGGCCGCCAGCCCAGCACTTTGACCTCGCCGCCGATCTCAACAACCGCATTGCGCACACCCCGCTCATACAGCACACTCAGGAAGATATCCGTCCCCAGTCCCTGAGCCAGACCGCCCAAGTCTACCAGTGTATCGGGGGTCTTCCGGCCAACCCGCATCCCCTCGCGATCAAGAAGAATATTTCCCTCGCCCGTAGCCGCCTTGGCTTTCTCGGTGGCCTCCTTGTCCGGCAGTTTTTGTTCCTCCTGATTACTCCACCGGTAAAGGCGGGTAACCGATCCGGTGGCCGGATCAAACGCACCGCCGGAAAGTACGCTGAAGCGGATGGCCTCCATCAGCGTCTGCCAGGTCAATGGATGCACCGCCACCAGTGTCCCTGCCGGTGCGGCATTGATGCGGCTGACATCGCTCTTGGGGTCGTAATAGCTCAACAGCTTCTCAGCGCGCTTGGTCTCCACCAGTGCGGCGTCGAAACACTCCTGAGGCGTTCCCTTGAGTTTGGGCGTGACCACAAAGGTCACATGGCAACCGGAGCCCATGACACCTTGCGTCGTTTGTTGAAACAGCCGGACGCGCGAGGCATTCTCCTGCTCCTGTGCGCGATGGCGCATGTACAGGGCCAGAATGACGATTGCCACCGCCAGCAGCGATGGCAACCAATAATACAGCGCCGGCTTGCCCGGCACAGGTGCTCCGGCTTGATCCGGCTCATTTGCGGCGCTCATTTGTTCTCCGGATGTTTCTGGTAATAGTCCTCGACCGCCGCATGCAGCCCGTCGGCGGCAAGGTTCGAACAGTGCATCTTCTCCGGCGGCAGACCGCCCAGAGCCTCCGCCACCTGCTCGCGGGTCATTTTCAGCGCTTGCTCAAGCGTCATGCCCTTAGCCATTTCCGTAGCGATGCTGCTGGTCGCAATCGCGGCTCCGCAGCCGAGGGTCTTGAACTTACAGTCGCTGATTTTTCCTTCCTGTACGGCGATGCTGATGCGCATCATGTCGCCGCAGGTGGGATTTCCAACCTCGCCGATCTCATCCGCATTTGGAACCTCACCGACATTGCGCGGATTTTGAAAGTGCTCCAGCACCTTTGCTGTGTATTCCATTTTCTGCTCCTTCCGGCTCTTCCGCCTGATGCCAGTTCCGGAATATCTCCGGGCTGGCGTGTTCTTCGTCTCTTTCACAACAGCGGCCGGCCGGATGGCACGGCCGCAATTACCACTCCGGGAAGCTCCAGCGCGTAATCATGCGCGCGATCTCATCCGTCACCCCCGGCTCGGAGTCATGAATCCGACAGCCGAGTGCGTACAGTTCCGGATTGACGTCCGGACGGCACCAGCAGACCGTCGCCGTGCATTCAAACGAGGACTCACTCCCGTTCTCCATCGTCCAGTGGATTCGCACCCGGTGTTCCGAACCTTCCGGCAGCGGCTGATAGCGTACGAGCATAAATCCGCCCGTGGTAATGTCAATAATCCGTCCGAATTCCTCTTCGCTTCCCGCCAGAAAGACCGAAGGAAAATAGATCAGCGCCTTTCGGTCCAGCTTCCGTTTGTCAGCCCCGCCCGCACTCCCCATCGCCTTCTCCTCGCAACGGTCCCCTGATGATCCGCGTCGCCCGGCTGCCCGTGCCGTCTGGCGCGCGGAGGATTCAATCGATGATCCGGTCCTCCAACTGCGTCGAAACATATTCCCCGATTTTAGCCAGTGTCTGCGTTTCCAGCGCCAGAAACTCGAGATTGAGCAAAGAACCGCCCCCTTCTCCCGCCAGTGAATGCTCCCCGGTGATGCCAGCCAACAACGCAAATTCGTCTTCCGATCCCGGCAGGCAGGCGTTGAGCAGCACCAGATCGCCCGCCCCGAAGCGCAGGGGAGAACGAGTCCGGAGGGCGCAGCCGCCCGTGCTGATGTCCTGCATCAGTCCCGGAATTTCGCAAGGCATCGCCCGCGCCAGATCGGCCACCGGAATCGCGCTGCCGGTAATCATATTCTGCGGAATCGCGGTGAACAGAACCGGCGCGTCGCCAAACACTCTGGTTTGCCCCCGCCGGTTGCCAACCACAATATCGCTGGTATGCCGGAATGAGCAGGCACGCAAGCCGCCACTGAACACCTGCAGCACCTTGGTGCTGAAGGTAAAATTCCGTCCCTCGCGGACCGCAAAAAAACGCGCTTCATCCCCGATGGCGGGATTGAAGGGGACGCTTCCCGCTTTCACCGGCGGCAGTGTTACAACGAAACTTTCGTCCGATACATTAATCACAGTTGCCGTATAGGATTTGTCATGCTGGGCAAATTCGACCGTCAGCCGCAGTCCGGTCGGCAAACCGGAGGTTCCGCTCACGCCCTCAGTGACTTCGACATGCGTATCGATAAATTTCTTTTGTTCCTTCGAATGCTTGACCGCCGGGAGCGGTCTGCGACGGAACGTCGTCGCTGGCCGCCGGCTGAGGATTTTTTGCAAGCGCATCGCCAGCGCCACCCCCCCCACAACCGCAATGATGCCGATGACAAACGCCGTACCTCCCTCCCCGGAATCGCGCCCGGTGATAGCGGGAATGTAAGGCATTGATCCAGGACCGTCAGACATATCAGCCTTTCCAGGTCACACTCATCTCGCGGATCAGGCGGATCTGAGCCGGCATGATCTTAATTACCTCTTCAATGTCCTGTGCCGAGGTTTGCTTGCCAAGGCTCAGGCGGATAGAACCGTGGGCGTCTTCCTGCGCGATTCCCAGCGCCAGCAGCACATGCGACGGCTCCAGACTATCGGTCGAACAGGCCGACCCCGAGGCTACCTGAATGCCGAACATATCCAGCCGCAACAATACCGCCTCGCCTTCGGCACCCTGAAAGCGCACATTCAAAATGCCCGGCAACCGCTGGCTGGGATGTCCGTTGCGGAGGATTTTCGGGGTTGCGTCGCTCAGCCCCTCCCACAGCCGCTCCACCAGAGCGTTCTGGCGCGCGCCTTCCGAAGCCAATTCGTTCTGTGCTTCTTCCGCCGCCGCCCCCATTCCCACGATACCCGCCACATTGTAAGTGCCGGCTCGCTTGTGGTGCTCCTGACCGCCGCCGTGCATCAGTGGCTCCAACCTTAGCCCCTTACGCATATACAAAGCGCCGATCCCTTTTGGGCCATAGAACTTATGCGAAGAGAGGCTGAGAAAGTCCACCCCCAAGGCCTTCACGTTTACCGGGATTTTTCCGACCGCCTGCACCGCGTCGGTATGGAACAAAGCCCCCCCGGCGTGCGCAATTTCAGCCAATTCCTGAACCGGCTCGATGGTTCCAACCTCATTGTTCGCAAGCATGATGCTGACCAGCCCCGTCTCCGGACGCATGGCCTTCTTCAGCTCCACCGGATCAATCAACCCTTCGCTGTTCACAGGAATGACTGTCAACGAGCACTGGCCGGATTTCGCCAGATATTCGGCTGTCTCCAGAACCGCGTGGTGTTCGATCGAACTTGTAATCATATGCTGCTTTTTAACGGAGCCCAGAGCCGATTTCAGCACCCAGTTGTTGCTCTCGGTTGCGCCGGAGGTGAATACCAACTCCGAAGGCTTGTCCTCATCCTGCGGAATATCAGCGCCGATCAGTGCCGCTAACTGCTGGCGTGCCTTGGCCAAGGCCCGACGGCAGCGCTTTCCCTTCTCGTAGTATTTTGCAGAGGCATTGCCATAGTCGTTCTGCAAATACGGCAGCATCTTCTCCAGAACACTCGCGCTGAGCGGGGTGGTTGCCGCATGATCCAGATAAATCTCAGACATCGTTGTTCCTTCCATATTCTTTGCGCTGCAATCTACCTGCCAGTTGCGCATTATGATACCTTCATAGTAGCATATACCCTGCATTACGTCAAGCAGAATGCTCCCGGAATTTATAGCGCGATTTCGAGTGCGGGGCAACAGCCATGCAATAAAAACATTGCAGCAGCGATTGTACTGGATTTTTTGAAAAAGAACAGACTTTTTTATTGCTCGGAACGTAGGCACATCGGCTGTTTGCGCGCGCTCAGTCGGTAGATTTCTGGATCGGCTTTCTCATAACGCGGGTGAGCCGTCCGACCAGTCGCCGTTGACATTTGTCTGAAAATTACGCGGCAATGCACATGCGAAAAATGGCACATTTCATCTATATCTGCTCCCGAAATCCCTATATGCCCCCCATATGCGGATGGTTGCGCAGAACCATGAATGACTCGCATTCTGCGGCAGAAACCCGAAAGTCGATCAGGCAACGGCAAACTTGCGAAAAAACGGGAAGCGAGGGCTTGCAAAGCCGGACTCGAACCAGATTATATGTGCGACCCATGAAGGCGTCCGCTCCCGAAAACCAATGAGCGGACCGGACACCAAGCAAACAAAGGAACCTGCATGTTGCGTAAGCTCACCAAGATTGTTGCGACCATTCCCAATGGCAGCAATGCCGATTTCATCCGCCAGTTGTACGATGCAGGAATGGATGCGGTTCGTTTGAATACGGCTCACACCAGTCTCGATCAAGCGTTGGACGTGTTAACGGTCGTGCGTTCGGTTTCCGAAAAAATCCCCGTCATGCTCGATACCAAAGGCCCGGAAATTCGAACCACTGGCATTGAGGCCCCGCTTTACGTGACGGAAGGCGACCGCGTTTTCGTCGGGCAGGCCGAGGACGCCGAAGGTTGCCCGTCCTTTCTGACGACCTACGAAGCGCTGGCCGAGGATGTTCCAGTCCACTCGTCCCTGCTTATCGACGACGGAAGTCTGTTGCTGACGGTCGAAGAGTGCCGCAACAACGGCCTTTTCTGCCGGGTGGGGAATTCCGGCCGCATTCCCAACCGCAAGAGCGTCAATATCCCCGGGGTTCATATCCATCTACCGTCACTCTCCGAGAAAGATCGGGATTACGTCCATTTTGCGGTTGAGAACGACATTGATTTCATTGCGCACTCCTTTGTCCGCAACCGCGACGATGTGGTGGCAATCCAGAGCATTCTCGATACCTATAAATCCCCGGTCAAGATCATCGCCAAGATTGAAAATCAGGAAGGGGTGGATCACATCGAGGAGATTCTGGATATCGTGTACGGCGTAATGGTGGCGCGCGGCGACATGGGGGTAGAGATCCCCATCGATCAAGTGCCGATCATCCAGAAGAAGCTGATTGCCGCCTGCATTGCAAGGGGAAAACCCGTCATCACGGCCACGCAAATGCTCCATTCGATGATTGAGAATCCCCGTCCCACCCGCGCCGAGGCCAGCGACGTTGCCACGGCGGTCTTCGATGGAACCGATGCTGTGATGCTGAGCGGGGAAACCGCTTGCGGCAAGTATCCGTTGGAGGCCGTAAAGGCGATGGCGCAAATGGTCCGCTCTGCCGAGAAGGAGCGTCTCTTCAGCCACGACCAGCCAGATCGCCTGACCTTCGATCCCGTCAGCAACTTCCTTGCCCAGAGCGCCACGGTCGGAGCGGTCAGAATGAAGGCGCGCATGATTCTTTGCGACACCAGCCTTGGTTATTCGGCTCGTCTTCTCGCCTCACACCGCTGTCCGGTTGCGGTACAGGCCTGCACCGCCAGCGCGCGGGTGCAACGCGAACTCGCATTGTCCTACGGCGTTTACGCATTCTGCACCAATCCCGGTACGCCGGTTGAAGACATGGTCCGCTCCGAACTTCAGGCACTTCTTGAAAATGGGCAACTTGCCATTGATGATACCGTTCTGTTCCTTGTCAGTTCCCCCGGCAAGACGCATCAGGGCGCCAATATGCTGGAATTCAACACGGCCCGCTCGCGTCTCTTTCCCGGAAAGCTCCGCAGCTAAAGCAGCGGAACAGCGCCGCTGCGAATCGCACTTTCTTTTTCGGAGCCGGATTGGTATAATGCGGGGAACCGAAGAGAGAATCCGGGTGCAAAATGGTTCAGACAGAGCATGGACTTCAAGCTGCGCCGGCGACCATCGGCGTCTTTGATTCCGGCATCGGCGGCCTATCCGTCCTGCGCGAAATCCGCCGTGAACTGCCGTCCGAGCGGCTGTTGTATCTCGCGGACCGGGGCAACCACCCGTACGGTTCGCGTCCGCTTCACGAGGTGCGCGATCTCTCCGAGCGCATCACGAGGTTCCTGATCGGGCAGGGGGCTCAGATGCTGGTCATCGCCTGCAACACCGCTTCCGCTGCGGCGCTGTATTACCTGCGTCAGCGCTTTCCGGAGCTGCCGGTGGTCGGCATGGAGCCGGCGCTCAAGCCCGCTGCCGAGCATACCCGTTCCGGGAAAATCGGCGTTCTCGCCACTGCCGGCACCTTGCGCGGAGAGCCATATGCTGGCGTTGTTGAGCGTTTTGCGAAAGGAGTAGAGATCTTTGAGCAATCCTGTCCCGGATTGGCAGAGATGGTGGAACACGATCATCCGGCGGCAGTCATCCGCGGGAAGTTAGAGGAGTGGCTCGCCCCGATGCGAGCGGCTGGGGTCGATCAACTTGCGCTGGCCTGCACGCACTATCCGCTGGTAATTGACCTGATCCGCGAAGTGGCGGGAGAGGGGATGACGGTGATTGATCCCGCGCCCGCCATCGCGCGGCAAACGCGCCGGAGACTTGCTGAATGCGGGCTTTTGTGCGATAATCACGTTCCCGGCGGGGTTCTGTATTTCGCCACCGGCTCGACCGACAGTCTGTCGGCCGCCTTGCCTCGCCACACCGGGCAGAGCGGTGAGGTACGATTAGCGATGTTAGTGGGATAGGCGTGGGCGTTACTCAGGGAAGGGAGCGTCATGACCAACGGGGTATTCATGTGCTTGTGGGGATGTCTGCTGCTTGTATTGAGCGTGAATGTCTGCACGATCGCGGCGGAGGGCGTGAAAGGGGCTCCCGTCGTTGCATCGGTGCCAATGGCGACGTTGCCGGCTCTTGTGGATGATGCGCAATATGCCGAGAAAAAGGTGACCGCACAAAAGGCTCCCGAGCCGAAAAAAGCCGACTTGCGGGCGCGATTTGACTGGCTTTGGACCAATTGCGAGGCGTGCAATCTCGCTCGTGATTATGCCAGCGCGGAGAGCTATGCGCGTCAGATGTGTGCGCTTGCGCCGAAGGTTCCGGCCTTTCAGGCCAATCTTTCGGTCTTTCTTGGCAAACAAGGACGCTATGCGGAGGCCGCTGAGGCGGCGCGCAAGGCCATCGCACTTGCCGATGGCAATCCGGATAACATGTGGCACCCCTCTCTGGTTCTGGCTTCGTGGGAATGGCGGTTAGGCAAACACGAGGAAGCACAGGCGCTGGTTGACGCAGTACCAATTCCGAAGAAGGACGCCTCTGGTGCGCTTTCCTTGTACTACGGTTGTCTCGCCTGTTTCAGTGCGGACAAAGGGGACGAGGCTGCGATCGAGGCAAACATCCGTTTGACGCTCAATACTGCGGAGCCGGACAGCCCTCTGCGGGTGTTCTTCCGCCGGGATGTGGTCTTCGACCCGTACCGGTCGCGGCCTTGGTTCATTAATCTGGTGGGAAAAACACTGGCGGAATAAGTAGTGCGGCCACGGAAACACAGGCCGGGCAGGGGAGTCCTTTGAAGAAGAAGGTCAACGTTTGGAACTGGCGGAATTTCGTCAACAACACCACGCCTCCGGTGTTGCTGATCTATACCTTCGCTGTTCTGATTTTTTGCGGAACCCTGCTTCTGCGCCTGCCCATCTGCTGGAAATCCGGGGCGCAGGTCGGCCTGCTGGACTCTTTTTTTACAGCCACCTCTGCGGCATGTGTTACCGGCCTGACCACGATCTCCGTTTATGACAACTTTAATTTCCTTGGGCAACTGGTCATTCTGGTCGTGTTCCAACTGGGGGGACTGGGCGTGATGACCTTTGCGGCGGTGTCGCTCAAGCTGTTGGGCGCACGCTTGTCACTGCGCAGTCAGGCCGCCTTGGAAGACTCGATCTATCAACGCGATGCAGCCAAAGAATTCCAGCGCACCTTTCACCATATTTTCTATCTGGTGTTCTCTATCGAGGCTATCGGCGCGGTTCTGCTTGCCGGATGCCTGATGCGCACCATGCCGTTCTGGGACGCCGTCTGGTACGGTTTTTTTCACTCGGTTTCGGCCTTCTGCAATGCCGGTTTTGCCCTCTGGAACGCCAGCCTGGAGGGGCAGGGCAGTATGTTTTTAATCGTGATTATGGCGTTGGTAGTTTTTGGCGGCTTGGGACATACTGTGCTTGTAGAGCTAGCTTTTTTTGTTAAAACCCGGCTGATTCTGCGCAAACCCGATACGCTGGCCTGGTTTTCCTATCATACCCGAATGGTGCTGGTGCTCACGTTCCTCCTGCTTGCTGGCGGCTCAATCGTCATTTATTTACTGGATCTTACCGCACGTCCGACCAGCGTACTGGATTGTCTGGTTGAGTCGGTGGTAGCGCGTACGGCTGGGTTCTGCACCTTTTCGCAGGCAACTTTGCCGCTGCCAGCGTCGTTATTTGTAATCTGGTTGATGTTCGTGGGCGGGGGGCCGGGGTCCTGCGCGGGCGGCATTAAGGTAACCAGTCTCGGCCTCTGGGTCAGCAACCTGATTGCGGCGGTGCTGCAGCGGGAGGAAGCAACGCTCTTTGGGCGGAAAATTCCCGCTGATGTTATGCTGAAGGTCCGCAAACTGATCAATCTTGCGGTTGCATGGAATGTGGCCGGCGTATTTTTGCTGTCGCTGACGGAACCGAATGTACCGCTGATTACATTGTTTTTCGAACAGATTTCCGCTTTCGCCACGGTTGGCTTGAGCATGGACTTCACGCCTCAGCTCAGCCAATTCGGGAAGGTTTGGATCTGTTTGTCGATGTTTGTCGGGAGGCTGGGGCCGCTGACGATCGCGCTTTCCGTGATCAGCCAGCGCACTGCGGCCATTTCCCACCCTGAAGGGAGGATTATGATCGGATGAGTGCAAAACGAATCTGTGTCATCGGACTCGGCCAGTTCGGCCGCGAGTCGGCGACCCGGCTGGCGCAGGAGAATTGCGAGGTACTCGCCATCGACTCCAACCAGAAGGTCGTCAACGACATTGCCGATTACGTTCACCGCGCCCTGCGAATGGACGCCCGCAGTTTTGACGATCTCAGTTCCGTCGTGACAAAGGAGTTTGACGAGGCGATCGTCAGCATGGGCGAGAATCTGGAGGCAAGCATTCTGGCAGTTCTCCATCTGCGCAAAATCGGCGTTTCACACATTCACGCCAAGGCCCTGAACGCCGATCACGCCAGCATCCTGCGGGCGCTGGGCGCCACGAACATCGTCTTTCCAGAAGCCGAAGCCGCCGCGCGACTGGTGCGGCAGGTGGTACACCCCAATGTTCTGGAAAGCATCAACCTTTCAGAAGGTTTTCTGCTTTCCGAAATTGCCAGCCCAGACCGGTTCGCCGGCAAGACGCTGAGCGAATTGAATCTGCGTCATGATTACGGCGTTTTTGTGATTGCCGCGCACGAACGGCTGCCGGAGCGTACCGTTTTTCTGCCGGGACCGGATTTTAAATGCAAGCCCTCCGATTCGCTGGTCCTAATTGGCAAGACGGAAGATATCGACCGCATCAGTGAAATGGACGGTGCGCGCTGAGTCTTTCCTGCGGCACCCGCTGGCGGGCGCGGCTTTGCCGCGCCTAACCGGTTGCAAACCCAGAAACGGCGTTGCATAATCAAATGCAACGCCGTTTTTCTTTCCGGATTCAACCGGAGCGGCGGGAAAACGGGGGAAATGGCAAAAAGGACGTATCTGCACATGATAACCAAACGAAATGTGGCCCTCCTCTCAGTAGGGTCGAACAGTATGCTGGTAATAATGAAGCTGATTGCGGGCGTCTTGTCCGGATCGGTCAGTATCATCTCAGAGGCCATTCATTCGCTGATGGACCTGCTTGCCGCAATCATCGCTTTCGCCGCCGTCCGGCTCTCCGCCCGGCCGGCGGATAACGATCACCCCTATGGACACGAAAAATATGAAAATGTTTCGGGGGTGATCGAAGGGATGCTGATTCTGGTGGCGGCGGTGTGGATTATCTTTGAATCGGTCGAAAAAATCGTTACGCCCACGAAGGTGGATAACCTTCCGCTGGCGCTGGGCGTCATGTTCCTCTCGGCTGCGGTCAATCTTGTGGTGTCTACTATGCTGTACCGAGTCGCCCGGGCTTCGGAATCGGTTGCGCTGGAGGCGGACGCTCTGCACTTACGGGCGGATGTAATTACTTCTGCCGGGGTAGGGGGGGGATTGCTCCTGTTGCTGCTTACCGGCTGGAATATCCTTGACCCGATTGTCGCCATTTTTGTAGCTTTATTTATCATTCGTGAGGCGGTGGAGCTGATCCGCAAGGCATTCGCCCCCCTGCTTGACAGCAGCCTTTCGGCAGAGGATATGCAAAAAGTCCAAAATGCGCTGGCCCGATTTTCCGGGGAGTATCTCTCGCTGCATGCACTGCGCACCCGGCAAGCCGGACACATCCGTCATGTCGATCTGCATCTTCTGCTACCGCGCAATATGCCGTTGCACGAGGCGCACGCCCTCTGCGACCGCATTGAAGCGGCAATGCAGGCCGAACTGCCCGACGCCAGTGTTCTGATTCATCCCGAATGCTGCGACCGCCCCTGCCCGCCCGGTCAGGTCTGCTCCAACGAATGCGTGAATTCCAGTCATTGAGTGCTTCCAACACACCACACTCTGTATAAATCCGGTCCTATCGCATACCCAGTATATCGGTCAAATTCGCACATATGCGACCCGTTGTGTATTATTATTTATCTAAAAACGATATGTTGTGCACATCCTGTGCATTGTACAATCCCGGCACAGCCCCTGATTCGGCGGCCTTGGATTATTTCCTTGTGATGCTTCTGCCCGATTTATATAATCTTTCGCGGGTGAAGGGATCTACTATGGCCTGAAGGGGGAACTCCATGAACAGTTACACGCCGGCAGATTTTATGCGCATGGCGATTTACCTTGCGAGGCAGGGCTTGGGCAGCGTCAGTCCAAATCCTCCGGTGGGTTGCGTTTTGGTGAAGGACAATCTCTTGGTGGGCAAGGGCTATCACGCCCGCTACGGCCATGCCCATGCCGAGGTGGCGGCGTTGGATTCCGCGGGCGAGAACGCGCGCGGGGCCACGGCGTATGTCACCCTCATGCCCTGCAATCATCAAGGAAAAACGCCTCCGTGCACCGAAGCTCTGATTAAGGCCGGTGTCGCAAAGGTGATTGCTGCGGTTGATGACCCCAATCCCATCAGCGGCAATGGCCGGCAAAGGCTGGAAGAGGCTGGAATTACGGTGGAAACCGGTCTGCTTGCCGAAGAAGCAAGCTGGATCATGCACGGTTTTTTAAAGTGCATTGAATGCGGCTTACCCCATCTGATTCTGAAATACGCGATGACTCTGGATGGCAAAATAGCCACTGCCAACGGGGATTCGCAGTGGATTTCCTGTACCGAAAGCCGGCAGCGGGTCCAGCAGATGCGCATGGAGTGCGACGCCATCTTGATCGGAAGCACGACAGCCATCCACGACAACCCCCGATTGAATGTTCGCGAACAGGAACGTGCCGCGCAACCAGTTCGGGTGGTGGCAGACTCTTTGTTACAAATAACGCCGCAATCGAAGTTGCTTACCTGCGAAGGCGGACCGGTTGTTTTGCTAACGACAAATCGCGCACCCGAGGATCGTCGCGCTGATCTGGCCCGAGCGGGCGCAGAACTGATTGAATGCACCGGCGCTGACGGACGGGTCGACTTAAAAGCGGGACTTAAGGAACTGGCGATCCGGCATGGAGTACGGAATGTACTCTGTGAAGGCGGCGGTCATCTGGCAGGTTCGCTGATGGATGCCGGGCTGGTGGATGAGATCGCAGCGTTTGTCTGTCCAAAGGTCTTGGGGGGCAGCGGGGTGTCGCCGGTGGAAGGCAGTCAACCGCCGCTGATGGCGATGGCGAAGGGGCTTAGCCGGGTAAGTTGCGAGCGCTTAGGCCATGACTTCCTCATGAGAGGGCGGATAGAAGGATAGGCAAGCCACCCGCAGAACGTCCGATAATGTATGTTATGTTGCGTTGCGTGGAATGTAAGTCTTTGGGGTTCAATGGGTTGTATCGCTAAAAAAATTATGTACCTTCCGATAAAAAAAGTCAATTTCCTCGCTTTTCAACCCGCATCGTTTCTATTGCGTCCGCTTCCGCAGCGTTTAAACGCTCTTTGCACACGCTGCAGTACGGCGCGATATCCTTCGCTATGCGTGTATTTATGGTCTGTTCACTGAGTGAGTCAAGCATTTTCTTTATGTCGCTTAACATCATTAGGCATTTGTGTTCTGCTTTTGTCGGCATGATTCTCGCTTTCCTTTTTTCCCGCCCATCTACCAGGTATGCAAATGGGCTTTGGTCTAATGGGCGTGATGTAAGTCCGTAAAAATGTTTGTAAGGGAATTCGACGACATCGCGCAGATAGGTTCGGTCGCGGTCGCGTTTTAAAATTAATAGCTCCTTGTCGTCTATCTTTTCTTTCTGCTTCAAGGCTTTGGTGACTCCCGCCGGGAATTCCGCAACCGTTTTCCATAGGCAGCGGGTTTTGACGATTACGGCGCGTCCTGTCTCCTCGTATTCTCGCATTGCAGCGTAGATCGTTGACGCCTTGTTTGTTTTGACGTATCGGCGCTCGTCTGTATCCGGGTAAAGCAGCATATACACAATTTTTCCTTATAAATAGGGGCAATTTATGATTTCTTTTTCTTTTTCGTCTGCTGTGGGTTTTATCATTGGGGTCTTTCTGTTCGGCGGCATGGTCGGCTTAGCGATTAAATACTATGTCATGCGGGAGATGCTTGATTATTGCAAAGAGCGGATTTTCTCTCAGTTATCCGGCGTCCATGATAAAATTGATTTGCAATCCTCTGCATTCTTGACCCGTAACGAATACTGGTATTACCGCTGGTTCCAGAAATGTTTTCCCGATGAAAGTTATCTTCTCCTTCTTCCTAAAGTGTCGCTTGCCGATGTAATCGGCCGTGATAAAATTGACGATCAGGTAGCGCGGATGCATGTTGACTTTTTGGTTTGCCGCCATTGGTATAACAAGGAACTAAAAGTTGTTGCAGCCGTCGAAATAGATGATTCCTCGCATGATCTCCCTGAAGTTCGGGCGCGTGATAAGCGTAAGGATGATTTATTGCGAAATGCCGGGGTTACGTTGTACCGCATTCCGGCGGCTGACAGGTACGATGCTTCTGCGTATCCGTTTGTCGAAACTTGTTAGCCTTTGAATATCAGATTCCGTTCCCGCAGGAACATCCCTTTCCAGCGTTTCTCTGCCTCGGATGTTATGCACAGCCGGGGCAGATGCGTAGTTATATAATTCCATTTCTTCCAGATTTCGGCGCACTCCTTGTTGCAATATGTCCGGGGGCGTCCGGGTTCTGTTGTCTCCTCGATCATTTTCCCGCATACGGGGCATGTATAGATTGTGTTATTCATCGTCGCTTCCTCCGGTTTCTCCCTCGTCTGTCTGAAATTGTTCTTGGCAGCTACAGCATACCGGCGCGCCTGTTTCCTCGATCCATTTTTGAGTTGTGCGGATCACCATGCCGCAGCCGGGGCAGGTGAGTTTGACCATGCGGGTCGTCTGTTTTTTCTTCCCGGTGTTTTCTCCCCGTAGTTCGGCATGGGGATATTTCCCAAGGTGTGGCAGTACGCCCATGCGCAATGCGTCCAATAGTTCCGGGCTGGCGGTCGTTGCGGTTGCCCTGCCCTCAAGCCCTGCGTCATTTACAAAGCGTTTAAACGCTCCCTTGTGTCCGCAAGCCAATCCTGCCGCGACATGTCCGACCTCGTGCAGCAGTACGTCCAGTGCGTCACAAGGTTCTGCGATTTCCGGCGATATAAATATCTCGAAATGCCCGTCTTTGCTCTGCGTGTTATCCCAGCATTGCCCGATTGCTTTTGCCCTGCCCTTGGGAAATCCGCAGGATACCCGGATTTCCTCCGGTAGTTTGCGCCCCATGTTGCGCAAGCATTCAGCAAAAACGGCAAGCGCATTGTTTAGCCAGTCCTCGCGGTTGATGGCGGGTTCCGGGTCTTTCCCGTTCTGGTAGTTCATCAGGGCTTCTTTAAATGTTGCGTTCATTATTGCCTCTCTTTCCCTTCGGGCAGTTGCTGCAATCCCGTTTTATCGTGCTGGTGTAAATGCATTCGTAGCAATCCGGATGGAGAGCTTTGAGTTTTTCCAGTTTCTTTTTCCGGTGTCTGGCGCGTTCCAATTTCGGGAGGATGATTTGCTTATGCACCCCTTTGGCGATGATTAAAATAATGATTAACATCAAACCCCATGCGATTAATTTCAGTAGTTCCGGTATGTTTTCGAGCGTGTGAAGTATTGCCAGTGCGGCGGCGGTGTCAGTCATTTATTGCCCCTTGTGAGTGTGCAAGACATTTGTGCTTGTCCTGATTCGGTTGTTAGTCGTGCGAGTAGCCGTACCTGTTCCGCATTCGCTAACATCAGGAAGTTTGCCAGTTCGTCCGGTGTCGCAAAGATTGCGGTATAGTCAACGTTCAATTTATTTCCTTTCGTGCGCTATTGGTTCCCGTAATCAACGGTATTCATTCCCGCTCATATAATCCTCGAATCTCCTCTTGACGATTTCTACCGTGCTTGCGTCTCCTTCGTAGCCATGTTCACGCATCCCCTCTTCAAAGTATTTCAGCCACCCCCGGAATTGTTCAAGCCTTTGTTCTATCTGCGCCTTCGTCGCCTTGCTCATTCGTTTGCCCTTTCATAAACGTTCCCGAAAATATGCGCACCGGAATGTTGCGCTTGAAAATATCCTCTTGTTGAAGATTCTGAAGCGGCGTTCTGATCTGGTTGCTGTCCCGTCAAGAGCGTTTTTTTAGGGGCATCCCCTCGTCGTTAGTTCCTCGCGGCGCAAAAACCGACGGTAGCGGGGCGGCAAGAAAGAAAAGGAAGAATTTTCGGCGGTAGGAAAATTACTCTTTTCTTTCGCAGTCCCCCCGCGCTATGTGCATAAAGGGCGCGGCTTTTGGCGCCCATTCCACAAGTAAGGAAGGTAGCGCGAGGAACTAACGACGAGGGGTTGCCCCGGTGGTATGCGCGAGTGGCGATAGGACAGCAACGCGAGGAAAAACGGCTCTTTGTTTTTCCATCCCTACAGAGCGCGGAGCGCGTCTCTGATGCTTTTGAACGATATGCGCGGAGCGCGTCCGCAGAAGAAAAAGAAAATGTGCTGTTATCCTGTGCGGTTCATTGCTTCGCCTGGGCGACAGCCCAAGCAAAGCAACCTCCCGCGCCTCGGCGCGGCTCCCGTCAGGGATAGTAGCGGGTAACATTCCCGGCATTATCGGGAATTTACGTAGCGGATAGCCCGCCCCGCAGGGGGACGGCCAGCATAGGGGGGAATGGTTGCATGTAAAGCCCCCTGCCCCGAGGTTATGAGTGAATCGGGACGGGTAAATTCTCCCAGCCCGTCCGGGCGCGTGTGGAGCGGTGAGCGGAACACGCGCCCGATAGGGCGCTCTGGGGTGCGTGCGTGGTAACACGCACCCCGCAATTAGCCATTCGACCTATCACGTCAGCGAAATAGTGGTCATCCAGCGTTGAAGCGTTTAAACGGTTTACTTTCTCAATTTCCTTTCGTGCAAACGTCAACCAGCCCTTACGGCTCAAGACCTCAGCAAAAGCCATAGATGCAAAGGTCTTAACTTTTCGGATATAGTTTTCCGGATTGAACGTTTCGCCGCTCCGAATCATCGCAGAAACCACGTTCCCGATTGCCCCCTCTACCAGCTTGAACGGCGCAGCCTCCAGCGGCTTCGTCTCACGTGTGGTCTTTGTCGCAATTTTCTGCGCGGTGTGTTCGTCATTGGGGCGGTCGGGATTGCTCCACGCCTCAAACGCCGCAATCGCTTTCACCCATCCCGGCAACAAATCCGCAGCGTTTAAACGCGCTGTGTGTGTCCGGTCGAATTGATGCTTGTATACCCGCAGCCATTTCCGGCAACAGGCCATTACCACGAAATACCGTTTATCCTGCCAGTCCTCCACCGAGGAAAGATCGAGCGGCTTCTTATCGTGATGAAACGCGGTCAGCGCGTCCCGCCGGATTTGAAATTCCACCCGGACGGCCTTCTCTTGCGCTTTTCCGCCCCAGCGGTTTTGTTCCAGAATCATCTGTTTGTCCGGGTCTTTCATCACCTCAAGGGCTTTGTCGTAAATGCGACACATGATCTTGTCCTTGCCGATGGTCACGCCGCTTTTACGCCGTCCGCGCAGATGCTTTGATGTTTTGCAAGAGTCTTCGTCGGTGTCGCCGTGATCTTCCCATAAGGAAACGGCCTTTGCTCTGGTGACAAACCAGTCGCGGGAAATTGCGTTTTGAAACGGGTGAATGTCCAGCCCCGGCAAGTCGGCGCAGAAGTCCACGCGAGAAATGCCGTTGCGAATGATCTTCCCCCCGATCTCCTTAAAAAAGTCCTTCACCATCCGCCAACAAACCGCAAGCCCCCAAGCCATTAACGGTTTGCTGCCGATCTCTACTCGGGCATTGGGTGGGCTTTTCTCGTCTTTCAGGTCGCGCTCGGACAAAAGAAACGTGATATCATTGCGTTTCAAAACGTAGTGAAAATAGCAAGAAGTGTCATCGCCGCGCCGTGCTCCATGCGGTGCAACGTAATAGTTATAACCTCCGATTTCTGCGCCATGCGCAAAAGCCTCGCCCTCCTGCTCCTCCTCCTGCTTGATGTTCTCCTTCTCGATCTTCTGCGCATCGTCGAAATCTTGACAGTACAGGGCAAAAATGCTGTTGTCCCATTCGACATATAATGAAACGTGAAGGGTATCTTCTCCCCCGGTGGTGGGTGTGGTCATTAGCATTCCTGCGTCTCCTCGATGCTCAGTACGTACCCGCCGAACATATTTAGTATGGGCAGGACGTCTTTGAAGTGTGCATTCTTGGTACAGATTACCCGTGCGGTCAGATATCCCATTACGAGGATATTCACCCGCGTGAGTCTCCGTTCTGCTCCCCGGATGGCGATGCGGTCAAACCAGCGCAACCGATCTTTTGTATTTTCTTCATCCCCGAAATACTTCTGAATCTCCTTCGGGTTCGTCAGGTGCAGGATTCCCAGATTCCCCTTGCGGTCGAATTCCATTTTCAGTCCCCTTTTGATAATCGCCCTGTATGCGATAGCATTTGATCCACACTTGAACAATTCCATCCGTTTCGGAGCGTTTAAACAGTGTCGGAATGGGGCTGCCGCTTTGGGTAATCCCCTCCTCTTTCCGGCTGATACTCCCGGCTAAGTATGTTTTCCCCGCTTCAATGGAAATTGCGCTATTAAACGTCTGCCCTGTGATAATGGGGGCTGTCTCGACGTACCCCGATACGGTTGTCATGGTGATGCCGATGTTACACGATGCGCTTTTTACCGTCTGTTCCCGCAGGGCGCAGGACACCAGAACGCCAACGTCTGTATATTCGTAATTTTCCGTGGTGGTCGTGCCGTATTCGGACGTCGATTTCTTTGCAATGGGAATACTCTGCCCGTCCTTAATCGATGCGGTTGCGCCGTCCAGTAGCAAAAACAGGGGCTGCGCCAGTATTTTTGCCCCGCTGCGGGTTTTGGTTGCGGATAGCAATGCGGTCAAGCTGCCGCTAAAATCGGTTGCCCGGTCGGCCAGATTCACCGCTACCTCTGCGGAAAATTCGGTGTTGACTCCGAGGGTTTTCTGTGCGGTGTCGCTCATGCTCACCAAAAACATTTGTACGACCCAAGTATTTGCCGGTGCGCTTTCGATCTGGTTTAACAGGGAATTTACCTGTTGCAGAATCTTTACGGTATCGGATACGACGATCAGGCCATCGGAAAAACATGCCGTTTTCCCGGTTTCCGTCAGTAGTGTTTCGATACTGCTGGTCAGTTGCTCCGCTGCCAGACGGCGCACCTTGCGCACCAGTAGCCCTTTGTCCTCTGGGCGCAGAGTTCCGATGTAATAGATGTTCCCCTGCCGCGATATCGATACCGTCAGTCGCCGCGCTACGCTGGAAAGTATGTGGTCAAGTGGCGCGTCAACCGCTTCTACGGTTACGGTCTTTGCGTCTAATGATTCATCGGATATGATCGACAATCCCGTCGTGTTCGCAATGTAACGTGCGAATGCGGGCAGCGGCATGTCCTTAACGGATAAGGATACCTTCTGGATTGCTTCGTTCTGTTCGGCTTCGTGGTTTTCCACCATGGACATTTCGGCGTATAGCGTCCGGAAATCAGGGGTATCCGGGGGCGGTGTCATGCCCTCGCATCCGCTAATTAAACAGATTATAAGCGGTAGAATTCTTTTCATCGGTTCCAATTTTCGCCTCCCGTTTCTGCCAGTTTATCGAAAATACCTGCTTTCCTTTTAGTTCCCCATATTCGATGGTTTCCCCGATGCGATAGGACATACCGTTTCGGAGTGTGATGCTTTCGGGGGTAATGAGTGTGATTGCTTCACGTTGCTTCAACTCTGTTTCCAGCGCGTCCGCTTTCTTTTTTTGTTCGTCAAGGTCGGTCTGTAAGCGCAGAATCTTTTTTTCCTCCTCGGTCAGTTGCGGCTCTTGCGCCCCTTTTTGCCCCGCCTGCCCCGCCGTCTTTGCGGCCGGTTTTTTCTGTTCCTGTTTTTGTGGCTCGGTCGCAATTTTTTCTTTATGCCCCGGCATGACCGCAGCCATTGCCGTACCGATCAGGTTAAATTTGATGCCGCAGAAAATCAGGATGCCGATTGCGAATGCGAGGGAAAATTTACTGGATAGTAGTTGTTTGGCGTTTTTAGAAACGAACCATGCCAGCAATCGTATCCGGGGTTTGATGCGTCCCGGTGTTTCGCGTCGTATCCGCTGCCATTCGGTTTCAAACGGTTTGATGTTTGCGGCTTGTGCGCCCTCGATGGGTTTGTTAAAAGAGTCATAAAATGAAAAATACGGCTCCCCCATTAAGAATGTTTCCCGAGTTCCCCGCTCTGTTTTTTTGCCCTCGACCTTTAAAATTTCCTGCTCAAAGACAAAAACTTTATAAGGCAAGTTAAAGAACGCTTGCCCGATTTCCAGCCAGTCATATGTTTCGATTTTGAAATAGGGGTCTTTGTCCATGCCCGTATTGCGGATTTCAAACTTTGCCCCGGCTTCGTCGCGGATTTCCTTCGCTACTTTCTGTTCGTCCTGTGAGATACAGCGGAATATTGCCTGATTATGCCCGAGTTCCCCCAGCCAGCGCTGCCATGCTGCGCGGGCGGCGGCTGGTGTGGAGATGCCGCAAAAGTTATGGATTTCATCAATGACGATAATGCTGTTGCCGATGGATTTATCGATAAAGTAAACCCAAGGGCCATCGTATACCCACGGTCTTGCCCGTTCGCCTGCGCCCGGACGCATCGACGCGATTAATGCCCCGGCGATGCTGTCGGCGTTTTTGTGCTCCTTGAGGTTCTTTCCGGCGTCCCCGAGGTCGTCGATATAAATTCGTTCGTTGAATTTCCAGCTTTTTTCGACATCTTCGGGGATTAGGTGAATCCGTGACAATACGTCATCGCGGCTCATGCCGTGTTTGTCTACGCAATAGTCGGCAATGCGCTCCGGGCGTAGCGGTAGGTTTGTCCAGATACTACGGGTGGTCTGCGGTAGCCATTCGTCGACGATCCGCTTGACGTAAAGGAATGATTTCCCTGACCGGGCTGGCGCGTAACTGAATGCCGTGACGGTGCGATTATTGCCCATGCTTTTTCCTTTGTGGTTGCGTTAGGGATTGCAGCGGGTAACATTTCCGGTGTTTGGGAAATTTACGTAGCGGAAAGCCCGCCCCGCAGGGGAACGCCCGGATCACGGAATAAACCGGACGCACCACTTTACAATGATTGCCAGAATCCAAATGGCGTAATAGGCAATGAGCAAGCCGAACCCAAACGTCAGCGGCACCCATTCATTTGCGATTGCCAAATAATCAAGAGTCCCGGAGAGTGCGGACGATAACCCGGATGGGATTTTCCCCTTTGCTTCTGCCGTTACCCAGTCCAAAAATTCCATAGCGGCCTTGATAAATACGTCGAATAAATACCATACAGAATCAATAATGGCCTCTTCAAACCAGCTTGGTTCCTCGTCTACTTCCCCTTCCGTAGTATCTTCACCAAAAGCTGTTGTCCCCGTGCAGAAGCAAGAAACAAAAAGACTGAATAGCCCGCCAGCCACAAAATTAAGCCCACGTTTGCGCTCCTTTCTTTCCCGTTTTGGTAATGCGTTGGTGCGGTCGATCATAATAATTCCGTTGCGTTCATCGGCGCGAAGAATGCACAAACCGCCGTAGCAAAAAACCGCGCTTGTGATGTGTTCCCGTTGGAATAGTCGTTGCAGTTCCGCAATATGCCCCGCCTCGTTATAGCGGTCGCTCTGGAAGTGTTTAAACGCTGTTTCGTGAATTTCGATGTATGCTGTATTTCCGACTTTATGCATAATCAGACTCCGAATATAAGTTTGGCAACCCGTGTAATCCAAAGAATCGACAGTAGGAACATTAGGATTTTCTTTATCATGTCCTTGCCCTCGACCATTAGCGTTTTCAGGGTTCCGCTTTCCCAACTGTCGGGGTTGGTGCTAAGATCAATTTCGCCGTATGTCACATTGGCAATGCTGGTTCCCCCGTTGGGGTATTTGATTAGTAAAGACTTGTTTGTCGTGCCAACATTGCCCAGAACATCAAAATTGATTCCGAGTCTCAGCATATCGGTTTTGATGTCGGCTTTGAGTTGATTCCAGTCCGGCGCTTCGCCGTCTAAATCGTAGTCGTGGGTGCTATCGCAGGATGACGCATCCGTGGCGTAGCTATCATCGTCGCAATGGTAGCAATTCGGTTTCTTATTGGTGTTTGTTGAGTCGTTGGGGTCACAGTCTAAATCGTCCTCAACCCCGTCATTATCGCTATCTGTACCATCTTCGTCGGGGTCATAAGGGTCAACGTCTGTATCATCAGGTGTACCGTCATTGTCCGTATCGGTTGTGCCGGCTCCGGTTATTTTCACAAATTTAAATGAATACCGAACAGCGGTAGACGAATCCCAGTTATCGTTATTATCATACCATCCGACTACCGCACCTTCGGAAGAAAATAGCCAGCCAGCCCACGAATACGCGCTGGCGGTTAATTTGTATCGGTATGTAATATCGCCCCCCGTATTCGTAGTTCCCCATGAATTCTTCCAGACTTGATCCGATGAAAAATACCAAGCCACATATTCGGACGAATCTATCACAAAGCATACGGTTGCATCGGTACAGGTAATTTCCTTATATGGAACGATTGTATAGCCATAGCCTGAAACATATAGCCACAAGCCATTGGAAGTCGGCTTTGTTTCAAAAGCCGTGTTAGTATATGCCATTGCCTGTCCGGCAATTGCGCATACCGTGATTGCGCACAGTAATATTAATCGCTTCATTCGGGTTCTTCCGATCAATGAAATAGGTTTGTTTTGTGGAGTCCGTAGCAAGTGACTTGCCATAGAATAAAGCCGATGATGATACATTGCCCTGTATGTATCCACCCGAGCCAAGAGCAGAGTGTCTGTGCTTGTGTAGCGGCGGCTGTTGTTTGGTCTGTGATTGCCTGTAGTAAGGCGTTGTATTGTTCCTCGGTCATGTTGTCCCTCTCTACCCTATAAAAAAAGCCCCCGGCGAACCGAGGGCTTACAAGCCGTGATTTCCGCAGGTTAGCGGAAAATCTTGCCAACCCACTTGACGCCGGACAGACAGAGCTTGTAGATGATGATGCCGGCGCAAGCGATCGCGACAACACCGCCCATCACTACCATGCCATCAGTAGCCATAGTGCTGAAATCAAGCCCGGTCGGGAGTGCAATATCCATTTTGGTATCCTCCTTTCTATTTTTTCCAGAAGCCTATAAAGTTCGCCTATTTGGCGGGATCGTCGAAAATCTTTGCTATCCACCGGATACAACAGCCCCATATCCATGCCCCGTAGTGTACAAATGCTGCTACTGTCATTGCCCCGAGGATGATATCGAGCATGGTTTTATACCTTCTTGCTGGTCGCTTTCTGGATGGTGCCCACGATCTCGAAGTACAGTTCCGAGATGTTGCTGACGCCCACCTTGGTCTTGTCCTTGTGGCTCTGGTAGGCTTCCTTGACGGGGTAGACCTTCGCCGTCAGCGTCACCAGATCGCCGGGGGCGCAGTCGCCCAAGGCAATGCGCGGGTCGGTCAGGTAGACGCAGAAGCTGCCGGGCTTGTCGCTCAAGCTGACCTGCTTGCCGTTGCGGTCGTAGTCATTCTTGGCGGTGTTGTAGTCCTTGGCGCGCAGGAAGTGCGCCGGGATGCGGTCGTTTCCGTTCTCGAGCGGGTTGATGACGACATAGGCGATGTCCGCGCCGCTGTCGTTGGTGCGCTTCGACCGCTGGGGGTAGCAGTCGAGAATTCCGGTGATGCTGATTTCAGGGTAGGTGACATTAGCCATGATAAATCTCCTTTTTTCCGCCTGTTGGGCATATTTTTTCGGCACTATGCCGATTAAATTAGGTGGTCGCGGCTTTGTTGGGGAGATTTCCGGGGAGGAAACAAAGCGGCGACCGATAATAATCGGTCGCCGCATATAGAAACAGGTCGGAAAGAAGTTGACAGGGGATTTCTGTTACTGTATTATATTCCCTGTCGTCCGGGTGTCTAACCTGTTTCGGGCGACCAATCCCCCGGGACGTTGGCGCGTCTGCGGGGGTTATTTTTTTGTCGTCATTGGCGTAACGACAAAGGGAATATATTCTCTCCGGTGCCGGTTGTCAACTCAAATCGTGCTCATCATAACCCGTTTGTGTATGTTATGTTGCGTTGCGGATGTTGTTGAGGCAAAAGAGGTTGCTACGGCTTCACCAATGTGGCAGCCAATATCCCGCGAACAGAGTTCATGAGCCGGATTTCCTCGGCGCGAGGAAGATCGCTTATGAGCAGAACCCGCTCCCGCAGCGTCCCTTGCCGCAGCAGAACCTCCCTCTGCACCCCGGCAAGCAGTCCACACGAAACAGGTGGCGTGTACCATTCTCCGTTCAGTCGGAGCGCCACATTGCAAATCGTACCTTCGGTAAGTTCTCCATTTTCATTAAACAAGATTACGTCAAACGCACCCGAAAGCTCCTGCCGAAAGCGGTTGTACACAACCCGGTGTGTGGTTTTATGGTACAAAAAAAGATCGCTGGAATCTACGGGACCGGAGGCCAACCTTACCGGAACTGGTCCCGCCGGTTGCGTTCCGTATTCCGTCGCTTCGGCCCGGACCATGCCATTTTGTGCCACCAGCAACCGAATCTTGCGCTGTGTTGATGCTCCGGCCACGGCATCGCCCAATACCTGACGCACAAGATCTTCATCCAATCGAATTTGAAAGTATTCCGCCGACGAACGCAAACGTTTCAGATGCTCCGCCAGAAGCACATACCCGACCTGTGGCAACCAGAGAATGGATTCCAGCAATTCAAATTCGGGGGACGCTTTTCTCGTAAGAATTTTCGCCTTGAGCCGGCACTCCTCATACTCCGCGCCGGCTGTAGCATCCGCCACCAGACCGCCGCCGACGTTGTAGCGCGCCTCCGTTCCAGAGAGAAGCAGGGTGCGGATCGGGACGTTAAACACGCATTCCCCTCCCGGCAGGACAACACCGACCGCTCCGCAATAGACCCCTCGTGGCTGCGGTTCGCTCTCCCGGATAATCCGCATCGTGTTTGCTTTCGGCGCACCTGTCACCGACCCGCAAGGAAAAAGCACCCGAAAAAGATCGGCCAGTCCCGGGGGATTCCGAGTTGGCAGCTTCGCCTCAACGGTCGAGGTCAACTGCCAGAGTGTCGGATACCGGCGCGCATCGAGAAGCGATGGAACGCGCACCCCTCCTGAGACCGCCAGCCGCCCGAGATCGTTCCGGAGAAGATCGACAATCATGAGGTTTTCCGCCCGCTCTTTTTCGCTCGCCAGCAAACGGTCGCGTTGCAGCGAATCCGCTGCCGGCGTTAGTCCGCGCGGTGCGGTTCCTTTCATCGGCCGGGTGCGTAAGAGGTCTCCTTCCCGTTCGAAAAACAACTCCGGCGAAAGCGAAAGAATCTGCCTTTCACCGAAATCAAGGAATGCGGCATAGTCCCCCCGCTGCCGCTGTCGCAGAGTCTGATAGGCCAAAAAAGGATCACCGGAAAAGTCCGCGCGCAACGGAAAGGTCAGGTTCGTCTGGTAACTGTCGCCGGCATAAATCCGCGCCTGAATGCGGGCAAAGACGGCAGCGTAATCAGCCTCGTTCCAAAGCGGTGTCCATTCGGAAAAGGAAAACAACGATTCAGAGGCGGAATCTTCTTCATGAGAATCGGGATTTTGAAACGTCAATGCAAGTCCGAAGGCAAGGAGAGGTAACCCCGGAAGCGGTGAATGCGTGAGGAGTGCGGAGTCGAAGGCGGTAGCGGCTTCGTAGGCGACAAAACCGGCAGCATATCCACCAGCGCGGCAGTGGGACTCGACCCGCGCTAACGCCGGGATCACCTCATCGGGCGATGTGGCGGTCACGACATCATCAAACGACGAAAAGAAAAGCCCTCCCGCAGGCAACAGGGATGAGACAAAGTCAAAGCGTGCCCGTACAAGGGTGTGAAATGTCATGATTGAAACCGCATGCTGTAGGTAAAGCCTTTGAAGGAACGGATGCTATTGGAGTCCGCGGAGCAGAGCCGCAACCAAAAGAATGCCGGCGATAGCAGATATCGGATACAAAAGAAATAAATACACGTTCGATAAATGAAGCGTTGTCTGGAGTATCGGACCCAAAATAGCCGCAGATAGACCGCCGACAACTACGCATAGCAGACCTTCCGCCTGATATTTTTTTCTCATTTTCATGATTCTCTGGACGCTTAGAAATCTGCGCTACCGGGGGTGCGAGGGAACGGGATCACATCCCGGATGTTCTTCATGCCCGTCAAGAATTGTACGATCCGTTCAAAGCCCAACCCAAAGCCGGCGTGCGGCACAGAACCGTAGCGGCGCAAATCAAGATACCACCAGTAATCTTCTTTATTCAGCCCCATTCCGGCAATGCGCTCTTCCAGCCGGTCCAACCGATCTTCCCGCTGGCTGCCGCCGATGATCTCGCCCACCCCCGGCACCAGCACATCCATCGCCCGCACCGTCCTGCCATCGGAATTCTGGTACATATAAAACGCCTTGATCTCCTTCGGATAGTCGGTGACAATCACCGGGCGCTTGAAATGCTGCTCGGTCAGATATCGCTCGTGCTCGCTTTGCAGATCGCTCCCCCAGGAAACGGGATACTTAAATTCCTGACCGGAGTTCTCCAGAATTGCAACCGCCTCGGTGTAGGTGATGCGCTCGAAGGGCAGTTCTATCACGGTCTGCATGATCTCCCTCGTGGCCGGCTCGATCACCTTGCCAAAGAACTCCAGATCGTCGGGAACATCGCGCAGAACATCCGAAAAGATGGTTTTGATGAACGCCTCCGCGACCTCCATGTCTCCTTCCAGCGTACAGAATGCCATCTCCGGCTCGACCATCCAGAACTCCGCCAGATGACGCGTGGTGTTGGAATTCTCCGCCCGGAAGGTGGGGCCGAAGGTGTAGATGTTCGAGAGCGCCAGCGCCGCGATCTCCCCTTCCAACTGCCCCGAAACCGTCAAGTGCGCTTTGCGGCCGAAGAAGTCCTGCCCGTAATCGACCGTTCCCTCGGGGGTACGCGGGAGTTTGTCGGGATCGAGGGTCGAGACGCGGAACATCTCCCCTGCCCCTTCGCAATCGCTGGCGGTGATGATCGGAGAATGGAGCCAGAGAAAGCCGCGCGATTGAAAAAAATTGTGAATGCTGCGGGCGGCAGCATTGCGCACGCGCATGACAGCCCCAAAGGTATTGGTGCGCATCCGCAGGTGGGCGATCTCGCGCAGATACTCAAACGAGTGGCGCTTCTTCTGCAACGGATAGTCGTCGCCGGCCGAGCCGGTCAGTTCTACCGTTTCCGCCAGCAACTCGATCCGTTGCCCCTGCCCCATGCTGGCAACAACCTTTCCCGCCGCAACGACGGCGCATCCTGTCCCCAGATGCGCGATTACCGCATCATAGTTCGGCAGCGAGCGCGGACAGACCACCTGTAAATCGGCAAAACACGAACCATCCGATAGCGCCAGAAAGGAGTCCCCCTTGCCATGCCGGGCGGTCTTCAGCCAGCCGGCGACGCATATGGTGCCGGACGCTGGGGAAAGTTGGGTGAGAACCGTCTTGACCGAAGTCGTTTTCATGGAAAAATCCTGTTTCGTTTGAAGGGCGCTGCATGCCGCAGTTCCGCTTTTGCCCGCGCAAAACGATGATAGCCAAATGAGTCCGCAAAACAAGGCCGCACCCCCGTCTGAAAAACCATGAGATGCGGACTGCGTTTGTACGCGGCTGCCCCCGCGTGTCACACGGGATAATCCAGCGCCCGTTGCCGTCCCGGAGCGTACCCGACCACAGACCGGAAGACCGTGTTAAACCGACTCTGGCTGGAAAACCCGCAGGCAAGAGCGATCTGCGCAATCGGCATCTCGGTCTGCGTCAGCAGATTTTTTGCGTTGTTGATGCGGACATTGTTCAAGTACTCCTTAAAGGTCTGCCCGATCTCGGACTTGAAAAGGGCGTGAAAATGGCTGCGGCTGAGGCAAGAAATGCGCAGTAGATCCTCCACGCCGATCGGGTTCATGTACTGCAGATTGATAAAGCGGATCACATCCTGCATACGCTCACCGGACTCCGCTCGCTCCAGACGGGTATTCAACCGTTCGGAACCGCTCCAAAACCGGTAGATGGTCAGCAAAAAGCGCATGAACAATTCCTTCTGGGCGCACCGCCAACCGGGTTGCTTGCGGGAGGACTCCTCAATCAACTCGCGCAGAACCCGCTCCAGCACTGGCCCTGCCTCGGGCTTGAGCGGCAACCTGTTGCGTCCCGGCCGCGCATATTCCACCAGCGCCTCAAAAATCGAGGCCGCCTCGCCGTCGCCGCTGGCCGCAGTCAAAACCTCTTCATGCGTGCAATTCATTACCAGACACGGACACCCCGAAGGATGAAGGGTTTGGCAGACGTGGCGCTGTCCGGCTGGCAGCAAGAACAGATCTCCGGCGTTAGTTTCCTGCAGCCTTCCGTCGACATTATGTATGGAATCGTAAGATTGCTGTGTCGTCCGTTCCTCGGGCGTAAGACAAAAAAAGAACTCATGCGTATCGTGAATATGTCCAGGCCCGCGATTTGCGCCAGCTCGGGATATGAATGCGTGCAGCATAGGAAGCCTCATTTGTATGATTTCAATCATTTTATCCGGGACGATCATGGATTGCAATTCCTTCCGGCAAGCACAATCAGATAAAACATAAAATTATTCGTACAAGCCAGAAAGATTAGCAACCTCAAAAAGAGTACCCTACCGATAACAAACATCGCTACCAATTATCAACAGGAGGACCTGCACATGATCAGACTGGCAATTGTCGGAACCGGAGGGATGGCGAATGCGCACGCCACGAATTACGCGCAGATCAAGGGCGTCAAGCTGGTCGCAGGCGTGGACGTCAACGCCGAGCGCGCCAAGGCGTTCTGCGAGAAGCATAACATTCCCCATGCCTATACCAGCGTGGAGGAGCTACTCAAAAACTGCGCTTTCGACGCGGCCTCCGTGGTCACGCCCGATGCATTTCATGTTTCCTGCGCACTGCCGCTGGTCAAAGCTGGAAAGCATGTCCTCTGCGAAAAACCGCTTGCCCCGACAGCCGGCGAAGCGAAAAAGCTGGTGGACGCCGCAAAAAAAACCGGCGTCATTAACATGGTGAACTTTTCCTACCGCAACTCCTGCGCCCTGCAATACGCCCGTGAACTGGTCTCCTCCGGCAAACTTGGCCGGATTATGCACTTCGAAGCGCACTATCTGCAAACATGGCTGACCTCACCCATCTGGGGCGACTGGCGCACGGGCGAAGGCTGGCTCTGGCGACTCTCGACCAAGCACGGCAGCAAGGGCGTGCTCGGGGATGTCGGCGTCCATATCACTGATCTCGCCACCTTCGCCGCCAACGATACGGTCAAGACCGTCAATGGCTCACTCAAGGTCTTTCACAAAGCCAAAGGCGACAAGATCGGCCAATACATTCTGGATGCAAACGATTCGTCCTATATGCGCGTGGAACTGGCGGGCGGCGGAGTCGGGACGATCTGCGCCAGCCGTTGGGCCTCGGGTCAGCCGAACTCACTGGCACTGGTGCTGTATGGCGACAAGGGCGGTCTGCGCCTTGATCTGGACAAATCCTATAGTGAACTGGAGGTTTGTCTGGGCAAGGATCTGCTCAAAGCCAAATGGAAGACCCTCAAATGCAAGGCCACGCCAAATATGTACGCACGATTTATTAAGAGCATCAAAACCGGCAAGAACGACCAGCCTGATTTCTCGCGTGGCTGGGAGGTGCAAAAGGTGTTGGACGCGACCATCAAGTCTGACGCGACAGGCAAGACCGTCACCCTCTGAGCGCAACACGAAGCAACTATCCGGCGGCATTTATTGCTATTTTTCGTCACAGGAGCAAGAAGCATGGCGACCGACACCAGCAAGGAAACCATCCGCATCGGAACATTGGCGGGAGGGGGCGAAAACACTGCGGAATACATCCGGCAAATGCTGCCGCATGGCTTTGAATCCTTCGGCATAACCTTCTGGAAGACCATCGGCGGCACGGACATCCCGAAATTAGCGGCCAAGGTGAACGCGGTCTTGAAGGATACCGCAGTGACCATCTCCAGCATCGGCGTGTTCGGAAACCCGCTGGAAAGCGGCGAATTGGACCAGCAGACCCGCAGGGACTGGGAGATTCTGATCGACAACGCACACCTCTTCGGCTGCGATATTGTTTCCGGTTTCACCGGACGCCTGCGCGGCAAACCAATACACGAAAGCATTGCCCGCTACCAAGAGGTTTTTCAGCCGCTGGCGGCACGCGCCAGAGAGAAGAACATCCGCATTGCGTTCGAAAATTGCAACATGGGTGGTACTTGGCAGAGTGGCGACTATAACATCGCCCACAATCCCGTCGCCTGGCAACTCATGTTTGAAGCGCTTCCGGATGAGAACATCGGCTTGGAATGGGAACCATGCCATCAGATGGTAAGCCTCATGGATCCGCTGCCCCAACTCAAAGAATGGGCACCGCGCATTTTCCATGTACATGGAAAGGATGCGACGATTCATTGGGATGTCATCCGAAAATTCGGGGTTCACAGTTCCGCGACAAAAGACCCGGCTTTTCCAAGCAAAGTGAACTTCGCCCCCGCTTATGTCGAACACCGCACGCCCGGCTTCGGCGATAGCAATTGGACCAGCATCATCAGCGAATTGCGCCGGGCGGGCTTCCACGGCTCTATCGACATTGAGGGATGGCATGACCCTGTCTACCGTGGCGAGTGGGAAACCACGGGACAGGTCGCGGCGCTGAACTATCTCAAGCGTTGCCGGGGCGGTGATTACATTCCCAATCCCAGTTGTTGATCACGCGGAAATTCCGCCAAATACCATCACATTCGGGCAAGGAGGAAATTGTGGTAAAATCGAGAAAGCTACGGGTCGGCATCATTGGTTCCGGCGGCATTGCGCAAGGTCCGCATGCCGAGGCGTGGAATGCGCACCCGGATGTCGAAGTGGTCGCGACCTGCGATGTCAATCTTGAGAACGCGCAGAAGCTGGCCGACAAAACAGGCGCCCAAAAGGTCTTCGCCAATTTCAAGGAACTGGTCAAACTCAAGGACGTCGACATCGTCGATATCTGCACGCCCAACAAGCTGCACACCCCCGCGGCACTGGCGGCGCTCAATGCGGGCAAGCATGTCGTCTGCGAAAAACCGCTGGCGGTGACGACCAAAGAGGTCCGACAGATGGGGGAGCTGGCCGACAAAAAAAAGCTCAAGCTCATGACCGCGCAACACCAGCGCTTCCGCCCCGAGTCGATTGCCTGCAAACGTCTGGTCGACGACGGCGCGCTGGGTAAACCGTTTCATGCGCATGTGGTCACAATGCGCCGCGACCTGCAGCCGACACGCCCGGGATTTATTTGCAAGGAACTCAGCGGCGGCGGCGTCTGCATGGACATGGGGGTTCACACCCTGGATCTGGCAATGTGGCTGCTGGGGTTTCCGAACCCCGTGCGCGTTACGGGAACGATAGCCACCAACTTTGCCAAGGGGCATAGTATTCCCGGCGGTTGGGGCGAGTGGAACCGTGACCAATATACGGTTGAGGATTTCGCCAGCGGGTTTGTGACCTTCGATAACGGCATGTCTCTGGTGCTGCAGGCGACCTGGCTGAACTTTCAGGGAGAGCGGGAAGTGCTCAACAACCGGCTCTACGGCACCGGCGGCACGCTGGAGTGGCCGGAAGGGAAGTATCATTCCTCGCGTCAGGGGGTGCTCTTCAGCTCCAAGCTGGAACCGCTGCCGGGACTGCCGGCGCCGCATACCGGCGAACTGCATGCTTTTTACGACTGCGTGACCAACAACACCCCCAGCCCGGTGCCGTGGACGCAGACCATCAAAGTTATCGGTATTCTGGAAGGTATTTATAAATCCCAATCGCAAGGCAAGGAAATCAAACTCGCGTTGTAATTCCGCAATCTGGCCGTAGAAGCAGATTTCATCTTTTCTTATTGGTTATCATCGTGGAGATTCGATATGGCAATCAAGGTTACAGTCTGGAATGAGTTCCGTCATGAAAAGACAAACGAGACGGTTAAAAAAATCTATCCCGAAGGCATGCACAAGGTAATCGGTGATGTTCTAAACGCGGCGGGCGGTTTCGAGGTGCGGCTGGCAGCGCTGGACGATCCGGAACACGGCTTGACGCAGGAGGTACTTGATAATACCGACACCCTCATCTGGTGGGGACACATGTCCCACGGCGAGGTGAAGGACGAGATCGTGGAGCGCGTCCACCAGCGGGTACTGGCCGGCATGGGCCTGATCGTATTGCACTCGGGGCACTACTCCAAAATTTTCCGCAAAGTTCTCGGCACCAACTGCTCGTTGAAGTGGCGCGAAATTGCCGAGAAAGAACGTCTCTGGAACATCGCCCCCTCGCACCCGATCACGCAGGGGATCGGCGACTACTTCGAGTTGGCGAACACCGAGATGTATGGCGAGCGATTCGACATCCCCGAGCCAGACAAACTAATCTTCATCTCCTGGTTCGAGGGCGGCGAGGTCTTCCGCAGCGGCTGTGTCTGGGAACGTGGCAACGGACGTATTTTCTACTTCCGTCCCGGACACGAAACCTACCCGATCTATTACAATGAAAATGTGCGCAAGGTTCTCATCAATGCCAGCCGCTGGTGCGCACAAACAATCAACCTCCCGACCAACCATGCCCCGCACATTAAGGAGCCTCTGGAGAAGGTTCCGCCGAAGACCGTTGACTTGAGCAGCTTCGGAATCCAATAAACCGGCGAGTTGCCGGCCCTATCAGTCCTATCACAAACAAAAAAAACGAAAGCCGGTACCGCGTGTGCGGATGCCGGCTTTTTCTGTATTCAAAATTCACGTTCGCGTAACCGGATATTCCCGACAACAGCGGATCCCTCTAACGACATGCAGACTGAATATCCCGCCGCAGTTACGGTTTTGTCAGCGGAAGTTGTTCGATTGCCTCCAACACCCGGGCGCGGGTCAATACGTCCGGCAAGACATACGGACGCAACGGCTCGCCGGCCGGGAAGAACGCCGCATACGGAATGGCGCTTCCCCCGAGCCTGCTCAGCAGCTCGCGCCCTCTGGCGGTGGCCGGCCCATCGCCAGTCAAATCGATTTGATACGCCACAACCATCTTCTTGGACAACGCCTGTGTAACCGCCTGCGAACCGAATACCATGTACTCGTTGTACTTGCAGTTAGCGCACCAGTCGGCGGTAAAATCCAGCAACACATTTTTTCCGGCGGCGAGGTCGGCTCGAAAACTCGTTTCTTCAAACGGTAGCCAGCGCACCCCCTCGTTCCGGGCCGTTGCAAACCCGCCCAACAGTGGTTTGAGCGGCCCAAAAAAGAGCAATGCCGCCCCCGCAATCACCAGTGCTCCCGCCAGCCTGACTAGCCAGCGCCGGGCAAATGGCCGCCATGCCCCGCTGTATTTTCCTCCCAGCCAGCAGGCAAACGCAGTCGGTACCAGCAGCGCCACCGTCGGCACAAGATTCTTTTGTTCCACAAAAATCAGCAGATACACCACCGTCAATAACAGCGCAAACCCCATCAACTGCCGAAAGGTCAGCATCCACCCCCCCGGCTTGGGCAGCAGCTTGCGCAGACTTTGACTCAACGAAAGCAGAACATAAGGAAGCGCCATACCCAGCCCAAGGAACAAGAACACCAGCAACACAATCGCCGGCGATTGCGCCAGCGCCCACGTTAACGTTGCCCCCAGAAACGGGCCGCTGCACGGAGTCGCCAGTACGGTCGCCAGCATGCCGGTGCAAAACGCACCGAGGTACCCTTCTCGCGGCAGGCCGCCTGCTTGCAAACGATTGGCCGTATCCGGGACACCGAACTCATATACCCCGAAAAAACTCAGAGCAAAAGCAAAGACCAGAACCACCAGCGCGATATTGAACGACTCCGTCTGAAACTGCTCCCCCCAATGCAGGCCCGCGCCGATGGCAAGACCGGCCAGCGCAAGAAAAACCAGCACCATGCCGGAGGTGAAGGCAAGACTTAGCCCCAGCAAACGACGGCGATCCTCGCCCGATTGATTGATGAAGCCGATGATCTTCAGCGAAATTACCGGCAGCACACACGGCATGAAATTGAGCAGAAAACCCGCCAGAAAAGCAATGGCCAGCCATAGAACCAGCGTTCGCTCCGGAAGCACCGTTCGTATGGCGAACTCCGGAAATTGCCACGC
The DNA here is from genome assembly GCA_964460225.1 of uncultured Planctomycetaceae bacterium. Lineage (GTDB taxonomy): Bacteria > Planctomycetota > SZUA-567 > SZUA-567 > SZUA-567 > CAYWTJ01. The sequence goes on along the minus strand of CAYWTJ010000040.1, from coordinate 44,407 downwards.
CCCCGTAGACGCCGCCACCGGTGACAGTCGGGCCGGGGGCTGCTCAGAACCGGCGAAACCGGCATTCCCCGCCGATCCCCCCTCCCCCAGCGGAGGCTCTTTCCGATCAGCTGGGGGCGTTCCGGCTTGAGCGGGAATCGCATCCAGCACACTCCCTCCGCGCAGTCCTCCGCGCCCCGGCTTGCGCCCTTCCGCGCCAGAGGTCGCTGTGGCTGCGCCATCTTCAACCGCAGAGGCCCCATCACGTTCTGCCGCAGGAACGGCGGTCAAAGACTTGGACATCATTTCCCACGCGGGCGGAACCGGCGTAAACTCTGAGGCCGGGGGAAAGGCGGCAAATAAGGCCCCGGCCTCCGGGTTTCCTGCCGCCGGCTGCGCAACCAGATCGAACTTGACATTCACGCACTGCGCGTCGTTGCACATCTGCCCACGCAGCAAAAGTGTCATCGGCCCGGGTTGCGTGCGATTCAGCAGAAGATAGATATCTAACTTGCCGGTATGAACGTTAACATTCACCGTCCGGCCGCTTCCATCAAAAAGCTTCTGCGGCTTGGCATGAGGCACACTGGTCGCCAGCCCCTGAATCACAGCCCTGCGGACGGCACCACCCAGCGGAATCCCAATCGCTTTCGAATCGCCCATCTGCGTGTGATATAGATAATAACCTTCTGGAATCGTCAGCCGAGCCGCCAACCGGAGCTGCCCGTCCTGCTCCTGCACCCATGCCTGAGCGGAAATCTCCGCTCCCGTCACACGTCCCAGCCCGCAAAGTGCAAGCAGGAACGTGAGCGCCACAACCGCGCGGCATCGGATGAAAGCCAGGGCAGAGCGCCCCCCCCGGTCAATTCGGATATTCCCCGTCTGCATGATTTACCTTCCTGCACAAAAGAAAGGCCCATGGCTCTCCTTCGTGACCATATTCGTCCTCATTATTGCTTGTCCTTCAATTCGTCCGGTCCCTTCTTGAATCCGGCCTCGGAACGCTCTCGCTCAATCAGCCGCCGCAGCAAGTCCGTCCCCTTCTCCACCGAATCGGCTCCGGACACGATAAACAGTGTTTCACGGCCGCGCACGAACAAAGTAAGCCCCTCATCTTTCTCGATGGCCTGATGAACCTTATAGCCAGCCGCCCCAAGCTTAAGCATGTTATACTTGTACTCCTTGGCGTCAAAGCGCATGTAACGCACGAACGCCCCCTCCATGCCCTCAAGCTGTTTGGGGTCAGAGGTCACGCAGACGAACACCTTCGCTTTCTGCCCCGCGCACATCGCCAGCGACATGACTGCCGGCGGCAGGAAATCCATATTCAAGGCGTTGCCGTAACTGACGCGGGTGTACTTCTGCGAGACCCCTTCCATCCCGTCGAGGAAGCGGAAGCCGGCCGGTTTCCAGTTCTTTGCGCTGACTTTGTCCGCCATGTAGCGCCCCAAAGGCACCAGATCCGGAACCGGGGCTTTTCCGGTATAAATCAGCGAGAAAAAGTAACGCCCTTTGTAGAAGTAAAGATTCCGGCTCTCATTCTTGACATCCAAGACCGCCGATGCGCCGACGTCAACATCCTTTCCCGTCCCGCCGAGAATCTTTCCTTGATAGTAATAGAAAATCCCGGCCGCGCCCACATCGCCATCAACCTTGTAATACTCCATTGTCAGATTGTTCTTCGGGTCGCCGAGCGTATAGTCGCCGACGTAGACCTCCGTTGTTCCATACTGATCGACCACCCGCCCCCGGCTGCCAAGATAGTTGACCCGATCCTCCGCCTTGGTGAAGATCTTATTTTTCCCCAGTTGAACCAGCCCTGGAAAATCCCCTGTTAACGGCAGCATCCCCGTCTTTGTTTCCTCCACAAACCCGCTGCACGCCGCCAGAAGCCCTGCCGCAAGCACACACAGCAAACCGGCAACGTATTTCCCCCTGCAACGCAACATAAGCCGCAACATGGTCTTCTCCCTCGCCGCTTGAGACGGCATGGCTGTCATGAAAAAGGCGGCCCGCCGTCAAACCCGGCAGACCGCCCGCTAATTATAGGAAATGCCACCGCTATTTCAGCAAAAACCCGTTCAGGCCGCTTCGATTTTCTTCAGCCCGAACTTGCGCGGCCGCGTCCAATTGTCGATCAGCGGCACACAGGTATTCATAATCAGAATCGAATAACAGCAACCTTCGGGATAGGCCGAGGAGTACAGACGGATCATCGCCGTAATCACGCCACAACCGACCGCGAAGATAATCTTGCCCTTGCGCGTCATTGGCGTCGTGACATAATCCGTGTCCATAAAGAACGCCGCCAGCATGATCCCGCCGCCCATCAGTTGCAACAACACCGGGCCGGTGAACCAAGCGGTATAGACCGTCCCGCCGCCGTCGATGTGAACCGGCGCCGGTAGCGCCCAAGTCAGCAAAGCAATGGTGCCGAGATAGAATACCGGCGCTTCCCACGTGATGATCTTCTTCAGCAACAGAAACAGCCCCCCCAGAATCAGCGCTGCCGCCGAGACCTCCGCGATGCAGCCGCCCTCAATTCCGATAAAGCTGTTCCAAACGTTCTCCAGATACGTCCCGGCCGGGAACAGATCCTGCAGCGTCGCCCCGGATTTGATCACATCCGCCGATGTAACCGACATCTGTTTAAGCTGCGTCAGTTGCGTTGCCCCGCTCACTACATCAGGCATATTCGCAATCGCCTGCTGCGGGCTGAACGTAGAACCGGTCAGCTTCATACCGCCCACGCCGGCATTCTTGGCATACTCGCCGAAGGTGCCGTCCATCGTATAGCTGACGCGCTGTACGACGTCCTGCCCCTTGTCGCGCAGATACGGCCACACCGGGGAGTTCAATTGCGTCGGAACCGAGACCTGCAGGAAGGCGCGCGCCATCAAGGCCGGGTTCCAGATGTTACTGCCCAGACCGCCGAAGGCCTGCTTGACTATCGCAATCGCAAACACGCCCCCCACCACCGGCACCCACCAACTCACGTTCGGCGGCAGCGTTGCAGCCAGAAGCAAGCCGGTCAGCACCGCGGAAAAATCGCTCACCGTAACCGGAGTCTTGCGCAACCGCTGGCAGACCGCCTCGGTCAAGACACACGACCCGACGCAAATCAGCGTCAACGCCAGCGAGTACCAGCCAAAGATGTACAGCGCCACGCCGAAGGCCGGCCCCAGCGCTACGCACACCCAGCGCATGATGTCCGCCGTCCCCTCCTCAGCCTTGATGTGGGGCGATACGGATACGATGAAATTGGTTTTCGGTTGCATCATAATATTCTGCTGTCCTGATATGAAATCACTGCCGGCCGCCGGTAGCTGCGCGAACCGGACCGCGCATTATCCCTGTTTCTTGGCGGCCTGACGGGCTCGCTCGCGGGCGAGTTCTCCCTTGGCAACCTTGATCCACTGCACAATCGGCCGGCGCGCCGGGCAAATATATGTGCATGCCCCGCATTCGATGCAGTCCATCACATCGACATCCGCCGTCTTCAGATACTCCCCCCGCTCACCGAGGATGCTGAATTCACTCGGAATCAGCCCTGCGGGACAACTGTCCACACAACGCCCGCAGCGGATGCAATTGCCATGCACATACGCCCGCGCGTCGGTTAGCGCCACTATGCCGCTCATGCCCTTGTTGACCGGCATATCCACGTCAAAATGCGCCGCACCCATCATCGGCCCGCCATAAATCAGCTTATTGGTCTTCGCCGCGTCGAACGCCGCCAGCTCCAGCAACGTCTTCGCCAGCGTCCCGATGCGAACCCGGAAGTTCGCCGGCCGCGCCACGCCCTGCCCCGTTACGGTGGTAATGCGCTCCGTCAGGGGGCGCTTGAGGCAGACCGCTTCGAAAATCGCATGCGCCGTCCCAACGTTCTGTACGCAAACCCGCGCATCCATCGGCAGGCAACCGCTTGGTACTTCCCGTCCCGTGCAGGCATAGATCAATTGCTTTTCCGCGCCCTGCGGGTACCGGACCGGCAGAAGAACCGCCTGCGCAAAGCCGCCCATCTCCTCCAGCGTCTTGCGAATCACCTCATACGCATCGGGCTTGTTTGCCTCGATGCCGATAAACGCCTGGTCAGCGTTGAATACAGTCTTCAGCAACTGCAAACCACGGCAGATCGTGCGCGAACTTTCCAGCATCAGCCGGTAGTCGGCGGTCAAAAACGGCTCACATTCCACCCCGTTGAGGATCACCGTATCGACCCGTTTCTCCGGGGGAGGCGAAAGCTTGACGTGTGTCGGGAAGGTCGCCCCCCCCATACCTACCAATCCCGCCCACTTCGCCGCCGCCACAATCTCCTGCGCGGTGAATTCCTGCCCCGCCGAAGCCTCGATATTGCAGCCATCGGCCCATTCATCGCGGCCGTCATTCTCAATCACCACCGCTTTGCAGCGCATTCCCATCGGGTGAAAGGCATCGTCAATGGCCTTGACCTTTCCCGAAACCGGACTGTGAACATGGGCCGAAACAAACCCTCCGGCTTCGCCGATCAATTGGCCGCGCTTAACCTCCTGCCCCGGTGTGACAATGGCCTTCGCCGGCGCGCCGATATGCTGTTGCAACGGCACGACCAAAATTTCCGGCACCGGCACATCAACGATAGGACAGTCCTTGGAGAGCTCTTTGAAATCATGCGGGTGAACCCCGCCCCGAAACATCTTCGTCATTGTAAGCACCATGCCTGAAAAGATTGACTATACCCCATCCACTTCGATTTTACCGCCCCGCACGCGCTGGTTTGCCCGGCATAGGCACTCAACCCTCGACGCCGCCGGTTGCGCCCCCCGCTGCATCCGCAGGCTGTGTTCCGCCCTCCTCGGCAGCAAATTCCGCCTCCCGGCGCTGCTTGTTTTCCTTGCGCTGCTGGCGAATATCCACAATCAGATGCTTCGGGCATGCCTTGACACACTTGCCACAGAGCTTGCATTTTTCGTAATCGATCACCGCCACATTGTCAACCACGTGAATCGCATCGAACGGGCATTCCCTCACGCATTTACCGCAGGCAATGCAAGCATGATTGCATTGCTTGTTCGCCTTTGCTCCCTTGTCGCGGTTGTTGCAGCGCACCACGACCACCCGGCTTTCGGCATCAATCCGGATCAGTCCGCGCGGGCAGGACTCCACACATTTCCCGCACCCCGAACAAAGAGTTTCATCCACAACTGCGATGTTCTGCGCATTCAGGGACAACGCCCCGAACGGACATGCCTCCACACAACTGCCCAAACCCAGGCAGCCATACGGACAGTCCTGAAACGAACCCGCCAGCCCCATCACACTCGCCGCCTTGCAACTCTGCACTCCGGAATAATGAAAACGTGGCTGCACGCCATCGCCGTCACAGCGAACCACCGCAAAGTTCGGCTCCACCGCAGTCACCGTCTGCCCCATGACCTGTGCAATCGCCGCCCGGACTTTCGCCCCGCCGGGAGCGCACAGCGTCAAAGCAGCCCCTTTGTTAACGATCGCCTCCGCATATCCCGCACAGCCCGCACTACCGCAGGCGCCACAGTTTGCGCCGGGCAAGACATTTTGCACCGCTTCTACGCGCGGATCAACCGCCACGAAGAATTTCCTCGAAGCGTATGCCAGCACCAGCCCCAGCAGTCCGCCCAGAATCGCCATCAGCGCCACCGGCATCAGTACATCCATATTCATCGCTCGCTCACTTTATCACGTTATCGCGCTGCCACCCGCCAGCGCCTTTTCTTTGAACAAAACGCGATCGCACCCATCCCGCGGAAAGCAGCCGGGTCAGATAAATCCCTGAAATCCGAAAAACGCCAGAGCCATGCAACACCCCGCCATAAATGCCACCGGAATGCCCTTCATCGCCTCCGGAATCGGTGCCGTTTCCAGCCGTTCACGCAGCCCCGCCATCAGATACAGAGCCAGCGTAAAACCGATCCCCCCGAAAATGCCCAGCAGCGACTGGTACCAGACCGCCTGAGCCAGCGTGTACTCCGGCTTGGCGAATTCCGTCAACTTCATCTGCGTCACCCCCAGCACCGCGCAATTGGTGGTAATCAGCGGCAGATAAATCCCCAACGACTGATACAACGCCGGCGCAACCTTCTTCAGCGCAATTTCGACGAATTGCACCAGCCCCGCAATCACCAGAATAAAACAGGCAATGTCGAGATACGCTCCAAGCTGATATTGCGCAATCGCGGGATGCAAAAAAATTCCCTTATAGATCAGCATTGTCACCACCGACGCCAACGCCATGACAAACACCACCGCCACGCCCATTCCCACAGCCGAATCGCGGTTCTTGCTGACTCCGAAGAAGGGACAAAGCCCCAGAAACTGGCTGAGAATGAAGTTCTGGGTGAAGATCAGCCCGAACATCAGCGCAAGATAATCACCGATACTCCACTGCATGATTGCGTTCCTTATCAAGATGGGCCGGTTCTTTCCGACGCCTCTGTCCACCGGATTCCGAGAATCTTACCGCTTCTCCGTGTCTTGATGCCGGGGCTTGCTGTGTGCGGCAAAAACCACGCTCACGCCAGCATTGAACTCCGCTTGTCGCTGCTGCCGGCCGCGCGCCAGATTCAGCCGGATCTGCTGCCGGCGGTCGTGGCGGTTCTTCATCCACGCCGATACAAACAGAATCAGCCCCATCGTCAGAAAGCCTCCCGGCGCCAGAATGAAGATCTTCTGAGTAAAATAGTCCAGACCGGCGGCAAGCGGGTAGCCGTAAATCATGCCCGCGCCGAGGATCTCGCGAAACAAGCCAATCAGACAGAGGGCAAAGGTGAAGCCCAACCCCATCCCCAAGCCGTCAATGGCGCTAATGAATGCGCCATTTTTGCTCGCAAAAGCTTCCGCACGTCCAAGGATAATGCAGTTTACCACGATCAGCGCCAAAAAAATACCGAGCGCGTCCTTCAAGGCCGGAGCATACGCAGCCATGAAGAGCTTGACCACTGTAACAAAAGCGGCGATGATGACGATATAAATCGGAATGCGGATTTCTTTCGGAATCAGGCGCTTGACCAACGCAATCAGGAAATTCGAGCAGACCAGCACAAAGGTCGCGGCGAGCCCCATCCCCAATGCGTTCTTCACTCCGGTGGTTACTGCCAGAGTCGGACAACACCCCAGCAACAGAACCAACACCGGATTTTCGGCAATGATGCCCTTGATGAACTCATTCCACGTGCGCATTTTCTTTCCCATCCCAAGGATTGCTGCCGGAAAAAGAACCAATCGGCCTGACATACTCTACGTCTTTGCCGGTACATGTCAAGCAGCTAATCCGATATGGATATATATTTCTCGATATGACGGCGCTGAATTCCTCTTACCTCTTTTTCATGCGAACGTTAGCATCGTTTCGCACCGGATGCGATCGCAGAAAATCCTGAAACCGCATTTCTCGATAGCAAGGATTTATAATTTTTGACGACCTCCCAGCAAACAACCGTAACAAAGGGCAGACTTGTCTGAAAACAAAACAGCGACCACGGTGAATCGTGGTCGCTGCGCAATTTACCGAATTCAGGCCGTCCTCTTAATCTACATCACGAGGGGACACGTCCGGTTTTATATCTCGCTGTCGTCCTCATTGTGCTCGATCGCCGGCGCGTCGCCGACAAGCTGGACACGCTCTTCCATGAGCTTGCCGGGCTTAAACGTCACGACCTTGCGCTCGGGAACCATCACTTCATCGCCGGTGCGGGGATTGCGCGCCTTGCGTGGCTTGCGGGTGCGTACCTCAAAAACCCCAAAGTTGCGCAGCTCCAAGCGCTTCTCGCTGGCAAGAACCTCAATCACCCCATCGAGCGTCATCTGCACAATCCGCTTGATATCCGTCTGGCGCATATCCATTTCTTTTGCAATTCGCAGAACCATGTCGTTCTTGGTCACGGACACTACCCCCTCTCTGCTATAATTTCTTTTCCCATAGCCGACAAGCCCGCAGGCTGCCGGACTAGCCATCCGAAATCCCCCGCCCGCTTCTTCCCCCTCCGCCCCGATCGAATCCCGGCGAGAGAATACGCAAGCTGTTACAACTCCTTAAAATATCTGATGTTGTGAAACAGTCAAGCGGTTATTCGCAAATTCCGGATAAGATTGACAACAGAGAGCAAATCCCCATAATAATCAAGAGGATGCACGAAAAAACAGCTCAACTTACACCGCTGCCGGAGCATGCCCTGAAAAGAGCCGTTTTCCCGGACATTTTCCGCACAGGCAACCGGCGATCCGCCCCCCGGCGATGCGGATTTCCTGTTTTTTTTCTGCACGCGGCAGCAAAAACCAGTACAATCGGCACGCGCATCAAGTAGCGGCTTTTACGGAAACTTTTCGATGGAAACGCTCCACTCCGGACTCATGCTCAATCACTTCCGCATCGAGAACCAGCTCGGTTCCGGCGGGATGGGGTCCGTCTATTGCGGTACCGACACCACCCTCAACCGGCAGGTCGCCATCAAAATTCTTGATGACCGCCTGCAGGCAGTCCCGGAAAACCGCGAACGGTTTCAGCGCGAGGCCCGCATCATCGCCTCCTTGCGTCACCCCAACCTGATGCAGATCTATTTTGTCGGAGAAGACAAAGGCTTTCAGTACTTTGTCATGGAATACATCCGCGGGGTCTCGCTGCAGAAATATCTCGCGGACAAGGGAGGAAAACTGCCGCTGAAGGAAGCCCTGCGCATCCTGATCGAGGTCATCTCGGCGCTGCGCAAGGTCCACGGCAACGGCATCATTCACCGCGACCTCAAGCCGGCCAACATCATGATCGACGGTGACGACGGGCGGGCGATTCTGGTCGATTTCGGCCTCTCCAAGGAGTGCGAGGAGACCGCCGGCCTGACCAGTGAAGGCGCCATTCTCGGCACCCCGGATTACATGTCTCCTGAACAGATCGAGGGCGGCGACCTCGGCCCGCATACCGACATTTACGCGCTTGGGGTCATTCTTTACCAGATGCTTAGCGGGGTTTCCCCCTTCCGCCGCAAAACCACCATCCAGACCCTGCGCGCACATTGCGAGAGTGCGCCGCCGCCGCTGACCGCGCATGATCCGGGGCTTCCCCCGTCGCTGGCGATCATCGTCAATACCATGCTTGCCAAGACTGCCGAACAGCGCTACAAAACCGTCGAGGAACTCGCCGCCGCGCTCTATACCGTGTGCAAGCATCCCGCGCTCACCCGAATGTTGGGCCATGATCCGGCCGTTACGCCGGACGCCAGAACACAGATTGCCCCCGCACTCGCCCAGAACACCCCGATCCGTAAGGTTTCGGTGCAGATGCGCAATCCCGGCGAGATTCCCACCGCGCCGCCGGGACAACCGAACAAGATTATTGTCGCGCAGTCCCAGCAGACGCCCCCCCACGCCGTCCGGCAGCCAATGACGCGCCCTCAGGTCGTCGCCGTTCCCATAACATACGGGCCGCAACAAAGCACCATTCCGCCCACCCTCGGCCGCAGAGGGTATTTGATCGCTGCCCTCGCCGGGGCGGTTGCGCTTTTACTGGCGCTCTTCATCAGCGGAGCGTTTTCGCGCAAAAAAAGCCCGCGGTTCGCACAGCCTCCGGCTCCCCTTCAAGAGCCGGAGCTGATCGAAATCCGCCCTTCAACCCCGCTGGTGGCTCCGGCCTCAGCCAATCCAGTTCCGGTGCCAGCGCAACCGGCAACTCCAGCCCCACAACCGGTTCCCCCCACAGGAACCGTCACCACCCCGGCGGTCTCGTTGCCCGCGCCAGCCGCTGCCGCCCCGCAACCTGCAACAACCGTGCAGCCGCCGGCGTTGCCGATGATTACGTTCATCCCGAACGGTGCCGCTGCCGCCTCCCCCGGCGTCAACAATCCGGAGGTGGCGATTATCCTGCGCGGAGGTCGGCGGATTACCGGCCGGATTGAGGAACTGGACGGGGAAAAACTCCGTTTGCGGCTCAATCCCGGGGTTGTGCAGGATCTCCCCCTGAATCAGATTCAGGAGATTATCAGCCGCGAGTCCAAGCGGTCAGAGAACGCCGACGCAACCGATTCGTCGCGCGAAGGGCAGCCTCGCCTGCCGGGCCTTCTGTTGCGCCGCCTTGAGCGCACACAACAACCGGAACCTGCTCGCCCGGTCCAACCAGCGCAACCCGGTGGCCGCCCGTAATCCTGTTCGCAAAAAAAAACAACGCTCCGGATGCCGTGTGGCTTCCGGAGCGTTGTTTTCGTCCTACCCGCCGAGATGCACCGGCAGCGACGAAGCGTAAGCCGCTTCAATCGGCATCGCCAGATTTGGCGCCGCGATGTTTCTTCTCTCCGCCATGCTTCTTTTTGTGCTTCTTGGCAGAACCGGATTCCTTCTGAATGCCCTGCATGGACTCCAGAATCATGCCGTCTACGCCAAAAGCTTCTGCCGGCGGCTCATCGTCCGCGCCCCGCTTCCGGCTTCCGGCCGCCCCGAAGGATTTATCACATCCCTTTTCGTCTTGTTTATGCTTATGCGCGGCGTGCTCCGGGTCGTGCTTCTTTCCGTGCGCTTTCTTTTCCGCCCCCTTCTCCTGAGACTCCGCTACTTTCAGCTTCACCGGCTCGAGCGGCTCTGGCCGGCAAACGGCAGCCCGCTTTTTCGCCAGAGCGCCGCATTTTTTGCATTTCACCTGTGCCTGCTTCGGCAGGCAGTCGTCTTTCCCTTTCCGGCATCCCATGAAGTCTCTCCCCCTGACAGATTTCAATATTTACGATGTCCGTCGTCTATCCTTGATGCCGGTTCGCATTCCGCGATCGGCGTACCTCACGTTCTCGCGTAAAGCACATAAGAGTTCTGTATTCCTGCCCGGCAGGCACGTGGTCAAGGGGCGGAATGCAACGGCGGCGTTGCGGCAGCGGAATCAAAGAGAAAGAGATAGAAGATGCATCCCAGATATAGCGTCGCACCGGTCAGGAACAGAATTCCTGCTTGGTTGTAGTGGCGCCAACGCAAATTCCGCTCCCGCAAGCTGCCGCTCAGCATTGCGACCGGGTCATCGTCAATGTAATTGCTGATCCACTTGATGCGCATCACACGGAAAAAGATCCAGAACGCGCTGCTGAGAATCAGCAGCTCCCCCGCCACCATTCCCCATTGCGGCACGCCGGGCCGCCCCGCAAAATACTTGCCCGAGATGCAGAAAATCGTCATGCTAATCCCCGACAAGGTCAGCATCAGGCTCGCCCGTTGCGCCAGCGACGACATTTGAGCCCGCACCATGTCAAAGGACTTGATTACGTCGCCTTTGTACAACCCGAGGATTTTCTCCGCCTCTTCGCACTCGTTCACGCCAGATCCTCCGCCCGCACCGCCGGGCATTCGCCTGCTATCGGCCTCGCCACGCACCCGCATCAACGTCCGAGGCAGGTCTCCACCATCTGCGCCGCCTGCAGCCAGGGGTGATCGTCCGGAATTATTTTTCGCTGCCCCGCCACCTCCTCAAGCGGCACCGCCTTACAGCCGTCGCCGCGTATTGCCACCATGCAGTTGTACTCTCCCGCCGCCAGCAGTTGCGCGGCTTTGGTGCCGAGAATCGTGCAGAGCAGACGGTCGCGGGGGCTGGGCGTGCCTCCGCGCTGAACATGGCCGAGGCTGGTCACGCGCGCCTCAAAACCGGTGATGCGCTGGATTTCCCGTGCCACCCGGCTTGCCACCGGCTCTTGCACCATCGCGAAGTCCTCCCGGCGCAATTCGTCGGCGCACATTGCGCACACCCCCGTTTCGGTGCCCTCCGTACCGAAAGCGCAGGCGCTTTCCACGCTTTTCCCGGATTTGCCCGATTTTTTCTTGCCGTTTTTCTGCCCCTGCTTTTTGGAGGATTGGGCCAGAATCGCAGCCTCGGTGTCCTCGGCGGGGTGATCGCTATCCTGCACGGGCGCAAGCTTCGCGCGCAACGCCTCGCAGACTGAGGTCGCACCCTCAGCGATAGCGATGATCGAGAAGCGTTTGCCCCCGCTGCGCCGCTTGCGCAGATGCTCGGCCACAACCTCCAGATTGTAAGGAATTTCCGGGATCAGAATGACATCCGCCCCCCCCGCGATGCCCGCTCCCAATGGCAGCCAGCCGGCGTTGTGTCCCATGATTTCGCAGACAATCAGGCGGTGGTGGCTGGTGGCGGTGGTGTGCAGACGGTCAATTGCTTCGCTGGCGATGGTGAGCGCGGTGTCGAAGCCGAAGGTCACATCGGTTCCATAAACATCGTTATCGATGGTCTTGGGCAGGGTCAGGACATTCAGTCCGTTTTTCATCAGGTGCAGCGCGTTCTTCTGGGTGCCGCCGCCACCGAGACAGACAAGGCAGTCGAGTCCCATTTTTTTGGCGTTCTCGACCGCAACCTCGGTCATGTCGACCTTCTTGCCCCCCATCATCATCTTGTTCGGCTTGTCGCGGCTGGTGCCGAGGATCGTCCCGCCAAGGGTGAGAATGCCGCTGACGGTGCGGTTATCGAGCTTGAAATACCGGTTCTCGACCAGTCCGCGGAAACCGTCATAGATGCCGATGACATCCATGCCGTAATCCATCATGGCGGCTTTCGCCACGCCCCGGATGGCAGCGTTAAGCCCGGGGCAGTCGCCGCCGGAGGTGAGAATGCCAATGCAACCGGTCTTTGATTTTCTTCCCATCGAAAAACATCCTGTCATGCGTGCGCGAATCCCGCGGGGCAAACACCCCGCGCCGCGCAGCATTCTAAGACAGGTTGCACACTGCGTAAAGTTAAAAAACCATTTTTACGCGGCCGGTCTTACGGATGCGCCGAAACGCCTTTTCCGTAAGGCAGTGCGAACGGCTGCCGAAAATTTTTGCAGTAATATAGTTCCAGACCGATCTCCCGGACGCCCCCGCGGGTAATCCATTCCACCGGCAGAGTTTCCACCGAGGCAAAACAGCCTTGCAATGCCTTGCGCACGCTGATCTCCCCCTCGCGGGAGACAAAGACGGCATCCTGCCCCAGCAGGTCCTTCTGATCGGAATAAAACGCCACGTTGCGCGGGTCCCAGTGGAAACACTGAATTGCTTTTTTCCCCTGCAGCGCCCAGCCGACCTTGCCCGCCAGATGCCAGCGGTCGGTTATCACAAACACTCCCGGCTTGTCCAGCCACCCCTCGCGGACAAAACGCGCGCGCAGATCACTGTAATCATACCCTTCCATCGTCGGGTCGTCGCGCTCGTGAAAGAGCGTGCCCACCCACTTCGGGCCGTAAAACGTCCAGAAGCCGGTCATCATGTGCGTCAGCAATACCGCCATCGTCAGCGCCGTCAGAATCGCCGAGCCCCACGCCACCCGCAGCACCCAGCGCCGCAACGCCCTTCCGGCCGCAACCACCCCGGCAACCAACACGCCCAGCGCCGGAAACAGCATCAGATATCCCGGCGCCTGCCAGTGAAAGTGGAATCCGAGATTCGACCAGAGCGTCACCACCGTAAAAAAGACAATCGGCAGGATCGCCGTACAAGCGCAAAACCAACGCGGCGCATCGGCGCGCCCGGCCCGCAGGCAGCGGTACAGCACGTAAATCAACGGCAGCCAAATCCACGGCAGCAGCCACATTGCCTGCCCGGCGACCGATTGCAACACCCACTCCGGATGCAGCGTGAAGCCATGATCTCCCGACGCCCGCCCGGCCTGAAAAATGAACGAAGCCCAGCCATTTTGCGAATTCCAGACCGCAACCGGCAGCGCAATGACGAAATTGACCAGCAGCGCCAGATACGGCCCCGGATGCCAGAGCCAGTGCCGGTCTTCCTTGCGGGTCAGAGCAAACAGCGCCACCCCAGCGAACAGAAACGCGGCGTGATACTTGCTCAACGTCGTCAAGCCCAGCAGAAGCCCCGCCAGCAGCCACCACCCCCAGCACGCCGCGCTCCAGCGCCATGCCCGGCGCTCTGCATCATCGCGGTAAGTCCGGAAGAAAATCTGTAATACACAGCACGCCGTTGCCAGCCAGAAGAAGATAAGCGCCGCATCCGGCTGAAGCCAGATTGCCCCCGTCAGAGAAAAGACCGCAGATACATTCATCGCCAGCACCGCGTAAAACCCGGCGCGATCATCAAAGAGCCGTCGCGTCAGGTGAAACATCAACCAGCAACTGCCCGCAAACAAAAGAATCGACGGCAGCCGCAGCGCCAGCGGCGAGAAATCGCCGACCATGTGCAACGACAGCCAGGCGAGCCAGAACGAGAGCGGCGGCTGATCGAAATAACTCCACTCCGGATGCAACACGCCCAGCGAGTAATAGGATTCCCCAAACCCCAGCCCCGTCCCCCACGCAATCACCAGACGCACCAGCGTGGTCAGAAGCACCAGCCAGAAGACCGCGCCAGCCGGTCGGGGAAACGAGAACCAGTTGCGCGAAGTCGCGGCCGCCATGTTAGGATCACCTTATTCTCAACTTCGTGAAATTTTACGCTCGGCCAGCACATCGCCAGCCGCCGGATTCAGCAGAGTATACGGATCAACTTGCATCGTGTAAATATCGCTAACTGACGATCCTGCAAATAATTACTGTTTAAAACACATTCGCCGCCTTCTTCGATTTCTTCAGCGCGCCCGGTAGGATGCGACTTTTTTTTACCGGCACAACAAACAAAAGAAAAACCGTTATGAACTCTTGACATCGAACGATGCGTCCATATACTGTGCGCCATCGTTCGCGGAAGTGGCGGAACGGCAGACGCGCTAGCTTCAGGAGCTAGTGGGAGCAATCTCATGGAGGTTCAAATCCTCTCTTCCGCACCAAAAAATTAAGCCTTGTCGCTTCTGCGACAAGGCTTTTTTCTTATCTCAGCCGCTCCCAGCCCCCACCATCTTGTGCGCCTCGCGGGAAATCCCCTTTCGGCAGCGCATTGCCGGTTACACCAGTCAGGGCTTTTCCTTGCGGGTGCCGACGCCCAACGCCGGAGTTCCCTTCAAATTCACCTGTTTGATCTTCATGTCCAACAGCGGCGTAACGTCCAGCACCCGTGTGTAGGAGAGGTTCAAATCCTCCAGCGGCATGCCTTTCAAGGGGGATACGTCCTCAACCGCTGTGTGCGAAAGATGCAGCATCTTCAGCGGCATGCCCGCCAGTGGAGTTAAATCACGCACCTCGGTATGGTTCGCCATCAGACGTTTTAACGGCATCCCGGCCAGTGGTGAGAGGTCCTTGACCGGGGTATTGGTAATGGCCAGATTCCTCAGCTTTTTGCCCCGCAACGGGGAAAGGTCTGTTACGGGAACGTTGTAGAGGCGCAGATCAGTCAACGGCAATGACGCCAAGATGGATATGTCGGAAATCGAGGTATGTCCCAAGCTGATGTTCCAGATCGGCAGACCTTTGATCGCCGACAGGTTGGTAACCTTCGTTCCCGAAAGATCAACCATCTCCAGCGGCATTCCTTGGAGCGGCCCCAAATCCGTTACCGGGCAATTGGCGAACGTAAGATCCTGAATCGGCATTCCCTTCAACGGCGTCAAATCGCGTATTTGCGTGTCGTCGATCATCAACATGGTCAGGGGCATCCCCGCCAAAGGCGAAAGATCGGTAACCTTGGTTTCGTAAATATGCGCCGACGTCAGGCGCATTCCCTTGACAAACGAAAGATCCGCGACCGCAGTTTCCGGAATGAACAGCCCCTTGAGCGGCATACCGGCAAGCACAGAAAAATCCGTCACCTTCGTCGCACGCAGCCCGATTTCCTCCAACGGCATTCCGCGCAGCACCGTGAGGTCGGTCACGGCCGTAAAATTCAGCCACAAACGTGTCAGTTGCATCCCCTTCAGCGGCGTGAGATCCGCGACTTGGGTCTTTTCCAGCTCCAAGCGCACCAATGGCATCCCTGTCAGCGGCGACAGGTCGCGCACCTTGGTATTGTTCAGGTGCAGACAGTGGATTTTCTGACCGCGCAGAAAGGACAGATCATCAATGGCTTCGCAACCCTCCAAATTCATGCATTCATATACGCCGTTCTGATAATCAAATTGCCCCGCCCCGACCACAATCTTCCACCGCTCACGCAGAATTTTCACTACAGCGGCAACGTCCATCTCCTCCGCCGCCCGCCCCACCGGGATCAGCAAGAACATTACAGCAACCAACCAACCGCACCAGCCTCTTCGAATCATAACCTCCCCTTTCCAAGCGAAACCGTCCCCACGGCATTGCCCATCCGGCGCTCAAGCCGGTTGCATCCTCACGCCAATCTCCTGCCGTCACCGCACATTCGATGCATTCAGCGCCCCCCGTATGCGACTCCAGCCGGTTGCGAATTGCGAGGGGGGGACCTGCTCCTTGTTGCCGCAGGTGCGGCACCAGCAAACAGAGAAAAATGCGCCCGGGGGCTACCCAAGCGCATATGGATTTATCCGCGGTTGTAATTATTCATGGTGCGTTGTTTGTGCCGGTCAAACTCTCGCTTCTTAATTGTTTCTCGCTTATCATAGGTCGCTTTGCCGCGGGCAAGACCGATTTCGAGCTTAACCCGGCCGCCCTTGAAGTACAGGCTCAGCGGCACAACCGTCAGCCCCTTGACATCCATCTGCGGCGCGAGCTTGTTGATCTCCCGCCGGTGCGCCAGCAGACGCCGTCCCCGGTTGGGATTGGGGTCGTGATTGAGCCGGTTCGCCATGGCGTACTCGCTGATGTTCAGGCCGCAAACAACCAACTCCGTCCCGCGCATCCGCACATAGCTGTCCGCGAACGAGACAAACCCGCCGCGCAGGCTCTTCACCTCGCTGCCGGCCAGCTCAATCCCGCACTCCAGCCGTTCCAATATTTCATAATCAAAATGCGCCTTCTTGTTGCGCAGGATAAGCTTGATGCCGTCCTCGTGTTTCTCCGCTTTGGCTGTCTCTTTGGTCGCCACGCCCGTCTCCCGTGAATCTTCAAACATCCTAACAGTAGCGGAAACACTGCAAAGTGTCAATCCATATCCGCATTGTGCGGGAGCCCCTCCAAGGCAATCGCATTAAAATCCTGCGGAAATCCGCCAGCTTGCCTTAAGGCGCTTGCGCGAATGCGATCCAACGTGCTTAGCTTGCCCCGTTTCGGGGTTGGCGCGGTACAGGGTGCGTAGCCCTGCGTGGTTGGCGGTTGCAGTTCTCAGTTAACTATATAATATAAAGGTAATTATGTGGTTTATTCATTCGCCTTTTTTTATGCGATTTCCCTGGGAGCCCCTCCTCCAGATCGATCACGCCACATACATTTTATTACAACCGCTCGTTTTATTCCAACCAATTCAAAATCGGACACAGCACCTCGATTGGCCCTCCGAACAGGATGGAGGAGAAGGCGCACAGGACGTTAGAATTATGAGGGTGCGCGGCAGCTTTTCCCGTCGCGCCGGCAATGACCGTAGGAAATCTCGTCAAACATTTACAGTGGCTACGTTACCGGACGACCATTCCGATTCATGCCAGAGTCCGCCTATCTGCTTATGCAAAATGGCAGTTGCAACAAAAGACAGATAGCATGGCAAAGCTATCCGATATCAAAAAAAATTGATCTTTTTTTGGGAAAAGTACTGGATTTCCCCCCTCCCGCTAAATATGATATTTATTCCTTTCAATACTCTTGTTCAAGTGAGGTTATGAAAATGCAGGCAGTGATTCAAACCGGCGGCAAACAGTACAATGTCGCTGAAGGCGATGAAATTCTGGTCGAACTCCTCGATGGAGCCGAGGTTGGCAAAGAGGTTTCCTTCGATAACGTTCTGATGATTACCGGCGAACAGAGCAAGATCGGTACCCCTCAGGTTGCCGGCGCGAGTGTCAAGGGCACCGTCCTCGATACCGTCAAGGGTCCCAAGACCCGTTGCTTGATCTTCCGCGTCCGGCTTGACAGCCGGACCACCAAGGGTCACCGTCAGAACTACCACAAGGTCAAGATTACCAAGATCTGCGCATAAGCGCGTGCGCCTGTTGCGCATCAATTAAGGATTTTATCATGGCACACAAGGTTGGTAAAGGTTCCGTCCGCAATGGTCGCGACAGCAACCCGCAGTTTCTGGGCATCAAGAAGTACGGCGGCGAAAAGGTTATCACCGGCAATATTATCGTCCGTCAGTGTGGCAACAAGGTTCACCCCGGTCGTGGCGTTGGTCAGGGTAAGGATTTCACCCTCTTCGCGCTCACCGATGGGATCGTGACCTTCCGCAAGACCAACAAAACCACGGTTTCGGTGGTCCCGGCCGAAGCGGTTGCCAACTAAGCAACGCTTTCCCGGAAAATTCGCTCCACTCAACAAGCCTTCGCTCGTGCGGAGGCTTGTTTCTTCTCCGATTCCCTCCTGCCATCCGCAACAATTCCTGAATATCACGAAACCGCTGGTATCATACAAATAAAAACGTTCCTGGCGTGAATGCATCACCAGGAACGACAGCTTTACTCATCATAGAAACAATGGTACAGAAAGACGCCGAGGCTTTTAAACCGTGACAGCGCCCGTGAGATTATAACTCCAACGTCTGGTCTCCGGCTGTGATGGAAAACTCCCTGTCATTGATTACAAGAGTATAGGGATGGTTGCTGGCGACGGATACCGTCCGGCCGTCGGCGATGATATCGGTTACAATCTCGCCAAAGGACAGACGCTTGATGCCGTGTCGGCCGGGCTGGATCTTGTTCCAGCAGATGCGGCCTTGCAGCGCATCAATATCATGGAACCCCAGCACATCTTCAATCAGCAGCGAGACCGGACCGATTGCCGACCAGCCGCAAAAGTCCGGACGCGCGCACCCGTCATCTTTTTTGGTCGTGGCGGGCATGGGGCGCACAGGGCTGTAGCATTCCCAGATCGTATGCGGCTCGTATCGGTCGAAGGTCTTGAGCATATGGCGCAGCAGGTTGATCGAGAGTTGCGCGGCCGTGTCGTGATAACCATAGCGGTCGAGGGCTTTGGTCGCCATGTAGGCCGTCGGCAGCCAGATGCCTCCCCGCCAGTACATCCCGCCATTTCGGAAAGCGGGATCATTCCGTTCCACCGAAGGCCACGGTGCCTCACCGCCGAAAACCTGCGGATCGCGTGCCAGCGCCTCCAGTCGAGCCGCCTGCCGTGCGTCACAAGCGCCGGCCAGCATCGGCCAGTAGGACGCAGGCGTCTTCACCTTCACCCGCGCATGCCCGGAGTCGGCCTTGATATCGTAATAAATACCATCCTCTTCGTCCCAGTAATAGCGGTTCAGCAGCGCCCGCCGCTCGTCGGCCTCGGCGGAATATTTCCCGGCGGTTTCCTGCTCGCCGATCATGCGGGCGATAGCGGCGATACGATCGGCGGCAAGCGCCTGCTGTGCGAGCAGATCGACCCAGAGGAGCGAGCCATAATCGTCGCGGCCGCGCGGTGTGTTATCCATGCCGTTGGGGTTGCCGCTCCAGCGATAGCCGTGCGGCTCTCGTTTGGCATCGATCGGACAAACCGCATACGAAGGTTTCATTCCGGGCACGGCATTTTCAATGAAATCAAAGTGCCGCTGCAAATATTTTTTTTCCGCAACCACACGCTTGAGACGACTGGTATCGCCGGTCAGCTTGGCGTACTCGTATTCAATCCAGGCGAACAGGGGCGGATTATCGGGATGCTGAATGGTCAGGGACATCTGTCGCCCATCGTGCATCACCTGATAAAAATTCTCGAAGCTCTGAATGCCGGGAAAGGTCTTGGGCGCATATTTGCAGAAATGCACCATAAAGCAGGTGTCCCAGATCCAGATGGTGACATCCGAAAACGCCTCATCCATGAACGGCGACACGGGAGTGCCATCACAGCCCTTGATGTGCTCCCACGCCAACTCCCACGCCTTCCAGTACAGCCGCAGCAGGTCCGGCTCGTGGTCCAAAACCGGCTCCGGACACCATGCACGATCAAATTCCGGCAAGTTCAGCTTCTTTTTCATCGTGTTTGCAATCTCCGTTATGGAAGTTCGTCACCGTAATATCAAATGCGAGGCAAGCGGACAACGTGTTCGCTCATGCGCCGGGGGAGGGAAAGAACCCCCGAATGCCGGTAAAAATCATCTGCGCGGCCATCGCAGAAAGAAAGAACCCCGTCAGTTTGCTCAGGATGCCGATCCCCTGTTTGCCCAGCACCCGTTCCAGCCAACCGGCCGCCAGCATCATCACCATCAGACTCAAAACCGCCAGTACCAGACCGGCGCAGCCCGAAATTTTTTGCGTAAGCTCCACATTTTCCGCGCCCATCACCAGCAGCGCACCGGTCGTGCCCGGGCCAACGGTGATCGGAATCGCCAGCGGCACCACCGCAATATCCGTCCCCGTGCCGGTCGGCTGAACCTCCGCCCCCATGTCCACGCCGCGCATCAGTGAGATCGCAGTCAGGAACAGCAGCGTCCCCGCGCCGATGCGGAAGGAGTCCAGCGTGATGCCCAACAGGTTGAAGAGCGGCGTCCCGAAGAAGAATAAGACCAGACAGACCGCCAGCACTGCCACGATCACCTTCAGTGACAGCCGGTTACGCTTAACATTCTCCCAGCCGGCCGTCACCGACAGGAATACCGAAAGTACAAAAAACGGGGTCAGGAGAAAAAAGAACTTGATCCAGACCGCAATCAGGTGATCCATATCTGCCGCTTCCATGCAACGGCGCGCTATTGCCTCGCCAGACGCCCCAGCACCTCAAGCCCCCGGCGGATTGTCTCCTCATTCGCGGCATACGAAATCCGAAAATGCGTATGTTTCTCGGAGAACACATTCCCCGGAATCACCAGCAGCGAATTCTCGATGCATTTGGCGACAAATTCCGTATCCGTCCCCCACGGCACCTCAGGAAAAATATAGAATGCGCCGCCGGGCTTCACCACCCGGTAGCCGCGTTCCAGCAGCCCGTGGTAAATCAGATCGCGCTTGGCCTTATACTGCTTTACGGCCGCACTCATATCGGTTTTCAGCGCCGTCAGCCCTGCCACCTGCGCCGGTGCCGGCGCGCAGACGAAGGTGAACTGCTGGAACTTCGCCATCGTCTGCAGAATCTCCTTCGGCCCCGCCGCATACCCCAGACGCCAGCCAGTCATCGCGTGGCTCTTGCTGAACCCCTTCAGAAGGATCGTTCCCTCCTGATAATGTTCGGCAATGCTGGCAAACCTCTGGTCGTAGCAGAAGATCTCATAAATTTCATCGCTAATGGCGATGATTCCGCGCTTACGCAGAATTTCCGCCAGCGCCTTCATCTCCTGTTCGCCATACACCGCCCCCGTCGGGTTGGAAGGACTGCCGATCACCACCGCCTTGGTGCGCGGCGTAACCAGTGATTCAATGCGGTCCAGGGGGAAATGCCACTCCGGGAAGGTATTGTAATAAACCGGCTTCGCACCTAGCATCAGCGCCAGTTGCTTATACATTACAAAATAGGGGTCGGGGATGAGAATTTCATCTCCGGGATCAAGCAGCGCAAGAAACGCAAGATTCAACCCGCCGCTGACGGCGGAGGTAATAATAATCTCCCCCTTCTGATAACGGTTGCCCAGCGAGGCGTTGATCGCTTCCAGCAGATCGGCCCGCCCCTGCGTCGGGGTATAGTTGTTCAGGCCGTCACGGATCGCCGCGCAGGCGGATTCCTTGACGGTATCGGGAACATCGAAATCAGGCTGGCCGATGGATAAATTAATGGGGTCCTTCAGTCCGGCCGCGAGGTCGAACACCTTGCGAATTCCACTGATGTCGGTACAACCGGCACGTGCCGCCAGCTTGATATCCATTGCATCTCCTTGTTGCGCCCTCTGCCGGCAGACTGCAATTCGCTGCAAAGGCCTGTCGCGAAGCGCTGGTAACGGTATCGGTGAAAAAGCCGACCGGAATTCACCAGTCGGCTTGAGAACTTCGTATCCCGTCGCTGACGAACCGGAAATACCGGCCGCTTATTTCTTGGCGGGTGCGGCGGCCTCTTCGCCGGCCTTCTTCTTCTTCTTCACCACAGCCTTGATCGAGCGGACCTTCGGCGTGCCGAGAATGCTGGTGCACTTGGCCCAGCGGCCATCCTCTTCCAACTTGGCGAGACGCTCGACGCGGGTCAAAACATTGCGATGCTTGGTGTTGGCACGGCCAAGCTTGAGACTGCTGTGGATACTCATTTTATCAAACTCCTCCTGAAATGGAAATTCGTCGTCTGAATCCGAAAACTCACCCGGCCAGCGTCAGGGCTGGTCAAGCGTAATGCGGATTATAGGAAAAAACTATTCCGATGCAAGGGCAATTACGCCGCTTCCCTGCGGAACCGATAAATTCTTCGCCACCTCCGGGCAGCAGCACCGCATGACGTGGAAGAGTTCCTTCCCCGTCGAACGTAGCGTTTGATAATTATCCTGCCCTTTGGCGATAATAACCTCGGCCGCAGCAAACTCCGCCTGAAACTCCGTCGATGACTTTTTCAACGACACCCCCAGCAGTCCTACTCCCGGATCAATCACCTGAGCAAACGCCGGAATTCCCGCCTGCTGCGCATCCTCGCGCGTAGCCCGGCTCAGGATCGGCTGCGCCGCCACCACCACCGTCACCTGCGCGTGTTGCGCCAAGTGTTGCGCCAACAGGGCGTCTACCACAATCTCCCCCGCCCCGTTGCAAATCAGCATGACCCTTCCCGCCGAGGCCAGCCGCTTCTGCAGCTCCGGGGTATCGTCGATTGCGGGTACGTTGCGCAGATTTTCGCGGATATCCTCCTCGAAATCGGCGCGACTGAGAATTTTCGGATTTTCATCCGCCGCCGCCAGAGAAAAACGCAGGCACGACACCAGCCGATCCGGCGCTTTGTCCTCCATCGCCAGCAGCCGGTCCTTAAGCCCCAGCATCGAGCGGTTGAGACGCGCGCGTTCGTTCTCGAACGGATCACGCACCCCCAGCGCCTTGCACGCCACTTGCAGACAGTCGAATTCCAGTCCCTGCGGGATATTGCCGAAGTCATCGCGGGCGACCAGATAGGTCATTACTTTATCCAGTACCTTCGCATGGATGAACGGGTCCTCGCTCACTTGCCGGGCCGTCGCGAACACCAGCTCCAGAATATCAGGAATGCAGTAGGGAACCGCCTTCATATTCCGCCTTTGCGTAGAGAGTTGCGCTCAGTTCACCGGCCGGCCGAGGTCGTCAATTCCCTCCACCGACATGCCGTTGAATTCCGCCCCATTATTCTCGCGGGCGAAGGAGTCCTTCAATACCTTCAGAACGTCGTTATCCCGATTGTCGACATTGCCGACCCCTAAAGAAAGCTTCTGGCCGTTGTCAAAAAGATAGACATCCAGTTTGCTGTCCGCAATCGCGGGCTGGCTCATCAGCGTCAGCCGCCGCGTGCGCAATTTCACCAGATTTTCCTCGGTGCGCGAGAGGCTAATCAGCCGGAGCGTAAACTTCCCGGATGGAATCCGCACCTCACCGGCCAGTACGCTGGCGTCTTCCCGGCTGACGCCGAGTTCACGCCCTGCCTCGGGGATGTTCTGCCGCGCATGGGCCGCGAATTTACTCTGCTCCTCCGCGCTGCCGCGCCGGTAACCCACAAAGAATGCCGTACCGATCAGGAAAAGAACCACGACCACAATGACAAATGCGCCATCAAGCGAAAACACGATCTCGCGTCCGCTGCGCGGCTCGGAGACCCGGCGCCGGGTCGAGAGCAGCGCCGATTCATCCAACGGGTCGATCGCTTTCTGCCCCTCATGCTGCAGATGATTGGCGAGCACCTCGTAGAGCTCTACCTTGTTTTTCTTAACCATGCGAGCGCGCCATCCTCGTTTTTTTCAGGATTCACAATACCAGCCGCCGGAGATTTTCTGTATAATCCCCGTAAAAGTGCGCCCCGTACTCCGTATTCCACCGGGCGCGGATAATTGCACCAGTAACGGATTATAGGGGTGAGCTTCCGGCAGTCAAGAAATTTTGCACCCGCGCTCCGGCCTGCCTCCCCCCTGCCCGCTCAGGAACAACCCGCTTATGCCCACGCTCTCCCATCTCCTGCGTGATCCACGCCTCGCGCTTTCCTGGTCGGAAGCCCTCTGCCAGCACGGGGTAACCCGTTTTTGCGGCGGCGTGTGGGTGCCGCAAGGGTGCAGTGCGATTCTCGGCATCTCGCAGCACCCGCAGCAGGAACTGAACCTCCCCGGCCTTCAGCGCGAGGCGGTCCGCATCATCCGACGGCAGTCGGGCGGTGGAGCGGTGATTCTGGACGAATCCGTACTGTGCTTTGAGTTTTTTGCCCCAGCCGGGAACACCGGGATCGGGATCGACCTCTCGATCCGGGAATCCTTCCGGCTGCTGACGGCTCCAGTCTGCACGGCGATTAAGGAATTCACCGGGCGGAAGCCGGTCATGGCCGGAATTTCCGATCTTGCTGTGGAGGAGGGTGGAATTCTGCGCAAGATCTGTGGCTGCGCACAGATGCGAAAACGGCAGGCCGTTTTGGTGCACGGCTCAATTCTGCTCAATACCGACCCGCAGCGCTTAGAGCAGCTACTGGGCTGGCCGAGTGAGACGCCTGATTATCGCGGCCGCCGCAGTCACAGTGACTTTTGTCTGCCGCTCTGCCGGCTGACCGGCGCTCCGGTGGATCCGGCCGAATTGGCTGGCCGCATCCGTCTGGCCGGGCTGGCACTCGGGTGGGACTGGCTGACTCCGCCCCTGACCCCCGACACGGCTACCCCGGAAGCGCGCCAACTTTTAGAGCAAAAATATTCCGCCGCCGGCTGGAATCTCGACCGCCGCCGCCCGCCCGTTCAACGAACGTAGCACACCCTGCCGGATTACTCCGGTTACGCGCCGGGCGTCATCGTGGGAAGCGGAACGATCCGGTACTGCGCATCGATGATTTCGAGGACGTCGTAAAAATTATCGACCGTGTGTGTCGGTTCATATTGTCCGACGGTTTCCTTATACTTGCCCCCCCGCCGGCTCAGAATGGTCGGCATGCCAATGCGAGAAGGGACGTCGATATCGTAAATCGGGTTGTCTCCGACATACATGCATTCCTCCGGGGCGGCGCCCACATCCCGGCAGGCGCGCAGGTAAATCTTCGGGTTCTGCTTGGATATCCCGATGCAATCGGTGATATAAATAAACTGCGGCTCCACGATCTCATGCAACCCGAGACGGTAAATCTTCTCCGCCTGCTTGATCTCCATGCCCGCCGTAATAACCCCCAGCCGCAACCCGCGCGCGTGAAGGATGCGCAGCACCTCCATCGCGTCGCCAAACGCGGTGAACTCCCGCGCCTTCGTATCGTGATAAGCGACGATCCCGGCCACCTTGATAATTAACGGACTCTGCCGTGCGCAGATCTCCGGCGGCAGACGCTTGAGCAATTTGTCGAAGTGCTGGTCGTGATTGCTGCCAAATTCGGAGATCACCTCATCCAACTCGCGCAGCCCCTCCTCCTCACTCAAATCAAGACCGGCCTTGATCATGGCGCGTACGGCATTCCGGCGCGCAATGCGAGCAAACTCCGTGATGCTGTACACGGTGTCGTCAACATCCAGAAACAGGGCTTTTAGCGGGCGTTTATCCATATCATTCCCAAATACGAGATACGCAAATAACAGATATGCGACAATATAACCGAGACGAACGGGTTATGCAACCCGAAAAAAGCCGCCGGTACGGATTCCTCCGCCCGGCGACTATATTACACGCTGATTCTGATAATCTCGAAAAGCCCTATTTCGCAAGGCCGGTAACGCGCTGAGCCTGCAACGGTTCGGCCCATCTCCGCGTGTCGCACCGCATACTCAGGGACGGTAATAAGGATCGGTGCTGGGCGGGTTCCAGCGCTTTTCGCTGTTGTTCTCTGCAGCTGGCACCGGTTGTACGGCCTCTGCCTTGGCAGCCGGGGCAACAGTCGTCTTGCTCTCGGCAACTGGAGCCGGCGCAGCCGCCTGCGGCGTAGGAGCCGATACCGTAGGCCGGGAGAATACCGCCGATCGCTGCGACTGCGAAAGCCCGGCGGTTCGCAGAACCGTCAGCGCATCGGCCGCAACTCTGTTCAGCGGGAGCAGGCGCTGAATCGTCTTCTCCATATCCGAAAACCGGTGAAGCTTGAGTTCGACGCGGGCTTTCAGCGTCAGCGCCTCCTCCTGATCGGAGCTGACAAGCTGCTTATCCAACGCCTCATCCACCACAAACAGGCAGCGCATCACGGCATTCGCGTCATACAGACGCTTGGCAATCGCCAGCAATTCCGTCCCGGATTCCTTGCCATTCAAGCGCACATCGATCAGCACGTCCTGTGCCGGCACCGCCGGACGAGCTTCTTCCGCCTTCTCCTCAACCCGCATACCGGATCTGCGCTCATAGCTCCTTGGCGCGACGGATTCTGCCTTCTTGACTGCGGCCACATCGGGTGCCGCTGGCTGCCCCGCCGCTGCAACACCCGCCGCCACCTTGGCTGCTGGTGCCGGCTTGGCCATTACGCCGGAAGAGGTAGCCGCAACCGGGGTTCCCGACTCATGCGCTCGCAGCACGTCCGCAAATTCCGATGAGGTCGCACCGGAAGGACGCGGTTGATCGGCTGGTTTGCCATTCACTTCGCCCGAAGCCGGCAAGCCAGCCCCAGGTCCCGGAGTAATCTCCGCAACCGCACGCTGACGCATCGGTATCGCCTTCGCGGCCCCGACCTCCGCCGGAGCAAGTGGCTCCACATCTTTCTTCAACACGCCGGCCGATTGCCCGGTCATGCCGGTCCCGAAGGTATCCATCGGTGCCGATGACGGCGCGGCATTCCCGGTAATCCCTGCGTTTTCACGCAGAAATAGATGCGAATCCTCCTTGGGCTTACTTTCGGGTGTTTTCAGAATCTTCTGCGTTGTCGCTTCATCGGAACGTTTGGAATCCCGTCCGACGCGTTCAGAAGCGCCATCGGTTCCCGCCGCAGCAGGGGCATCCTTGAGCGCCAGAAGCGGCTGGGCGGAATCCGCAGTTATTTCGACCGCCGCCCCCTTTTGTTGATCCAGTTTGGCTGGTTGCGCCAATGAGGTTGAGGGCCGAGCCGCAGGCGCCGCCGCTACAACCGGCGCGGAAGCCACGCGATCAGGCATGGAGGATACGGATTTGTCTGTCGGGACCTGCTTTTCCGGCGAAGAAGAAGATCGCGCCGGAAGAGCAGCCGGTGCGGCAGCGGACGCCGGCACGGCTGGAGCTGACGCCACTGCAGGAGCGGACGGTTTGACCGGAAGTGTTCCGCTTCGGGAAGCATCGGGACGGCGCTCCAGAGCGGGAACGGTGCCTGCAAGCTCGTTTTCCGCAACTTTCTTCATCTCCAGCGGGTCAGCCGGCGCAACGAACGCCCCCGGCGTTACCGGCGCCGCGACAACCGGCTGTCGCGCCAGCGCCCAGTCGTTAGCGCGTTCCGGTTTCGCAGGCACCGCAGCGTCCTCATCCTTCGGCTCCTGCGGCAGCGCATTCGCCAGCTCATCGCCATCGCCGAAATTATGGACCTCAGCTTCCTGTATCTGCACCTCTTCATCCAGCGCTACCGCTCGGGAAGCTACCTCCCGCTCGCCTGCGGAAGGTACCGCGTCACTCCCCACCGCGACGTTCGTGGAATTCGCTGCAGCAGGCGCAGATTGACCGGCTGCGGCAGGCTGCGCAAGCAATTCCGCGTTTTGGGACTGCTTCAACATCGTGTCCGATGCGATCTCAAGTTGCTTTTTCCCGACCTTCGCCTCGCCGGTTACGACGGCTGCCCCTTTTTTCTCCGGCGAACCAGAGAGTAAGACGTACAAGCCCGCGCAAAACGCAACCGCTGCAGCAGCCGACAGCATCTTCAGGTTGATGACCGGATTTTTAAGCGCGGTATCCGCCGCCGTCTGCAACGCAGCACCAGCGAAATCCGCCGCTGTCGACTCTTTCTCAACCAGATCGGAATCAGCCTCCGGCTTCGCTGGATCTTCGCTTGCCCCAGGCACCACATCGGGTTGCGACACGGCAGCGGCCCGCGTTGCAGCCGGCTGTTCCGCCGAGCAAGCATCTCGCTCAATTTCAGCCGCCGCAGCGTCGGTCAATGTCACCGTCTTTGCAGTTTCATCGACATAAAACGGCGACTCCTGCGCCAGTTCCGGAAGAGCCGCCTCCGGAGAAGCCGCAAGCGCATCCGACTCCTGAACCGCCCTCTCGGAACCGGCCGCCTCTACCGCGCCGTCTTGCACAAGCGGCGGAACCACGGTCAAAACCGGAGGCGTAACCAAATTCACCGACGCCGGCTGCGACTTCGTAGCTTCCTGCGGCGGTGTTTCAGCCGGAATCTCAGCCTCCGCTGCGGCACGAGCCTCCTGCCTTGCGGCGGCAAGAGCGCGCAGAGCCGCCCCGGCCGGCGCAACCCCTTCCGGCACCAAACGATAAGCCGTCAGGATTTTACGGTATTGCGCGACCTCGTCGCCCAGTGCGGGAGCAGACTCCACCCGGTCGAGAAAGCTGTCTTCCTCGTGCGGACTCATCTCGCCATAGAGATGATCGATAATCTGATCCAGCGTCTTGTCGTCACTCATTTTTATAACCCTGCCAAAAGCCCGTACAGGCGGGCTTCGGCTCCCAGAGCGGATTGAAGATTTCGCATCGCATAACGCATCCGGCTTTTCGCCGTTTCCTTGCCGCACCCGAGCATCTGCCCGATGTCCTCGAAGGTCAGATCCGCCTGTTCACGCAGCAAAAAGACCTCACGCTGCTCCAGAGGCAACCCCTCCACTGCCAGTCCGATCCGGCGTCCCAGTTCCTCGACCGTCAACTGCTCCAGCGGCGGAAGATCCTTGCTGACGATCGCACTCAATACGGACAGCGTTTCGCCGTCCTCCGCCCCCGCGCCGGCCGGGATCTCCCGCGACCGCTTGCGCGCGCGCAGAGCATCGACGGAGGCATTGCGCGCAATCTGATAGATCCAAGTCTGCAAGCGCGACCGCCCGTCGTAATCGCCCGCATGCCGCGCAATTTTTACCAGAACATTCTGGTAAACGTCTTCCGCCAGATGTTCGTCGCCCAGATACCGGCAGAGGAAGCCGAAGAGCCGTCCTCCGACCTGAGCCGCCAGCGCCTCGAACGCCGCATCGCTGCCCTGCCGGAACCGCTCCAGCAACTCCTCCGGCGTCAGGTAGTCGAACGACTCCGGCTCGTGAATATGCAACTCGCGCATGGAACGCGTCATGCTTGCGCTCTCTTCCCTGTGTACGCCGCTACGGGCGCATGAAGTCTTGCAAAAAAACTTTCCGGCGCAAAAACGCCGGACATACGGCCATCCCCCACGCCGTCAACGTCACCCCATCCTATAACTCTATCTACGCACGGGGTATGATTCAAGACAAATACCCGGTCTAAAATGATTGCAAGCGTCACGTGAAACAATATGATAAACGTGAATCGTCGGGTATACTCCAAACGAAACCCGGACTGCCATAAGGAGCGCACGATGCCGCAAGACACCCACCTGCAAACCCTGCTTCAGCGCTATCCGGTGCTGGAGAGCTGCACGGAAGCCATTCAGAACGCGGCCAAAATCCTCGTCGACGCCTTCCGCAACCGGGGCAAGCTCCTGCTCTGCGGCAACGGAGGCAGCGCCGCCGACGCCGACCACTGGAGCGGTGAACTGCTCAAGGGCTTCTGCTCCCGGCGCGTCCTGAACTCCCAGCAAAAAGCCCTTCTCCCGCCGGAGCTGGCCGGCCGGTTGCAGAACGCCCTACCGGCAATTCCACTGAACGGCTTCAATGCCCTGACCACCGCGTTCTCCAACGACGTCGACCCCAACCTTGTCTACGCGCAGTTGGTATGGGCACTGGGAGCCGCCGGAGATGTGTTTATCGGCATCAGCACCTCCGGGAATGCAGCGAATGTCTTTGCCGCCGCACAAACGGCGAAAGCGAAAGGACTTGCAGTAATTGCACTAACCGGCGCAGGGGGCGGCAAGCTGGCATCGATAGCGAATGTCGCCATCCGCGTTCCCGCAACGATCACCTATCAGGTGCAAGAACTGCATCTGCCGGTCTACCACACGCTCTGCCTGATGATCGAAAAAGAGTTCTACGGAACCGAGTTGCTTTGCGGGAACTGACACTCCGCCTTGCATCATCACACAAGCATCATGACTGAAAAGGGTCCATCCTTGTCGGACGATCGGATCATCTGCTGCTCGCACTGCGGGGCCCGGGTACGGGTTCCCGAAGGAGCCGCCGCAGATTCTTTGGTCTGTCAGACCTGCAACCGACCGATCACCCTCCCCGGCCACGGGCAGCATCCGCAAGATAACACGACCACCCCGGCACTGGAAGACTTCGAGCCGCTCTTCGCTCCTCCTCCGCCGCCTCTTGAGTTCCAGCCCGGCGACGAGCTGGGCAGCTATACCATCACCTGCCGCATCGGAAAAGGCGGCATGGGCACCGTATACAAAGCGCGCCAGAACAAAACCGGCCGCGACGTCGCGATCAAAAGCCTCACCCTTGCCGACGCCGATGCCCCGACCACCGAGCACACCCGGCGGTTTCTGCGTGAGGCGCGCCTTGCCGCCGCCATCCGCCATCCCAATGTCGTGCAGGTACTGGGCTTCATTCAGAAGGGCGGCCATTACCACATCATTCAGGAGTACGTCGGCGGCGGCTCCATCAAGTCACTATTGCTGCAGAGTGGCACCCTTCCCGAGCGGACAGCGCTGGAAATAGCCCTCGGCACGGCGCGAGCACTGGCGGAGGCGGCCAAGGTCCGCATCGTCCACCGCGACATCAAGCCCGACAACATCATGCTTGCCGAGGACGGGACACCCAAGCTCGCCGATCTCGGTCTTGCCACCCAGACCCACGACAGCGAACTGCTTGCGTTGGAACAACTTAGCGCCGAAGAGTTACAGGCTCTCGGCAACCGTGACACCGGACTGTCGCTGACCATGAGCAACATGGCGATGGGAACTCCCGCCTACATGGCCCCCGAGCAGGCCATCGACAGCCGGACAGTCGATGCGCGCGCGGACGTGTACAGCCTCGGCGCGACGCTCTACCACATGCTATGCGGTGATCCGCCGTATGTGGGACAGAATCTGCGCGAAATTCTTTCCAAGCACCGGCACGCGCCGATTCCTGACCCCCGCGAAAAGCGCCCGGAGGTCAGCGGCCCCACGGCAGCGATCATTATCCGTTGCCTCGCCAAGCAGCCCGAAGACCGCTTTCAAAACGCTGCGGAACTGGCGCAAGCGCTTGCCCAACATCTGCAGAATTTTCCTGCAACCGTCGGGGGAGCCGGGCGCGCCGTACACAATCTGGAACAGAGCTCCCTGCCCCTCAACGGCCCGGTGACCGGTACGCCCCCGACCTCTGTCAGTTCCCGCGCCAACGCCGGATCACGCTTTACCGTCACCAACGGCCCCTTCCCGGTCGATCCGGCCAAGACGCAATATCGCTCCACCGGCGGTTCCTCGGTCCGCATCCCGGCGCAGCCGCCCAAACAGCCGCTGCAGAGCCGGTTGCGCAAGCATTTTTCCAAAGCCGGCAGCCGCGAGAACATCACGTTTCTCGTCGCGGTTCTTCTGGCCTTGTGTGTGATGTATTTGATTTATCACTGGTCGGAAAGCTACAAACACAACGAAGAGATCCGCGTCCGGCAGCAGCCGCAGATCAAGCAGATTCAGCAGGAAGACCTTACCTCGCCCGAATAGGCGGATTCAGGGTCAGAACGGTTATTTCCGGCGGACAAAGAAAGCGTACGCGCGGCATCATCCCCCCCATCATTCCGAAGCCGTGATTCACGTAAAGCATGATGTGCGACCCCGGTTTTTGCAAGCCGTCGCGGTAGCCCCGGCCGTCGATGCGGCGGGTAATCGAGATCGGCCCCAACAGCGGAAATTGGACCTGCCCGCCATGCGTGTCGCCCGATAATTGCAGGTCGGCGTAAGCATCCGCCTCCCGCCAGTTGCAAGGGAAGTGCTGCAAAAAAATCTTGAACTCGTTTTTGGGCAGTGTATTCAGCCGGTCGATACCCGGGCCCGGCCGTCCGGCCTCCGCCCCGCAGATCCATACCCTTCCCGCGCCGGCGGAAAGTGCCACCGCCTCACCCTCCAGGTTGATCATCCCGCTGGAACCGAAGACCTCGATCTGCGGAAACGCCCAAACTTCCCAATTGCCGCGCACGCCATAAACCGGGGCAATCTCCCGCAATTGCCGGATGCACCGAAAAAAGGTGCGTGCGCCATCAGCGGTATTAAAACCGTCGCCAGTGAAGAGGATCGCCGCCGGCTTCAACTCCGCGACCAACGCAATCAACTTCGGCTCGGCCCGTTCGAAATCGTCACAGTGAAGGTCGGAAATCTGCACCAGCCGCAGGGGCTGGGTAATTCCCGACACGGGGAGATTGACATGGTATAGTCTGGGATGGTACGGTTCTGTGAACGCCCAAAGCACGCACGCGAACACCGCAAAACATCCCAGCAGGCAGCCGACGCGGAAGAGGGTCCGCGCCACGCCCCACCTTGGATATGGACGTTCGCAGACCACGCGCAGGAGCCAGCCAAGGCTGACGCGGAAACAGAGGTAGACCGCCGTCATGACGACGATCTGGCAGAGTGTATCCGGATAATCGCGCATAAGGGCGGCAAGCGTACCATACCAGCCCATCAGGGTTGCGGCGATTTCGCTCATATACGCCCCATCAATCCTCGTAAACCAGTTCCCCGCCGACCACGGTGCCGACGGCCTTGCCGGTCAGGGTGCGTCCAGCCCACGGACAGTTACGGGACTTGGAGCGGAAAGTTTCGGGATTCACCACCCACTCGCGCTCCAGATCGATGATCGTCACGTTGCCGGGATGTCCTTCCTGCAGCGTCCCGCGCCCGAGGTTGAGGACCTTGCTGGGCGCGCTGGTCAGCGCCTCGATCATCCGTTCAAACGACAGTTTTCCGGGCTTGACCAGATCGGTCAGGAGCACGCCCAGCGTCGTTTCCAGCCCGATCAGACCGCAGGGCGCAAATGCCAGCTCCAGTTCCTTCTCCTCACGCAAATGCGGCGCATGATCGGAAGCGATGACGTCAATAATGCCTTCGCGCAAGGCGGCGATGCAGGCCTCGACATCTTCCGGCGACCGCAGCGGCGGCGCAACTTTAAATACCGGATCGTAGGAATTGAGCGATTCTTCGTTGAGGGTCAGATGGTGCGGACAGACCTCAGCCGTCACATGCACCCCTTCTTCCTTTGCGCGGCGGATCAGCTCCACCGAACCTTTTGTCGAGATGTGCTGAACATGCAGATGCGCCCCGGTCAGGCGGGCAAGGTAAATGTCACGCGCAACGATGATCTCCTCGGACTCGTCGGGAATCCCCTTCAGGCCCAGCTTCGTCGAGGTGAAGCATTCATTCATGACGCCGCCGGCGGTGAGGGACGGCTCCTCGCAGTGCTCCATGATCGGTTTGCCGAGCATCTTGGCGTAAAGCATCGCCTTGCGCAACAATTCCGCCGTCGGTACGCAGCAGCCATCGTCGCTGAAAGCAACCGCCCCGCCGCGAGCCATATTCGCCATTTCCGCCAGTTGCTCCCCTTTGCGGCCAGCCGTGATCGCGCCGACGGGAAATACCTCCGCCATGCCCGCCATCCGCGCCTCACGGTTGACGAAGTTCATATGCGCCTCGGAATCGAGCGCGGGATCGGTGTTCGGCATGCAGGCGACAGCGGTGAAGCCACCCGCGGCAGCGGCGGCGGTGCCGGAGGCGATGGTCTCTTCCTCCTCCATGCCAGGTTCGCGCAGATGGACGTGAATGTCGATTAAGCCCGGCACAACGACCTTTCCGGCCGCATTGTAGACGGGAAAGTCCGGGATCTCGTCGAGACAGCGGTAAGCACCGAGCTTTTTGCCCGTCTCGGGCGCGCCGCAGAATACAACATGCCCGCCCCGGATGAGAACATCCGCTGTAGCGTCAAATTTGCAGGAGGGGTCCACCACCCGTCCGCCGCGAATCAATAAATCAGACATATCTCATCCTTAATCACCGAGTCCTATAATTGTGCTTTTCTGCGGATTTAGGGCGCAACACCCCAAGCTGTCCGGTGTATTCACAAAAACCGGTCCGGCTCCAGCCCCTCCGGTAGGCGCATACCAATTAGACGGAGAAAGGTGAAGACGTTCAATAGTGTTCCAACAGAACGGTTGTAAT
The DNA here is from genome assembly GCA_964460225.1 of uncultured Planctomycetaceae bacterium. GTDB lineage: Bacteria > Planctomycetota > SZUA-567 > SZUA-567 > SZUA-567 > CAYWTJ01. Next base: position 10,352 of record CAYWTJ010000040.1, on the reverse strand, counting down.
TTTCGACGCCAACATCGCACCCAAGAAGCCCTGCCGCAAGCGCAGGGGGAGGATCAACCAGAAATTCTGAGGAGTGTCCGTTTCCTGCCTGATGGGGATGCGATTGCCCCGCGAGGCGCCCTGTTGTTCCGGAACGGAATTGACTTCGGGGCGCGAACGATTACCATTCCGCGCAGCGAATTCAAGACCGGCCGGGACATTTCGCCGCACCCCTCGCCGGCCGCGCCGCTCCCAATGCCGGCCGGAAGGACTCCGGTTGCGGGCCAACGCAGTATTATCCGGGCATAGTGGCACAGGGAGGAATCCGTGATCTATTCTGCCAGCCGGCGTACCGATATGATCGCGTTCTATCCGGACGAACTCTGCCGCCGGGTCAGCCGCAGCCGCAAGCTCGAAGCCCTTGTCCTCTGGACCAAAGACCCGCGCAATATTCTTTCTCATCTCGGGCTACGGACCATTCTAGCCAATTATCCGGTCATTGTTCAGTTCACCCTCACCGGCCTCGGCAGTAGTTGGTGGGAACCGGGCGTCCCCGCCCCGGCCGAACTGATGCCTGCCTTGCGGGAACTGGCGGGGTGCCTCCCGGCCGGAGCCATTCGCTGGCGGTTTGATCCGCTGCTGCTCGTCCCTCACCGGCCGCTTCTGCGGATTTCGGAATGCAGCATGGAGAGAGCGCTCCCCCTACCCGCGTTTGCGGATGATCCGCAAGCAGCGGAGCAAGCTTCGTCCCATCCCGATGATGGCTTCCGCCCCGCCCTGCAGGAAGTGCGCACCCGATTTCTGGCGATGCGCGACTTGCTGCGGGCTTGCGGACTCCATCCGGAAGAGGCGGTCGTCAGCTTTCCCAATGCCTATCCGCGTGTGCGACAGCGGCTGGAAGCGCAGCAGGCTGCTCTTCCGACATTGACCGCCCTGCAAAAAGCAACGGTTCTCCGTGAATTGATCGTCGCCGGAGGCCTGCCGCTGGCCCTGTGCTGTGAGCCGAAATTTCTGAACCTTCCCGGAGTAAGACAGTCGCATTGTATCGACGGCGCACTCTTCGACCGGCTATACGGAACTCACCTCGCCAGCCTGCCACGCGATACCGGACAGCGCTTGTATTGCGGCTGTTCACGATCCACCGACATCGGCAGCTACGAGATGGCCTGCGCCCATAACTGCCGCTACTGCTATGCCCGCCCGGTTCTCTGAACCCGCGCACCGAAAGAGCTTGCAATTTTGTCCGCACTTTTCATAATTCATCATAATTCATCGCGGATACTACCGGGAGATTTTTCGCTTCGCGGCTCTATGCGCAAGCATCGTACCGGCTCCCGTCATACGGAACTTCGGGTGTTCTACAGAGCAACAACCGCGTTACAGAAAGGCTGAAGGTGCCAGATACCCCTGATTCAACAATGGCGGCCGTCCCGTCCGCTCCGGTAGTCCGGGCGTATGGCTTCTGGCTGACGATGCTAATTTCCTTCGCCCTGTTTCTGCTGATGCTGGCGATCACCTATGGGGGAGCGGAAGGGCTTTTTGCACTACGCCGGCTACTGAGGCAAATGAACATTCCTCTCACCGGAGATTTCTGGACGAAGATTCCTTGGGAGATGCTGCCGCTGCCTTTTGCGGTGCTTCTGCTGGTGTTCGGACTGGCGATCTTTGTCCGCCACCGGGGGGGGCTGTTCGCCTACTGCGGTCTGCGGCTGCCGGCATGGCGGGAGTGGCTGTACGGCGGGGTACTGTTTCTCGCCCTGGCAAGCGGGGCGGAATGGCTGCTGCGCTACTTCGGGATCGACCCGATCACGGTCTGGCAGCGGGAGTTGTTTGCCGGCTGCAGCGGAACAGGGCTGCTTGTCCTGTTTGGAATGTTGGTGCTTCTGCCGCCAATCTGGGAGGAGCTTTTTTTCCGCGGTTTTCTCTACACCGGGCTATCCGCATCCTTTTTGCGTGCGCCCGGAGCGATTGTGCTTCCGTCCATCTTATGGGCGCTGCTGCATGTGCAGTATGATCCGGCGATAATTGGCGCAATTTTCAGTTACGGACTGTTGTTGGGCTACCTGCGCTGGCGTTCGGAATCGCTGCTTCTGTGCATGGTGCTGCATTTCTTCAACAATCTTGCCTCCTACGTCGTTACCTATTACGCCGTATTTGGCGCAAACGCATAAAGGAACAGAGATCATGGCGATCGGCGGCATCGGCGGACACCGCAAGGTGACGGTCATGGGATTGGGAAACTTCGGAGGCGGACTCGGCGCGGCACGCTTCTGGCTTTCCCTCGGCAGCGAGGTCACCGTTACCGACCTGCACAGCGCGGAGGAACTGGCCGGATCGGTTGCGGCACTGAAGGACAGCGGCGCGCGGCTGGTGCTGGGAAGGCACGAAATCGAGGATTTCAGCGGGGCAGACCTGCTGATGATTAATCCCGCCGTCGCGCCGGGAAACAAATTCGTGAACATCGCGCGCGAAGCGGGGGCAAGGCTGCAAACCGAGGTCGGTCTGGCCCTGAGCCTGCACAAAGGTCCCGTCCTTGCCGTCACCGGCTCCAACGGCAAGTCCACCACCACCGCCCTGCTGGGAGCGATGCTCGCCGCGCACAATCCCGACACCCTCGTCGGCGGCAACATCGGCGGCTCGGTTCTGGAGGAAATCCGGGGACATCTGCCGTCGGCGCCGCTGGTGCTGGAGCTGTCCTCGTTTCAACTGCATTACCTGCGCCCCGAGCAGTTCGCCCCGGACGTTGCAGTCGTTACCAATCTGGCTCCGAATCACCTCGACTGGCACAAGACGCTTTTGCATTATTATGAATCCAAACGAAATCTGCTGCATTTCCAGCGGCCGGGCCAGTTCGCCGTTCTGAACTACGACGACACCGTGCTGCGTGACTGGAGCGAGGACACCCGGTCAACCATCATCTGGACCACTCCCGACGAGCCGCAGGAAGAAAATTGTTGCTTCCTGCGAGCCCGCCAGATCGTCATCCGTCTCGGCGGAAACGAAGCCGTGTTGGCCGACATCTCCGTCCTGCGCCTGCCCGGTGCGCACAACCGTCTCAATGCGTTGCAGGCCGCCGCCGCCGCATATGCCTTTTATCACAGCCAGAAAGCCGTCGCGGAGGGCATCGCCGGTTTTCACGGTCTGCCGCACCGGCTGGAAGAAGTCGCCCGCGTTGGCGAACGACGCTTTATTAACGATTCCATCGCCACCACCCCGGAAAGCGCCATCTGCGGACTGCAATCGTTTCAGGTTCCGGTGGTAATCCTCGCCGGAGGCTATGACAAAGGGATGTCGCTGGAAGAGTTCGGCCGGGAAATTGCCCGCCGCGCCCATGCCGCCGTCTTGATCGGACAGACCGCCGACGCCATAGAACAGGCGATCCGCAGCGTGCGCGAGGACTTCCCCGTCATTCGCGGCGGAGAGGATTTTGCGGAGGCGATCCGGAAGGCCTATCAGACCTGCCCGAAGGGAGGCGTGGTATTATTGAGCCCCGGCTGCGCCAGCTATGGGATGTTCACCAACTTCCGCCAGCGCGGCGAACTCTTTGCTCAAGCGGCACGCGCCATCCCGCCGGAGCTGTAAGCTGGTGATGCCGTTACCTGCCTGCGTCCGTGTCTCACCACGTGGTCTGGCCGCATCGCGGGACGACACGGCAGGTTTTTAGCATCCGAAAGACCGGAGCTGACTGCTCGGATTTCGCCGGTTCACGTGCACGCCGCAAAAAAAACTCCCGCTTTGGCAGAAGATTGTTTTGACAGAATTTTTTTTCTGCGGTACACTCTGCCTTGATACATCACTTATCTGTGCCGGATCTTGAAACAGCCAGGAGTGAGCGCAATGAACGGGGCGGAAGGGCAAGACCGGTTCCTGGATGGGGCGCCGGCGCGGGAATCCATACTGATTGTCGATGACGACCTCACGCTGCGGCTGCTGGTCCAGGAGATCCTTTCGGAACAGCGACTGGAGGTCACGCTGGCGGAAAACGCCGCCGAAGCCCGCCAGTGTATGAGCCGTCACTCCTTCTCCCTTGTTCTGACCGACATCCGGATGCCCGGCGACAGTGGTGTGGACCTGCTGCGGTGGGCAAAAGAACGCGGCGACAGCACCCCCTTTATCCTGATGACCGGCAATGCGGATCTTGCCTCGCTGGCGGACGCCCTCAATCTGGGTGCGCAGCGTTTTCTGCAAAAGCCGTTTCACGCCGTGGCGCTGGCCGATGCGGTGCAGGATGTAATCCGCAGCACCCGCCTGCAGCGCCAGAACGAGCAGCTCCGCCATGAATTATCCAACTACAACGCCCGCCTGCGGCAAGAGGTCATTGAGGCAAATATCCAGAATCAACGCTTGTTTTACGCCACGCTCACCTCACTCACCAACGCGATCGACGCTCGCGACTCCTATACCTGCGCGCACTCCTCGCAGGTATCGCGTCTGGCGCAAGCGCTGGCACGCGAGCTGAACCTGTCTCTGGAGCAGCAAAACGCCGCGGAGATCGCCGGTCAGCTACACGATATCGGCAAGATCGCCGTTCCCGAACACATTCTCCAAAAACCCTCCCGGTTGACGCCGGAGGAGTTCCGGCAGATCATGGAGCATCCCGTCAACAGCGCGCGGATTCTGGAACCGCTGCCGGATTTCGATGAAATTCTGCCCGCCGTCCGCCACCATCACGAACGTTACGACGGCAACGGATATCCCGACCACCTGCAGGGGCAGGCGATTCCGCTGCTGGCGCGCGTCATTGCGGTATGCGATACTTGGAGCGCCATGCGCACCGACCGCCCGTACCGCAGCGCGATGCCGTTCGATGCCGCACTCGAAATTATCCGCAACGAAAGCAGCCGCCAGTTCGATCCCGACATCGCTTGTGCTTTCATCGCACTGGCACAGAAGCTGGATCTGGCGGATCTGGTTTTATCCTGATTCCAGACGGATGCCGGTTTTTACAACCAGCATGCCAACCATCAATGACACTGTTCGCGTATGTAAGAAAAGGCAAGAGTCATGGGCAACGATACTCACCCCGGACAACACGGTGGAAAGCGCGGGCTGCGGTTGATTGCCGGCCTGTTTGCCCTGCTCGCTTCCTGCATTGTCCTGATTGGCTGGTGGTATCAGCGCTGGCAGGAAGGTGAATTCGCGGCTGCGGCGCAGCAGCGCCTGCAAGCAATTGCAGAATTAAAGGTTCGCCAGATCAGCAACTGGTGGCAGAAGCGGCTGGATGACGCCGAGTACCTTGGGCGCTCCCCGTTTCTGCGCAGCAATGCGCTGGCAATCGCCCAAACCCCGGACAACCTTTCAGCCCGGCAGCAACTGCGGGAACATCTCGCGCTTCTGCAGACAAGTGGCCGCTACGATCAAATCGTCTTCTTTGACCGCAGCGGCAATCCGCTCTTCGCCATTCCTGACAATCCGATCATTGCCCCCGCCCATACCCGTGACGAAGTCCTTGAAGCCATCCGGCGGCGGCACAATCTCATCAAGGATCTGCAACGCGACGAGGGCAGCCGGCACGTGTATCTGGACCTGCTGATTCCGGTTTTCCAGACGGAACCCGCCGCCAACCCCGGCCCCTTGGGCGTTGTCCTCCTGCGCATTTATGCACAGATGTACCTTTTCCCGCTGGTGCAGGCATGGCCGACAAACAGCCCGACGGCGGAGACGCTGCTGGTCCGGCAGGAGGGCGATCATGTCGTATTCCTTAACGAGATCCGGCACATGAAAACCATCCCGTTGCTTTATGCGCAGGCAATTCCGCAGACGCCGCAGCTTCCGGCAACCATGGCAGTCACCGGCACGCGTGGCGTGGTAGAGGGGGTCGATTACCGCGGGGTGCCGGTTCTTGCCGCACTGGCCAGCATTCCGCAGACCCCGTGGGCGATGGTTGCCAAGGTGGATCAGGAGGAGGTATACGCCCCGCTGAAACGGCAGGCGGTGCTGACGGAGATCTTGACGGTAGTATTGATCGCGGCGGCGGGGCTGCTGGCTCTGCTGCTATGGCTTCGGGAAGACCGTCGGCTCCTGCGCGGGCGGCTGGAGCTGGAGCGGGTTCAGCAGAAACTGGCCGCGCGCCTGCTGGCTTTGACCGAATCTTCCGGCGATCTGATCCTGCTAACCGATTCCAGCCTTCGCATCACCGAAGCCAATGCCAGCGCCCGCGCCACATACGGGATCACTCTTTCCTCCGGCGACGCGCTTCCGCTTTCGCAGCTCTTCAGCCCGGAATTCCGCCCGCGCCTGACCACCCGGGCAATGGACCTGATCGGACTGGGGAAGGAAAGCAGCATGTTCGAGGCGATCATGCTGCGCACGGGCGGAGAGCACTTCCCAGCCGAAATCAGCCTCTCGCGTCTGCGGCTGGAAGAGGAGACGTACTACCAATGCATCATCCGCGACTGTACCGAACGGATACGCGCCTCCGAAGCACTCCGCCGCAGCGAGGAGAAGCTCCGCGCCTTCTTCCGTTCCAACGTGATCGGCTCCGTCATGGGAACGATTAGCGGCGGGCTGGTCTTCGTCAATGATGAATTCCTGCGCATTGCCGGTTACTCCCGCGAAGAGATCGAGTCGGGGGCGGTGAACTGGCAGAAGCTGACTGCTCCCGAATTCGCACAGATCGAGCAATTACATATCCATGAGGCCATGCGCCGCGGCTCGTGCACCCCCTATGAAAAACAGTATATCCGCCGCGACGGCACGCGCATCTGGGTATTGGTCGGGTTTGTCATCGTTGGTGAAAAACACGAGGAGACCGTCGCGTTCGTGCTGGACATCAGTGAGCGCAAAGAGGCCGAAGCAGAATTGCTGCGGGTTCAGGAAGTTCTGCAAAACACGCAGGAACTCGGACGGGTCGGCAGTTGGGAGTACGACATCGCCCGCCGGGCAACGTGGGCGTCGAAAGAGACCTACCGGATTTTCGGAGTCCCGCATCAGGATGGCTATGTGCAGGGGGATTATTTCACGCATGACATCCTCGAGCGCGATCTGGTGCTGCAAGAGCTGGAACGGGTCGCAAAGGGCGAGGAGGACGGCTATCACCTCGAATTCACGGTACGGGATAGAAGCGATTCCCACCTCAAGACAATCGCCTCCACCGCCCGACTGGTGCGGGACGCCAGCGGCAAGCCGGTACGGATACTGGGTTTTGCTCAGGATATCACGGAGCGAAAAGAGGCCGAACAGGAAATCCGCCAACTCAACTTCGAGTTGACCAGCATCAACCGCGAACTGGAGGAGCGCGTCCGCCAGCGCACCCGCGAACTCGAAGAACGCAATGCGGCCCTGCAACAGAGCAACCACCGCATTCTCGCGCTCTCGGGCGACCTGCGCGCCAACAACGAACAGCTCCAGCATACCGCCAACAAACTCGCCGCAGCCAATCGGGAGTTGGAGGCATTCTCCTATTCCGTGTCGCATGATCTGCGCGCGCCACTGCGCGCAATCGACGGATTCAGTCAGGCGCTGCTGGAGGACTATACCGCCCTTCTCGACGAACAGGGCCGGCGCTACCTCGACCGGCTGCGGGCAGGCGCACAGCGCATGGGGCATCTGATCGACGATCTGCTCAAGCTCTCGCGCGTCACCCGCAGCGAGATGACCATCGCCAGAGTGGACCTTACCGCACTGGCGCAGGAAGTGGTGCAGGAATTGCGTGAGTCCGATCCGCAACGGCAGGTGGAATTCGTCCTGGAACCGGGTTTATGCGCAAACGGCGACCGGGCGCTTCTGCGCGTGGCGCTGGAGAATATTCTGGGCAACGCCTGGAAATTTACCAGCCAAACCCGGCAGGCCCGCATCGAATTCTATGGGGTTCTTCCTGCGGCCTGTCCCCAGCCGCCCGGCGCGGAACAAGCATCGCCGGCGGAGGCATCGTCCGCGACCGTTCAGCAAACCTTCTGCGTGAGGGACAACGGCGCGGGCTTTGACATGACCTATGCGGACAAGCTTTTCAACGCCTTTCAGCGGATGCACAACTCCCGCGATTTCGAAGGCACGGGCATCGGTCTGGCTACGGTTCAACGGGTCATCGCCCGGCATGGTGGAAGCGTCCGCGGAGAAGGTGAGGTCAACGCCGGCGCGTGTTTCTACTTCTCGCTTCCCTGCGGGGACGCACCTGCAACGACGACGAAAACGGACGGGCCTCTGGTCACAAGCGCCGTCGAACCAGAAACGAATATTGCTACGCACGAGTGACGGTTGCTGGGCTTGAACTTGACGGGAACACCACATCGGAAATCAGTCCGCATGCGATGTGGATGGCGCAGATTACAGGAAAGGGGAAGCGTGAGCACTCATCCGATACTACTGGTCGAGGACAACCCGGACGACGAGGAGCTGACCATTCGGGCTCTCAAGAAAAACAAGATCAGCAACCGCGTCGATATCGCGCACGACGGAGTAGAGGCGCTTGATTATCTCTTCCAGAAGGACGGAAACGCCGACCGGCCGCTGCCGCAGTTGGTGCTTCTTGATCTCAAGCTGCCCCGGCTCGACGGCCTGCAGGTACTCAAGGAAATCCGGGCCAATGAGCGAACCCGACTGCTGCCGGTAGTCATCCTGACGTCATCAAAAGAGGAACAGGATCTGATGGCCGGCTACAGCAACGGAGCCAACAGCTACATCCGCAAACCCGTCAGCTTCAACGAATTCATTGAGGCGGTGCGGCATCTGGGGATGTATTGGCTGCTGCTGAACGAATATCCGCCGATCAAATAGTCTGAAGCATCCGCACCTTCCAACAAGCAGCGCCTTTTCCGGCTGACGCCGGCAGCGCTGCATCTCCGGAGGACGCGCCATGAACATGCAGCTCCGCCTGTTGCTGATCGAGGACTCCGAGGACGATTGCTTCCTCTGTATCCGGACGCTTGAACGAGCCGGCTACAAGGTTGATTACACCGTCATCACCACTGCCGAAGAGATGAGCCATGAACTTCAGTCGCACCCGTTTGACATCATCATCGCTGACGATGGCCTGCCGGCGTTCGATGCCGAACGGGCGCTGTTGCTGCTCCGTTCGCACAACCTCGACATTCCCTTTCTGATTGTCTCGGGCAACATCGGCGAGCAGACCGCCATCCGGCTGATGCAGCAAGGGGCGCGCGACTATTTGCGCAAAGACAACCTTGCCCGGCTGGGGGCAGTCATCGACCGCGAGCGGCAAGAGGCGCTGATCCGCAAACAGAAGCGCGAAGCAGACGAGAGCATGCTGCTGGCGGCCCGGCAGTGGCAGGAGACCTTCAACAGCATCAGCGATATCGTACTCGTGCTGGACCGCGATTTCCGGATCGTGCAGGCAAATCAAGCAGCCCGCAGCATTCTGGGCGAAAGCCGGCTGGAAGGCCGTTTCTGTTATCATCTGCTGCACAAGGCAGAACAGCCGCCGGACTATTGCATCGTCCGCCACCTGCTGCAGGACGGCAAGCCCGGACGCATGGAACTGCATGTGCCCTGCCTCGATGACCGCTGGTTTGACCTGCGGGTGTTTCCGGTTTTTGATGTCAGCGGCAACATCGTCCGTATCGTCCATTCCCTGCGCGACATCACCGAACAGAAACAGGGCGAGCAAACCCTGCGCGAAACCGAGCGGCAGCTTCGCCAATCGGAAAAATTGCAGGCAATCGGCCAGCTCGCGGGCGGCGTCGCCCATGATTTCAACAACCAGCTCACGGGAATCATGGGCTTTGCCGATCTGCTTGCCAACGGCGTTCCCGAAGAGAGGCATCGCCGGTTCGCCCGCGAAATCATCCGTGCCGCCACCCGCGCCGCCGAACTGACCGCGCAACTGCTGGCGTTCTCCCGCAAAGGAACCTTCATCACCGCAGCGGTCGACCTCAACGCCGTCGTGCATGACGTCACCGCAATTCTCCATCACAGCATCGACAAACGCATCCGCGTTGTCTGCGACCTCAATACCGAGCCGCCGGTCGTCACCGGCGATCATACGCAATTGCAGAGTGCCTTGCTCAATCTCTGCCTGAACGCCCGCGACGCCATGCCCGAAGGCGGGGAACTACATATCGCCACGGCCATCCTTCAGTACGAAGAAACGGCTCCCGCCCTGCCCGAAACCGGCGGGTGCTCCCACCGTTTTTTTTGCGCGCACCGGGATGGATGGCTTAGCCGTGCAGGGAGGCTTGCACCAATCCCGATAACTCGTGATAACGGTAGGGCTTCTGGACGTAGCGCACCTGAGAATTGCGGATGATTTCCTGCACCTCATCGTCCGGACTGTATCCGGAGGCAAGCAGTACCCGCACACGGGGATTGATGGCGCGCAGGCGATGAAAAACCTCCTTTCCGCTAATCTGCGGCATCATCAGATCCAGAATCACCAAATCCACCGATTCCCAGCCGGAGCGATAAAACTCCAGCGC
>CAYWTJ010000039.1:0-2890 GCA_964460225.1 uncultured Planctomycetaceae bacterium | reverse complement strand
TTGTACACACCCGAGCTTGACTTTTCCCACAAATCGGCATAATCAGAGAATGTAGGGTTGGATTGCCGAGGTGTCGGCAATGGGCAGGTTTGGGTGTATTAGGAATGAAAGGAAGGGTATGCCCAACGATAGGAAGTGCATGGTACCTGGGTGCGATAACCCTGTTCATGCCAAGGGTTATTGCCGCAAGCACTACGGTCAGATCTGGCGTAAGGGACGGATCTACACCGAAGAGGAACGCGGACTGGTCGGTGAAGGACATGAAGACACCGATCGCATCCGATCCCTCGAACGTGAATTGCGCAGGGCAGAAATGATGTACAAAAACGTCATCGGCATGGAAGGCAGGCTCAAGTGGCGCAAAGAAATTGATGCGGTTCGGAAAGAGATGACCCGGCTGGGAATCGCCGTTCCTTCTCAATCCGATGCAGCCACGACGGCCGGGTTACCGTTGTAACAGCATTGGCACTACAGAAGTTCAAGCAGTGAAAAAACGGTAGCCGGGCAGCTGCCGTTTTTTCGTTTCCCGCCTTCTTCCTCGCCGCACTCTTTCACGGAGTGAATGCTTCGCCCGGTCGCTCTTGGCAGAGTATCGGGAACCGCAGCACCCCCTTTCCGCTCGCACCGAGCGCGCCTCCATGAATGCGCGCTACTGGCGCTACCGACTCATGAAACGAAAACAGGGAGCCGGAAATCCCGGCTCCCTGCTCGAAATCTTACACCAAACGTCCGGCGGCTTACTCCTCGCCACCCTCCGGACGACCGGTCTGCTGTTGCTTCTGTACGCGCGCAGCCTTGATGGCCTTTGTGCGCGCCTTGCGCACCTTCGCCTTCCGCTTGTCATCCTGACGCAGCAGCTTGGCGCGGGCGCGTTCCTGCTCGCGCTGCTGGCGCTTGTTGGACTCGCTCGGCTTCTCGTAAGCACTCATGCGGCGCATATCACGGGTCAGACCCTCGCGGTTGCAGAGCTTCTTGAAACGACGCAGCGCTTTGTCCAGGGACTCATTGGGCTTCAGTTCCAGACGCAGCAATGTAATCACCCCCTCCCGCAATTATCTGATTTTCAACAAAAAAACCGCCCCACTCGTGGCGGCTTGTCAAAGCATAGGCATACCACCCGGCTTGTCAAGGCTTCCGCCGCAAAAAAATCTCCCGGCTCATGACTTTTCCGCGACGAAGATCTCAGTCGATTCCGCCAAAACGCCCCTGAACCAAGGCAACCAAGGCATCCAACGCGGTCTGTGCGTCCTCGCCATCGGCCGAAATCCGGATCGTCGTCCCGCAAGTCGCACCCAGCGTCATCAGCATCATCATGTTTTTGCCGTCCGCACTCATCCCGCCGGGCAGGTATACGGTAATGCGGGACTCGAAGATCTGGGCAAGTTTTACAAAGGTCGTACTCGGCCGGACATGGAATCCGTACTTATTCACAATCACCACGTCCATGTCGGTCTTCACAGGTCTACCTCCGCTGCCAACGCCTCACACACCCCTTTTTCCCCCATAAGATAACGAAAGTCGCAATGAACCCAAGAGGGAAAATTCTTTTTCTGCGTCGCCCACACAGGGTTTCGCCTGATTCCCCGCCGCCACGCGGTCGCCTCCGGCCGGCAACACAGCGCGAAAGGAATCCGCCAGCCGCCCCCGCAACGCGGCACGGCCACCTTCCCGGGCAGGACGTTATTTTTCAGGCAGATAATCCTCTGCCTCCAGAACGCTTAACGCCCGGCAGAGCGCAGCCGTCGCAAAGCTAATGTCGCGCAGGGAGCATTCCAACTCTCCGGAGGAACTGCGGAACGCACCGTAATACTTCTTCGGCTCCGGCAACAGCAGCATTAGCGCGCCATCCCTGACCTGCAACGCCAGCAGCGTCCGCAGAGCATCCAGCACTGTCCGGCGATAGAGGTTGAGCCGGATCTTCCCCTCCGCCCCGCTCTGCCCCAGGAGGATCTTCTGCAAATACAGCGCTTCGCTGACACTCCCGAGCACCAATGCCGCGTCAGCGGCGGCGTTTTCCTCGCTGGACATGATCTTGTGCTTGGTCAGCCAGTCATTGGCAAACGCCGAATTCATCCCGAGCACCCATTCGGCGTAGACGTTCCGCCGCGTGGTGCCGTATACCCGCGCCGCCGCGCCGGTCAGCCAGTTGATGGCATACGCCGGCGGTTGTGCGCCGCTCACGGTCGTGTAAGTCAGCCGATACCGCTCCGTACTCTCCAGCATGCGGGCGGAATTTTTCTCGGCGTCCCAGCCGACCAGCGCGCTAATCGCCATCGCGGCAAAGACACGCGCGCCTTCGGTTTCGTCCGGCGGCTGGAGCCAAGGCCGGAAGGAGCCGTCCGGATTGCGCATCTGCAGCACAAACGAACTCAGGCGCTCGGCGGAACGGGTCAGATCGGGATTATTTTTCGTGGCGTCAAGATTCCGGATCGCCAGCAACGTCAGCGCGGACGCCCCCAGCGGGATGCCGTTCTTCTGCTTGATGTACCCCAAGTCCTGCTTCGGACTTTCCAGATAATGGTTGATGAGAAGGTTGTCCAGCACCGCCAGCCCGCACAGCCGGACCTGCGGAACGTTCAGGACATGCCAGAGTTCGCCCAGAGCATAGGCGGAATGCGCCACCACCGTCAGGTCTTCCTCGTCCGCCGTCTTCGCGTCCGCAGTGACCGTCCCGCGCAGCCGAAGCGGCAACGCCCCATCGGGAGACTGATTGTTGCGGTACCATTGCGCCACATCCAGAAGCGACTGCCGCAGCGCGGCAGCGTCAACAACGCGCCCGGCGGCATCGGAACGGCCGCTGGAAAACGGCAAACAGGGCTCTGCCTTGGCCGGACTGACCAGAATTGTGACCGGATATACCGTCAGGGAAAAATCGTTCGCCGCCGCAGTC
>CAYWTJ010000038.1:0-44989 GCA_964460225.1 uncultured Planctomycetaceae bacterium | reverse complement strand
CCAGTGATGAAAAGCGTCCATAGCGCGGGGTCGGCCGTTATCGGAACCCCCTCTCAGTTGAATCCGCTCTTTGCCCGTACCGGAACGCACTTGTTCCGGGCGTTGCGCGTATGCAGCGCAAAGCTTCTGGCGGCAGGCGCGCTCCTCGTTGGGGGAGTCTGGGGACTGCTGGCGGTGACTGGCTCTCTTCCGGGTGGGCGGTTGCTCGCGGGTGAGGCCGACCGGATCGAGGTCGGTGAAATTTCGGCTTACGGCGGGACGGTGAAGGTGCGGCATGCGTTCTCCGAGGTGGAGGATTCTCTGCAGAGCGGCGGCAAGATTTACGTTGGCGATGACATTGAGACAGCCGCGGACGGGACGCTGGAGATTCTGCTGGGGCTGAATGCGCGTTTGCGGTTGGCGGGATCGACCGCAGTACGGGTGAACAGCCGGACCGCGACCGTCAGGCAGGAAGGGGACATTGCCCGCGAAACAACGCGCGTGGAAGTCTTGCTGCGCAAGGGCGAGCTGCGGGCGCGGGTGAAGGAAAATCTGGTGACGCCGACCTTGCTGGCGGTCGTGGCGGCGAACATGCAGTTGACGTTGCCGCGTTCTGATTGCCTTGTGCGGCGCAACGATGCCGGGGCCGAGGATGCCCGCCGGATCAACCTGCTGCTGGGGTGGGGGCGCTGCGGGCTCAATGTCAAGGGCGATGGCGAAAAGGACTGGCTGAGCGATGGCGGCATGGAGCTTGCGGCTCCCGGACTGGCGGTCATTCCGGAGTTGCCGGGCCTCGGATATCTGCCGCGCTGGGAAAAAACCGGTACGGATGATGCGGATAAGGCCCTTCAGCGGCTGCCGTTCAGCGCGGATGATTCAGGTCAGGAGCCGCAAAAGAAGGCGGTGCGCAATCCGGAACTCGACGGTGCGTGAGTGCTTGCGCGACGGAGCAGCGAGACAAGGGGCGTAAACAAATTGCAGCGGGCCAACCGGGGTAAGCCCCGAGGGGCGTAAAATAAAAAGGAGCGGCCATGTCCAGTACTGGAGTGCAGGATTTGTTGTCGGCAACCGGGAGTGCCGCGTCTGCAGGCGTGTCGGTCAAGACGGTGGCCGCTCTCGACGCGAGCGACTTTCTGCAGAGTCTGAGCAATGCCGTGCGCTCGCTGGGTACGCGCAGCAACAGCGTTAGCGTGACGGGAAGCGATTACGAAACGGGCGATTTTGCCTCTCGCAGTGTTCGCAGCGCCGGTCAGAGTGCGGCGAGTGCGGCCGGCGGAACTTCGGCTCGCGGCGCAAGCTCCAGTCACGGAGCCTCTGGTAATCAGGGGGCGGGCGGTCAGAGTGCCGGCGGCTCCGGAAATTTCCTGCGGGAGTCGGCATTCAGTGCCGGCGCTCGCAATTCCTTCTATTCACAAAAGGACGGGGCTTGCACCAATGTCGCCGGGGAGGAAGCCGCGACGGATGCGACCGCAGGGCTGGCGTCCGGCGATGAGGAAGACCCGACGGCGGAAGAGCCGGCCGACATGGATGCCGCGCTGGCTATGCTGCCTTTTATCGCCGGGACCGACACCACGGGGCAAGAGGCCTTGAACCGGATTGCGAGCCTGACGGCGAATGGCGTAATTGACGGGGAGATATTGAGTGGATTGAGTGATGAACAGGTCACGCAACTCGCTGATTGGGCCTTGGCCGGAGCGGGGGGGCTGCTGCCGCCCTTTGGCAGTACCGCAGATATGAGTGGGCTTTCTGCTACCACGGATGCCCTGACCGGGCCGGCGTTAGCGGATTTCGGCCTTGGACGCGCGGCGCAGGCAATGACGCAGATGCAGATGCTCCAGCAAACGCTGACGGCGGCGGGCGCGACGGGCGTGTCTGCGTTGCCGGCGGGGCTGACCGCTGATGGTCTGGTCGCCTCCGGGATGGCCGCTGCTGCCGATATGTCCACGGTACCGGCTTCTGTGCCGCAAACCGCAGCGAGTGGTGCGGTTGACGCCGGTTCGCTGAGTGAATTGCTGCGTGATCTGGACGGTACGGGAGGTCTTTCACAGGCTGCGCTGGCCCGGATCGCCGCGACGGTACAGAGCGGACTTGCCGCAGAAACCGGAGCAGGCGCCGCGACGCAGACCGTTTCGCAGTTGGTACAGTCCGCGCCGGCCGGGCAGTTGCAGATGCTGATCGATCAGGGATTGACGGCGGAAGGAGCGCAGCCGCTGCCGGAATTGCCGGAGGCGGTGGTGCAGTCGCTGGGCGTCACCATCCTGAGCAGCAGTCAGGGGGATTCCACCCTGCTGAGTGGTTTGGATAACAATCTCGGACTGCGGGCTGCGCTTCTGGCCCAGTCCGGGGCGACGGCCAATACCCCGCAAACGCCTGCGACTGCTGTGGTTGAGGATACGCATTCTCAAGCTGCGCTGCTTTCGGTTGATACGCCAGCCCCGACAACGGCAACCGCCGGAACGCAGGTGGCTCCGGAGGTTACCGCGGCTCCGGTTGAGTCGGCAACCGCGCAAGCGACGCTGGCAACCGAGCAGGCCGCTTCTACTGGACATGCCGTTCCCGTTACGGCGCAAGCGGACGCTGAAGCTCCGGTTGTACAGGCGCAGCCGGCCGTTGTCGCGGAGAGTTCCAGCGCGACTGGTGATTTCGGCGGCGATGCCGGCAGCGGTGAGCAGAGCCTGCGCGATCAGGCGGCGCTTCTGCAATCCGCGCGGCAGACGGCCTCAGACGCAGTGGTTGCGGCGGGGACCAGTTTTTCGCCCGCCTCTGCCTTTGCCAGAGAGATGGGCAGCGCGTTGACGTCTGCGGACGACAGCCTCTTGGAGCTTTCGGGCAACGCCATCGGCGCGACTTCCTCGGCGGCCACCGCTGGGGGGACCGGCGCCAGCCCTTCCGTCCCTGCGGATTCGACCGTGCGCTACGCGCAGATGAGTGAGAACATCGATCGTCTGCAAAAGCTGCTGCAGAGCGCGGCATCCGGCAGCGGCCTCAAGAGCTTGACCATGCAGCTCAATCCCGAGGAGTTGGGGAAGCTGACGATCAATCTCGAACTGCGCGATGGCGCGGTGCATGCCACGATCAAGACCGACAACGACACCGCGCGCGACCTGCTGCTGAGCGGCTCCGACCAGTTGAAGAAGACCCTCGACGCGGCGGGCGTGAAGCTGGACTCCTTTGATGTCTCGGTGAATCAGGAGGGGTATGATGAGCCGGACGGGCGCAATCAGGCCGGCTGGCGGGCGGCGCAGGAGGAGCGCGAGAAACATCGTAACGGCGGTTCTTCCCGCAGCGCCGATGTCGCGCAGGCGGAGGTCGCGGCCGATACCGGAACGCTTCCCGGCGGAGCGCTCAACATCGTGGCCTGATCCCGCGTGCGGCTCCCAAGCAACCGGCTCAGTTTGGCGCTCCCGTCCCTTTGGACGGGAGCGCCATGTCTTCCGGCATGATGGAGGCGCGCGGCGGATTGCGGAGGGATCACTGCGGCCGCCGCTCGGCTTGCGGAGCGGCGCAGAAACTGGCGTTCAGTTGCCGCACCCGGTCGACAACCTTTGGCAGTTCCCTTTCCAATGCGGCGATGTCGGCGGCGGTCGTGTCGTGGCTGATGCTGATCCGCAGCGCACCGAGTGCCGCTTCCGGCGGAACGCCGATGGCGCTCAGGACGTGCGACGGCTCCAGATTGCGTGAGCTGCAGGCGCTGCCCGAAGCGACGCAAAATCCGGCCATGTCCAGATACAGCAACAACGCTTCTCCTTCCGCTCCCGGCACGCAGAGGTTGAGGATATTCGGAAGGGAACCGGTTGCGGGGCTGTTGCGCCGCAAGTCCGGTACGGCGGCGGCGATGCTCCTCCAGAGTTGCGACAGCAGGGCCTGCTGCCGCTGCTCTTCTCGTCCCTCCCGCACCCGAGCGGCGGCCAGCTCCGCCGCCATGCCAAGCCCCGCGATGCCGGGGACGTTGCTGGTGCCGGGGCGCAGGCCGAACTCCTGACTGCCGCCTTGCAGCAGGGCCGGCAGCCGTGCGCCCCGGCGGATGTATAGCGCGCCGATTCCCTTCGGGCCATGAAGCTTGTGACCGCTGAGGCTAAGCAGGTCCGCCCCCAATTCCTGAACGTCGACCTTGATTTTTCCGGTTGACTGCACCGCGTCGGTGTGGAAGAGTGCGCCGGCGGCGCGGGCGATTTCCGAGAGTTCGCGCACGGGCTGGAGGGTGCCGATTTCGTTGTTGGCGTGCATGATGCTGACGATGGCGGTTCCGTCGTTCACGGCAGTACAGAGGTCGCGCGGATCGACCCGGCCTTGCGCGTCCACCGGCAGCACCGTCAGGCCGGCGTGCCACGGCGCGCCGGTCAGGGCGCGTGCGGTCTCCAGTACGGAGGGATGTTCGATGGCGCTGATGACGATGCCTCGTCGTTTGCCGGCTAACAATGCCCCGGTCAGCGCCCAGTTGTTGCTTTCGGTCGCGCCGGAGGTGAAGACGATCTCCTTTGCCTCCGCGCCGATCAGCGCCGCTACCCGCTCGCGTGACCGGCTGACCGCGCGCGCGGTCTCCAGCGCCGGCGCATAAACCGCCGAAGGGTTATGGAAGGCCTCGCCCAGATACGGCAGCATCGCCTCCCGGGCCTCCGGGGCGAGCGGGGTCGTCGCGGCGTTGTCGAGATAAATTCGCGTGATCGGGGCGCTCATCGTGGCCCTCCGGAGGATGCCGCCCGCTGCGGGGCGCGATGGAAAAAAGGGCAAGGGGGAGGATGCCCCCTTGCCGTCGTTTGCCGTTTTTCACGATTGGTGCTGTGAACGCAGGGGGCGGAGCGAATCAGACCCCGATGCCGTCGAAGAGAATGGAGGAAAGGTAGCGCTCACCCGCGTCGGGCAGAATCACAACAATCGTTTTGCCCGCGAATTCATCGAGGTTCGAAAGCCGCGCCGCCACCGCCGCTGCCGCGCCGGAGGAGATGCCGCAGAGAATTCCCTCTTCCTTCGCCAGCCGGCGGGCGAACTCCACCGCCTCTTCGTTCTCGGCCTGCTCCACCCGGTCGATCACCGAGAGGTCGAGGGTTTCGGGAATGAAGCCCGCGCCAATGCCCTGAATCTTGTGCGGCCCCGGCTTGAGCGACTGTCCCGCCAATTTCTGGCTGATGACCGGGCTGGACTTCGGCTCCACCGCAACGGCGGTGATCGCCTTGCCCTTGGTCTTTTTGATAAAGCGCGAGATGCCGCTGATGGTGCCGCCGGTGCCGACGCCCGCCACCACCGCGTCTACGCCGCCGTCGGTGTCGTTCCAGATCTCCGGGCCGGTGGTCGTTTCGTGGATCGCCGGGTTGGCGGGGTTCTTGAACTGCTGCGGCAGGTAATAGTGCGCCGGGTCGCTGGCCGCGAGCTCCTCCGCGCGCCGGACCGCTCCGGGCATGCCCTCGGCGCCGGGGGTGAGCAGGAGCTTTGCGCCCAGCATCGCCAGCACCCGCCGGCGTTCCATGCTCATCGTCTCCGGCATGGTGAGGGTCAGGGAGTAGCCGCGCGCGGCCGCCACGTAGGCCAACGCGATGCCGGTGTTGCCGCTGGTGGGCTCGATGATCTCGGTGCCGGGCTTAATCAGTCCCTTCTCTTCGGCGTCCCAGATCAGCGCCGCGCCCAGCCGGCACTTGACCGAGTAGGCAGGGTTGCGGCCTTCGATCTTCGCCAGTACGGTTGCCTTCCTGCCGACGACGCGGTTGAGGCGGATCAGCGGAGTATTGCCGATGGAGCGGGAATTGTCTTCATAAATGCGGGCCATGGTACAGTCTCCTTGAGTAGGTTGCTGGCGCAATTGATCTACGGCTTTTTCTGCCGGCCCCTGGGGAGCTTGGGCGCGGGAAATGGCCGCGTTTAGGGATAGTTCTGTCCTGTCGGGCGGATCATGAGCTCGCTGACATTGACGTGCGGGGGCTGCCCGAGCAGCCAGACAATGCCGTCGGCAATCGGCTGGGGCTCCAGCAGTTCTCCGTAGGCCGCCACGCTCTTGCCGAAATTTTCTTCGTTGTATCCCGCCACCTGCTGAAAGCCGCTGACGACAATGCCGGGCATGACCAGTGAGACGCGCACCCCGCTGCTACACACCTCGCGCCGCAATGCTTCCACCAGCCCCGCCACGGCGAATTTGCTCGCGCCGTAAAAGCCGCTGTACGGAGAAATGTTGCGGCCTACCACCGAGCCGATGGCGACGATGTCCCCCGTTTTTCGTTCCACAAAATACCGCCCCGCGCGGCGCAACAGGTGCGCCAGACCGAGGACGTTGAGTTGAATCAGTTCTTGCCATTGCGCTTCGTCGCTGCCAAGCAGTCCGCCCGCCAGTCCGCGCCCGGCATTGGCGACGACAATGTCGTACTTCTTGCCGCCCGCCGCCCAGTACTGCGCCGCCTCCAGCAGGCGGTCGACCTCCTCCGGCTGACTGACATCTCCGGCAACCGCCAGCGCCTTTCCGCCAGCAGCCTCAATTTCTTCCGCCAGTTTCTGCAACAATTCGCCGCGCCGCGCGCTCAGTACCACCGCCGCGCCCTGCGCCGCCAGCGTCCGCGCCGTCGCTTCCCCGATGCCGGAGCTTGCTCCGGTAATGACCGAAGTCTTTCCTTCAAGCGGTTTCTGCATTTGCTCCCCTTTGTTGCGTAACGGCCTCCAGTGTTCCGGGAGGTGTCGCCAGATCGCCCCAAGCCTCGTTATCTTCGCTGCGCATTCCCCTTTTTGCAAGGGGGAATGGATTGTATTTCCCTTTGCGTGGCACTCAGGCGGTTCCGACAGCAACCTAATATTATCGAGATAATAATATTATATATCACGCAATTCCTTACTTGTCAAGTAGGAATTGTCGATTTTTGTGGTCGCCTGGCAGTTCTGCCGGCCGGAGGGGGTTAGGGAAGGGGGGTGCCGAGGAGTTTGACGGGCAGGAAGGCTTCGAGGGTTGCGCCGCCGCTGCAGAAGCGCTCAAGCTCGAAGACCGCGCTGCAGGCTTTCTTGAAGTTGAAAGCGCCGCTGGAGTGGGTGCCGGTCAGATGGGCGGCGAAGATGCTGCAATCGGGCTGATGCCCCACCAGCAGGACGGTGTCGCTTTCCGGGAGGTGGCGCAGCAGCGCCAGAGCGGATTCCGGGCGCATGCCGCAACCGAGTTCTTTTTCTTCCCGTATCAGTCCTTCCGCCAGCCGGTCTTGTTCGGAGTCCGCCGCGCCCGGATGGGGGCGGGAGCCTTCCGGCAGGCGCAATTGCGCGGTTGCCACCAGAGCGGTCTCGCGTGCGCGCAGATACGGGCTGCAAAGAATGTGTTGTGGTTCGAGGCCATGATCGCGCAAAAAGCTGCCGGCGCGGGCAGCCTGTTCGCGTCCTTTCGGGGTGAGCCGGCGGGCGAAGTCGCTGGCCGCATGATCAAAGGCCTCCGCGTGACGAAGCACAATCAGTCTCATCTTGTTGTCTTTCGTGATCAGAATTTGTCCACGGCGGATTATCTCACGCTCTGGCATTCTTGACAAGTCTTTTTCGCGTGAGTGGGTGGGAGCCAGGGCAAACGCATTAAAATCCCGCGAAAATCCGCCAGCTTACCTTTTGACGCCTGCGCGAATGCGATCCAACGTGCCTAGCTTGCCCCGTTTCGGGGTTGGCGCGGTGCAGGGTGCGTAGCCCTGCGTGGTTGGCAGTTGCAGTTCATAGTTAACTATCAAATGCGGCGGTAATTATGTGATTTATTCTTTTGGTTTTTTAATGTAATTGCCCTGGGGAGGGAGCCATCGCGGGAAAATCAGTCTGAAAACCGATCTTCGTAGCGAAGCCCTGTTACGATTCGCTTGCGTTTGCGGTCATGAGAGATTCCCGTACAACGTTGGGGTATGTTTGGAATGCGGAGTCCTATGCCGTTGGTGGCCTTGAAGACGTGAAAGGGAGTCGGGAAATAAAAAACAGACACCCGGCACCGGCGTGTCTGTTTTTTACGGTTGTGAACTGCGGCGGTTATTGTGCCGGGGTGGCGAGGTAGGTCTCTATTGTTTTCTTCAGGTCTGCGGCAAGCATCTTGTCCACCGTGAGCGACTTGCTGGTCGATATTTTCTGCAGTTGTTCAAACTGCTGAAGGGTGAGGTTCACCGGAATGTTGACCACGGTGGTCACATTGGACATCCAGTAGTCCTGCGCGGTCTTGAGTTGGGCGTCGTTCAGGCCGAAGGCACGGAGTACGCCCGTAGCCATCATGAGGTTTCCCCACGGGTTCATGTGTACTCCGTCGGTCGTCAGCCGGTTGCCGGGGATGTTCTGCTGGGACTTCAGTTCCGCCAGCTTTTTTTGCATGTCCGCATTCAGGTCGGCAATCGGAAGTTTTTGCGCCGCAGCCAGCTCGCGCAGGAAGTCGTTGTACCCTGCCAGCTTCTTGTTCGCCTCGTTGTCCGGAACCTCCTGAATCATCGTCGCCGTCAGGATGACGACCTTCACCCCGGCCGCTTGCGCCTGATCGACGATGGCGGTGATGTTCTCCTTGTACTTGTCCAGCGTGACGCCATTGGGGCCGTGCCAGACATCGTTCACGCCGCAACTGAGGGTCATCCAGGCCGGCTTTTTGTCGAGCACATCCTTTTTCAGCCGTTCCAGCATCTGGTTGGATTTGTTGCCGCTGATGCCCGCCGGAATCAGCTTCGCCTCGATCCCATTGGCCTTCAGGCCGCTGATTACCAGATTCACATATCCGCCGGGAATCTTCCAGCCGAATTCGGTGATTGAGTCACCGAGGAAGGCGATTGTCTCGCCGGACTTCACCAGAATCCCTTCTTCCGCCCGCAGCGCGCCAGTGGCGGACCCGGCAAATAAGACCACCGCCGCCCCAAGGAGTACCGCACGTTTACAGAGTTGCTTCCACATTCATTTCCCTTTCCTGAGATCGATACCGCGAAAGCCGCAGGCGTGTCGACACGCCCTGCGGCTTTCGCGTGCGAAAAATTGCCGGACGGGTTTCCTCAACCCCTTGGTGGCGAGTCCCGTCGAATCAGGAATCGCAAGCGCAGAGCCACGCGGCTCCCGGGCATACGGTGGAGAGCGGAATGCGAGCTCCTGCCGATTCCCGACAGATTTTACCTCATGTTTTGCACAATTCAAATTCCAGCCGGAAAATGCCGCGAAAATGCCATAAAATCATGGCAGAATCCTCCATGATGCGATCGAAATCGCCATCCATGCTGGTTCGCCATGCAGTAAGGTGTGCAGAGCGGATTGGCGGCGGAATGCTCCAGCCATCCCGGTGCCGCGCCGAAAAAAAAGCCCCCGCTGGGCGGGGGCGTGGAGAAGCGAGGCGGGCGCGGGACTTACTTCTTTTTCAGAACGCCGGAGAGTTTCTGCGCCTCCGCGTCGATGGTCGCATCGTCGAACTTCGGGAAGAGAACCTGCGGTTCGTTGATCTTGTGTCCCGCCTGCAATTTCGCCGGCGCATACCAGTCGCCGCCGGTGAGGGCGGGCAGGTTCATGCTCGCACGCAGCTTCGCCGCCGAGAAGGGCAGGAAGGGAGCCATAAAGACCGACAGTGCCTCAATGACCTGCAAGCAGGTGTTGATGGTCGTTCCGCACTTCTCCAAATTGTCCTTGCGGCTCTTCCACGGCTCTTCTGCGCTGAAAAATTCGTTGCCCTTGCGCGAGAAGAGCATTAGCCGCTCGATGGCGTCGCGGTAGCGGTGGTTCTCCAGAAGCGCCGCGATCTCCTTGCGTGCGGTCTCAATTTCCGCCAGCAGATTTTTCCCGAGGTCGCTGACGTCCTTCGCTCCCGGCACGAGCCCGTCAAAATACTTCACGCAGAAGGCGAGGTTGCGCTGGATGAAGTTGCCGAGGTTGTCGGCAAGTTCGCCGTTGTTGCGGGTCTGGAAGCCCTTCCAACTGAAGTCACTGTCGCTGTTCTCCGGCGCGATGGCGGTCAGATAATAACGCAGCGGATCGGCCGGGAAGGCGGCAAGGTATTCGTCCACCCAGACCGCGTAGTTGCGGCTGGTAGAGATTTTGTCCCCTTCGAGATTGAGAAACTCATTGGCGACGACGGTATCGGGCATCCGGTACTCGCCATGCGCCTGCATCATGCCGGGGAACATCACCGCGTGAAACACGGTGTTGTCCTTGCCGATGAAATGCAGCAGCCCGTTGTCGGGATTGTGCCAGAACTCCTTCCACATCTCCGGTTTGCCCATATCTTCAAAGAGCTGGCGGGTGAAGGTGATGTAGCCGATGGGGGCGTCGAACCAGACATACAGCACCTTCCCGGCCGCCTCCGGCAGCGGCACCGGCACGCCCCAGTTCAGGTCGCGGGTGATGCAGCGCTCGCGCAGGCCCTGATCGAGCAGACCGTAGGAGAAGCGCTTGACCGCCTCGCGCCACTCCGGATGGAGGTCGAGGTATTTGCGCAGATTTGCCTCGAAGGTGTCCAGACGCAGATACCAGTGGGTGGTCTCGCGGACCTCAATGCAGTTTTTGCCGGCGCGCCCCTGCTGTTTGCAGACCATGCAGACCGGCTCCCCGAGTTTGGTTGCGTCCACCGGCCGGCCGCAGGCCTCGCACTGGTCGCCGCGGGCGTTGGGCTTTTTGCATTCCGGGCAGATGCCCTCGATGTAGCGGTCGGGCAGGAACATCTTGCACTCGGTGCAGTAGACCTGTTCGGTGGCGCGCTGGACGATGTGTCCTTTGTTGTACAGGTTGGTGAAGAATTCTTGCGTGATCTCTTCGTGGCGTTTGGTGTGCGTGCGGCTGTAGATGTCGAATTCGATGCCCATGCCCGCGAAGGAGTCGCGGAGGCTTGCGTGATAGCGGTCGACGATGTCCTGCGGGGTTACGCCTTCTTTGATGGCGCTGAAGGTGATGGGCGCGCCGTTTTCGTCGGAGCCGCAGATGAACCAAGCCTCGCGCCCGGTGAGGCGCAGAAAGCGCACGCAGGTATCAGCGGGCAGATACGCCCCGGCGATGTGCCCGACATGCGGTTTGCCGTTGGCGTAGGGCAGTGCGGCGGTAATCAAATTGCGCTGTTTCATGTCTCGATCCTCATTGCTAAGTATTCGTGCAAATAAATATTCATTATATGACGCTTTGTTCATGGTCAAGCATGTAGTTGTGTGGTATTCTACTTGGCACGCTGCGCCTATGGTTTTATTTCCTACTGAGAGCCCTTTTCTTCGGGTAATATTTTGTTTCCGACGGTCGTACCAGTATCGACCTTCTTATATTCGATGTATCTGCCAAAAGCTTCGTTTCCATATATGGAAAGAACGCTGCCACTGCAGAACATATTGATTCGATTGCTGTAAGCAAAGTGGCTCGGGTCTCCTAACGCTTGAAGAGGTTCGTTCCACAATTCGGTCCCAGAATTCAGATCAATTGCAATGATATGACCTCCGGTGCTGACCGGGCTAAAATCTGCGTAAAACAATTTATCTTCCTGAACGCAAAATACACTTGCTCCATGCCCTCGCCATGAGTAAATCTCGCGGGTCCCTGAGAGAATGGTTATGACAAGCCCCTCCTCTTTGTTACTACAGAGTATCCGGACATCATAGTTCTTGTCGCAGCAGAGGGCGCATTTCAAAGGATCAGCCTGTTCATCGTCCCAGTCCCATGTGGCTTCATCAGCAAGCTTCTGGTAGTCCGTTGGGCCAGTCGAAGTGTTTGTGAAACCAGAGCCCAACAGGAGGCATGAGATAAGAACGCAGGTGGCGAACGCTGCCTTCATCGGTGCCATACCTTCTCCATGAACAGCGCATTCAACGTTGCAAATACTGGTTGTGGCTCTACTTTTCGGTAAAAATCCTATGCCCGATGGTCTCGCCCGTGGATATCTTTTTGAACTCAAGATACCTTCCCATGGTTTCGTTTCCTGTGATCGCCACAACGCCTTCAGAATAACAAGTCAAATTGATGCGGTTGCGATTGGATGAGCGTTCCGCAGGTCCGAGTGCTTGTAATTGCGAGCGCCACAGTTCTTTTCCCGTTTTCAGGTCAACAGCAACAATCTCTCCTCCGCCGACGTAAGGACTGAAATTCGCGTAATACAGATGCTCATTCAGGATTCGGAACGCACTATACATATGCCCTTCCCATGAATAGAGTTCGTGGTCCCCCGATAGAATGGTAAGAGAAAGCTTGGTCGGATTTTTCCCCTGTCGGAGTATGCGAAGGTCATATTTGTCGTGACATTGTGAAACGCAGTCTAATGGAGAGGTCATGAACTCATGCCATTCCCACTCGGCGCTATCGGCAATTATCTGATCATTTGTGGATTCCGCCGCATCGGTTCTGAGTTCGATTGTGACGAACAGGCACAACGCAAGAAAGCAGGCATTAAGTGAGCATTTTCGCAATGTCATACCTTCTCCTTTCTTTGTAGTTCACGTGTGCGCTTAAGGCTACTTACGCTTTTGGGCGACATGTTTCAAATGGCAGGTCACGATAGGCTATTTTGTCGAGTTTGCTTCCTGTCCCCAGATGAAAAGCGTATGCACGATGGCCTTAACGCATCCGGCGGTGCAGGGACAGGCCGGAGAGGTCGCAGATCTGGCGCATCATCATAAGCGACAACTCGCCGATCAGCTTCGCCCGCTCCTTGCGGTCGCTGTTGTGGTACGCCGCGCTCATCTCGCCGGTGTCGATCAGCCGCCCCGCGTGCAGCGTGACCCTGCGCCGGAAACGCGGCCGCTTGTCGAGCGGAAAGACCTCATGCGTCCCGCGCAGCCCCAGCGGCAGCACCGGCGCGCCGCTCTCCAGCGCCAGCACCGCCGCTCCCGGCCGCGGCAGGCGCAGCGTCTTTCCGTCGTTAAGGTGCCCTTCGGGAAAAAGCGCTACCGCTTCTTCCTGTTTCAGCCAGCCCAGCGCGGTGCGCAGCATGATTTCCGCGCTCGCGTCGTTGCCGCGCTCGAAGGGAATGCAACGCGAACTGCGCATAATGTAGCCCATGAACCAGTGGTCGAACGGCTCTTTGTAGGCAATGGTGTGCGTCGCCTGCCGGCGCACCCAGTTCAACTCGGTGTTCAAAATCAGTCCGTCGAGCAGGCTCGAATGGTTGCAGACATAGATCAGCCTGCCCTTCGGCGGAACGCGATCGGCATCATGAAACTTCTTAAACCAGAGCCGGGTGAACAGCTTGCAGCCGGCGGTGCAGAGCGGGAGACATTTCTTCATTTTTTCAGCAGTCGCTTTATCTCTTCGTTGGTAATCTGATAGTCCTTGCCGCAGAAATGGCAGTTGGCCTCCTGGCCCCGGCCTTCGCGCACGATCTCCTCCAGTTCCGCTTGCTCCAGTGCCGCCAGGGCGCCGATCACGCGCTCCCGCGAGCACGGGCAGCCGAACTTCAGTTCCCGCACCGAGCCCACGCTCAGGTCTTCCAGCCCCGGCAGAACGGTCAATCTCTGCCATGCGAAGTCCGCCTTCAGCAGCGCCTGCACCCGGCCGTCGTCGAACGCCTCCAAGAGCGGCACGAAGTCCTCCGAGGTCGCGTCGGGCATTTTTTCCGCCAGCACGCCGACGGCCTTCTCGACGTAGCCGCCCTTGCTGAGGGCGCAGATCGCCACCGCCGCCGGGCGTTGCAGGCTTTCATTGAAATACTTCGCCAGCGCGGTGCGGACATCCGGCGGATCGAGGCGCAGGACGCCGCTGTAGGTCACGCGCTGGCTGGTGGACTGTACCGTCACCAGTCGCCCGTGCTTGCCCCAAGCCGGCGCCAGCGCAGACGCGTCGTCGCCGTCGAGGTCGTTCAAAATTTTGATGTTGGGAAAGCCGCGCAGTTCGCCGCCCGCGCTGGCATCGACCGTGCAGCCGCCGATCGGTCCGTCGGCCTCAAAGCGCAGGCTGACGCGCTCGTCGGGCTGGTCAAGGTTGCCCGAGGCGATGGCGCCCGCGCAGAGCGCTTCGGCCAGAATCCGTCCGGCCGTCGGGCCGCTCAGGTGACGGCGCTCGAGCAGGCGGGCGGTATCGGTAACATCGGCAACGGTCAGGGCTATGTGCCGCGTCGCGGCCAGTCCTTGCAACAGGCAATCCACAGAAATCCTCTTCTGATCGGCCGCCGGTTTCTCCCGGCGGGATGATGTTTGCGCGTACTTGCCGGGAGAAACCACCGTCTCCCGCAGCCGGCATTATAGCGTACCAACTCCGGCATTTCCAGTTGTTTTCCATTCGGAAGGGACGGTTCCGCAGGGTAGGCGCGGCAAAAGCAGGCGGAAAACAGGCATCCTCGCGAGTTCCGGCTGGTCTTCCTCCGGCGCTCGCGGCAATGAAATCAGTTGCCTTGGTCTATGCCGGCGCTTTCGCAGCGTCCGATGCTGTATATGGGGGCAGCCGTTGCGCCAGCCGGGCGGCGCGTTACCCGGCTCAATAGAGGCCGCGCTCATAATTGAAGAGGTTCGGGGCCTTTGAGGGCTGGCGCAGGCGCGTCCACTCCGCCGCCGGATCCTGACAGCCGCAGAGGTCGGCGCACAACCAGCGCGCGAGAATCCGTTCGTCCTTTTGGTGTGCGATATTAAACGGCTCCACCGCCCGCAGACGTGTCAGCCCGCAGCAGCGCTCCACGCGTAGGCGAATCTTGCGTGCATCCTCAATCATGGCGCCGTTGTGCAGGCGTTGCGGCAATCCTGCGCGCGTGTAGGCCAGCACCGGGCGGCCATAAACGCAGAGCGTCCCCGGCAGCGGCATCCGTGCCGCCAGCTCCTCCAGTTGCCGCACCCCCGCTTCAAGGCTGTAGTGCGCGGTTGCAAAGCCATACTGCTGCAACGCCAGCGCCGCATGCGGATTCAAGACCGCCAGCCCCGGCCCGCCCCAGAGTGTCGCCCTCCCTGCGCCATCCGCCCCCATTGTGCCATTGGCCGCACCGGTCGCACCGGCGGTGCGGGCAAGTTGCCAGCCGTCCCAACCGTTGACCTCAATGGGCAGGCCGTAGCGGACGCAGGCTTGTGCCAGTGCCGCCGCTACCGGGACTGCGTCTTCAAACAGTACCGCCGGCAATGCGACGATCAGCCGGGTGTTGCGCACCGCCTTGCGCAGCGCTTCCAGTCCGAACGGGTCTTCGGCGTTCAACCGTGACAGGTCGTGCATGATGCAGTGCGGTTGCAGGGACGCGGCCGGCTCGGGACTGCCGCCGGTGTCGCAGAGGGTCTGCAGCGCCTGCTCCACGATCCCTTCGACCACGATCGCCTCGGGGGTGTGGATGGAGAGGAAGGTCGCGGCCTGCCGGCAGCTTACGCGGGCCATGTTCGGCTTATGTCCGAGCTGGCGGTCGTTCTGCGCGCAGCGCGCGGGCGGATTGGTGAGCGCACGCACCTGCGGGGGCAGGACGCACTCGACCCGTTTGCTCTGGGCGGTTGCGGTCTTGCTGACCCGGTGGAGGATGGCGGCGATCTCATCGGCGACAAGATTGGCGGTCTTTTTGGGCAGCAGCAGATGGGGCTCATCGCACTCAACGGCCGCGAGGCTGCGTCCCTGCCAGGACTGCGTCTGTAACCAGTCGGCAAGCTGCTGCGCGGAGATGGCGCGGGAGGGATTGTGAACGACCGTCTTGGTCAGCTCCCAGCGGTGCTCCTCCGGTCCGGTCTGCAGCGCGCAGACCAGCCGCTGTCCGCCGGTTTCGATGCGCAGGGACAACGGCTGCGCCGTCATCGCTCCGGTCTCCGTTTGCGGGCAATGGGGCGCGCGGGGGGCCTCGAAGACGGGAGCCGCATCGCCCGCCGGTCGGCCGGACTCGCCGGTCATGTCCGCCCGCTGGCCCGTCAGATACGATGCGGTCAGGCGGCGGCCGCTGTAGTTGCCCAGCGCGGTCGCGGCAATCCACCCGCCAGCCGGCGCGGCAGCGTGCGGATCGGTTGCCAGACGCTGCAGGGCGTTGTGATAAAGACTGACCGCCTGCCGCACCCAATCGGCGTTTTTGAGCCGCCCCTCAATTTTCAGGCACCGTACTCCTGCTTCGATCAGATCGGGCAGTTGCTCCAGCGCACAGAGGTCATGCATCGACAGCGGCGTCCCCCCATCCGCGCCGTCGACCTCCCATCGCACGCGGCAGGGGCTGGTGCAAGCGCCCCGGTTGCCGCTGCGGCCACCGCCCCAACTGCTCAAGAGACACCGCCCTGATACGCACAGGCAGAGTGCGCCCTGCACGAACACCTCGGTCTCGACGCCGGAGCGTTGCGCCTCTGCCGGTGCCGCAGCGGTTTCGCCCATGCCGGTCGACCGGTCTGCTTGCGCCGGTGCAATGTCAGCGCCGGTGCCGGCCTTGGCGGCGACGAGAATCTCCGCGAGGTTCATTTCGCGCGCCAGCACCGCGCGGCGCAGCCCGAGTGCGCCGCAGGCCTGCACGCCGGCGGAGTTGGTGATCGCCGCCTGCGTGCTGAAATGAAATTCCAATTCCGGATAATGCGGCCGGAAAAGCAGCAGCGCGGGATCTGCGATGAGTACGGCATCCACGCCGCAGGAGCGGGCAAGTTCCAGCGTCCGGGCGGCTTCGCCGATTTCGCGGGCGGTCAGCAGAATGTTGAGCGTCAGAAAGACCCGCGCCCCGCCTTCGTGGGCAAGGCGGACGGCTTCGGGCAGGGTTTGGGGCGTAAAATTTTCCGCCCCGCGCCGGGCGTTGAGGGAGGCGAGCCCGAGGTAGACGGCATCGGCGCCTGCGTCGAGGGCGGCGCGGAGGGCGTCCATGCTTCCGGCGGGCGCAAGCAACTCCGGCAGGGGATGGGCGGGAACGTTGGGGACGGTCATTTTTGATCCTTTATGGCGGCCTGCGCGTCACGCAGAGCGGCAGCGGGTGTGCCTTCGATATTGAGCAGGTTGATGTTCATGCCTTCCAGAGGCGAGAGATCAGCTACCTTTGTATGCGAAATGTCGAGAAACTCCAGAGGCATTCCCTTCAGCGGGGATAAATCGGTGACGGCCGTGTGAGGTATATGCAGGTAGCGCAGGGGCATTCCGCTCAGTGGAGATAAATCGACAACCATCGTGTTCGATAGATTCAAGAATGATATGGGCAACCCTTTTAGGGGCATAAGATCGCGGACAGCGGTTTTTGCAACGTCCAGATTTTGTAAGTTCGTACAGCTTTTAAGGGGGGAAATGTCCTTGATATTTGTGCCATATACCTGTAAGAATCGGAACCCCATGCCGGACAAAGCGGATAGGTCTTTTACGGGGGTATTGGAAAGACTCAGACTATCGATCGACATGCCGCGTAACGGAGCGAGTTCGCAGACCTTCGTATCGGACGCGTCAAGGGCGGAAAGTCGGTGGCCGGCGAGGGGGGAAAGATCATCAACCGGTGTGAAGGAGATATCCAAGCCGTAGAGCGGGCAATTTATAAGGGGTGAGAGGTCTCGGACGCTTGAAGCGCACAAAGAGACATCGCATAAAGGATAACCGCGCAAGGGGGTAATGTCGACAAGGGATTTGTCATGTATGTATATTGCCCCGATGCGCCAATCATCGATTGAAAAAGGCGATGGGACTGGTACTTCTGGGATTAACATCCGACCAATGGATGCTTCAATCGGCACGCGATTGATTTGGGATAGTTCGTTGTTAAGTCGGTCAAGCTGCCAGAGGTGCGCACGTTCAAAGGCGTAGCGGCTCCATACCGGATTGATGTGCCATGCGTAGAGGTAGAGGCTGGCGGCGGCCAGAAGCAGCGCGAAAATAATTCCGCCCAGCCAGACCGTCACCTTTTCGGATGTGCTCAACTGCCGCATCGGTTGCTCCGGAGCCGGTTTTACTTAATCGGTCACATGATCGCTAACCACCAGAAAAAGGCCGGTTCGCCCGAACCGGCCCTCATCAGGAATAAGCATAATACAGATTCAGAACCAGCGCCGGCAGCAGCAACGCCCCGATCAGCAGTTCCGAGCCGTTAATCCACCCGGCGTCTTCGTGCGCGCTTGGCTGCCGGGTGATCTCCCGCATATCGTGCAGGTATTGAAACAATTCCGCCACAACGATGAGGATACTAACCGGCTTCCAGATGAGCTTGAGCAGCGGCGCATCCATTTCGTGGTAAAGAAACACCAGCCCCGCGAATTCAACGCCCGACAGAAGTATTGTCAGTGGCGCATCCCACCAGTCATCCGCTTCCCGCTCCTCTGCCGGAAGCCAATAGAGGTATGCTACCTCCAGTCCGCCGAATCCGATCAGGAACACCGCCATGTAGATCCCGAGCAGTGTGTGCAGCACAGCCGTCCTCCTCGACGCTGGGCCTGCCGAACCCGGAGGTGCTTACAGCCCCCACGCCGGCAGGCAGCGGGCGATGCCGTCTTCCAGGCTCATAAACTCGGCCGTGTATCCGGCTTTGCGCAGGTTGTCCGGAACCGCTTCGGTGAAGCTCTGGTACTTGCCGATCAGCTTCTCCGGGAAGGGGACGTACTCAATCGACCCCTTGCCCATGTGCTGGATGAGAATGCTCGCCACATCGTTAAACGACCGCGCCTGCCCCGTGCCGACGTTGAAAACTCCCTGCACCGGCTTCTTCTGGTTGGCAAAGTGCAGGTTCACGTTTGCCACGTCCAGTGCACACACAAAGTCGCGCAACTGCCCGCCGTTTTCGTAGCCGTCGGTGCCCTCAAAGAGCTTGACCCCGCCGGTTTCCTTGAGCTGCTTGGCGATCTGGTACACCATCGACGCCATCTTGCCCTTCTGCGCTTCGCGCGGGCCGTAGACGTTGAAGTACCGCAGACCGACCACCGTGTTGCCCGCGCGGTCGAGGTTGTGGCGGATGAACTGGTCAAACGCAAGTTTGGAGTAGGCGTACATATTCACCGGCCGCTCGTACTGCGGATCTTCCACCGACACCTTGCCCGTGCCGTACACCGAGGCGCTGCTGGCGTAGACGAAGGGGATGTTCAGGTCGCAGGCGTATTCGAAGACCGCCTTGGAGTAGGCGAAGTTGCGTTGCATCATGAAGCGTCCGTCGTTCTCCATCGTATCGGCGCAAGCGCCGTTGTGCAGAATCGCCTTGAGGCCGGCAAGTTCGATCCCCTCGATGCAGAGATCCTCGAATTCGTCGATGTCGAGGTAGTCGGCGATGATGCAGTCGCTGAGGTTGCGGAATTTGTCGCCGTTGGTCATCTCATCGACGGCGATAATGTCCGTAATGCCCCGGCTGTTGAGTTCCTTGACGATGTTGCTGCCGATAAAGCCGGCGGCTCCGGTAACGACGTACATGCTAATGCTCCTTGTGCTTGCGTGTTTGAAACGGTTTCACGCCGCGCGCCCGGATGGGGACGGCGGCCGGCTCCCGCCGGAGATCCGGTTCGGGGCTGGGGGGGGCTTGCGATCCTCCCCGTGAGTCGCACATTGTATGAAAATCCGGCACCGGGGGCAAAGACTTTATTCCCTTCCGGCGGCCAACGGCCGGGACGGCGCGGCAAAACGCATTGTGCTCAGGATGCCCGTTTCGGGTTTACGCCTGCGCGGAGCGGTGTTTCATGCGCCTGCCATGCCGATTTTGGCGAATTTTGGCGGAAAAGCTTGCATCGCCGCCCCGGAATCCAATAATATCCGGATAAAGTTGAGCCGGTCTGTCGGGAGGACTGGTTCCAGACGGACGCGCCGCCGGAAGCAGGCTGGCGGGCGGTTGTTACCGTGGCGGGTGCGGGAGGCGATAACAGGCTGGCGCAGACTAACGGGTGGGGATGCGCCGGATGCGATTATATGCAGGAGTACGGGCTGGGGCGCGGGGCAATGCGCCGGAAGGAACGACACGACAACGGAGAAGCCGATGATGCGTTATCGGATTGAACTTGGGAAGTGGGAACACTCGAAGAACGAAGCGGTTGCCGGTCGGAATCTGATCATCGGGCATCGCAATCCCGACACCGACAGCGTGACGGCGGCGGCGGCATATGCCGCGCTCAAGCTCGCGCTCGGGGAGGAGGGCTACCGGCCTGCCTGCGCGGGGTTGCCGCAACGGCGGACGGCCTATGTCTTTGAGCGTTTTCAGTACCCCTTGCCGGAGGTGGTCAGCGATGTCTGGCCGAAGGTGGGGGATATCGTGCGTCCGTGCCGGGAGCTGATCGCCGCCGGCCAGACGCTGTTGCAGGCGAGCGATATTCTGAGCCGGCAGCGCGTGGAGCGGATGCCGGTAGTCAACGACCGCGGCGATTACGCGGGGATGGTCAGCCTCTTCGATCTTGCCGACCGGCTGTTCCGCAATTCCGGGCAGGACCGCGAGGGACTGCTGGACCGGACGGTGGAGACCTCGATTGCGCTGGCGGCGCAAGCGCTGGAGGCGCGGGTGCCGACCTGTTCCGACGAAATGGAGCAGAATCTGCTGCATGTCTTTGTCGGCGCAATGAATCTGTATCATATGAAATCGCGTCTGTTGGAGCAGAGTCCGCGCAACTGTGCGGTGGTGGTAGGCGACCGGGGGGAGATTCACCACCTTGCCATCGAGCTGGGCGTGCGGCTGCTGGTTGTCACCGGCAACTGCGAAATCGACCCCGAATTCATACGCGAGGCGGCAGCCAACCGCGTCTCGGTTCTGGTGACGCCGCACGATTCGGCCTCGGCGGTGCGGCGGCTGAAGTTCAGCGCCCCGGTCGAACACTCTCTCGACACCGCCGCGCGGGTCTTCGAGCCGGGCGAGCGGCTGCGCGACATCCGGCGCGAGGCGCTGTCGGCGAATTACGACGGCTTTCCGGTCGTCGATGACGGCGGCCGGCTGGTGGGGATGTTCTACAAACAGGATATGCAGGGGGCCGCGCCGCTGGGGTTGGTGCTGGTGGATCACAACGAAATCCAGCAGGCGGTCGAAGGTGCCGAGGATGTTCCGGTCCGCGAGATCATCGACCATCACCGGTTGGGGATGCAGCATACCGCCATGCCGATCCGGGTCCTGAATGACATCGTCGGCAGCACCTGCACCCTGATTTCCGAACAATACCGGCAGAACGGGCTGACCCCGGAGCCGGCGGTGGCCGGGCTGCTCTGCAGCGGGATCATCACCGATACGCTGCAACTGCGTTCTCCGACCGCGACTCCGCGCGACCGGCGGATGCTGGAATGGTTGAGCCCGATTGCCGGCTGCGATCCGGCGGAGCTGGAGCGGGAGATTCTTGCCTCCGGCTCGCCGCTGGCGAATCTGACGCCCGAGCAGTTGGTGAATCTCGACCTCAAGCGCTATGACGAAGCCGGGATACGCTTCGCGGTGGGGCAGATCGAGGAAGCGGGCTTTGAAAACCTCCCCGGCCGCAGCGCGGAGCTGGCGGAGGAACTGCACGAGCGGCTGGGCGCGGAGAAGCTCAACTTCATCGCCCTGCTGGTGACGAATGTCGTCCGCTCGACCTCGGTGATGCTGGCCGAGGGCGATGCGGGGATCCTCAAGCGTCTGCCTTACGAGAAGCTGGAGGACGGGCTGTACGATCTTCCGGGGTTGGTCAGCCGCAAGAAGCAACTGCTGCCGATCCTGATGAACATCTTTACCGAGACCAGGCTCTGAGCCTCTTGCTGGACGGTTGTTCCTCATTTGCCCGCGCGGCGGAGAAGCCGTTCGTGTTGCGTCCGGCGAAGCGGGGCGCTACCGGATTGTGATCTGCCGCAATGGATCGCCATGAATTGTATTAGGGAAAGGAAGCTGTCATGAAACGATTGGGATTGCTGCTTGCTGCGCTGCTGTTGGTGCCTGTGGCGGGGTTGACCGCCGATCAGCCTCCGAAGGCCGAACAGCCGCCCGCGGTCAGGCCGGCGGAGTCCAAGCCCGTTCCGGCGCAGCCGGCGACCGCAGAAAAGCCGTTGCCGGCGTATCTGATGGAGCATTTCAAGAAGATCTCTCCCAACGACATTCCCGGCAACCTGATTAAACTCGTCGGCGGCGATTGGATGCTGATTACCGCCGGCAACGAAACGAAGTTCAACAGCATGACCGCGAGCTGGGGCGGTTTCGGCGTCTGGAACAAGCCGGTGGCCTTCATTCTTGTCATGCCCACCCGCTATACCTACGAATTTCTGGAGCGCGAAGATTACTACACGCTGACCTTTTTCGATGACAATGCCGAGGGCGGCAGATACCGCAAGTTGATGGCGGACACCTTCGGGCATAAGTCCGGCCGCGATATCGACAAGGTCAAGGAGTCGGGGCTGACCCCGCTGATTCTGCCCAACGGCATTACCTATCAGGAGGCGCGGCTGGTGGTCGTGTGCAAGAAGGGCTTCAACACCCCCACCGATCGCGGCCACAAGCTCTATTTCGGTGAGATTGTTGACGTCTGGCAGCGCAAGTAGGAGCGGGCGGCTTGGGACGTCCGTGTCCGGCGGAATAACACGTGCGGCCGCGCAAACCCGGGGGAACCGGGGGAACCGGGGGAACCGGGGAACGCGAAGGGGTTCGCCCGCAGCAGTAATCGGCAACGTTGATAGGGAAGGAATGCACATGAAGTTGATGATTACCGGCGGCAACGGGATGCTCGGCAAGACGCTGTGCCGGATGCTGCCGCTTTTGGGGTATGAGGTATTTCCGGTCGACCTGCATGATTTTGACATTACGGATTTCGGCCGCACCCGCGAGGCGGTGGCCGCGCTCCGGCCCGATGTGGTCGTGCATACCGCCGCTCTGACTGCCGTCGACGACTGCGAGGAGAAGGCGGATCTGGCGATGAAGGTTAACGGCATGGGCAGCGCGAGCGTGGCCGCCGCCTCCCGCGCGGCCGGTGCGAAGATCGTCGCGATTTCGACCGATTATGTGTTTGGCGAGGCGATCGGCCGGCCCCGGCACGAGTGGGACGCGCCCGCGCCGCAGACGGTGTACGGCCGCAGCAAGCTTGCCGGCGAGGAGGCGGTGCGCGCGCACAATCCCGCGCATCTGATCGTCCGCATCGCCTGGCTGTATGGCCGGGGCGGGCCGAGTTTCGTCCATACCATGCTCAAGCTTGGGCGTGCGGGGGGGGCGCCGTTGAAGGTGGTGAACGACCAGATCGGCAACCCGACTTCATGCGAGGCTGTGGCATGCGGATTGCACCAGCTCTTGCAGAGCGGCATTGAAGGCACCGCGCATCTGACCTGCGAGGCCGAGACGAACTGGTATGAGTTTACAAAGGCCATCTTTGCGCAGGCGGGGATTGCGCGCGAGGTGCATCCCTGCACGACGGCGGAGTTCCCGCGTCCTGCGCCCCGGCCGGCGGATTCGCGTCTGGAAAAGCGCGTGCTGCGGCTTGCGGGGCTGCCCCCGATGCCGCACTGGCAGGAGGCCCTCGAGCGCTTCCTCCACGACGAGGTCGAGGCGCAATAGCATTATACATCTTCGACGCGAGAAGGAGCGAGCCGTCTGCGGGCGTCTGTGCTTTGGTTGGGAAACGGGGATATGCGCGAGCTTGGCACATCGGAAAAGGTTTCGGTCTGGCTGGGTGGCGTGCTGGCGTTGCTGGCGCTTGCTGCTGGCGGTTTGTACCTTTACGGGTGGCATATCAATCCCGACTGGCGCGACGAGCAAATCGACAGGTTCATGCAGTGGAGGCTGGATCGGTTGCAGAAGGAAATATCACAAGCCAACGGCGGCGTGGAGGTTGTTTGCCATTCGCCAGATTGTGTGTGTGAGTGCGAACGTGTTACTGCTGGATTGAACCTTCGGATTCAGTCGCTTTGCGTTAGTGGCGATATCGGCAATATAACGGCGTTGTCCGCTTATTCGCTTCGCAGTTTGGGTTTGAGCGAAACGCAGGTCTCGGACCTTTCTGCGTTGCGCGGGATGCCCTTGTCGTATCTTGACTTGAGCGGCACAAAGGTTAAGGCGCTGGATGAATTGCGCGGACTCCCAATCACGAACCTCCTTCTTAACGAATCATCTGTTGCTGATTTGGCTCCGTTGCAGGGAATGACGCTGGAGGAATTGGGACTTGCACAGTCGCGTGTGACGGACCTTTCCTCGTTGTTGGGTGCGCGGGTTTCCTCGCTGGATATCAGTGGGACGGCCGTGCGGGACTTGTCTTCCTTGTCGAAAATTGGCTGTGAGTCGCTTGTCGCCGACGGCTGCCGGGAGTGCGATCTCTCTACGCTAAAAGGCGCAAAACTGATCAATTTGAGCCTCGTGAACGCCGAGGTCGCGGAGCTCGCGCCGCTGGCCGGAATGACGCTTGATACCCTGGACCTATCCGGGACGAAGGTGACGGATCTTTCCGCGCTGCGGGGAATGCGGCTTACGCGTCTGTCGCTGGCCGGGACGCAGGTGGTGGATCTCTCCGCTCTGGCTGGCATGCCGCTGGAGCAGTTGGATCTATCCGGGACATTGGTCGTCGACTTGTCGCCATTGGCAGGAATGCCGCTTCAAGAGCTCAACCTGTCCGGTTCGCAGGTCACGGACCTTTCTCCTTTGGAGGGATTGAAGCTGAGCCGTCTGGATAGTTCTAACACCCGGATTACGGATTTGTCCGCGCTGGAAGGGATGGATTTGGACTATTTGGATATCTCCGGCACAGCGGTTTCCGATCTCTTGCCGCTGGCAGGAAAGGTGAATATGACCTTTATAATGGATGATACCCCGGCTCAGCGAAGCGGGAAGAAGGTAACCGACGGGGCTGTGATGGGGTTGAGCAATCAGCCGCCTCAAGACGTGTTCGCCCCCGCGACTGTTCCGCTCAATACGGTTCCGGTGAGCGTGAAATGATCGGGCAGTGTGACATGCAGGTGGTATGGCGAATGTTTTTTCTGGGCGCGCCCCGCGCGGGTTGTCGCACAATCGAATAACGGGAGATGCAGCAAAATGCGGAATATGACCGGCATGGTTTGTCTGGGCGCGCTCGCGCTGGCGCTGGGCGGATGTGGGAAGAAGTCTGATATCAAACTCGCGGAGACCGCCTACGCGCGCGGCAATTATCAGGCCTCCGACCAGCTCTTTAAAACCCATACCGGCGCCTTCGAGTCCGGCAAGGATGAGGCCCGCTTCTATGCCGGCATGAGTAAGTTCAACGCCGGCGACACCGATGGCGCACTCGCGGATTTCAAGAGCGTCGAGCACTCCGGCAGCCGGACCCTCCGCGCCCGCGCACTCGACGCTCAGGCCCGCGTCGCGCTGAAGACCAACAATCCCGGCGAGGCGGAACGCCTCTACCAGCAGATCCTCAAGGACTACCTCAAGGATTATCCCGAAGAGGATGCGCTGGGCGGACTGATGAAGGCCCGGACCGCGAAGGGCGATGCTGCCGGCGCGGATGCCGTCCGGCAGGAGATCGCGCGCAAATATCCCAGCAGCCCCTATCTTGCCGGAGCCGCCAGCAAGCCCGCCGCCGGAGTGGTTTACCGCGTCCGGCTCAATAAGTCGTTTGCCGACCGCGCCGCCGCTCAAACCGAGGTGGCGCGCCTGAAGAGGAAGGGCGTCGATTGCACGCTGGTTGCCTTGCCGCAGGGCGGCTTCGGGGTGCAGGCCGGCGCATTCTCCTCGGTCCAGAATGCCAAGGCGCGGGTTGATGGGCTGCGCGCGCAGGGGGTCGTCGCCAGCGTGGTCGGCAACGGATGACCGTTCGCCGGGGCTTTACCCTCGATTTCCGTTCTCCTGACCCCGACGATGCGCTGCGCGCGTCGGATGCGACCTCGCCGGGAGGCGCGGGCAATGCTGCCGCTTCCGGTGGACGGCGGGGGGGGCAGGAAAAGCCCTTGAGCGTGGGGCAGCTTACCCGCCGCATCAAGAGCCTGCTGGAGGGGCAGTTTCCCGTGGTGAGCGTCGAGGGCGAGATTGCCGCGCTCTCGCGTCCGCCGTCCGGGCATTTGTATCTGACCCTCAAGGACGCCGATGCCTCGCTGGAGGCGGTTGTCTGGCGCAGCGCCGCCGGTCGGCTGGCGTTTACGCCGCGCGAAGGGGACAAGGTAGTCGCGCGGGGGGAGATTACGGTTTACGAGCCGCGCGGACGCTATCAGATGACGATCCAGTCCCTGCGACCGGCCGGGGAGGGCGATCAGCTTGCTGCGTTGCGCGAACTGGTGGCGAAGCTCAGGGCCGAGGGACTGTTTGACCCGGAGCGCAAGCGTCCGCTGCCGGCGCTGCCGGGGCGGATTGTGCTGGTGACCAGCCCCGGCGGCGCAGCGGTGCGTGACATGATTAAGGTAGCCCGCAAGCGCTGGCCGGGGGTGGAGCTGATCGTCAGCCCGTGTCTGGTGCAGGGACGGGAGGCTCCGGCGAGCATCGTACGGGCGCTGGCGGCGGCGCAGCGAACAGAGAGTGCGTTGATTATTCTCGGGCGCGGCGGCGGGTCGGCGGAGGATCTCGCGGCGTTCAACGACGAGAGCGTCGCGCGGGCGGTGGCGGCGAGTGCGTTGCCGGTCATCAGCGCGGTCGGGCATGAGGTGGATGTCTCGGTCTGCGACCTGGTGGCAGATGCGCGGGCGGCGACCCCGTCGGAGGCGGCGGAGATGGCGGTGCCGGACAGGGAGGCGCTACGCGCGCGGGTGCGGCGCTTGCAGGGGCAGATGGCGCGGGCGTTGACCGGGCCGCTGCGGCAGGCGCGGCTGCGGCTGGCGGCGGTGGCGCGCAGCCCGGTTTTGCGCCGTCCGCTGGATTTGATCCGCGCCCGCCGGCAGATGCTGGATGAGCAGGCCGGCGCTCTGACGGCGGCGGGGGAACGGTTGCTGGAGCGCAAAAAACGTGCGCTGGAACTTACAGCCGCCAAGCTGCACGCCCGCAGTCCGCTGGCGGTGCTGGCGCGGGGCTACAGCGTGACTCGAGCCCTTGCGGAACCTGCGGCGGTGCCGGCGGCGCAACCGGAAGACCGGGGGGAGATTGAATTCCATGATGTCGCACTGTCGGAAGGCCGGAGTGGTTCTGAAACCGCCGAAACATTTGTGAAGGATGCAGATTTGGCCTCCGGACCGGATCGGCCCGGTGGACTGATCCGGAGCGCGCGCGGGCTGCGGCCGGGGCAGTTGCTGCGTACCGATTTGCAGGAAGGGTATGTGATTGCTCGCGTAGAGCGGACAGGAGAGCGATAGTGGCGAAGAAAACGGGAGCCGGATTTGAGGAGTTGCTGGCGGCGTCGGAGGAGATTGTGGACGCGCTGGAGGGCGGCGGTCTTGGTCTTGAGGAATCTTTGAAGCTCTACGAAAAAGGGGTGGAGAATCTGCGCCAGTGCGCGCAGCTTCTGGAGGCTGCGGAGACGAAGGTCAAGATCCTGGTCGAGAAAACCCAGGACGCCTTTGAGTTGGCGGATTTCGAAGAACCGGCGGGCGAGGCGGCTGACTGAGCCGGAGGGAAAGCGGCAGGCGTTTTTTCAAATCGCAACAACAGACGTTTCCTGTGCAGGCCGTACTCCGTCATCCGGGGTGCGGCCTGCGTGATGAAAGCGGGAGAATATTTCGGTTGGCGGAAAAAATGGCCGCCGCTATAATAAGTGTCGCGTGCCGGCAGAGTGACCGCGCAGTCGGCTGCGGTTCGCGTGGCCGGTGCTATGCATGTTTGGCTTTTCGGGAATTTCTGGCAGGGGACGATCATGAAAACATGGAAGAAAATCGTATTGGCGGCGGTGGTGCTGCTGGTCGTGCTGGTTGTGGCGGCGGCGATCGCCCTCAGCCGGATGATCGGGCCGGCGGCGCAGCGGGTGCTGACGGAGGTGGTCTCGCCGGCGGTTGGCGCACGGGTCGAGGCGCAGGCGATTGACGTCAGTTTTACCGGCGGTTCCTGCACGGTGCGCGGTCTGGTGGTTCACGACCCCGACAATGCCTCCGCGACGCTCTTGCGGATGGACACGATTACGGTGCGCATCGGTTTGCTCTCGATCTTCAGCGACGTGCTGCACGTCCGCGAAATCCGCATCGAGGGCGGCGAGGCGAATGTCCGGCTCGGCGCGGGCGGATCGAACTTGAATGCGCTGGTGAAAAACGCCAACGCCGCCCGGCAGGTCTCTGCGGGCGGCTCGCCGGCCGGTGTGCTTGAGGCGGTGAAAAACAAGCTGCCGGCCCGGATGCCGGCGCTGTCCCATGACGGCGGGGGGGAGTTGCCCGCCAAGGCCGGCGGCAGTTCCGCCGATCGCGCCGGTTCTTCAGCCGACCATGCGGGCGCTTCGGCTGACCGGGCGGGGGAAGCGGCCGGCAACGCCGGCTCTTCGGCTGATCGTGCGGGCGGCCCGAATCTGGTGCGGATCGATGCCTTCGATCTGACCGGCTGCCGGTTGAAGATCGCGTCCGAGATCTCCGGCATTCCGCCGGCGGATGTGCCGCTGAAGGATGTCAGTGTGCGCGGCATCGGTGATCCGGCGGGGGTGACGCCGCAGCAGGCGTTGTCGGATATTCTGAATGCGGTGGTGAATGCGGCTGTGCAGACGGCGGTTGAGAAGGCCGGTGAGGTGGCGAAGGACCGGGTCAAGGGCGCGGCGGAATCGATTCTCAAGCAGAACGCGCCCAACGCCGGCGAGGTGATGAAGGGTCTGCTCGGACGGTGATGCTCCTGCGCTTTTTCCCACGGCAGGAATTCCGCCGGCAGAAGCGGGCCGCCGGATTTTTTCCGGCTGATAACCGGTATTCTCCGCGCGTTCTCGTTGCTCCTCGCCGGCGTTGGGGGCGATGCGAGCCGATCAATAAGGGGCGGCCACGACGGCCGCCCCTTTTGTTTGACATTCTTGTAACCGGCGAAGGGGTTACATGGTGACGGTGATCTGGTGCGTGCCGCTCTGGTAGACCGGCAGAACGTTGCCGGAGACCGCTACGCCGTCGGCGACGATCGCGGTGACGCCCTTTTGCTTGCCGCCGGGGTTCTGGATCTTGATGACGTAGGTTGCGCCCCGGTACTCGCGGGTGACGGTGTATTCCTTCCAGCCGGCCGGAATGCACGGGTCGACGATCAATCCGCCGAAGCCCGCGCGCACGCCGAGGATGTACTGCGTGATGAAGACGAGCATCCACGAGGCGGTGCCGGTCAGCCAGCTATTTTTCGCTTCGCCAAAGTGCGGCGCGTCCTTACCCGCGATCATCTGCGCGTAGCAGTACGGCTCCAAGCGGTGAATCTCGCTGTTTTCCTCGCGGAAGGCGGGGGTCACTTTGCGATACACTTCAAAGGCGCGCTCGCCCCGGCCGATCACCGATTCCGCGATGCCGATCCACGGGTTGTTGTGGCAGAAGATGCCGGCGTTTTCCTTGTACCCCTGCGGGTAGCTGGAGATCTCGCCCAGCTCGATGTGATACTCCGAGTAC
The DNA here is from genome assembly GCA_964460225.1 of uncultured Planctomycetaceae bacterium. Classification (GTDB taxonomy): domain Bacteria; phylum Planctomycetota; class SZUA-567; order SZUA-567; family SZUA-567; genus CAYWTJ01. The sequence continues at coordinate 15,931 of CAYWTJ010000038.1, read as the reverse complement.
GGCGGATTGTGCAGCACCACGCCGTACTTCGTGTCGAGATACTTCACGACCGAATCGAGCGACTTCTGCACGCAGCCCTGCTCCAGCCCGATCCCCGCCATGCCGCAGAAGCCCTGCGACTCGATGAAGATCTTGCCTTCCTTGCAATCCTTGCTGCCGATCTTCTGTCCGAAGTTATCGTAGGCGCGCAGGAACCACTCGCCGTCGAAGCCGTGCTTGAGGATGGTGTCGCGCATCTTCGCTACGGCGTCCTTCGCCCACGCCGCTTCCGCCGCGTTGCCGCTCTGGGTGAAGAGTTCGACGTAATCCGGGCCGCAGTAGCAGAACATGCCCGCGATCAGCACCGACTCCGCGATCTTGCCGTCCTTGTTGCCGCTGGTCTGGAAGGACTCGTCCGGAGCCTTCGAGAAGCAGTTGAGGTTGAGGCAATCGTTCCAGTCGGCCTGTCCGATCAGCGGCAGGCCGTGCGGCCCGACGTTGTCGGTGACGTGGTGGAACGAGTTCTTGAGATGGTCGAGGAGCGTCCCGGTATCGTTGGGGTTGCAGTCATACGCGACCTGTTCCTCGAGGATCTCCCAGTCGCCGGTTTCCTTGATGTACGCGGCCGTCGCCATGATCAGCCAGAGCGGATCGTCGTTGAAGCCGCCGCCGATCTCGTTGTTGCCGCGCTTGGTGAGCGGTTGATACTGGTGATAACAGCCGCCGTCTTTAAACTGCGTGGCGGCGATGTCCAGCAGACGCTCGCGGGCATGTCCGGGAATCAGGTGGACAAAGCCCATCAGATCCTGACTGGAGTCGCGGAAGCCCATGCCGCGTCCGATGCCGCTCTCGAAGTACGAGGTGCTGCGCGACATGTTGAAGGTCACCATCGTCTGGTACGGCTGCCAGATGTTGACCATGCGGTTGACTACGGGGTCGGCGATTTGCAGGCTGTACTTCGCCAGCAGCTTCGACCAGTGCGCGCGCAGATCCTCCAGAGCCGCCAGCGCCTTGGGCTTGGTGTCGAACTTCGCCTGCATCGCCTTGGCGCGGGTCTTGTTGATGATCCCCGGCGCGGCGAACTTCTCTTCCTGCGGGTTCTCGATGTAGCCCAGCACAAAGACGAAGGACTTCTCCTCGCCCGCTGCCAGATCCGCCTGCAGGTGGTGCGAGCCTGCCGGCGCCCAGCCGCTGGCGACGGTGTTGGTCGCCTTGCCCGACAGGGGAACGGCCGGCATCATGTAGCCGTTGTAGAGGCCGACGAAGACGTCGCGGTCGGTATCGAAGCCCGCGATCGGGGCGTTGACCGACCAGAAGGTATAATGGTTGCGGCGCTCGCGGTACTCGGTCTTGTGGTAGATGCAGGAACCGTCGATCTCCACCTCGCCGGTGGAGAAGTTGCGCTGGAAGTTCGTCATGTCATCGAGCGCGTTGTAGAGGCAGAACTCCACGAACGAGAAGAGACCGACGGATTTTTTCTGCGCGCTGGTATTCTTGAGGGTGAGAACATGAACCTCCGCGTCGCTGCCGAGGGGCACGAAGGTGAGCTGTTCGCAGGACAGGCCGTTCTTCACGCCGGTCAGTTTGGAGTAGCCGAGTCCGTGGCGGCATTCGTAGGAATCAAGCTTGGTGAGGGCGGGACGTTGTCCGGGACACCAGACGGTGCCGTTGTCGTTGATGTAAAAATAACGGCCGTTGGAGTCGAGGGGGACGTTGTTATAACGGTAACGGGTGAGGCGGCGCAGACGCGAGTCGCGGTAGAAGCAGTACCCGCCGGCGGTGTTGCTGAACATCGAGAAGAACTTCTCGCAGCCGAGGTAGTTGATCCACGGATACGGGGTATCCGGGGTCGTGATTACATACTCGCGGTTTACATCATCAAAATGCCCGTAGCGCATCGCTTCTCCTTATTTTTGAAAGAGGGAGGTTCCCTGTCCCGTCTTGCGAAATACCAGATATCCCGCATCCTCCGGCGGCGGAATCGGCCGGAAGGACGCCGGGGGCGCCATGCCTCAGCGGGCGCAGGGCGCGGTCGAGGCGCGGACGATCAGCTCTGCCTGCAGCCGGATGCAGGTGCGCTCGGCGGGGGCTTTGAGGGCGTTTTCCCGCAGGTGGCGTACCGCCAGAACCCCAAGCTCCGTCTTCGGCGGAGCGAGCGTGGTCAAACCGGGGGTGCAGTATTCGGCGGCACTGATGTCGTCAAAACCGGTGATGCTCAGGTCGCGGGGAACGGACAATCCCGCTTCGTGCGCGTAACGCATTGCCCCTAAAGCCATTGTGTCATTGGCGCAGGCGATGGCGGTGGGACGCAGCGGCCGGCTCAGAAGCTGTTTGGCAAGCTCATATCCGGCGCGGAACTCGAAGTCGCCACTGACAATGTGAGACGCCGGCATCGACAGCCCCGCCTCTACCATAGCGTCAAGAAACCCGTTCAGACGCTCACGGCCGGGGGCGTTCTGGACACCCGCCTGATCGGGGCCGCTGATGTAGGAAATGAGCTTATGACCTAAACCGATAAGATGTTCGACGGCTTTTCTCTGGCCGATGGCGTTGTCTACCGTGAGGGAGCCATGCTGTAAGTCATCCCACTCCAACAGGATAACAGGAAGGAAGCGGGAGACCCGCGCAAGCTCCGGCGCTGTGCAGGCGTGGGGACAGACGATAAGCGCGTCCGCCATCCGGGGAGCGGTCGAAGCGGCAGGATCAAAGAGCGTTGCCAAACGATCCGATACCGCCAGCCCGAGTCCGAGCGTGGCGGCCTCCCGACAAGCGCCGTCAACAATATGCGCATAATAAGGGTTTGCTGCACCTTGAGTTGCGCCGGCTGGCAGCAGAAGGCCAACCGCCCGCAACGGCTGGATTTGCTCGGGAGAGCGAATAAAGGTGCCATGCCCATGCAGGCGCTGCAATATGCCCTCGTCCACCAATACCCCAATGGCCTTGCGCAACGTGCCGTATGAAACAGCGAAAAGATCCGCCAATTCCTTCTCCGGCTTCATCTTACCAGAAATATTTCCGGATAGGATTTCGCCGCGCAGCCGGGCGGCTAAGCGTTGATAAGACGGCTCTTTCCGTTCTTCATGCAGTAACATAATAACAATAATCCGTGAATACAATAAATCAATGCTATATAGCTCTATAGCTTTATACGCCATTTTTTTCGTTAAGCAACTGAAAAGATGCTTTTCCCTCCTTCTCCAATTTTGGTCCGCCGATTGACGGGCGTTGCGGCGGTCATTGACCATCGAAAAGGGAATTCCGGATTTTCGGGACAGGCGCTCTTGGGACGGAAACAAAAACAGGCGACCGGGAAAGATCCGGTCGCCCGTGGCGGTTGGCGGAAAACGTCGCGACGGCGTTTACCAGCCGTAACGGAACACGGTTTCGTCGTAGGCCGTTGCGGCCGAGGTGGAGAGGCAGAGGCGGTATTCGCCGGGTTCTTCCGTCCATGCGCGGTTGACCGGATGGAAGTACGAGAAGTCGCGCCCGGTCAGTTCGTAGACGAGGGTCTGCTCCTCGCCGGGCTGCAGGAATACCTTGCGGAAGCCCTTGAGCTCCTTCACCGGTCGCGGCAGCGCCGGCTGCAGCGCGCCGATGTAGAGCTGGAAGACCTCCGCGCCCGCGACCGTGCCGGTGTTGCGGACCGTCGCCTCTACCCGCGCGCCGTGGCCGAAGAGGTTCTCGACCCGCCGGATTTTGGCCGAAAAGGTTGTATAGGACAGGCCATGCCCGAACGGGAAGAGCGGAGCGATGTTCTTCCGGTCGAACCAGCGGTAGCCGACGAAGATTCCCTCTTTGTAGTAGCAGACCTTCTCGTCGTAGTCGTTGAGGGCATGAGCGGGGCTGTCCACGAGTCTGGCCGGGAAGGTGAAGGGCAGCTTGCCGGAGGGGTTGACTTTGCCGAAGAGAATCTCCGCCGCCGCCGTGCCGCACTCCATGCCCGCGTACCACATCCAGACCGCGGCCGGCACCGCATCCAGCCACGGCAGCTCCGCCGGCGAACCCCCGGCCAGCACAACCGCCAGCTTCTTCGTGACCCGCGCCAGCGCGGCGATGACCTCGTTCTGGCCGCCGGGCAGGGATAGATCCGCGCGATCCGCCCCTTCGGTGTCGAGCTGATGGTTGAGGCCGCCAAAGAACAGTACCGCATCGGCCGTCTTCGCCGCGTCCAGCAGGGCACTCAGTCCTTGATCGTTGTGCTGGTCCGGCGCGACCCAGCGCAGCGTTACGCGGGTGCCGTCGACGACCGTATTCGGCTGCACCGGCACGCAGATCTTGTATTGCTGGCCCTGCCGGAGTTCGTAGTCTACCGCGACCCGCTGCGGGCCGTCGTTCTCCCAGCGCATGGACAGGGCCTTGTCGTCGATGCAGATGCAGCCGTGGGACGCGCCGTGGAGAATGAAGGAGCACGTTCCGCTGACGGGGGCGGTGAAGACCGTTTCCATCAGCAAAGACGAGGTCTTGGGCGAGAGACCGCCGGGCAGCGGCTTCGACCAGTCCAGAACGGAGTCCGTCTGGGCGGCGGTGGCGGCCACGCCGTCGTTGTGATAACGGCCGTGGAAGTATTTCACGACCCAGCCGTTGACGCCGGCGCCCTTGTCCGCGAGGCTCAGGTGTTCACACGGCAGGGGGCTGCCCTCGCCGTGATCGGCCGGATAGCCTTGCAGATAGGTGATCTTCACCGCAGCGCCCAGCAGCTTTTGCAGCCCCTCCAGCGGGGTGACTTCGTAGAGGGCGTTGACGGCCGAGCTTGCGCCGCCAGCGTGGTGCTTCATGATCGCGTTCTCCCCGACGACGAGGAGGTTTTTCACTTTTGAGGCGTCCAGCGGCAGGAGTCCGCCCTCGTTTTTCAACAATACGAGCGCTTCGCGCGCGACGTCGAGTGCGGCCTGCTGGTGGGCGGGGATGTTGCGCGCACCGGCGGGGCGGTCGGGGGAGAACATGCCGATGGCGAACATCACGCGCAGGATGCGGCGGACCTTGTCGTCGAGAACGGCTTCTTCGATCTCGCCGTTTTTGACCGCGTCGGCAAAGGGCTTGGCGAGGAAGTAATTTTCATACGGCGGATTGGTCCCCATCTCGATGTCCATGCCGTGGCGCGCGCCTTCGTAGGTGTCGTGGACGCCGGCCCAGTCCGAGACGACCAGCCCTTCAAAGCCCCATTCGCCCTTGAGGATGTGGTTGAGCAAGTAGTCGTGCTGACAGCAGTGCTGGCCTCGGAAGAGGTTGTAGGCCCCCATCAGCGTCAGGCAGCCGCCCTCGCGGATGGCGGCCTCGAAGCCGGGGAGGTAAATCTCGCGCAGGGTGCGCTCGTCGGGCAGAGCGTTGACGCCGTTGCGGTTCAGCTCCTGCGAATTGAGGGCGAAGTGCTTGACGCACGCCGCCGTGCCCTGCGACTGGATGCCCTGAATCGCCGGCACTACCATCTTGCAGATCAGATGCGGGTCTTCGCTGTAATACTCGAAGTTCCGGCCGCAGAGCGGCGAGCGCACGATGTTGATGCCGGGGCCGAGGATGATGTCCTTGCCGCGTTCGCGGGCCTCCGCCCCGAGGACCTCGCCCGACTTGCGGGCAAGATCGGGGTTCCAGGTTGCGGTGAGGGCGGTGCCGGTAGGCAGATACGTGGCGAGGTCGCCCTCGCCGCCGACGGCATCCCAACTGTCGCGGCTGATCTCGCGCCGGACGCCGTGCGGGCCATCGGACATGCCGAATTCGGGGATGCCGTACTGCGGCAGCGCGCCGACAGCAAACTTGCTGGCCGCGTGGCAGAGGGTCACTTTCTCATCAATGCTCATCTTTGCCAGAAGCTCGTCGATGCGCGGATTGTGTCCGCCGGAGGGGAAGTTCATGGGGTTTCCTTTTTTTTCTGGGGGTGGCCGGTTCTCAAAACGACAACGTTGTCAGATTATCCCGGTGACGGGCGAAATGACAATACCCGCGCGAAAAAAAAAGACGCGAACGGCCGCCTGCGGACGCGCTCCGGCGTGCGGATTTCTGAGCGCGTTTTGCGTGAGACGCAGCCCGTTTGTTCGCATGGCCGCAAGCGCGGGACGAAGAGCAACAGACAACCGCAAGGAAGAGCGGTTTGGCAGCGGATGGGAATGCGGCGGCTCGGCGGAGGCGTTGGCAATCGTGGGCAGAGGGTTGACACGTCCGGCGGGAGGCGTAGAATGAGTTCTGAAGCAGTACTATAATACGATGTCAGGCTCTGGACGCGCTTGCGCCTCCTGGCCGCATCCCGGTGAATCCCGTCCTATTTATGCCAGCCCCGCCGTATTTCATCGGGTGAAGTGGTGTAGCGCCCGAGAATCCCCGGAAAAATCCCAAATCAAATGCGTGGCTGTCAGACCGGGTGTTCCGGCGACCGCTTCACGGATTTCTCCTGCGGTTGCGGGAGGATGCTCCCCGCCCTGTTGCCGGCAGGTGGAGGCGCTTTGTTATGCCGGCAGAATGAAAGTGTATCCTATCGCTACCTTCGATGTTCTGAATGTCAACCCGGCTCTGGTCCGGGTCCTTACCACCCAGCAGATTGTCAACGCGACCCCGGTTCAGGAGCAGGCCATCCCGCTCGCCGCCACCGGGCGCGATCTGGTCGGCATCGCCCAGACCGGCACCGGAAAGACCCTCGCCTTCGGGCTGGCGGGCCTGACCCGACTGGCGGCTTCGGACGATCCGCGCGCGCAGATGCTGGTGCTCTGCCCGACCCGCGAGCTTGCCCTGCAGATCCATTCGGTTCTGAACCCCTTGGCGCGGGAGTTGCGCCTGCGCACCGCCTGCATCTTTGGCGGCGTCGGGATCAATCCGCAGATCTCCGAGTTGAAGCGTCATCCGTCGGTGATCGTCGCCACCCCCGGCCGGCTGCAGGATCACCTCGACCGCAAGTGCGTTCATTTCGCGCACCTGCAACTGCTGGTGCTGGATGAGGCCGACCGCATGCTTGACATGGGCTTCTGGCCGGATATCAAGCGGATTCTCTCCGTGCTGCCCGATGGACGGCAGACGCTGCTCTTCTCCGCGACCTTCCCTAAAGAAATCCGCGACCGGGTGATGCCGCTTCTGCGCGATCCGCACCGGGTCGAGGTTACTCCGGAGTCGACGCCGGTGGAGGCGATCACGCAGGGCGTGTATGCCGTCGAGCAGACGGCGAAGGCGGGCCTGCTGACCAAGCTTCTCCGGCAGCCGGAGGTCAAGAGCACGCTGGTATTCACCCGCACCAAGCACCGCGCGGATCGGGTCACGAAGATGCTGCGCAACAGCGGCTTCAACGCCGAGACGATCCACGGCGACCGCTCGCAGGGGCAACGGCAGGAGGCGCTCTCGCACTTCCGCACCGGCCGCAGCAACATCCTGGTCGCAACCGATATTGCCGCGCGGGGCATCGATGTCAAGGGCGTCACGCACGTCATCAACTACGATATCCCCGTCGCCAGCGAAGACTACGTTCATCGCATCGGCCGCACCGCGCGCGCCCAGACCACCGGCACCGCATTGACCTTTGCCAGCCCGGGCGATGAGGAGTTGCTGCGCGCCATCGAAAAGCTGCTCGGCCGCCGTATCGGCCAGCATGCATGGGAAGGCGCCGTCGCACTGGCGGAAAAACCGGTTCGGCCTGCGGGGCAGGGCAAGCCGCAGGGCGGCCGTTCCGGCTCGCGTCCGGGGGGGCGTCCCGCTCCGCGCGCCGAGGGCGCCCGTCCGTCCTTTGCCGGCGGCTCCGGCGGGGGGCATTCCAGTGATGGCAACCGGAAACCGGGGGGGGCGCGGGGGCAGGACAACCGGCGGGGCGCGAACGCAAAGCAGCCCGCGCCGTATGGCCGGGTCGGGCCATCGACCGGACGTTCCGGGCCGTCTACGCATCCGGCCGTGACCGGGAACCGTCCGCCGCACGCGCAACAATCCCGGCGCGCGCCAGCGGAATAGCGGAGCGGCTGGCGGGGCAGCGAGGACAAAGGCCCCTCAATCGCAGAGTTTGAAGGCGGAAAGAAAAAAAGTGAAACGTTGTACGAGGAGCTATTGACAACGGGAGGATATTCCGTACTATCTCTCAAGTCGTTCGTGCGAGAGCGACAGTTAGGCCGAGTAGCGCAATTGGTTAGCGTACCAGACTGTCGATCTGGTGGTTGCGGGTTCGAGTCCCGTCTCGGTCGCCATAAATCATAACACCGCTACCGGAACGATTGTGTCCAGTAGCGGTTTTTTGTTGTCGAAAGTCGGAAAATCCCAAGTACTTACAACAATTTCACCGAGTGAATCCGGAAACAACCAGTCATCTACCGGAACGGAACATTCACATCATGGAACCGCAAATCCGCTGACAACTGCTAACAAAAGTGCTGACAAATCCGCTGACACGGAAAACGCGGGAGAGTATATCGTAACCCCTTCCGAGATCGGCTCTTCCCAATCTGGGCTCTCTCCAGAACAGCTTAAAAACCTGATTTCTGCTGCCTCCGCTCTACCGGAAAAGGTTCGCCATGCCCTCTGCGCCCTGCTGGACTCCCTTCTCGGATGATCACTCGATGGGTGAGAAAGGGGTACCTGCCGGATCGATTTCCTTGAGTCGTACGTGCAACTACTTTCAGTCGATGCCAGCCTTGACGACATGCGCTCGCCCTCGAACGTCTACATGCTGCCGTGACGCAGCCTGGATGCAGCTTCAATCCGGTTCGTTCGAATATCATCGGAGGCGTGTCGTTGAGTTGTACGTACGACTCAACGGATCATCCTCTCCCGCAGCACTTCTTGTATTTCTTTCCGCTGCCGCAGGGGCAGGATGCATTCCGGTCGACCTTCGCCGTAACTGGCGCCTGTTCTGCCATGGATAGTTCGGGAATCGTCGGCGGCCGGTCTTCCATGATCCGACGACTATCCACCCGTTGAAACGTTGCCTGATAGGATTTTTCGCGTTTGAGCCGGTCATTTCGCCAAGCCTCCGCCTGCGGCAGTTCTGCTCCAAGCGAATCAGCCAGAACCAGCACGCAGTCCTCCAGCCGGTCCATCTGTTCATCATACCCGTTCTGTATCTCGTGCAGGCAACGATCTATCGCCTGATCGCTGTAAAGATCGCACAGCGCGATGCACAACACAGTGCGGACAGTCGGATCGCGCTCCAGCTCCAGCGCCTGCAGAACCATCTGCTCCGATTTCGCAGTCGGAAGGCTACAGAAGATGTGAACCAATGATAAACGGTAGTCGTCGGGTCCAGATCGCCAGAACTTCCGGAACGACTCCGCTCTCTGCGGCAGCCCGAGACGGGCCAGTGACTCCTCAGCAGCGGGGTTAAGGCATTCCTCAAAGGGGTTGCGAATCGTCGCGAGCAGACCTTCGCGCGCCTGCTCAATCCGGGCGAATCCTACGAGATAGGTGGTGGCAAGTTCGACCCAGCTGTCCTTCCAGTACGAATCGCGGAACGCCTCCAAAACATCATCCCGAGGCAGGTCTGATTTGGCGCCGAGAAGCGAGGCCATGTCACGGATCGCCAGCGGAGCAATGCTTTCGTCTGGTTCATCACAACAGTACCGAAGCGTTTCGCTCCAGAGCTCCCGTGTCGACATGCTCTGCAGAGAGAGCTTGCGCTTGCAGCGGGCTTTCGCTTGTGCAGACAGATTGGGGGTGGTATCGAGGCGTTCCGCCACGTCACGCAGCGCATCGGCCGGAGCATTAGCAATGCCGTGCGACAGGTGGAGCTTCAGCCCGTCCTCCTGGCAATTCTGCAGCAGGGTCAGCAGATGAGGCAATGTCTGGCCGTCAACCGCGAGACCGCTGTATAAGGTATGCGGCGTGCGATAGGTCCAGCTCGTTTGCGGAGAGACCTCGAGCAAGACCGGAAGAATATCGATCCGCGTGCTCAATGAATTGCAGAACCAACGGAAGGCATGTTCACTGACGAATTCATCCGGGTGACGCAAGAGAGTATAGATCTTGTCTTCGGTAAGGAGCATAGCGAAATCCAAGCGGGTAGACGATGCTTCGATTATCGCGGTTTAACCGCTGGGATTCAAGATAACTGTTGCCGCTTCGGACGCCAGGAACGCCAGCAGGAGCAGCGGCGATGACTGCCGTCTTCCATGAACTAGTCCTGCCGCACAATGGGGTTGGCACGCCGTAGCTGCGCACCGCCTCCTTTGACTTGGTCCTCTCAGTGTTCCTTCGGCTGGGGCTGCAAATGAGGTGCGAGTACAGCCGTTGCTGGTCTACACAGATGGAATGAGACGGCGCTTCCTATCGCCCCCGTAAGTGAATATACTCGTTTAAGCATGGATTTCTGGGCTGCTGTTGGGTAGCAGATGAAGAAGCATGAATGGTCATCGTGAACTTCGGGTGCATTCTAAGCTTCGTTTTTGGGCAGCAGCTTCTGCCCATGTGAGCGCTTGCACCGTAGGAAATGGGCAGATTGACCACTAATTCCGCTTATTTCACGCCTCTGATAGACTCGAGCCATGACAAAATTCAATTGGGCAGCCGGAGCACACTGGTGGACTACATCCCAACCGCATCCCCGCACATTTCGACAACGGCTGTAACCTGTTTCTTTTCAGTATGTTGCAAGCGCACCGTGAAGGCTGCGTGTAAGTGGGGAACACCCCGTGTTTTCGGGGAGCTTGATAACTCGTTTCAGCGAAACGGGTTGCATGAAATGAAGCGGAAGGCTGGGGAACAGAAAGCAGCTTCTCTACCATTGCAGCATTATATGCGGATCAGCACGCAGGAGATTCGCTTCGCATAATGCGTGCAAAGCACCTTGCCAGATCCATTAACCAACCCCGGTTGTGCGGCTCTTTCTATCGCTATCTCCAATGCCGCTTCCGATGGTCGTTCCGACGGCCGCTCCGATATCCCTTCTGATAGCCGTTCCGATGACCGTTCGATGTTCTCTTCCAGTGATGGCTCCAGAACCCCTGTAACACCTCTTGCTGGTGACCCTTCAAGTAGTTGATTGATTACCCTCAAATGAGTACCTGACGATTCATGCGTAAAACGCCTTCCGATCCGCATTGCTTTTACCCGTAAACACAGACGCGAAATAGCCCGCATATCAAAGACGAGAAAGTGGCATATGTAGCGCAGATCGATTCGATGGCCACGTAACAACCAGAGCCTAGTCACGATTGACCGTGAGGATCTCAGTTGTACGTACAAACGGATAAAGCATACGCAGCTTTATTTGATTCGAAGACCACGCAACAACCAAAGCCTAGACACGATTGACCGTGATGATTCCAGTTGTATGTACAAATGGGTGAAGCCCCCGCATGAAGGTGTGAGTTACTCCTTTGAGTCGACATGGAGTTCAACCGGGTAGGCAAGCGGATCTGCCGACCAGACCATCCTGCCACAGCAACATCAGGAAGATGTGAAGGAGCGGCAACTGGGAAAACTGTATCCATCCGGCAGACAGGAAGATTGTCCGGCATCCTTCCAGCATTGCTCCGGCAGGCCTGTTTTACGGTTCCGGCACTTCCGGCAGGGTTTTCTTCTATTTATTGTATATGAAATAGTGAGGAGGAGGTGAAAGAGGTGCTGATATAGATAGGAAGAAGTTTGGCCGAAAAACCTGCCGGAGGTGCCGGAAGGGGAAATACGCGGTGCCGGATGCCTGCCGGGTGTCCGCCGGAAGGTTCGAAATGGCGTCGATAGCAGTGATAGATGGCTACGTGGGCTAGTTGTATCGTACAACTGGCGGTGTGTGAATTGGCGTCTGCCGGCATCTTGAAAGATTGCAGGATGCCGGCGGTTTCATCTGGTGCGTTAAAGCATGTTCTCACAGTTAAAACGATTGGCAGCCGCATCCATCGGAATGTTTGTTCGTGGCTTGAGCCGCACCGTCAGGTAGCTTTTGGCAGCTCCAGCCAGTTGGTGGTGTAACGCGGCGAACGGTGGTCGCACCGGAGCTTCCAGCCACGATCGTCAAAGCCCTGCGCTCCCAGACGGATCATTCCCCGACCATGCTTTTCGTTCAGCCCGTCAATCACCCGCATCAGTTTCTGCCGCTTGTCCGCGACCTCGGCAACTGGTGCGAACAAACATCCTTGCGCCTGCCCCTGTTCGGCAGACCGGCGCGTCATCTCCAGCAACATCACCCCGGCCTTCTGGTAGAGATAGCCCTCTTTGTAAATGCGCTTCAAGAGGCGTAGTGCCTCGCTGGTGAGTGCGAAGGTGCTGTCGGTCGGCAGCTCGAATCCGCCCGCCAGCCCACCTGAATATTGCGCATCTTCTTCCCGGTGCGGATTGGTGCGAAGATAAACATAGATGCCGCCCGCCACACAGTCCTGCCGCCGCAGCTTCTCGCCCGCGCGCGTTGCATAGGCCGCCACCGCCTGCTCAAGATCGTCGTAATCGCTGACAAGATTGCCAAACGAGCGCGAGACCTGAATGCTCTGTCGGAATTCTGTCTCTTCTTCCAGCGCCAGACACGGCTCGCCTTTCAACTCCCGCACCGTGCGCTCCAGCACGATCCCGAACTTGTCGCGGATGAAGAGCGGATCGGCGTTCTTCAGGTCCAGTGCCGTCCAGATGCCGAGCGCATTCAGCTTTTTCGTGGTGCGACTCGCCACGCCCCACACCTCATCGGGTGGCAGTTTCGCGAGCAGCGCGTCAATCTCCGTCGCATTCAGCAGCCGGTGAAACCCGCTTCCGCAATCTTTGGCGTGATGATTGGCGACCTTCGCCAGCGTCTTGGTGGCGGCGATCCCGACCGATACCGGAATCCCGGTCCATTGTTTGACCGTCGCGATCAATTCTTGCGGCCAGTTGCCGGCAAGAGCCGATGCGATCCCATTCACCTGTAAGAATGCCTCGTCAATGGAATACTGCTCGATGCTCGGCGAGAATAGCTGCAGCGTCTGCATCACCCGGCTGCTGAGGTCGCCGTAGAGCGCGTAGTTTGAGGAGAAGGCCAGCACGCCGTTCTTGCGGCAGAAGTCACGCACCTGATGGAACGGCACGCCCATCCGCACACCTGCTTGTTTGGCTTCCTTCGAGCGGGCAATCACGCAGCCATCGTTGTTCGACAATACGATGACCGGCTTGCCGACCAGATCCGGCCGGAAGACCCGCTCGCAAGAAGCATAAAAGCTGTTACAGTCAACCAGCGCAAACATGCGGTTCCTTCGTGTTGTCTCAGAGCGGATGAATGACAAACCGCACCACGCCCCAGATGTTCAGCTCCATGCCTTCGGTAATCGGAATCTCTTTGAACTTCGGGTTCTCTGGCACGAGCGCCGTCTTCCTCGCGGTCTGATGCAGGCGCTTGACCGTCAACTCCCCATTCAATGCCGCGATCACTACATCCCCATGCTTTGGGGTAAGGCTGCGGTCGACAATGAGAAGGTCATCCGGGAAGATTCCAGCGCCAAGCATAGACTCGCCTGTCGCGCGCACAAAGAAGGTCGCCGCCGGAGTGCGGATCAGATACTCATTTAGATCGAGCTTGCCCTCGATGTAATCATCGGCTGGCGAGGGGAATCCCGCCGCGACCTTGCACGAATACAGCGGGATTTGGTAACCGCCATTTTCGACATACGATTCGACTGCGCCGATCATGCTCTGCGGCACACGCAGCGGCACCGTCGCCTCGCCATATTTCCCGCTGCCAGTTGGTCTGCCAGCCCCTGCACGTCGTCCACCTCTCGGCATCATCGCCCTTTCGATTCACACAATGAATAATGCACGTATATCAGATCGGCTATCCCAACGCAAGACTGCACTTAAAGTATACCTCTCGAAGAACGCTCATCTCGATGCGCTTGTACTCAATAATTGCGCTCTGAAAAGCAATAATTGAGCGAATTATGAGAAGAATCCATGTGTCTACGGCAATGACAATCAATTCATCTTCAAACATTTCAATATGTTGTGGGTTCTCTGCTTTTTTGGCACACCAGTTGATTTGCACCTTTCGTCGAGTCGGGGAAAGGAGAACAGCATGTCCATTCTACAGGTTCCAGAGGATGTCTATAATGCATCCCGTGAGGAGTATCTCACCAGTTCACGCCTGAAGGAAATCCGCTGGGCAACCCAGTGCGCTCCCGAGAATGGCTATCGTTCGCCAGCCTCGCTGGATCCGAGTGTTCTTCTCCTTGGGCGTGCCGTCCACAAGTTGACCTTGGAAGGACGCGACGCATTCCTATCCCACTATGCCCGTCAACCGCTTTCGGCAAGCCATGCGAATGAAAGCACTCCCTCTGCCGAGCTTCTCTCCCAGGCTGAGAGGATCTCCGCATCCGTCTGGCGCGATCATTCCGCCAGCCGCCTGCTTTCGGAAGGAGTGCCGGAAGCTGTCATCCGTTCCCGGTACTGCGGGGTGCCTTGCCAGATTCGTATGGACTGGTTCAACCCCAGCAAGGCTCTGATCGTTGAACTGAAAACCACCACCTGTCTGGAGCGGTTTCAGATAGAGTGCTGGGAGCTGGGATATTACTGGCAATTGGCCTTTTACCGGGCGGTTTTGGCGCAAGACCTGCATTGCGACCCAGTCGAGATCTCATGCCGCATCATCGCGGTGGAGCAGAAGCCGCCCTTCAACGTTGAGGTACTCCAGATTCCAGCGACCACGCTGGCAATCGGGCAGATGGAAAATGAAGAGGTTATACGGATATGGCATCGGCAAGGGCAAACCATTTCAGAGTAACAACAGGAGAACACCGTGCAGCCTCACCCGGTCAAGGACGCAATCATGATTACCTCCGACATTCACTCCCGCGCGCAAGGCTGTCTGCTGGGCCAGTTGGTCGGCGATGCGCTGGGCAGTCAGGTTGAGTTCCTATCTCCTGAGAAGATCCACACACTCTATCCCCGTGGCGTGCGGGAGATGTCGGACGGCGGCAGCTGGGACACCGTCGCCGGGCAGATTACCGATGACTCCGAGATGGCGATTATGCTGGCCAGAACGCTTGTTCGGCAAGGGACCTATACCGCCGAAGGAGCACTGGCCAGTTATCAGTACTGGCTCGGCACGCATCCCTTTGACTGTGGCAACGCCATCCGGTCAGCTCTGCAGGGGCGGTGTACCATCGATAGCCAGGCCAACGGCGCACTCATGCGGATCAGCCCGCTCGCGATTTTCGGCATCCATTACTCGCCAGGGCAACTCGCGAAGTGGGCGATGCAAGACGCGGAGATTACCCATCCGCATCCGATCTGCCAGCAGGCGAACGCGCTCTTCTGCCTCGCAATCTCTGAGGCCATCCGCACCCGCAGTAACCCCGAGTTGCTCTACCAGCGGATCCTGAACTGGGCGCGGATGCTGGAGGTCGAAAAGGAACTTTTGGAGGCGGTGGACCACGCCGCCCTGCACGCGCCGACTGGGTTTGTTCGTCAGGCGGGCTGGGTACTGGTCGCCCTGCAGAACGCCCTCTGGCAGATGCTCCACGCCCGGGATTTCGAGGAAGCGCTGGTGGATACCATCAGCCGGGGCGGCGACACCGACACCAACGCCGCAATCTGCGGGGCGCTACTAGGTGCCCTGTACGGTCGAAGCGCCATCCCGCAACGCTGGTCGGTCACGGTTCTGAAATGCCGCCCAGAGGGTGGCAACCTCAACATCAGCCATCCCCGGCCACGGGCACTCTGGGCGATTGATGCGCTCGACCTGGTCAATCAGCTCATAGGCTACGACTGGCGCATCTATGAGGAATCACCATATCAAGAGCAGCTTGCATAAAACGCATAAACGAGAGGCGTTCCTCATGAAAAAGCTATTGCTCATTGTCGTTCTGGCGATTATTGCGATTAGCCTCCTGTGCTGTGCCAGGAGCACGCATGAATGGCGAACGATTGTCCGGGTAGTGGACGGTGACACGCTGATTCTGGGCGGCGGTGAGCGCACCCACCTTTAAGGTAGATATCCAAGATAATGAAGGACGAATCATCAAACGGACACCTAGGAAGTCTACGGAAGTCGCTCATGACTTCAAGCTGACGCATGAGCTGACAGACTGACTAACGATTACGACAT
>CAYWTJ010000037.1:0-5161 GCA_964460225.1 uncultured Planctomycetaceae bacterium | reverse complement strand
ACGAGGACGCGGCCGCCGAAGCGCGGGCGGGGCTGGCGTTGGCGGGGGGCGCGGCGGAGATGGGGGAGCTGTTTTATCTCTCGGCGGCGCTGAGTCTGGCGGTGTGGGAGTGGGCGCTGGGCGAGAAAGCGAATTCCGTCGAGTTGGTGCATGACATCAAGTTGCCGGAGGATGCGCTGGATCGTTGGATGTGCCACAGCCAGCGGTGCGTGTTCTGGGCGGTGACGGGGGACGAACGGAAACTGCAGGAGGAGATTGAGACGGCGTTTTCCTTACTTCCGAAATGTGAAGAATTGGATGAGGAGGAGGCAAAATCTTTCTTCGAGCGAGACATCGTGTACGATCCCTACCGCGAGAAGGACTGGTTCATTGCCCGCTTCGGGAAGACGGCGTGCTAATCTGCCGCGACAGTGGAGAACAGCGGGATTTGTAGTATTTACGACAGCAGGAATGGATGGCATGGCGGAAGAAGACAAGGACGGCAAGCCCGGGGGCGAGCCGCAGAATCCGGCGGGAGACGCTCCTGCCCATAAGAAGAAAAAGAATCTCCGCAGCGGTGCGCGCGCTGCGGAGGACAATCTCATTGAAAGCGGCGTTGAGATTGAGCACGATGTGGCAGCGCCCGATCTGCCGGCGGAGCTGCCGGTTTTGACCGCGACGAACATCATCGTGTTCCCGGACATGGTGGCCCCGCTCTCGGTCAGCAACGACCGGGAGATGAAGCTCATTGACCGCGTGCTGCTGGACAACCGGATGCTGGTCGTCGCGCCGCTTGAGCGGGAAATGAAAGACGCAGCGGATCTGGAGGCGGTGCATCGCGTGGGGTGCGTGGCGGTGGTGCTGAAGATGCTCAAGCTCCCCGACGGGGAGATGCGCATTCTGCTGCAGGGGCTGCACCGGGTGAAGCTGGTCGATTTCACGGCTGCCGACCCCGACCTCAAGGCGAAGATTGAGGTCATTGACGATCAGATCCCGAAGTCGGTGGAGATGAAAGCGTTGCACGGGAGTTTGCGCAAGGAGTTCCGCCGCCTGACCGAGCTGCTGCAGTTTCCCGAGGAGATTAAGGTCGCGGCGCATAATATCACGCATGCCGGACATTTTGCCGACCTTGTGGCGAGCAATCTCGACATCACGCATCTTGAGCGCATTGCGGCGCTGGACGAGCAGAGTGTGATGAAGCGGATGGAGAAGCTGGCGGTGCTGCTGGCGCGCAACATTCAGATCGTCGAGTTGGGGACGCGCATTCAGGAGGATGTGCGGCAGAAGATCGGTGATGGACAACGGGAGTATTTCCTGCGGGAGCAACTCAAGTCGATCCGTAAAGAGCTGGGCGAGGATGACGGAAGTGTGGAGTTGGAGGAAATCAAGAAGAAGGTCGACGCGGCGGGGATGACGGAAGAGGCGCTGAAGGAGAGTAAGCGCGAGTTCGCCCGGCTGGAAAAGATGCAGACCGGCAGCGCGGAATACACCGTCTCGATGACCTATCTCGACTGGATGACGAGCCTGCCTTGGCAAAATATCACCAAAGACAATATCAATATCCGCAAGGCCCGGCAGATTCTTGATGAAGACCACTACGAACTGAAAAAGGTCAAGGAGCGGATTGTTGAATTTCTGGCGGTGCATAAAATCAATCCAGAAGGCAAGAGCCCGATCCTCTGTCTGGTTGGCCCGCCGGGGGTGGGCAAGACCAGCCTCGGCAAGAGCATCGCCCGCGCGATGGGGCGGAAGTTCGTGCGGCACTCACTTGGTGGCGTGCGCGATGAGGCGGAGATCCGCGGCCATCGCCGGACCTACATCGGTGCTTTGCCGGGGCGGATCATTCAGGGACTGCGGCGGGCGGAGTCAAAGAACCCGGTCTTCATGCTTGATGAAATCGACAAGCTTGGCAACGACTTCCGGGGCGACCCGTCATCGGCGCTGCTGGAGGCGCTCGATCCAGAGCAGAACAACGAATTCCGCGATCAATACCTCGACGTCGCCTTTGATCTTTCGCAGGTGATCTTCATTGCCACGGCGAATACGACCGAAACAATTCCGGACGCGCTCTTTGACCGCATGGAGGTTATCACACTGCCGGGGTACTCCTCGGTTGAGAAGCACGAGATCGCCAAGCGCTATCTGGTTCCGCGCGTCCTGAAGGAACATGGGATGCCGGAGGGGCGGATCGTGTTTACTCCGGCTGCGCTGGATCTGATTATGCGGGGCTACACCCGCGAATCGGGGCTGCGCAATCTGGAACGCGAATTGGCGGCGATTGTCAGGAAAATTGCGGTGAAGATGGCTTCGGGCAGTACAGGGAAATTTTCGGTCAATCCCGAGCTGGTAAAGAAATTGCTGGGGCCGGTGCGCTTTCACAATGAAATTGTCGACCGCGCCAACGTTCCGGGCGTGTCGGTAGGGCTGGTCTGGACGGCGGTCGGCGGGGACATCCTTTTCATCGAATCGACGAAGATGGGCGGCAGCAAGAATCTCTTCTTGACCGGCAGCCTCGGCGACGTCATCAAGGAATCGGCGCAGGCGGCAATGTCGTGGATACGCTCGCATGTCGGGCCGCTGGGGATCGCGGATGATTTTTATGACAATAGCGACATTCACATTCATTTCCCTGAGGGCGCGATCCCGAAGGACGGTCCCTCGGCCGGCATTGCGCTGGTGGCGTCGTTGGTCAGCCTGCTGATCGGGGAGCGGATCAAGCCGCAACTGGCGATGACCGGCGAAATCACTCTCCGGGGCAAGGTTCTGCCCGTGGGCGGCATCAAGGAAAAGATGATTGGAGCGCACTTGGCGGGCATCAAGGAGGTGATTCTTCCCCATGCCAACATTAACGATCTGATTGATCTGCCAAAGGAGGTGCGCGACGGGATCAAGTTCCACCCGGTTAAGGATATTGTTTCGATGCTGCCCCTGGCGTTTCCGAAGTTTTATGAGCTTGTGGCCGGAAAGCCCAAACCAGCGCGCCAGCCCAAGCCGGCAAAGGTCGTTTCGCCGCAACCGCCAGAAACGTCCGCCCACGCCCCCGGTAGGCCCGTGAGGAAGCACGGGAAGGACAGCGCTCATGCCCGCGAGTAGGAAGCGGTAGCGGCGCGTCAGGGGGTAGCTGTGCGTGATACGAATGTGATCGGCATGCCGCCTTCTTTCCGGGAAGGCGGCATTTTCGTGGCCGCAAAAGACGTTCGGTCTACGCAGCCGGGTAGGACTCGGAGTGCAAATGAAGACACGGGACGGGATGCCTGCCCGAAATAGGGGCGGCAACGAAACCGCCCGCTTCCGGTCTGGAGAGCGGGCGGTTTCGGGTACTGAAGCGGGGTCAGAACTACTTGGCGGAGATCGCCTCGACCGGGCAGGTGCTGGCGCAGGCACCGCAATCAACGCATTTGTCGGCGTCAATCACGTACTGGCCGTTGCCTTCGCTGATCGCCTCGACCGGGCAAGAACCGGCGCAGGCGCCGCAGGAAACGCACTTGTCAGAAATAACATAAGCCATGATTTCTCCTTATCATAAAGATTACATTTTGCGAAGATCAATATAAGGCAAACCTACCAAGATGCAATAAGAAAAACGTTCATTTCCAAAAAACCGTCAGTTTGAGTCTGGTGTGAGAAGCATTTAGCTGTGGTGGTATCCTATTCGTTTGCGCCCAATCGGCACGATGGTTTCAGGCGGTTTGTTCCATTGCGGCCGAGCGTGTTTCCTGCTGGGCGGCTTCGGCTGCGGTCTGACGGAGAATCAAGGCGCATAGCAGTGAGTTTGTCAGCAGGCTGAGGAAGGTCAGCGGCGTGTCCTGCACCTCCAGAAGCGGAACGTAGAGCAGATACGAGGCCGCATAGAGGATGCGCTGCGCGAGCGTGCCGCGCGCCAGCACCCAGAGTCCGCCTAGTACAAAGGCGGGAATGCAGAAAATCATGACGTGCGATTCCGTGTGCGGATGAATCATCAGGATGCAATTGCATAGGATGGCGAGTGTCCAGACCATGGTCCTCGCTCCGCCTGCGGGGCGGGAGGCATAGCGCAGGTCAAGCAGCATCACCCCCCCCATAAGCGCCGCCGCGCAAACGAATTCCACGGCCTTTGAGGTCGCCGCCGGGAAGAACCAGATCAGACTGCGGTACGCGGTCGCAAAGAATTCCGTGAGGTTGTAATTCGATGCAGCACGGGCGTGGAGCGTCTTGGCGTAATCATGATAATATCCGTCGGATGCATATAGAAAGCTGAGCAGCGAAAAGAGAACAAGAGCCGCCGCGCCCGTTGCCAGCGCTGCCCAGCGTTTGCGCCAGAAGAGATAGGGGAGGAAGATCAGCGGGAACAGCTTAATCGCTGCGCCGAACGCGGCACAGGTGGCAGCGAGAGCGGGTGCCCTGCGCAGCAGCAGATACATTGTCAGCAAGGTGAGGAACAGGATGGGGGCATTGGCCTGAGCGTAGAGAAAGTTGTTTTGGATGGGTTCGAAAAGCAGGACCGCTGCGGCGGTGAGGGCGATAAACGCCCAGCCGGAAGGGGGGGCGATACCGGCTTGCCGGGCGATCAGGAGGAGAAGATAAAAAATGCCGCAGAAACTGAATGTCAGAATAGAATACCAGAGCAGATTTTGCGACCAGAGCGGAAGGTGCGCGAACGGGCTGAGTAGCACTGCCAGAAGCGGAGGATAGCAGTAAAGGGAGCCGGGGTGTTGGGGCGCGTTGGAAGGGACGTAGGGGGTGGCTCCGTCGCGAAGCGCCCTCGCGGCGGCAAAGAAGATAGCGCTGTCGCCGGTCAGATGGTCGGCGACGATGCCGCCGGAGTTCCAGAGCCGGGTGGCGGTGAATTGAGCGAAAAAGCCGAACAACACGCAGGCTGCGGCGATGCGGAGCGGCAACCGTATTTTTGTCAGGAACGATACGAGTGGATGCGGCATGGATTTCCTTTTTTTCGCTGGTCTGGCAGCGCGGTGTTCAGACAGGCAGAGACGTAGGCATGTTAAGTTGCCGTGGTCAAAGTCAGGTCATTTTTGCGAAACCGCTATAGCGTGTCAATGACTTTGCTCACATATGCCAATTGTGACCGGGGGAAGGGGGTGCGCTGAAAGGAAATTATCCGGCGGCGGATTCTGGGGGGGCGCTTTGTTCTTTCTTTCCGGGCATCGGCGGGTACAATGCGCAACGTGGGCGGGGCGTCGGGTAG
>CAYWTJ010000036.1:0-5401 GCA_964460225.1 uncultured Planctomycetaceae bacterium | reverse complement strand
GTTGAAGGGAATTCTTTACCGCAACGACGCAGCCGGGACGAAGGTGGTCTTCGACGTGCCGGCGAAGGGGGCGACGGTCGAACTGCTGGTGGAGAATCTGGGGCGGGCGAATTATGGCAATTACATGGCCGAGAAGAAGGGCATCACCGGTGGCGTGGTGCTGAACGGCCAGCAGTTTGCCTACGGCTGGACGGTCTACCCGTTGCCGCTGACGAATCTGAAGAAACTGAAGTTTGCCGCTCCGAAAAAGGAGGGGGCGCTACTCCGTCCTACGTTTTTGCGCGGTTGTCTGGAGATCGAAGGCAAGCCGGTCGACACCTATCTCTCGCTGGAGGGGCTGGGCAAAGGGCATTGTTGGATCAACGGCTTCCACCTCGGACGGCACTGGAAGGTCGGCCCGCAGATGAGCCATTTCATTCCCGCGCCGTATCTGAAGAAGGGCAAGAACGAGATCGTGGTGCTCGAACTCGATTCCCTGCGTGCGCCAGAGGTCGCCTTCCTCGACCATCCGCTGCTGGACAGCCGGGAGGAATAGGCCTTTTTCGGACTCAGAGGCGGTCTTGTTTGTGATCTGCGGGTGGGCGGGAAATGCGAATGGATCAGACGCCGGAGCCGTTGCACCGGGAGTTGCGCAGGCATCTGGAGGCGTTTATCGCCGACGAGAGCCGGACGATGCTGCCGGGCGAGCGGGAGCTTATGACGGCCTTTTCCGTCTCGCGCACCACGGTGCGGAGGGCGGTGCAGTCGCTGGTGCTGGAGGGGCTGGTGCGCCCCGAACACGGCAAGGGCAATCGGATCGTCCGGGCGGCGGGCGGGACGGGGCAGACCGGCGGCAAGATTCTGCTTCTGCTGCGCGAGGATGCGGGGCGGTACCAGTTGGAGGCGTTTGAGACCCTGCTGGGGGCGCTGGCGGATGCGGGGCGGCGGGCGCTCTCTTGTATTGTCCGCGAGGGAGCGTCGCCGGCGGAGGTGGCGGCCGGGGCGCTGACCGAGGCGGAGGGGGTGATCCTCGACGACCGGATGTCGGAAGACGAGGGGCTGTATGATCTGTTGGCTCGCACCGGAAAACGGGCGGCGGTCTTGCGGCACCGCTCGCGCCGGTTTCCGTATCCCTTTGCGGCCGAGGATAAGGAAGATGCGTTCCGGCAACTGGTGCGGCATCTGGCGGGGCTGGGACATCGCCGGATCGTCTGTGTCAGCATTTTGCGCGACGAGCTGCGGCTGGCCGGATACCGGCGCGGTCTGGAAGATGCGGGGCTGGCATTTGATCCTGAGCTGCTGATCGAATCGTATGGCCGGACCGAGGGTGGCTTCCGGTCCGCCGGAGTGTTGCTGGAAAAGAACCTCCCGTTCACCGCCATTATCGCGCAGAACGATGAATGTGCGCTCGGAATCATGCATCGCTTGATGCTGGCGGGCATCCGTATCCCGCAGGAGGTGAGCCTCACGGGCTACGACAACCTGCGCGAAGGGGCGGGATATCCGATTCCGCTGACCTCATGCGGGGGCGATCTGCGGCAGCTCTGCGCGGCGGTGGTGGGGCATGTGACCGGTCAGCGTCCGCTGCCGGAGTCGGGGCTGCTGGTTGCGGCGCGGATTCAGCCCCGTAGCTCCACCGCCCGTTTATAGAATCACCCAAAACAGGGAGAACAATGCGGCACCGGCAAGTGAGCGCCGGTGCCGCATTGTTCTCCCGTCCCATCAACGAACCGTATGGGTTACCAGCGTACGCTTACGCCGATGCCGCTGACGATCTTGACCCAGGTCGGGGTCGGGTCCTGCTGGATGATTACCGGTGCCGGCTGAACGATCACCGGAGCAGGCTGCACAATGGTGTCGCGGTAGGTCACCACGCCGTTAAAAAGGTAGTAGGTCCGCTGAATCACCGCGCCGCTGGAGCAGGAGATGTACTCCGGGGCGGGGATGACCGGCGCGACGATGACCGGCGCGGGCGCCACATAGGTCGGGGCGTAATAACCCGGGTTATACCAGAGGCTGACCCCGCCGTGTCCTCCGGGACCGTCATGCGGGCGGTAATGGCCGAAATCCCCTCCCCGCGGCTCGCCGTGTTCGCCGGCGCTGGCGCTGCCGAACGCGCTCAGGCAGAGCGCTGCGACGAGAACCGGCAGCAGAAGGATTCGGTAGCCAACACGGACGGCAACGACAGCGTTCATTTGGTGCTCCTTTTGGTTGTTTCGCTTTGTTTGTTTCTGGAATCGAACAATCCGCTCCTTTCATTTTCCGTTCCAGTTTTCGCTCTATCCGTAATGTGTTTTCTGGTAATGGGTTGTGGGGATTCTGTTTCTTTGGTTCGCCCTGTGTGGTGTTGCGGAAACCGGCAGCCTGTGGGGAATTCCACAATCGGCGGCGCTGGCATGGCGCGGGCAGAACGCGGCGGAGGGCGGCAGGCTGGGGTGCGGGAGATTCCGGCGGTGCGGGATGCACGGGCAATGGCGGATGCAATGCGTATAGTGCGGCGCAGAGCCGGCGTGGCAGAGTTTTTTTTCTGCGGACGCGCGGAGCGGCGGAGCAGGGAGCGAGGAGTGGTCTGATATGGTCATTAGCGACTGGTCGGTGCGCAACCGCACGACCGTATTTTTCCTGACGGCGGTTATTACGATCTGCGGGCTTGTCAGCTACTATGCGCTGCCGCGGGAGTCCTCGCCGGACATTCCCATTCCCTTCGTGACGATCAGCACCACCTATCGCGGCGGTTCGCCCGAGGACATCGAGAAGGTCATCACGGTTCCCATTGAGGACAAGCTCAAGGGGCTGACCGGCGTCAAGAAGATGAAGAGCATCTCCGAGGACAGCCTCAGCATCATTTCGCTGGAATTTGAAACCAGCATCAAGATCGACGACGTGCTGCCCAAGGTCAAGGACCGGGTGGATCTGGCGAAGGTTGATCTGCCGAGCGATCTGGAGGACGATCCGGTCATTCAGGAGATGAACTTCGCCGACGAGCCGGTGCTGGTGATCGGGCTTTCCGGCGACTTCGGCGAGAAGCAGTTGGGCAAGATTGCCGACGATCTCAAGGACGACATCGAGGGCATCAACGGCGTGCTGGAGGTCGATCTGGCGGGTAAGGTCGACCGCGAGATTCACGTCGAGATTTTTCCCGAGCGGCTGACGCAATACAACATTTCGCTGGCGTCGCTGGCGTCCATCGTCGGCATCGAAAACCAGAACGTGTCCGGCGGCAGCATCAAGCTGGCGCAGGGGCGGTTCCAGTTGCGGGTGCCGGGGGAGTTCGCCACGCCCGAGGAGGCGAACTATCTGGTCGTCGCGCGCAACAACGGCGAGCCGGTGTATCTGCGCGATCTCGGCATCATCAGTGACGGGCTGAAGGACCGCGACACCACTTCGCGCGTCAACGGCCAGCCTGCGATTTCGCTGTACGTCAAAAAACGGGTCGGCTCCAACGTCATCGAAATTGTCGACAAGGTGCAGGCGCTGTTGAAGGAGCGCCGGCATTCCCTGCCCAAGGGCCTGCAAATCACCGAGCAGATGAACCGCGGCGACGAGATCCGCACCAACGTCCGCGAACTGGAAGATAACATGCTCAGCGGGCTGATTCTGGTGATCCTCGTCGTCTGCGCGGCGATGGGCCTGCGCAACTCGGTGGTGGTGAGCCTGAGCATTCCGCTTTCGATGCTGTTGTCCTTCATCGTGCTGCAGGCGCTGGGGATCACCCTCAACATGGTGGTGCTGTTTTCCCTGACGCTGGCGCTGGGCATGCTGGTCGACAACGCCATCGTGATTGTCGAGAACATTTACCGCTTCATGCAGCAGGGCGTCACGCGGATCGAGGCCGCCATGCGCGCCACCAGCGAGGTCGCCTGGCCGATCATCGGCTCGTCGCTGACGACCATCGCCGCGTTTTTTCCGCTGCTCTGGTGGGACGGCATCATGGGGTCGTTCATGGTGTTCATTCCCAAGACCGTAATCATCACGCTTACCTCCTGCCTGTTCGTGGCGCTGGTCATCAACCCGGCGATGGCGGCGGCGGTGCTGAAGGTCCGCCGCGCCGGCAAGCGCGTTTCGGCCGATGAGGTGCAGCAGGCCGGCGAACATCCGATGCTGGAAGGCGGCGGCGCCATTGTTCAGGCGTACCGGCGCCTTTTGCGTGCGGCGCTGCGCCACCGGCTGGCGGTGCTTGTCTTTGCCGTTGCGTTTGTCTTCCTCAACATTGAGTTCTGGAGCTACCGGGTGGGGATGCAGACGCCGGTGGAGCTCTTTCCTTCGCCGGACCCGCGCGATATTTTCGTCAACCTCAACATGCCCCAGGGCTGCGGTCTGACCTATGCCGACGACATGGTGAAGAATGTGGCGCGGCGGCTGTACGACGAAAACGCCCTGCGCGACCAACTGCCCTACGAGCGGTCCCTCGCTCCCAAGGAGCATACCCGCAAGAGCAGCGGTGCGAAGTACGTCAGTTCCTCCTTTCTGCCCAATGTTCAGTACACCATCGAAAAAGCGTCCTATAAGCCGGGCATGTCTTTCTTCGGCAGCGGTTCGGACAATCAGGTCGGTTTGCACATGGTTGATATTCAGGACCGCACCGTGCCCTCGACGACGGTGCGCGAGCGGGTGCGCAAGCTGACGGAGAATATTCCCGGTGCGGAGTTCTCGGTCGAGGGCGGTCAGGAAGGCCCGCCCACTGGCAAGCCGATTAACATTGAAATCTCCGGCGAGGACTTCAAAACCCTTGGCGATCTGGCCGAGAAGGTCAAGACCTACGTGAAGAAGGTGCCCTTCGCCACCAACGTCCGCAGCGACTTCGAGAGCGGCTCTCCGACGCTGGAAATCCGCATCGACCGGCAGAAAGCGGGCTATCTGGGGCTGACGACCGAGATGATCGGCTACGTCATCAAGGCCGCGTTCAACGGGGCAAAGGTGTCCAGCTACCGCGAAGGCGACGAGAAGTATGACATCCTCGTGCGCTTCGACGAGCGCAACCGCCGGCTGGTCGATACCCTCCGCCAGATCATGATCCCCACCACCTCCTTCGGGCGGGTGCCGCTGACCACCATTGCCGAGATCCGCTACACCGGCGGACTCGGTCGCATCACCCGTATCGACGACAAGCGCGTCGTTACCGTCAGCGCGGATGTGGACAACACCAAGACCACCGGCGCGGTGGCGCTGCAGCAGGCCACCGATCTTCTGCGCGGCTCCTCGCGGTTCACCAAGGGACAGGTGAAGTCCTGGCCCCTGCTGTTGCAGACCCTGCGTTCCGGGCTTGACGGCAAGGCTGCGCCGGCGGTCAACGCCATTGCCGCGGGGCTGTCCGGCGAGGCGCGCGGCATCGTGGCGGAGTGCGATCCCGCCAAGCCTCTTGCCGATGCGCAGCAGGCGGCGGTGCTGGAGGGACTCAATCTCCAATTGGCCGACCCCGGTT
>CAYWTJ010000035.1:0-3746 GCA_964460225.1 uncultured Planctomycetaceae bacterium | reverse complement strand
GGCCTTGAGTTTGCGGTTTCCCGCATGCGCGTGCGGCAGACTCGCGTTCGCTCCCGCCGCCACGATCGTCTCGAATGCCGGGGCGCTTGCTCCGCGCGTGAGCATCTGATACTCCAACTCCAGCCGGACCTCCATCTCGGTCATGCCCGTCCGGAGCTTGGGCTTGAGCGCCCGGAACGCCTCCTGCGCACACTTGAGCGCTTTCAAAACCGCCCGCACCTCGCCCGCACTCTTCACCGCCCGCAGTTTCGCCGCCAGTTCATCCACCGGCAACAGGGTCAGCCGTGTTTTTTTCAGATGATGGTACCAGCCGACGGTGAGCTGGTTCTGGCAGAACCCGATTTTGCCGATCCCTGCTTTTTTCAGCAATTCCGCCGCGAACTCCGCCGGGTGCTTCTTCCAGCAGATCGCCTCGACCCCCGGAGCCGACTGCGCGGCCTCCTCGGTGTAGCGCGGGTCGGTCAGCAGCCAGCGTTTGCGCCCCGCCACCAGCAGGTACGAATCCGCCCCGGTAAAGCCGGTGAAATAGCGGATGTTATGCGGCGAAACCAGAAATGCGCCCTGCAGGCCTTGCCCGGTCAGCGCCTTCTGTAACCGCTGCAGCCGCAGCTTATATTCGTCTTCCGTAAGGGCGCCAGCCATGAATTCCATCTTTCGCAATCGGCCGGCGCGATCCGAAAACCTTCGCCGGCAGCAACGGGCAATTCCCGCTGATTATAGGTGAAAGCGCTTGAAGTGCAAGCAGTTGCGCCAACCTCGTCCGGAGTGCGCATACGTTCAAATCTTCCGCCTTCGCGCGGGTCCGCGCCGCCCGCAGCGGCCGGCCCGGACATGAAACCGGCGGGCGCCGGCTTGCGCCGGTCCCGCCGTCTGAAAATTCGTCTGCATGCACCGCCCGGCGGCGGCCTGTCTACCACTGAAAGTCGATCGCATCCAGAAATGCGCGCGCCAGCACGGTGTGGCCGGGAATATTGGGGTGGATCCGGTCCCACGCGATGGCATTGGGGTGCATATGCCGGAGCACCTCATCAAACGCCGCCTGCGTATCGACGAAGATCGTGCCGTATTTTTTCGCCAGTTTCTTCACGACCGCGCCGTATTTGTCCATCGTTGCGCGCATGGCGTCCTTCTTGTTCGGCTCCATGTAGTACGGGGTCATCAGAATCAGCCCCTTTACCTTCGGCAGCGTCTGCCGGATCAGCTCCTCCAGCGTTTGGGTGTATTCGTCGAGGTAGACGTGCTGTTCGGTAATCAGCGGCATGTCGTACTGGCGCCAGACGTCGTTGACGCCGATCATGATGCTCACCCAGTCGGGGTTGAGATCGAAGACATCGGTCTGCCAGCGGGACTTGAGGTTGCGCACGGTATCGCCGCTGCAGCCCATGTTGACCACGCGGATCGCCAGCTCGGGGCAGGCGGCGGTCAGAAATCCGTTGATGATGTTCACATAGCCCTTGCCCAGCGGGTCAAACAATCCTTCGGCCACCGGACGGTTGCGCCCGCAGTCGGTCACCGAATCCCCCATGCATATCAGCTTGCTTCCTTTTTGCAACTTCATCGTCACGATCCTTATCATTCCCCGCAGCCACATGGCCGCTTGCGATATTCAAACCCGAACGGCCGGCAATGCCCATTTCTGCGAATTTTGCCCGGTTTTCCGGCTGCCCCATGGCGTCATTCCGCCTTCTCCGCGCCGCTTTCCCTGTACAACGGGAGAAGCAGCTCGAACGCCGCTCCGCCCAGCGAGGATTGCGCCAGCCGGATGTCGCCGCCGTGCGCCTCCATGATGCCTTTGCAGATCGGCAAACCCAGTCCGGTTCCGACATCGCGGCCTTTGGTGGTGAAGAACGGCTCCCAGATCTGTTCCGCGCAGGCAGGATCGATGCCGGGGCCGCTATCCTCGACCCGCAACGTCAACTGCGCCTCCCCGGTCTGCGCCGTAATGCGCAGCCGGCCGTTGCCGTTCATTGCCTGCGCGGCGTTGTTGAAGAGATTCACCAGCACCTGTTCGATCTGTTGCCGGTCGGCACACACCGGCGGGAGGCCGGCGGGAACCCGGTTTTCAACCGTTACGCCATATTTCAGCAGGTTGTGGCAGAGTTGCAACGCGCTGACGATGCAGTCGCCGACCACACAGGCGGTCCGGCCGTCGCCTTCGCGGCGCGCGTAGTTTTTCAGGTTGGTCAGGATGGTCATGGCGCGTTGGACGCCGCCATGAATCGCTGCCAACGATTCGACGGCGCCCTCGCGGGCGACGCGGTTGCGGCCGGCCTGCCATTCGGGGACGGTTCCCGTCTGCTCCACCGGCAGCAGGTGCGCGAGGTAACGCTCCAGCATCTGGGCGTTGGGACCGATCATGGTGATGCAGTTGTTGATCTCGTGCGCGACGCCGGCGGACATGGTTCCCAGCAGCGCAAGGCGGTCGGCATGCAAAAGCTGTTGCGCCCGCAACTCGGCCAATTGCTCCATCCGCTCGGCATACTGGCTCAATTCCTGCTGGGCATGCTCCAGATCGGAGATATCGACGAAACTCTCCAGCGCGATGACTTTTCCGCCGAAGCTGATGCCGCGCGCGTTTTTCAGGATGGTCTTCTCGCCCAGCGCGGTGCAGAGCGTGGCCTTGCAGCGGGTGATCTGCTCGCCCCGCCCGGGCAGGACGCAGGGCGCGTCGCGGCGGGTAAAGATGAATTCGTGGCCGCTTTTGCCGATGATCTCCCGGCGCGGCCGGCCGATCATCTCGGCGGCGTATTGGTTGCAATCCAGAACGGTGTGGTCCGCGGCGTCGATGGCGAGCAGCCCGGCGCAGATGCTGCCGCTGAGGGCTTCGAGATACCCCTGATGGTCGGCAAGGTCGGCGGTCTTGCGCAGCAGGGCGCGCTTCTCGGCGGCCCGGCGCTCCGCGATGACCGCCCGTACCGCCAAATGCGGCAGGGAGAACGGTTTGTGAATGTATTCATCCGCGCCCGCGTCGAGTGCCTGATCCAGCGATTCGGCATCGGTCTTGGCCGTGACCATGACGATGACCGGCTGCGGACATCCGGGGGTCGAGCGAACCTTGCGGCAGAACTCCACCCCCTGCATCTTCGGCAGCATCCAGTCGAGAAACACCAGCTCCGGGGCATGAACCTCAAGATTCGCCGCCGCTTCCTCCGCGTTGGAGAATGAAAGGACCTGATGCCCCCGGTTCTGCAGAAAGGATGCCAGTAGCGCGCGCACCTCCGCCGAGTCATCAATCACAAAACAAACCAGACTTTCGCCCGTCTTCATGACATCCCGCAGTTCGCAAAATATAAAAGAACGTCAGCGTCGTTTGCACCACGCTTCAGACGCATTCTCATTCCGGCCGGGATCACGGTTCACCAACCAGTACTAATTATACCGGATTCATTAACTGTAAATCCAGCAATTCCCGCTTTGGATGCATGGCGATCAGAAAAAATAAAATTAAATGAAATGTTAACAAAAGCTATCTTCTGATTTCGCTATCCTGCTGATAATAAAGGAATAACAATTTATTGATTAGCACATTATTATGGTTCCATTTCGGACGCAAAAGGACACCGTCCGCCGGAGTGTCACGTGCGCTTTTGCTCACCATCCGCAGGCGCACCCTCCTTGCCGGACTCAGCAGAAGGATTTATTCGCTTTCCTCCTATCAGGCATTGACTTGCAACCACCACCGCTTAGTATCCATCACTATTGCGCGTTCGCAACTGGAAACTTGCGTATTCTGTATAATTTTGCCG
>CAYWTJ010000034.1:0-5058 GCA_964460225.1 uncultured Planctomycetaceae bacterium | reverse complement strand
CCAGCCACGCGGCGAGCTTCGCCGGCGCCATGTCGGGGGCAAGACCCAAAAACCACGCGTAGGTGCGGACTCCTCGGCTGGACGGGCGATTACATCGCCATCCTCTGGCGCAGCCTTGTCACGGCCGCGCTTACGACCGGCCTCTGCGTGCTGCTCTCCTATCCGGTGGCGTTCTTCATCGCCTCCCGCAAAGGCAGCGCCCGCTACCTCTGGCTGACGCTGCTGATTATTCCGTTCTGGACCAACCTCGTCATCCGCACCTACGCGTGGTTTTTGGTTCTTGCCCCCGACATGCCGCCGGCGAAGCTCGCCGCGTGGCTGGGACTGATCGCCCCCGGCGAGGCGCTATACCCCAGCACCTTCGCCGTTTACATCGGCATGGTCTCGACCTTCCTGCCGTTTATGGCGCTGCCGCTGTACTCCAGCGTGGAGGCGATGGACTGGTCGCTGGTGCAGGCGGCGCGAGATCTGTACTCGCGGCCGCTACGGGTGTTCCGCTGCGCGATTCTGCCGCAGACCTACCCCGGCCTCTCCATCGGAATCGTGCTGACTTTCATTCCGTGTCTGGGTATGTTCGTGGTGCCGGATATGCTCGGCGGGGCGAAGTTCATGCTGATGGGCAATCTCATCCAGCAGCAATTCGGCGTCAGCCGCGACTGGCCCTTCGGCGCGGCCATCAGCCTGTTTCTGATGGTGGTCACGCTGATCGCACTGATCCTGATCCGAAAAAAGGGGCTTAAGCATCTATGAGGCGCCCCGGACTCTTCCTCACCCTCGCTTCGCTGGGAACGCTGCTCTTTCTGTACCTGCCGCTGATCGCGGTGGCGGTCTTCTCCGTCAACGCCTCCAAATTCGGGCTGATCTGGAAGGGCTTCACCCTCGATTGGTACGCAAAGATGTTGAGCAACCCGAACATCCTGAGCGCCGCCCTCAACACCCTCCTGCTGGCCGTGATCTCCACCGCCGTGGCAACCGTCCTCGGCACCGCGCTGGCGCTGGGGCTGGAGAATTTTCCCTGGGGCAAACGTCTGCGCTCCTTCCTCGACTGCATCCTGCATCTTCCGGTCATCACCCCCGACATCATTCTCGCCGCCGCGTTGGTGGTGGTCTTCTCCTTTCTGCGCTATCTCGTCGCCTCGACCCTGCCCTTTCTGGGCGAAGGCGTTTTCGAGCCGGGACTCATCACCATGATCATCGGCCACATCACCTTTCAGACCGCGTTCGTGGCGCTGGTGGTGCGCAGCCGCATCGTCTCGATCGGCCACCACGTCGAGGCCGCCGCGCGCGACCTGTACGCGGGTAGTTTTTACCTGCTGCGGCGGGTGACGATCCCGCTCCTGATGCCGGGCATCATCGCGGGGGCGATGCTCGCCTTCACCCTCTCCCTCGACGATTTCGTCATCAGCTTCTTCACCTCCGGGCCGAAGTCTTCCACGCTGCCTCTGCTGATTTACGCCTCGGTGCGGCGCGGCATCACCCCGGAAATTCACGCGCTTTCCACCATCATTCTTCTTATCACCGTCGCACTGGTCTTCGCCTTCGAGCGCCTGACCCGCCTGCAAAACCGTGAAAAGAAGGTCGCGTAAGTAACGCAGAAAATCCATCCCGCCGGCGCGGGATACAGGCGCAATACCGTATAAGGGGACTGGGAATGAGAAATCTGCTAAAGAGCGTTCTGCTGGCCGCCGTAGTCCTGCTCGGGGGCCGGGTCATGGCCGGCGAAGAGCTCCGTCTCTACATCTGGTCGGAGTACATCGATCCCGCCATCGTCAAATCGTTTGAAGAGAAGTACAACTGCAAGGTGCTGGTGGACCTCTACGAGTCCAACGAGGATATGATGGCGAAGCTCATTGCCGGCGGCGTGAGCCAGTACGACATCGTCGTCCCCTCGGGCTATGCGGTCCGCAGCATGATTGAACAGAAGCTGCTGATGAAGCTCGACAAGAGCAAGGTTCCGAACCTCAAGAACGTCGATCCGAAATTCACCAAACTTCCCGCCGATCCCGAAGACAATTTTGCCATCCCTTATCAATGGGGCACCATCGGCATTCTCTATCATAAGGACAAGGTCAAGGACTTCCGGCCGACTTGGGAGATGGTGCTGAAGAACAGCAGCAACGGCTCGTTCCTGCTGATGGATTCCACGCGGGAAATGATCGGCTCCGTCCTGATCGCTCTTGGAAAATCCCCCAATACCACCAGCAAGGAGGATGTGGTGGCGGCGGCGAAGGCTCTTCTGGGGTCCAAGCAGAGCAAGGAATTCAAAGGCTTTGAAGGCGGCGTGGGCGGCAAAAATCAGGTGATCGCCGGCACGGTTGCGATGGCCGTCACCTACAACGGCGACGCCGTGCGCGGCATGGCCGAAAATCCGAATACCGCCTTTGTCAATCCCGTCGAGGGAGGGCTGATCTGGGTCGACAGCATGGGCATCACCGCCAAAGCGCCCAACGCCGAACTCGCGCACAAGTTCATCAATTACATTCTGGAGCCGGAGATCGGCGGCCAGCTCTCGAACTTTACCCGCTATCCGACGCCGAACAAAGCATCGCTGCCCTTCATCAAATCGGAGGATTTGCGGAATCCCGCGATTTACCCCAGCGAGGCGACCAAGGAGAAGTTGCAGTTCCTCGACGACCTCGGCCTTGGAAACCGGGTCTTCGATGAAGCGTGGACGATGATCAAATCCCGCTAAGCCGCGCGACTTATCCGCAATCGCTGCAAACGCCAAACGCGCCGTCCTCTGTGACGGCGCGTTTCATATTCCGTTCGTCCCGGATGCTGTCCCCGCACTCCCGGCAGGAACCGGACGCGCCATGCAAGAGACCGGCCGCAGGCCTGCGGCCGGTCTCCGGTGATCGCGCGCGCGAACTCCAAAAACCTTTAGCGCGCACCCTGTTCATAGCAGGTACCAAGAATGCGCAGGCAGAACGCGGTCACCATCACGGGAT
Organism: uncultured Planctomycetaceae bacterium; assembly: GCA_964460225.1. GTDB lineage: Bacteria > Planctomycetota > SZUA-567 > SZUA-567 > SZUA-567 > CAYWTJ01. Next base: position 2,110 of record CAYWTJ010000034.1, on the reverse strand, counting down.
CGTCCTCCATAAAGCGGCCCGCGGTGTTCACCCAACTGCCGTCCTGCCGCTGCAGCGCCTGCAGCTTGAGCGTCATATCCTGCGCCCAGACATGTTTCGCACCGTCCGCAGTGACCACCTCTTTCTCGCCGTATTTCGCCAGAGCCTTCGCCATGATGCGATAATAATAAAACAATCCGCCCGCACCACTGCCGAGGTTCTCCGTGAGGTTGTAATTATTATTCACCCACTTCCACGCCGACTGCACCCGCCCGTCGTCCTTTTTGACATCAAGATACAAAAACGACACCAACCCCGCATAACTCATCGCCCCTGCGCTCGGGGTGGCAAAACGGCCGTCGGGCAGCTTGACGCCATGCCCCTCGCGCACCGGCATCGGCAGATAGACAAACCCGCCATCGTCGGTCACCGGCAGCCCGGATTTATTCGACTCACTGCGGTTCTGGCAGTTGTTGACATACTCCTCCGCCTGCTTGTACACCGGATCATCCTTGGAAAGGCCCGTCGCCACCAGCGCCTCCAGCATGCTGACGGTGTTGTTGAGGTCGGGACGAGTGCCGGGCTGATACCCCGCGCCGCCCTGCTGCAAACCGGGAACCGTCGCCCGGCTGGCGATCAGGTACTTCTGCGCGCCCTGCATGACCGGATCGTCCGCAGGCACGCCGGCATCCCGTAGCGCCACCACCGCCACCGAGGTGCTGTAGACCCCGAACGAGAAGCGGGGGATGGGCGAATAGATGCCGCCGTCGGGCTGGGCGCAGGACTTGATGTAGGCGATGCAGTCGGCCTTCATCTTGAGCAGGCGGGCGCGATAGTCCGGCGTCTGCTTGTCAAGAAACTCCTTCGGCAGCGCCGCAAGGGCATCAAGCACCAATCCGGAAAACGCCGCGTGCGGAGCGAGCTTTCCCGCAACAAAATCGCCATCCAGCTCCTGATGCCGGGCGAGAAAATCCACAGCGCGCCCCATATCGTCGAGGAGTTTGCTGCCGGTGGCGCTGGCGGTCAGAGGCGCGCCGGGATTTTCGCTGTGGTGCATCTTCTGCATCTGATAATACACATAACCGCCCACTGCGATCAAAACCAGCAGCGCTACAATGCAGCCCAACACCTTCAAAACCTTTTTCATACCCTCTCCTCCGGACTATTCGCCGTAAAACGTCACCGTTTCATTGGAAACCATCACATGCGCACATTTCGGGCAGACGGCGCGTAACAAGCAATCAAACCGGGTCTCAAAACCGTCCGCACTTTTGACCTGCGCCTGCCTCACAGTCAGTTCCGGAGCATACGAACATCCGCACTTCGGACAAAGCGCCAGCAACTGCAGTCCGCCCGGAGCGTGGCAGGCCAAGCAAAAAGGCTCACCACTGGTAACCGTCCAGCAAGCGTGTTGTGAACCAGTTTCATTATAGAGGTCTTTTTGACATAACTTGCAGCGGACATACAACCCAGGCTTGATTACGACACGCGCCGGATCAAACAACTGAGGGGGCTTCAGGAGCCCCGTATCGTGATAAATCTGCACCCCTCCCCAGACAAAGGCAGAGCTGCAGAGCAGCACCAGCACCGCCGGCCGAATGCGCGAGAACACCCCGGCGAATCGTCGGGTGTTGCTCGGCTTCCCTTCGGTCACCTCTTCCGGCAGGGCAGCAAGCACCCGACCGATTCTCGAATTTGCTATCTTGACCGGCGAGAATGCCGTCTGAGTTTTCGCCATCTGAAAATCCCGCCATTTGCCGGAAAAGCCGCAACAACGACCGATCAGTTGATGGTAATGCCCCGCCATACGCCGTACGACCTTCCCCCCGTAACGACGCCCGTGGTCGAATTCGTGGTCGGATTGTATGTATTGGAAGCCGGCCCCCAAAACGGCTCAAATTCCCGGCCGGGCGAAGGGGAGTTATTGGCCGTGCCTCCCCACTGCTCCACCGTAACCGACGGATCGAAATCATGTCCCTCGTTGATGGTGGGAAGCCCCGTGGTAACCCTCGCGGTGTGCCCGTCCGCGAACGCCATCACCGTATTCATGCCATTGTGACGAAAGGCCATATTCCCCATCAGCACCCCGGAGGTAATCGTCGGCGCGATAATCGGACCGGCCTTTGTTGCG
>CAYWTJ010000033.1:0-28366 GCA_964460225.1 uncultured Planctomycetaceae bacterium | reverse complement strand
TTGTCCGCAACCCTGTTCAACCCCTCGTCCAGCTTCGCCATCCGCTCCTTCGGCGGCAGCTTTTTCATCTCCGCCGTCAGATTGCTCCAGAAGAACACCGAGTTGTCAGAGGTCGTCAGCGCGCGGCCGTCGGCGTAGTTGGTCAACACCAACGCCATCGTCCCGAACGGCATGCCGTCCTGACCGCGAATCGAAGTCCACCCGGTAAAGAGAATCCACGGCATCTCAATCACGCCGGCGATTTCATACTCCTTAACCGTCCCGCCCGGTGGAATCTCCCCCGCCCCGGCCGGCGCGGGCTTGCCTGCGGAACTGCCGGGCGCACCTTGCTGCAGAGCACCCGGTCCGCCGCCGCGCATCCCTCGCCCGCCCTCGCGCGGTCCGCCGCCGCGCATGCCGCGCGCGGCCGGCAGAATCACCGACACCTTGTCGCCGACTCCGAGCCGGGAATGGTTGTGGAAGCTCTGCGGAATCAGGCAGTAACCGCCCAGGCGAAGCTTCGCCAGCGCATCCTCCTTCGTCCCCTGCAGGAAATTTACGCGAAAGACAGGATTGTCTCCGACAAACGCCTTCTCCGGATCAATACCCGCCACGAGGACGTTATCCTGCGTCAACTGCACAGCCGTATTCGCCTGAAGCGCCTTATAGGTGTCCGGCCCCACCTGCAACTGCCGGAACTGCACCGGCAGGCAACGCTGGCTGTCTATGCCGGGAGTGTTATACACCTCCTTCAGCAGCTCTGGAGGCACGCCTGTGGGCTTGAAGCTGAAAACCACATCCGCCAGATCCGCAGTCGGCTGGAAGGGCTTGAGCATCGAATAGCCCCAGGTCTGGATCGAAATGAACAGTCCCAGTCCAATGGAGAGGCAGACCGCAACCCCGGCCGTCTGCCAGAGCTTGCCCGTCAGCTGCAACGCCAGCAAACGGGGCTCCAACCCGAATAGCCGGGCAATGATCCCGCTGCCAAAGCGCTCAATGACCGCGATGAGCGCCGGCATCAACAGGATGCAGCCCAGCCCGAGGCCGGGCAACCCGAAGATCAGGAACGCCAGATTGCGGGTCAGCCAAACCGCTTCGCTGCGATCAGCAGGCAGCTCCAGAACATAGCAGATCAAAAATGCCGGCAGGAGCAACAACAGCCCGATCACGCCCGTCCGCCAGGGAAAACCCCGCCGGTGCAGACGCTGCACGGGGCTGAGCGTCTCCAGCGGTTGCAGCCGCCAGACCGTCCAGATCGGGAACACCGAACCGGCGACCGCCCCGCCAATGGTGCAGACCACAGCCACCGTCACGCACGCCCAGCCGACTGTGACCCCGCCGGGATATTGGACGGGATTGAGCAGGGTCATGATTTTGAGCGCGACCCAACCCGCCAGCAGCCCCACGGCCAAGCCACCCGCACCGAGTCCGAGTCCGTTCAGGAACACATTCCACGCCGCCTGACGGCGCGTCATGCCGACCGCCCGCAGCATCGATATCTGCCGCAGCCGCTCGCAGATCCCCATATTCAGCGTTGTGAAAATGATAAAAATCGAGGCCAGCAGTGTCACGCCGACAAGGTAATAGCCGCTCATGTCCATCGTGCCGCCCGCTCCCTGCGACGCCAGCGCAGCCAGTTCCTTGAGACCGTTTACGGTCATCCGTGAAGCCTCGGGAAACGCGTCGGCCAGCAAACGCGCCCGCACCGTCCCGGCCTCGTTACCGGCTTTCAACTTCAGAAACGCGCCGTTGGGAACCCGGTTCGCGGCAATCTGATCGGCGGCATCCGCCTTGGTCAGCCCCGCGATGCGATCCGCCACCGGCAGGGTCACAAAGACGACCGGGAACCCGCTCGAAGGGGCATGCGGTCCGCCGGAGTTGCTGGGAAAATCAAAGGTGCCGACGATCTTGAGCGGAACTTCCGTGTTGGCGGTGACAATCATCAGTTCGTCGCCGATCCCCAGCCGCAGCCGCTCCAGACTCTGCCGGACCACCACCACCTCCGCCGCTTCGCTGCCGGGCGTCAGCCACCGCCCGTCGAAGGAACCGCCGAACTCCGGCGTCCGCGCCCACTCCACCGCCGCCAGCGTGCCGCCCGGCATACGCAGCATCTTTTCGTCCGCCCGCCGGAAACGCACCATACTCGTGCGCATCGGCAGCACCTCGGCCACCCCTTCCGCCGCCGAAACGGCATTCAGCATCTGCGGCGTCAACACGGGCGGCCGGGCCGGGCGCTGCGGCTGCGCATCGCGCAGGACCACCGTCCGTTTCGGCATAAACTGTCCGCCGCCAGCCGGCGTAATCCATAGCGAATATGCCCCCATCATGCGGGCCGCAAAAAAATCATTCTGGGCGACCTTGGTGAAATACGCCCCCTGCGTCCAGACAACCACCGCCACCGCCGCGCCGATAGCCAGTACCGACAACACCGAACGCCAACCATGCCGAAAAAGATCGCGGCGAGCGAGCTTGCAGATCAATCCCATTTTTATTCGCCCCCCGCCACAACCGGCTCCGCCGCAGGAGCGGGCGAATTTTGCGCCAGCAGATCATGATACGCCGCCGCCAGGCGGTTGCTGTCGCCGCGGGCGCTGTGGGCAAGTTGCCCCAACAGCAACCCGTCTTTCATAACCAGTACCCGATCCGCCCACGCCGCCACCGCCGGTTCGTGCGTAACCATGAGGATCGTCCGGCCATCGTTGGTACAGAGATCGTGCAACAACGAACAGAGCGCCTGCCCGTTGGCGAAGTCCAGCGACCCCGTCGGCTCATCGGCCAGAATCAACGCCGGATTGTTGATTAGCGCGCGGGCGATCGCGACCCGTTGCTGTTCGCCGCCACTGAGCGTTTCCGGCCAGCGGCCGGCGCAGTTATTCAGCCCCAGCCGCCCGAACAGTGCCGCGCCACGACCGGCATCGGCAGAACCGCCATCGAGAAGCAGCGGCAGGAGCGCATTTTCCTCGGCGGTTAAATTGCCCACCAGGTTGAAGGCCTGAAAGATCAAACCGATGCGCCGGCGGCGCAGCAGGGTCAATTCCCGGTCATTCAAACCGGAAATATCCCTACCCTCAATCTCGACCACGCCGGCGTCAGCTTTGTCCAATCCGCTGACCAGATGCAAAAGCGTACTTTTCCCGCAGCCGCTGGGTCCCATGATCGCCACAAACTCGCCGGCTTCAATCTGCAACTCCACGCACCGCAACGCCTGCACAATCCGGTCCCCGGCCATAAATTCTTTTTTCAGCCCGCAAACCCGCAAACAACACGCTCCGCCCCCCGCCATTTGATTGTCCCTTTCCATAAATCTCACCGAAAACAGACTTTGGTCCATTTTTCACATCACGTTGAAATAAAAGAACTTCCGCAAGAGCGTTCTCTTGCAGAATCAAAAACAAGCGGGATGCTTCCACCACCATCCCGCACTGTATGAACGCATTCTCAAATCATCGGTTCATTTTTTATATAAAAACTCCCCCCCGATGCCGCCAGTGCCCATTCGCCGTCCGAAAAAAGGCATCCTCCCGTTCGCTGCCGGCATTGAGCGCAGAGAATCGGCACTATGCAGAACCCGCCCCTCCTCAGAGCACCCCACAGGCAGACAACGCCAGTTATCGGAATATTCCCATAACCCCTGCCGTAGTAAGGAAAAACATACGCCTCGGTGCAGTCTCTCTCGCGACCTGCACCGGAAAAGCCATTGCATTTCTACCGGTTTTGGACAAAATAGCAGGGCTTTGTTGAATTTTGATTTTGCGAAACCTCCGGGAAGGACAGCCATGTCTGCCAACAACATGCTCCCCTTTGAAGTGCCGCTGTACGAGCTGCGCAAGCGGATTGAAGACATGCTCAAGGATGCCGAGCCATCGGAAGGACTTGAGCAGCAGGTTCGGCTGATGCGCGAGCAAGCCGACGCGATGGAGCGCCAGCTCTACGAGAATCTGACGCCCTGGAATACGGTGCAGATCGCCCGGCATCAAAAGCGTCCCACCACCCGCGACTACATTGAAAACACCTTTGATCAGTTTGAGGAGCTACACGGCGACCGCGCCTTCCGCGACGATCTCGCGATTGTTACCGGCCTTGCCAGCATCGGAGAGCAACGCTTCATGGTCATCGGCCAGCACCGCGGCCGCAACGTCGAGGAGCGCCACCTCAGCCACGCCGGCTGTGCCCACCCGGAAGGGTACCGCAAGGCGCTGCAAAAAATGAAGATGGCTGAACGCTTCAGCCTTCCGGTGGTCTGCCTGATTGACACCAAAGGCGCCTACCCCGGCATCGGGGCAGAAGAACGCGGGCAGGGCATCGCGCTGGCGGAGAACATCCGCGACATGAGCCTGCTGCGCGTGCCGGTCGTTTGCATCATCATCGGCGAGGGCGGCTCGGGCGGCGCGCTGGCGCTGGGCGTCGGCAACCGCATCCTGATGCTCCAGCACGCCTATTATTCCGTGATTACCCCCGAGGGCTGCGCATCGATCCTCTGGCGCGACGGCGACCGCAAGACCGATGCGGCCGCGGTCCTCAAGCTCACGAGCAAGGACCTCAAGGAGCGCGGGTTCATCGACGAGATTATTCCCGAACCGCTGGGCGGCGCACACCGCGACCTGCCGCAGGCGGCCAAAAATCTGCGGGAAGCGATTCTGCAAAACCTCGGTCTGCTGACTGGCAAGACTGCCGACCAGTTGGTCGAAGAACGTTACGCCAAGTTCCGCGCCTTCGGTGAGTTCCTGTCGGGGCAGTCGTTGCCGGAGCCGGCGGACGAGGAAAAAGCGCTGGTCGAGGATGCGGCCGAGTAAAAGCCACACGACCGGCGGAAATATCTGGTAATGCGCCTCTCTCTGCCGCGAAGCCCTGCCGGGTTTTGCGGCGGGGTCGTAAAAAGAGGGTGACATGGCGAACATGGCGCGTGTTGCGCAAGCACAGGATGAACTGGCTGTGTTCGGACTCTGGCGCCGATTTATGTCCGAAGAAAATGAAGTAATTTCGGAAGAGAATGCGCAGAGAAATGCCGAGGCATGGCGGGAGCGATTGAAGCGGCAGATTGCGGCCCGTCAGGTGGCGGTCCTTGATTCTGCCAACGGGCCGGCCGGTTTTTTGGCTTTTATTTCCGCCCCAGAACGCAACTGGGTTCCGGATGGTGTCGCATACATCGTAGATTTGTATATCGTCCCGGAAGCAAGGACAAGCACGGCATGCTGGCGGTTGTGGCGTGCGGCCGAAGGCCTCCTGTCGGGGCGGTTCCGGGCGGTCTGGGTGAATACGCATCGCCAAAACACGCGCATGCAGACGCTGCTAAAACGTGCGCGGTTCGTGACGCTGGACCATTTTGCGATTGCAGGGCTATCGGATCAACTCTACTTTCAGCGAGACTGCGGCGACGCATTCTTCCGGACACAATGACCATGCAAGCAAAACTGGAAGAGATCCGGAGGCTTATGGAGCAGGCGTGCGCAGCGCCCGCCAACCGCTTCGGGCCGGACTTTCTGACGGAACATATTCTTGCCCATCGCGATTACGGTCTGCGGCTGGCGCGGGAGTTGGGCGCGGATGCGGCGGCGGTCGAGGCGGCAGCGCTTCTGCATGACATCGCGGCGGTCCGTGACTTTCGCTGCCTGAGCGAGCATGCCCAACGGGGGGCGCAAGAGGCGGCGCGCATCCTGCAGGATATGGGCTTCTCGCCGGATGCCATCGACCGGATCTGCCGCTGCATCGCGGTACATTCGACGCCCGTCGCGGTGGGGGCGGAGAGCCTTGAGGCCGTATGCGTCTCGAACGCGGACGCGATGGCGCAACTGGCGCGGCCGGGGTATTGGTTTTATTACATCTTCTCCGTGCGTCAGATGGGGTATGCGGAAGGGATGGCATGGTACCGCGCGCGACTGGCGGCGCACAAGGCGGCGCTGATCCCACAAGCGCGGGCGCTGATCGCGGACGAAATGACCCGACTGGAAGCGATTCTGTCTCCGGGGCAATCCTGAGCCGGTCTGCGGGTACTCGATTAGCAGGAAGAACGAAGCGGCGGTCTGACGACAGCCGGCTGGCGAAAACGAAAGAGGAATCACGATGGATAATTTTGCGGATCGGCTGGCTGCGGCCGTTAAGGAAAAAAAGAGCGTCGCCGTCATCGGCATTGACCCCAGCTTCGATAAGTTCCCCCCCGCCCTGCAAGAGATGGTCGATGACCCGGCCAACCGGCAGGAGGCGCTGGAGATTTTCGGCAAGGGCATCATTGATGCGGTGCGCGACCTCGTTCCGGCCGTCAAGCCCAACATTGCCTTCTTCGAGGCGCACGGCGTGGCGGGAATCATGGCCTACATCACTATCTGTGCCCACGCCCACGCCGCCGGCCTGCTGGTAATCGGCGACGTCAAGCGCGGCGACATCGGCACCACAGCCGAAGCTTACGCCGCCGGGCTGCTGCGTCCTGCTGCGAAGTTCGGCCGGGTAGCGAACCCCTTCCAGATCGGGCCGCACGACGCGCTGACCATCAACCCCTATTTGGGTTATGACAGCATCGGGCCCTTCCTCAATGAAGCGCAGGAGAACGGACAAGGGCTGTTTGTTCTCGTCAAGACCTCCAACCCCACCAGCGGCGAGCTGCAGGACTTGGAGCTGAAAGACGGCGGCACGGTTGCGCAGTCGACGGCGAAACTGGTCAACATCTGGGGTAAGGCGCACAAGGGCAAGAGTGGCCTGAGCGCGGTCGGAGCGGTCGTAGGCGCAACGCACCCCGAAGAGCTGGCCGCGTTCCGGGCGCTGATGCCGGATGCGTTCATCCTGCTGCCGGGCTACGGGGCGCAGGGCGGCACGGCGGAGGGGATCGTGCCGGCGTTCCGCGCGGACGGCAGCGGGGCGATTGTGAACGCGAGCCGGTCGGTGCTGTACGCTTGGCGTAAGGACAACACGCCGCAAGACTGGCAGGGCGCGGCGCGCAAAGCGACGGTCGAAATGAACGCCGACCTCAACGCCGCCCTGATCAAGGCCGGCAAGAAATAGGGCAACCGGTTTTATTCTGACGCCATTTCCGACGCCGTCTGCCGACACAAAGGCGGATGGCGTTTTTATAATCGTACTATGAATGGAAGACGCGCATGAATCTGGCTGAATTGCTGGAGAAAGCCAAGGCGCTGCCCGAGTCGCCGGGGGTCTATGTCATGAAGGACTTCCGGGGCGTCGAGATTTACGTCGGCAAGGCTAAGATCCTGCGCCGGCGCGTGCTTTCGTATTTCCAGAAAACCGATCAGACCACCAAGACCGTCGCCCTCGTCGAGAACATCGACGACTTCGATTACGTCGTCACCGACACCGAACTCGAAGCGTTCCTGCTGGAGTCGCGGCTCATCAAAGACCTCCAGCCACACTACAACATCATGCTCAAGCACAACGACCTCTACCCCTTCATCGAGGTCACGCTTGGCGAGGACTTCCCGCGCGTCTTCATCACCCGCCGCAAGGACAACCCCCAAAGCCGCTACTTCGGCCCCTTCGTCGGCGCAGGCGATCTGCGCGCGGCGCTGGGACAGTTGCAGCGCATCTTCCTCTACCGCGCCTGCAAGCGCAACATCGACGCCGATGACAAGCGCCTGCGCTTTCAGCGCGGCTGCCTCAATTACCACATCGGCCGCTGCGCCGGCTGCTGCCGGGGCGGAATCACCAAAGAAGCCTATCGCAAGCGCATCAGCGGACTCTGCCGGTTTTTGTCCGGTCAGAAGAAAGACCTCATCGACGAGCTGCGCCGCGATATGCAGGAGGCGGCGAAAAAGCTGCAGTTTGAAGAGGCCGCCGCGCTGCGCAACCTGATTGCCGCGCTGGAGAACCTCAACGAGTACCCCGAATTGGACGAGTCGCTGGCTCCGCTCGCGCCCACGATCGAGCCGGAAAAAGGCTTGCAGAAGTTGCAGGGGGTGCTGGGGCTGGACTTCGCGCCGCGCACCATCGAAGGCATCGACATCGCGAATCTGCAGGGCAAGGAAACGGTCGGCTCGCTGGTGAACTTCGTCGACGGCCAGCCGTTCAAGGACGGCTACCGCCGCTACCGCATCAAGACCATCGACGGGCAGGACGACTTCGCCTGCGTGCAGGAGGTCATCACCCGCCGCTACGGCCGCATGGCGCGCGAGGGCAAACCGCTGCCGGACATCCTGATGATCGACGGCGGCAAGGGACAACTCTCGGCCGCCAGCGAGGCGCTGGCCGCGCTGCGCACCCCCGAGGGCGGCCTCGTGCGGCCGGGCATCCTCATCTCCCTTGCGAAGAAGGAAGAACTGATCTTCCGCGAGGGCAGCACGCAGGAGATCCGCCTCAACCGCCGCAACGAGGGGCTACGCCTGCTGATGCACGTCCGCGACGAGGCGCACCGCTTCGCGCAACACTATCACCACATTCTCCGCCGCAAAGCGGTCTTCGGCGAGGAATAAATCCCCCGGAAAACTCCACCAGCCGGACGCCCCCGTCGTGCGAGGCCCATCTACCCGGGGCGTGTGGCTCAAGACCCGGTGGAATTCCCGCACTCGGGGCAATCACGCGAACCCTCTACTGTGCAAACAGATGCCAACCTGATAATTTTAGTGCGAAGTTCCGGATCTGATCGCCTCCGCCGCCAAAGCTTGAAGATAACCGGCGACGACTCCGGCATACTCCGGCGGCACGGCAACGGAACGATCTGTCGCCCGGTTGCGGTACAGCTCCAGATACCCCGGCGGTTCCTGATACCGCATCTCAAGCGGAACCACCCCCGCCGGCGTAGTTCCGCTGCCCACCCCAGCCCCGGCACCGCGCTCTGCCCCCTGCTGCTGCATCAACTCCACCAGCCTGCGGGCACGCTCCTGCTGCTCCTGCGGCGAGGCCGGCGGCCTGTCCAGCGAGTCCATTCCCGCCGCCCCCCCCTCATTCTGCGCTGTCTGGGCTGTTGTGCCATGCTCCCCCGGCCGCAGGAGCAATTGCGATGACTCCGGATTGCCTGCGGGGGTAATCGCCAGCCCAACCAAAAACTCCAGCAGCAGAATCGCCGGTGCCACCAGCAGCAGCCGCCAGGGGCGCGCCGGCGGCGGCAATGTACGGAACACAACCAGCAACCGCTCATCACAGCCGCGCAAAAACTCCTCCACCATCGCGCACGGGCCGTTAGATCTGTCAGTACGTCCGCTGTGGCCGCCGGCCAAAAACGCGAGCGTCACCCCGATTCCCGGCAGACCAGCAACCCTATCAATCCAAGCGCCTCTCTGCGCCAGCGTCACCGCCGGCCGGCGCAGGCAGATCACCAACACCGGAAAAAAAACGAACAGCCCGACAGCACCACACAAACGCCACCCCACCCCGCCCACCCCGCCCACCCCGCCCGCCACAACCGCCACCCCGGCCACATCCGCAGCCGCAACCGCCAACGCGCCCGCGACCAGCAGCCGCCACAATCGCTCCCGACGCAAGCAACGGCCATGCAACACCAGCATGGCACATACGGCAGGGTGCTTCGCCGGTCCGATTTGTCCGCTCCCCATCCCATTCCCTCAGCACACAACTATGCCTGATTGACCCGTTTTTTCTTTCTACGCGCCCATTCTATGCATAAAAATACACCAAACGAATACTTCGTTACACAAAGGCGGCAACTGTAAAGAAAATATCCCGATAATTTCTTGCGCAGCACCCAAGTGGCCTTATAATACCCCATGAATCAGGAACAAACCAAATCATGACAGAGGCGAAAGAACCGGGCCCGGTGCTTTTTTTTACCGGAGTTCTGGCGGCAAACACGGAACACTTGGCGGCAGCCCGCGCCCTTCTGGAGCGGCACTGGGGGCACATCCATGCCGAGAGCCCGGTCTGGCCGTTCGATCACTCGACATACTACCAAGAGCAGACCGGGGAAGCAATCCTCCGGACGTTTTTCGCCTTTGAGGGACCGTTCCGGCGCGAGCTGCTGGCGGAACGCAAGCTGGAAAGCAATCGCTTCGAGCGGGAGCTTGCCGCAAGCGCCCCGGCCTGCGGCCTCTCCCGGCCGGTCAATCTGGACCCGGGCTATCTGGCTCCGGAAAAAATTGTGCTGGCCAGTTGCAAAAACTTTGCGCACCGGATTTACCTTGGCTCCGGGGTCTTCGCGGAGGTGACGCTGCTTTATCGCCACAACCGCTTCGAAGCTCTGGAGTGGACCTTTCCCGACTATGCGGCCGGAAGATACTTCCCGTTTTTTACGGGACTGCGCCGCACCATGATGAGGGAGTGGTATGCCTGACTTCCGCATCTGCACCCTTGCCAGCGGCTCCTCGGGAAACGCGATCTATGCCCAGTCGCCAGAGGGCGCCATCGTCATCGATGCCGGCATCAGCGGCAAAGCCGTCACCGAGGCCATCACCCTCGTCGGCGGCAGCATCGATCAGGTAGACGGGCTGATTCTCACCCACGCCCACAACGACCACTGCCAGGGCGCCGGCATCCTCTCCCGCCGTTACGGCATCCCGTTGTTCATGACCGAGGGAACCTTCAAGGGCTGCCATACCAAGCTTGGCAGGAATCTTACCCCGCGCCTCTTCCGGCCCGGAACCGTCATCGCCGTCGGCGGCTTTCACATTGAAACCATCCTGACCCCGCACGACAGCGAGGAACCCGTGGCGCTGGTGCTGGAACGCGGCGGCCTGCGCTGCGGCATCCTAACCGACCTTGGGCATCCGTTCCCGAAGCTTGAACGGCTGATGTCCACCCTCGACGCGGCAATTCTGGAATTCAACTACGACCCCGATATGCTTGTCAACGGGCCATACCCCCCGAATCTCAAGCGTCGGATCGTCTCCGGCCACGGCCACATCTCCAACCAGCAGGCAGCCAAGCTCGTGGAGGAAGGCGTGCGCAACGGCCGGCTGAAGGCGCTGATTCTGGCACACCTGAGCGAGACCAACAATACGCCCTCGCTGGCTCTGCAATCTGCTCAGACCACCCTCCGTGAACATTGCGATGGGAACGTCATCGTTCATATCGCTCCGCGCCACGCCCCCTCGCCGATCGTCCATATCACCGCCTGAAGCCGTCCCGCCCATGCGCTTTCCTGCAACCGGAACCGGAAAGCCGAACCACTACCCGCACCGCCAGACGCAACCAGCACCCACAACAGGCAGTATACCCTCTTTCAGAACCAGCCGTTGGCCGCAATCCGTCCGTCATTCTTCCGAACCCGTCCGAGCCAAGCCGCTAAAGCCGCACCGAAGCCCCGGCCGATATATCCTGCACCAACGCATTGCAGGGGTTTGCAGCGTATGGGGTACGCAACCAACGAGGAGGCGCGAAGATCCAAATGCCGGAAAAAACGGGAAAGAAACAACACTTTGCCCATTATGCCCAGGAGCAGAAACGGAACTTGATCGACAGCCTTGAGGCGATGCGGGGCGCGCACACCGCAGACCGCTGTCCTTCCAGTCAGGCCGTCGCCTGCCCCGGCTCCGCCCAACCAACAACGCAGGCCCTTCAGCATGAAATCAGCGTCCTGCGCGAGGAACTCCACTCCAGCCGCTCGACCAACGCAATTCTCGAAAACGATCTGCGGCGCATGGAACAGAAGGCACTGGACACCATCGCCGAAAACGGCCAGCTCAAACAGTGTCTGGACAAAATGCGCCAGAGCGGTCAGCTCAGCGCTGACGCCGAAGCCGAAGAGAAGGCCCGGCTCATCACGGAACTCTCGCAGGCGCGCAACGACCATTTCATGCTCACGCAGGCACTGATCGACAGCGAAAACGAACTCAGCCGGCTGACCCGGATGCTGGAAAAACTCGCCGGACGCCTCTGCGCCGCCTGATTGTCGTCCCCCATCTTGACCTACCACCAGAAGGGCACCCTGCGGGGAGCCCTTCTTTTGTTCTCCCCCCAAACGTCCTACCGTCTTCCCCTTGCCCGCGAACGGCCAACAAAAAGCCGGACGCATCCGCGTCCGGCGAACCATGTCCAATCTGTCCGGGTCGCCCCGCCCCTCTCTCACGTCTTGAAGATGGGAATGCGGGTGAAGGCGCTCAAAAAATGCTCCATGCTGTGCGGACGCTGCTCGGGACTCTTGGCAAGCATATTCTTCACCAGATTATTGAAGTCCATCGAAACATCCGGGTTCATCCGGTTCATCTGCGGGGCAGGTGACTTGAGAATTTTGCTCAAAATTTCATTCTGCGAATTCCCGGTGAAGGGCGGCCGGCCGGTGAAGATTTCAAAGAGCATCGCACCGAAGGAATAAATGTCCGCCGAAACCGTCGGACGCTTGCGATTGATCTGCTCAGGGGCCATGTAGCTGGGCGTCCCCACGATCGCCGGTTTGGTAAAGTTCAGCAGCGACAGAATACCCCGATGCGCGCGAACAGCGGTCGAAAAATCGATCAGCTTCACATCCTGCTTCTCTTCGCTGTACATGAAGTTGTCGGCCTTGATGTCGCGGTGAATGATCCCCTGCAGATGCACGTACGCCACGGCCTCGGCCATGTGCTGCACGATCTCATGCGCGCGCGCCTGCAACATCCGGGCCTTCTCCTCGTTTTTCAGGAGTTTCCCGATGGAATCGCCCTCAAAGTACTCCATCACAAAGAAAGGCCGGTCTTCGTAGGAGCCGATGTCAAAATACTTTAGAATGCGCTGATTGCGCAACTCCTTGCAGATTTCGTACTCTTTGTTCATCGGGCCGGAAAATTTCCTGACATCCAGTTCCGGATTGAGAATCTTGATGGCGAACGAGAACTTATCCTCCGCCGTCCGGGCCTTGTACACCGTCCCCGAGCCACCCTGCGCGATACGCTGCACGAGCCGGTATTTGCCAAGTTGCTTGCCTGTCAGATCATCCACCAACTGCCCGATCATGATACCCTCATCTTTCCTTGCAATAAGTCACCGCCCGTTGAAACAGACGGATCCCTTCCCCTTCGCCCTGCCGCTCCTCGCGGGTCGCGCGCGGATGCTGGTAGGCGAATACGTGACGCTCCGGATGCGGCATCAGACCGAACACACGTCCGCTGCGGTCGCAGATTCCGGCAATGTGGTCATCCGACCCGTTTGGATCATCCGGATAAGACGGTTCCCCACCGTCTCCTCCAATATAACGATACACGATTTGGCCGTTCTTGCGCAAATCCTCCAGCACCTGCGGGGTGCGGCAGACAAATTTTCCTTCGCCGTGCGCGACGGGAACCTCAATCTCCTCGCCGGGTTTGGCAAAGACGCAGACGGTATTCTCGGCTGCCTTGAGCTTAACCCAACGGCACTCGAATTTATGGGAGTTGTTAAAGGTCAAGGTCGCCTGCCGGTCCTGCGCGGAGGCGAACGCCGCACCGGGAAGCAGGCCGGTCTTCACCAATACCTGAAAACCGTTGCAAATGCCGATCACCAGACCGCCGCGTTCGATAAACGCGTGGAGCTTATCCCCCAGCACATTGGCCAGCTCGACCGCCAGCACCTTGCCGGAGGCGACGTCGTCACCGTAAGTGAATCCTCCCGGAATGGCAACGATATCGACACCCGCACAAGGATCGGCTTCGTGCGCAAGGTGGTTGATGTGAACCAGGTCGACCATCGCTCCGGCATACTCAAGAGCATAACGGGTTTCGAGGTCGCAGTTGGTTCCGGCGGTACGAATCACGAGGGCTTTGGGTTGTTTCATGTTCTCATCCTGCAAGGGCCATTGCGGTCAGTCCAGGCGCTATCATCAGCGGAAAAACCCGCCGCCGCGCGCTGATCGTAGTATAAGCAAAGCCCCTCGCCGCGCGACCCCTGTACGACAAAAAAACGGGGTAGCACAAATTTAAAAAAGGTAACCATTTTTTTCTTTCACAGAATCTTAGTCTGTTCGTATCTTTTGGCAATAGCTTTTTCGGGTAAAAGTGGACAATAAGGAATTATTACACTCACATCGTGGAACAAAGCCAAGCCTACCAATGAAATATTACACTGCACAATAAGTCATGTATCCTTATAACAATAAAGAACCTATGACTTATTACTCGAAATAATCCGCCCCTATGAACGACAATTCCCAAAATGACTGTCCTAAAACGTTGCCTTTTTTTGTACCTAAAAACTTATCATTTTTTATTGGCATTCGTGTAATTCCAGACCGCAACATCATGCAATTACATACATATTTGTTAGATAAATATCCGGCGATAGTTGATTTCCTCGTCAGAACGCTGGTCGGGTTGCTCCAATAAAGGACAAACTCAACCTTCCCGCCACACCGGAAAAAAGCCTCGCCACCGAACGGGGGCGAGGCGTAATGATTCCCGCGCACGGCGGGTTACTGCCCCAGCAACAGATCCGCGACCATGCCAAGCTCTTTGCTGTGGACCCCGCTGAACCAGCCCATAAAGTCGCGCCCCTGCCCATCGTCGTCGTTGAGAATCAGGGAAAGCCCAAGATCCGCACCGGCCTGAGGCTTGAAGGGGGCGATGCGCGTCCAGGGAATGGCAACCTCATAAATCACGTTTCCGGACTTGTCATCCAGACGCTTGACGGCAACCTGAATGTCCTTCGCTTCCCCAACTGCAGCGGTGGTGTCCGCGGAGTAGTTGCACCACGCTTGCGGCCCTTTTTCTCCGGTGGCAAGCGAGTAGTCGTACTTGCCGGGTTTCTCCTCGGAATTTCGTTGCGGATCGACAAGAATCTGCAGTCCGTCCTGATTCCAGATATTACCGTCCTTCTGCGGCGTGCGAAAGATATCATCCGTCACCTCGGCGCTGAGGTATAGGTACTTCTCATCCCAGGCAAAGCGCAGCTTGCCGCTGAGATCCGTCGGGCCGGTCCAGCGCTCGACCTTCGGATCGCTTCCGGGCGGGGGGAGCGGCCAGTACTGTTCCCTCTGATTGATTTCCTGAACCGGCGCATCCCGCCAGACGGCTTCGGTAAGTTCACCATCGATTTTCATACCAGCCGGCGCATGCGGCACGCCGGCAAAGCCGGCAAGCGAACGGCTCGCTTCGACGAGTTTTCCGGCGCTGTTGGTCACCTGCGCCTTCACCGCGTAAATCGACTGCGGCTTGATTCCCGAGAACGGCAAATCGATCACCTTCTCCTCCCGCGGCGCCAGCTTGAGATCCCCCTCTCCATCCTTGGACAGGAACGCCTCAGGGACCTCTCCGGCGCTCAAAACGAAACTCCCCTTCTTAATGGGAAACTCCTTTTCGATCGCGAATCGCCAGCGCAGGGTATCTTCCTCATTGCCGTTGTTCCGAATGGTCAGTCTGGCTCCGGTGCCCTGTGCGGTCAGCGGAGCGATCTCGGCCGAGAAGGCGCTGGTGACGGGAATCAGCGTGTAAACCGCCGCCACCGTCTTCCCGTCCTGAACACGTAGCGCCTCCAGCCGTCCGTAGCGCGCCTCGGTAAATTCCGGAGCCGTTACGGTACATTCGACGGTATCGGGCGCGCCAATGCGCTTCTCAATCTTCCAGCCGGCCGGAAGGTTCAAGACCAGTTCTTCGGGTTTCAGACCCGCTCCCTGCAGCGAAAAGCGCTGGGTACTGGCCTTGACAATCGGCTTGACGGCATCGGTAAGCACAAGGGCAGACTTCTCCAGCGCCGCCGGCAGCTTGAGGTCTTTGGCCTTGAAGAAGAGCAGCACCGGCTCAAAGGTCACCCCGAGGCTGACGCCTTTGCCGTTTGCCTCCAGAGCATTGCTGGCGCCGTCGAGTTGCACGGCGCGAACCTTATCCACGCCCGGCAGCGGCAGGAAGAGGTCGTCCCGGCCCTTCTCCTTCCAGATCACGATCATGCTGTTGCCGTCATCGTCGGAAAAGAGGAAGGTATCGATCTCTCCGGGATAGAGCTTCTCTTCGCGGAATTTCTTGATACCGACGCCGTTGACGATGTTGTAGTAGGTGATGGCGTCAATCTTCGGGCTGTAGATCAGATAACGGCTGTCGAAGGTGCAGAACGCCTGCCCGTTGCTCTTGCTCTGGGTGCCGTCCCGGTCGGGGTACATGATGGTGAACCACGAGAAGAGCTTGCCCCCGCAGGCGAAGAAGACGGCAGTCTTCTGGATCATGTCCGCCGCAACCACGTTGCGGGCGATCCCCTGGCAGTTGAGGCCGATCTCAGTACTGACTACCGGCTTGTAAGCGTTGTACTTCTTCATCATCGCCTCATACTGCCGGAAGGTTTCGCGGATGCCGTTTTTATCCTCATAAAGATGAAAATCGTAGGCGTCGCAATAGTTCTGGAAGCCTAGTTTAAAGTACTCCTCATCGCAGCCCATCGAACTCGACAGCACCGTGGTATTCTGGTCATAGGCCTTGCAGGCATCGTAGATCGCCTTGTAAGCGGCTACATTCTTCGCTTTCTGGCCGGGACCGCCGTGAGGCTCGTTGCCGGGACAGACGATGTGCAGACCGTCCTTGCCGTACTTGTTGAGAAACGCGGTCATGCCCTCGCCAAGCGCCCGCGCGGAGAGATCCTTGCCGGCCTCGACCTGACTGGCATTGGTGCCGGTGGCATAGATAGCGCCCAGTTCCTTGACCCACTCGATTCCCGGCGCATGCACCTTCGCCGGCTCCTTTTCATCCCAGCCTCCCCAGATGCCGAGGCTGCGGATGCCGATACGATCAGCGAGGAAGAAGTAATCCTTCATCCGGTTGTCCCAATTGCGGATGGTGAAAGGTACATCCCGCGCCTTGAACTTCTTGGTCTCCGCCAGCGGAACCCGGGCGAATCCGATGTAGTTGGCGTATGACTTGCCGCTTGCAAGGGGAACCTGCGCGTACAATTCGTAATACTTCCCCTCCTGAAGCTTGTCTTTGTCGAGCGCCAGCGTCCCTTCGTAGATAAACTTGCCGTCCTTGAAGCCCTTGCGCTCGACCGTCACCTCGCTCTGGACGCTGGTTTCCCCGCCCCAGTAATCCCGGACAATGCAGGCGATCTTGCGGCTGGCTTCGGGAATCGGCTTGAAGGTGAGCATCTGCAACTGAAAGGTGACGGCATCCTCGGGCAGGAAGAGCGTGCCGATTTTTCCGGAATTGAAGGTTAGACGGTCGATCAGTTTCGGGGCGACCTTCTCCTGCAGCCGCGAGGCGGAGAGTTCGTCGAGATCAAACGTTCCCCATGTTTTATTCAGGACCGCCGTAAAGTGCGCCCTCGCAGTGCCGGCCGGAACCTCCACCCGCTGCTTGAACGGCTTCCAGGCCGCTTTTTTGTCGATGATGGCAAGCGTCTCAGAGCCGGTCTTCTGTCCGGCGGCATTGAAAAAATCCACCGAAAGCTGGCCGTTGTAGGAGTTGTCCGGCGAATAGACATCCACCCGCACCGCCGCCGCGAAGTCCCACAGACCGGCCGCCACCGGAAAGTCCGGTCCGCTCGCGCTGACGGGCGCATTCACAGTATCCTCGGTGCGGCTTAACCGCAGCGCGAATGCCCCCTTGAACGGCGTCTGGTCTGTAAGGCTGACTTTGCCGGTGACCCTCCATCGCCCCAAAACCTCCTTGCCCTCAAAGCCCTCCTGAAAGCTGGAAGCCTGCACCTCCGCCACCGCGCGAACCTCGGCGGAAATATCGCCCAGAAGCAGCTCCGGCTTGAGATCGACGCCAGCGGAGCTTTTGCCGATTGTGATGGAAATCCCCTTGAGCGGATCATGCCATTTGCCGTCGTTCGCCCCTCCCCAGTGCTCCGCGCCGGAGAAGGTGGATGGGACGAACGACAGTGTCTGCCACTCCGGTCCGGGGGTGAACTTCTGACTGTTGCGCTGAAAACACTGACCGGTGCCATCGATCAGGCGCAGGCCGTAGCTGCTGACGTTCCGCGACTGCAACTTCAGGTTCAGCTTCGTCACCGCGCCGCCGAGATCGTCGCCCACGTCCTTGTGCGCAGCAACATACACCCCGCCGCCGCTGAAGTCGCCGGAGAGCTTCAGGGCATTCTGCCCCGCCGCCGGCTGATCCTTCACCAGCGTCACACCACCCTTTGCGCCGGGAAATTCACGACCGTCAACAAAGTTCCAGTCCACCTCGCCCAACGTGAGAAACTCATCCAAACGCACAACCTTTGTTACGGTCGTTTGCGCGGCGACATTGACCTTGGTGACGGCAATATCCGCCAGCCAGATCGCTCCGGGGGCCTCTTTGCTGCCGCTCAGGAAGATCAATGTCGCGGCGGGATTTTTCCAGCTTTTGTCCTTATCCTTGCCGCCCCACACCTCGTATTTGAGCACACCTTCCATTGCGTCCGGAGTTCCCATGTTTTTGAAAAACTTCTCGACCGGCAGCACCACCTGCTGCCAGTCATCACTCTTGTTCAGTTTGAAATTAATCTGGTGGCAGACCCCATCGGCGGTGATGATTCGAACGGTCTGATGATCCGCTCCCGGCGCCTTGATCCAGAAACTCAGCGTGTCAAGATTCTGCTTGCCCAGATCCACCGCAGCCTGCACATAGTTGCCGCCACCGCTGAGATCGTAACTGAGCTTCAGCGAGGGCGCGTCGGAATGCTTCGTCGTCGCATCCAACTCCAGCGCCCCCTTCGCACCCGGAAACTCCGGACCATTGCCGAAGAGGAACCCTCCATTCTTCTGGCCGGGTTGAATCAATTTGACCATCTCCGCCGCTGACGCCGGCGTCCCGCTCAGCAATGCCGCAATCAGAATCGTAACCGCCGCCAGGGCCGGCAACCGCCACGGCAGACAACACCAAGATTCCTGTTTCATGACCTCATCCTTTCGATAGCATCCACCCACACTCAGACCGGCAAGCGCCCGGCCACAACCGCACACAATTCATACCTTCAATACAATCGTTTGTACATCCCTCTACACCCGCCCTCCCCCTGTTTCTCCGACACCGCCCCGCCATGTTGCAACTTGGGAAAGGAGGTGACAGCCCGGAAATATCAAATCTCAATAATCGGGAAGCTGCGGAAGAATCGTGAAGTCCTGCGCCGCCATGGTCCGGACATGCGTATCGGGGTCGCCGTACAGCCGGCCCGCATCGCGCGCATCGACATGCCCGTCGAAAAACAGGCCGTTAGCCAGTTCCGAGTGGTATAACTGGATCACGCCCCCGTAGTTTCCCGAGATGCCCCAACCGGTAAAATTTGCAAGCGATCCCTGCTGCATCGACCCGTACCGCCAGGCCGGCGTGTCGGTCGTGCAATCGGCAAGCAACAAAATCCGGCCCGGCGCCGCCACCCGCGACATTACCAGCATCTTGAGTGTCCCGCTGGTGCCGTTGATCTTCACGGAATCGAAAAACGCCCAATTCCGGCGCTTGGTATAGGTGTCCGGCTCCGGCATTCCATAGCCTTGATTCCCCATGCCGATATCCGCGGGAATCTGCGGGCGCGCGGGACAATCCATCACCCGGTCGCGGGGCGCGATGTAGGGCGTCATCTGTGCGTTGCTCACCTTGTTCCCGGCGGCATTGTAGGAAAGGTAGCCAGTAAGATAGCCCGGCCACATCGACTTGTTGCCGTCACTGGCGGTCAGCCCCTCAATCAGCCGGGAGCTGAAGTCCCCGGCATACAGATTCAGCCCACCTGACACCCGCGCAGATTGTTCGCGCAGGATGCCTGCCTACCGCACGCCAGAGCCTTCTGCAGCGCCGGCAGCAGCAGCGTGGCCAGAACCCCGATGATGACGATCACCACCAGCATCTCCACCAGCGTAAACAATTTGCCCACATTCCGCTCCCGCTCCGGAACCTCCGCTTCCCGCACGGTACGATTCAGAACCACGTCATCAGGTTGCCCTTCTGATCGGAGAATTTCCCGATCCCCTTCGTCAGCACGCCGCCGGATTTATACTTGCTGTTTTCGTAGGTCGGCATCTTGTTCGGAGTCCCGTTGTCGACATGCCCGTCGGCGCAAAGGATATTCGCCGCCTCTTCATGGCATAGCCAGACTCCGGCATAACTGCCGCCATATACCCGAGAATAGAAGACGCTCCCGTTCCGCCCGAAGTTCGCATCGGTGTTCAATGAGGAGGTATCGCTGATCAGCGCGTATTTTGATGGCCCCGGCAGCAGGTTGTAGCGATAATAGCGCCAAGCCCCTTTCGCCTCGCCGTTCAAATAAAACGTCGCCAGCGCGATCGCCTTTGATTCGTCATATCCGGCAACCCACACATCGGACCCCATATAGTACATGCCGTAGGTCTGCCCCATCCCGCGGTAATTCCAGTCCGAGGAGGAGAGTGGCCGCAAGTATTCCACGCTCGCGCTTGCAGGGCATACGAGGGTCAGCCGCTCCTCCTCGTTGATGTACCCGCCGGGCAGCATCTGGGCCTGATTGCCGACCGGGCCGTATTTGGGCCGGAAGAGAAACAGCGCCCACGGCGCGACCTGCGAACCCGCCCCCGCCTGCCAAACGTAACTGATGGGAGAAGGGATGAAGCCGTAGTTGTCGTCTTTGTACGTCAGAAGCGCAGCCGCGATCTGTCTCTGATTGCCCGCGCAGGCGGTCTGCCGCGCGATGCCGAGGGAGTGCCGCAGCGCCGGCATCAGCAGCGCCATCAGCGCCACGATGATGGCGAGGATCACCAGCATCTCTACCAGCGTAAACATCCGACCAGAACCCGACATAACAAATCTCCGCACCCCGAAGAACTTCCCGCGAATCGCTGCCTTCGGCATCCGCTGCAGGCTGCAACTGCGATCGGCATACCGGCTGATGAAGAGGCGCGAGGCATACCAACCAGATGCATCCCAAGCCTGCGTGTGCCCATCCATATGGCCCGCCATCGCCCGTTCCTGATGAATTGTTTTCCCGACCGTCGCCCACCGGGCGTCCCAAGCAGGCGCGAAATACGCCAGCCTATGTCCGAATCCGAACGCCGGCGTACTCCCGCCATTGAAGGAAAGGGCATCGACCAGCAACGTGATGCGGCCGGCCCCGCCGGAATGTCAGGCATCCGCTTGTGGCGCACCGACGCTTTCGCGCCAGCGCAGTTGCACATCCACAACATTCGCGCGCGGAGTTTGGGCCGACCGGTGCAACAGGATCTCAAGCGCCAGCACCATCTCGCGCTCCACATCGTACTCCACGCTGGTCAGAGGCGGAATGAGGTAATCCTCCTCACCCCCGCCATTGCCGCCCGCGATAAGACTCACATCCCGCGGAACCTTCTTTTCCAACCGCCAGGCAGCCAGCAGCGCCCCCTTCGCTCCGTTGAACGAATCGAAAATCAGTCCGGTCCTTCCCTCGCGCATGGCTGCAGTCGACAGTTCCTGCGTGTATTGCCGGCTGTCCTGCCAAGGCCGCGTGTCCTGCAAAAGAATCTGCAGCGTCCGCGCCGGCAGCTTGAAGTCCCGCAACGCCTTGCGCATTCCCTTCAACACCAGCGGTCTCTCCGGGCTGTCCGGCTCATTGCCGAGATAAGCCAATTGCCCGTGCCCGGCCTCCAACAACGTTGCCACCTTCAGATACCCGGATTTGAACCAATCCGGGGCAACACTGTACAGGTTATCGGAAAGCGCCACCGAATCATTCGGCTCCAGAATCACCACCGGAATACCAAGCCCGTCAAGCCGCCTCAGCGACTCTTGGGTGAGCGACCCCGGAACCGGCGTCAGAATCAGGCCGCTCACATCCTGCCGGCCGCGCACGAAAGCGCATAACTGCGCACAAGTGCCGCCGGAATTGGTCTTGTACTCCGCCAGCGCTTTGCCATGCTGATGAATCGCGCGCTCGATAAATTGCTGCCGCTGCCAGTAATGGTAGGAAAAATAATTGGGATACGCAAAGACGACCGTACCACCGGCCACGCGCCCCTCGCCCGGATTTTTAAAGATCGTCCGCTCGCGCGCCGCCAGGAACGTCCCTTTGCGGTTACGCCGCTCAACATAGCCTTCCGCCTCCAACTCCCGCATCACCCGGTTAATGGTCAGGAACGCCACCCCGAATTCGCCGGCCAACGCCCGGTCCGACGGCAACTGACTCTCCAGAGGCAGCGATTCAAACCTCCGCAGCAGCTCCCGCTTAATCCTCTGGTGACTCGTCAGTACGACAGCATCCGCGCTCATGCTATACTCCAGATATTTAATTTGCGTTCTGATATATATCAGGCAAAATCAATATACCACCCGAACGTACTTAGTCAAACAGGATTTTGGGAAGTTCCATTTCCCCGCCTGATTTCGAGGCCGGAAAGGTCTGCTATTCACCCATTATGTCCCTCTTTTCCCCTTAATATTCCGATCTATGGCAAAAAGTCCCTCCATGCGATGTTTGGTTTTCAACCACGCATTTTCTAAAATAAATTGCCGCGAAACTTGACTAACGACCGACCGGGCGTATATTAAGTGATATATATCATTTAATTTTAAAAGACCAAAGGCTGACTTATGACTGAGGATGTCGCACCGGAGAGCGAAGACCGCCAGTCTCTGCATGACATGATTCAAGAGCGGCTGATTGCGGGGTTTTCCGAGGTTCGGGAGGGCGATAAGCTCCCCAGCGACCGCGACCTTGCCGCCCGGTATGGCGTCGCGTTGCTGACGATCAACCGCGCGATGAAGCAGTTGGAGCAGGACGGGTATGTGGTTCGCAAACGCGGCTCGGGGACGTATCTGGCCTCACATGAAAAGCTGGTCCGCCGCACCGGAGGCATCAACGGCAATCTTGTCATTGCCTGCCCCGACTACTTCAGCTCCGAATACTGGACGCGCGTACATCTGGCGCATGAGGCGTCGTTACGGCACGGCATGAACCTGCTGGAGCTGAAAATTTACGAAAACGCCAGCCCGGAACATCTCCTGCGGACGCTGCAAAGTCAGGATAATCTGCGTGGTGTTCTGATTGACCCCGTCCCCGGCTCCCTCAACGAAAAGACGGTGCGCGCGCTCGACAGTTTGGGCGTACCGGTGGTGCTCTTCTCGCATTGCGAGTGGCTGAACGATACGCGGCGGGTCGCGGCGGTGGTGCCGGACTGGAAGCAAGCAGGCTACGAACGGGCGCGCCTAATCCTGGAAGCCGGGCACCGGTCGCTGGCCTATATTCACAATGAGCCGTCGGGAAAAGACGGCGGACTGGTTTATCAGGGCATCAAGCAGGCGGTGAGCGAATTCGGCCTGCGGCTGAAGGATCTGGTCTGCCCCAGACATCCGATCAATAGCTGGGAGGACGCACGCGCGGCCGGTTATGCGCTGACCCAGCAGGCGTGGGAAGATTCGCACCCCTATGGCTTTTTGTATGATTCCGTCAACGGCGTTCTCGGCGGCCTGAAGTACTTCTGGGAAAACGGGGTACGCGTACCGCAGGATGCGGGGATGGTTACCTACGGCCGCACGGGCAACCTCGAAGAGTACCTGACTCCGCCGGTCAGTGCGGTTTTTTCGCCGGTGGGGCATGAAATCGATCTCGCATTCCGATTACTATTTTCCGGCGCGCCCTGCGGCGGACAGGTGCATGTCTGTCCGGTGGAAATCGTGCGCCGTTCCAGCATAGCCGGAGCGCAATAACCCCGGCGCCACATCAGGCATCAGCCAACGGTTTTCGACCGTACCCATTGTAGTCTTCCGCTGCCGGGGACGACACGGGCTTCCGCTGCCATCCGCGCGCGGAGCCTGCGTCCCGCCGCCGGCGCCCCTCTCATAAGGAGCATTTCATGAACAAACGGGCAGGCATTCTTCTGACCGGAGCGGCGCTCGCCATCGCCGGGTCCTTTAGCGTAACGGCGAGACAGGCGGGGGCGGCGGATTTCCCGTCGATGACGGTCCCCAACACCTGCGGAGTACAGCTCAAGAACAACAACCTCGACAATCTCGATCCGATCAAAAGTGCCGGATTCGGCTTCGTGCGCCGGGGTTTCAAATGGGATTTGATTGAAAAAGAAAAGGGCAAATACGACTTCGCGGCCTTTGATGATTTCGTGAAGAACTGCGAGGAGCGCGGCATCCGCATTCTCGGCTGCCTTGCCCTCGGCAACAAGTTCTACGGCTCGGTAGCAGAAGACGAGGGACGGGCGGCGTATGTGAAGTATGCAACGGCAACGGTGGAGCACTTCCGGGGCCACAACATCATCTGGGAGATCTGGAACGAGCCGAACGTCTGTACCTTCTGGGGCAAGCGCGGGACGCACAATTCCGAGCAGTTCGCTGACGAATACACCGCGCTGGTCAAGGCCGCCGTGCCGGAAATGAAAAAGGCCGACCCCGCCTGCAAGATCCTTGGCGGCTCGGTATCGAACATCTGGTCGGCGTCCTACAACTGGACGATGTTCTGCTTCCAGAAAGGAATTCTGCAAACCGGAATCGACGGGTGGGCGATCCACCCGTATACGCCCCGCAAGCCCGAGGGTCACATCGAAGGGTATGAGACGATGCGCAGTCTGATGGTCAAGCACGGCGGCGGAAAGGAACTGCCGATGTTCAACACCGAACGCGGCTTCCCGCTCGGCAAAGCCGAGGGGTATGCCGGCGGCGACGCAAGCAAGGCTCCAGAATATCAGGCATGGCACCTCGTCCGGCAGTATATGATCGATCTCGCCTGCAACATCGGCCTGAGCAACTGGTACGAATGGGAAGGCAACGAAGGCTTCTCGCTGATCGACGCCAAACGCGAACCCATGCCGGCGCTCAAAGCGGCCAAGGTGATGATCGAGCAACTGCGCGGCTACCGCTTCGACAAGCGCATCGATTTGGGAAAGCCGGATGACTTCGCGTTACGCTTCACCAATCCCGCCGGCGGGATCAAGCTCGTACTCTGGACCTCGCCCAGCGGCAACGTCAGCCCCGATCTGACGCTTAACCACGATGCCGCCGTTGCGGTGGACGCAACCGGAACGCTGCCGCTGTCCACCCTGTACGGCGAAGCGGGAACCGTCGCGGTGAAGGACGGCAAGGTTACGCTCAAACTAACCGGCGCGCCACAGTACCTGACGGTGAAGTCCAAATAGCCGGACGCTCAGGGCATGGGCGAACAAGAGTGCGCGGAACACGCGCAAGGACGGAGGCGATCATGAAGCAACCCCGCGGATTTACGCTGGTAGAGATGTTGGTGGTGATCGCCATCCTTGCGATACTGGCCTCCTTCCTGCTGCCGGGACTGCGCAAGGCGCTTGATTCCAGCCGGCAGATCACCTGTCTGAGCAATGTCCAGAAATGCGGCGTCGCCGTGTTGTCCTTCGCCGCAGACAATAACAACTTCGTGCCGCGCAGCAACACCATATGCAACACCTGGGCCAGCGGATTGCTGGAGCGGGAAAAGCCGAACCCCGACTACATCAACGGAAGCTACATTCGTCTGGCGGAGCGCCCGATTCTGAACTGCCCGTCCGCGAATCGCGCCGACATCCTCCCCGGCTCAGCCGTCTGGAACGGCACCAGCCAGACCTACGGCGCTTATGGCTGCAAGGGCGCAACCGGATACGATGACTCCATCACGCGCTACATCGTCACCGGCAACAACCGCACCGCGGTGATTCCGCTTTCCCGGGTCCGGCAACCGCCGAACTGGGTGCTGCTGATGGATTCGACGCTGGCGAAAAAGGACTGGTTCCGCAAGAACACCTCTCTGGTTTATACCCCGAGCTGGGACGTCAACGGAGTCTTCCTTTGCCACGGCGAGCGTGCGAATGTCTGGATGGTGGACGGCCATGCGGAGTGCGGAAACTCCAGCCGTCTGCTGTCGACCAACAATTATGCGCACAAGTTTGGACTCTGTGCGCAGATCTTCGATGACGGCTCCGAAACCGGACTTTTAATCAATTTCTGACCCCGGGCGGGGTCTGAGGCACTCACACTTTTCTGAAAGGAACTGCAGAATGAAATGGGCTCGGAATGTGGTACGTAACCTGGTCGCGGGAGCGGCCTGCGCGCTGGTAATGGCAATGGCAACCGCGGGAGAAAAATCGCAGGCCGATCTCTCGCCGGCGGCAGCCTGGAAGCTGGACCTGCAAGGCGGCGCCAAGGGCGAACTCACCGTCGCCAAAGCCGCCGGCGCAGAGGGCAAGGATGGACTGACCGTAACCGCCGACCTCTCGGGCGAAGCGGCCAAGAACGGCACCTTCGCCGCGATTACCCGAAAATTTGACGACCTTGCGGCAACCAGCATTGACGCCATCACCTTCAATCTCAAGAGCGCCAATGTCACAAAGGCAACCCTGCGCATCGTGGATTCCACGGGACAGGTCTTTCAGCGCCGTCCCGGCCTGACCGCCGATGGTCAGCCGCACTCCGTCACCGTTGAGGTCGCCTCCTGGACCAAGAGCGAACACTTCGGCGGAGCCAATGATGGCGTGATCCATCAACCCCTGAAGTCGATCGCAATCTCCTTTCCCAAAGGCTGCGCCGCCGATGGCAAACCGGTCGCCACGATTTCCGACATCAGCGCAATCATCACCAAGTAACGCGCAACTGATTCTGCGCAGAATGAAATCCGTTCAGGGAATGTCCGTACATCCAGGGACGGATTTTCTGTCAGGAGCTTTTCCCCCGCGCGCTCAGGCGTCGACGGCGGAAACCGGTAATGATCGTTTCTTTCCGGACTCAAACGAAAGATCAAGGGAACGCAGATGAACCAACCAACCGTCCGATTCGAACGCGAGCTGCCGGTACGCCACCGGGTTGATGTAATGGTCGCCGGTGGCGGACCGGCAGGGGTGGCGGCAGCGCTGGCGGCGGCCCGGCAGGGCGCGCGGGTGCTGCTGATTGACGCCCAGATCTGCCTCGGTGGTATGGGAACTTCTGCCGGGGTGCCGATGTTCTGCAACTTTACCGACGGCAAGCATTTCGTCGCCGGCGGAATCGGGCAGGAGGTTCACGACCGGCTCTTCGCCGCCAAGGGCGTGGCCGGCTTCAACAAACCCGGCGACAGCACGCTGTACTTCCGCCCCGAAGCACTCAAGGTCGTGTACGACGATCTATTGGCGGAATCCCCGGTGGAATGTGTGTTGCAAACCCAACTACTCGGCGTCTGCTGCGAATGCGGCTACGTGCGCCACGCCATCTGCGTCGGCAAGAGCGGACTGTATGCAGTCGAGGCCCGCGCGTTCGTGGACGCCACCGGCGACGGCGACCTCTGTGCGCTGGCCGGCGCGCCCTATGAAAAGGGAGACGCCGGCGGGGGAATGCAGCCAGGCACGCTGGTCAGCTATTGGAGCAATATTGACTGGGAGCGCGCCAACGCCGCGGGCAACGGCCTCTGGAAACAGGACGGCCGGCTGCGCGAAGCGATCCGCGACGGCGTATTCACGGTGCGGGATCCCGGCATGCCGGGCATCATCCCCAACTCCCCCACCGCCGGAAACGGCAATATCGGCCACCTCTTTGGCGTGGACGGCACCGACGAACGCTCTATCACGCAAGCTGCCATCCGGGGCCGCAAGATGGTCCGGGAATACGAGCGTTACTTCAAAGAGTACCTCACCGGCTATGAACGCATGGAACTCATTACCACCGCCGCCGTGATCGGCATCCGCGAAACCCGCCGCATCCTTGGCGACTACGTTCTGAACCAAAGCGACTACTATGCCCGCGCAATCTTCCCGGATGAAATCGGCCGCTTCTGTTACGGCATCGATCTCCACGCCACCACCCCCGAAGACATGGGAGACAGCGCGGAATTGCACGCCACCTTCCTTGGCATCGGTGAGAGCTACGGAATTCCCTACCGCATCCTGACCCCGCAGAAGTTGGAGAACGTCCTCGTGGCGGGCCGCTGCGTCAGCACCGACCGCAGCGTACAGGGCTCTCTGCGCGTTATGCCCGGCTGTTTTATTACCGGGCAGGCCGCCGGCATCGCGGCGGCGTTGACGGCACAACGCAACACGCCCACCCGAGGGGTCAACCTCTGCGATTTGCAGCAGCGTCTGTGTCAACTCGGAGCCTATCTGCCCAACCTATCGGCTGAATCCGCCCCGATCCGCTGATACGAACATGCTGCCCGCACCACGTTTGCCGCACAAATCGATTTTGCCACAAGGCCAACACGATAAAAAAGAGCCGGCAACCCGACTCAACGCGAGTTGCCGTTTTTTTTGTGAAGCGTGCGAATACCGTCCTCTTCGCAGATCAACGGCTCACTACGCCTGACCTTTCCGGAAGCGTCCGGGCGGGACGCCGACGGCGCGAGTGAATTGCGCGCTGAACTCATAGACCGACGGGTACCCCAGTTGCTCGGCAACATCCTTGATGGACACCTCCGGGTGCGCCAGCAAGAGCCGGCGCGCCTCATCGATCCGGCGGCGGATGCGGTACTGCGCCGGCGGAATTCCGATGGCAGCCCGGAAGAGCTTGCGGAAGCGTTCATATCCCCAGCCGTGTTCGCGGCACATTTCCTCGACATCGACCCGCTCATTCCAGCCGGTACCAAGCAGGCGGCATGCCAGATGGATCATATCCCGATCTTCACTGTTGCCGGGTTGCTGGCCTGCGCTGAGAATTCGTTGAATCAGCGTCAGCGCCTGCGGCAGCAGAAAGCGCAACTCCTCTTCCGATGCCGTCTCTAGCGTCACACGAAA
>CAYWTJ010000032.1:0-2724 GCA_964460225.1 uncultured Planctomycetaceae bacterium | reverse complement strand
GCGGCCTCGACGCGCTGGAGAAGCTCAACGAAGCCAAGGCCAAGACGCTCTACGACGCCCTCGACGGCAGCAGCTACTGGAAGCCGTGCGCGGCGAAGGATTCGCGCTCGCTCATGAACGTCGTCTGGCGCCTGCCCTCGGAAACGCTGGAAGAAAAATTCGTCAAGGAGGCAACCAAGGCGGGCTTCGTCGGCCTCAAGGGGCACCGCTCGGTCGGCGGCATCCGCGCCAGCATCTACAATGCCTGCCCGCAAGCGGGGGTCGAGGCGCTGGTGAAGTTCATGGCCGACTTTGAAAAGAACAACGGCTAAAATACCCTCTCTGCCCCAAAAGCAGGATGGAGCATGGAGAGCGGCCGCCTGCCTGATGCGATCCGTCCTCAGGCGCAGGCCCCCGCAGATGGCTTCCGCGGCGCATCCGGTCTTTTTGAGGCGGACAGAATAAGTAAGTTTACGCTAAAAATGCAGCGGCGTCCCGCAAGGAACGCCGCTGTTTGCATACCCAAACCGCCTTGATCCGCCGGACACGCGGGGAGGGCGTTACGCCTTCCCGCGCCGCTGATGAAAGAGCTGCTTGACGGTATCGAAGACCAGTTTCGGGCGGCGATACTCGTCGAGCAGTCCGGCGCAGTTGTAGCCGCGCGGCTTGCAGCGAACCTGCCCCGTGTTCACAAAGCTGCGGCAATCGAACATCTGCCAGAGCGTGACTCCGCAATAACGCGGATTGGCGAAGACCGCGCCGATGGCGGCCGCAAAGTAGTCGGATTGGAACTCCTCGCTCCACTGAGCGCGGGCGCGGTCGCGGATGCCGTAGATTCCGCACGCCCCGGATTCGCTGACCAGCAGGGGCTTGCCGCAGGAGGCCGCCGCGCTGAACTGTTGCGCGATGTCGTCAAAAAACGTCGGGATGTCCTTGCGGTAGTCGCTGCCGTCGCCGTCGAGGTGGCTGATCCAGCCGGGATAGGGGTTGACCGAAATCACGTCCACCAGATCGGTGCAGGTGTCGCGCTGGAAGCGGTTGCCAGCGTAGGAAACCAGGCAATGGGGGTTGTGCTGCCGGACGGCCTCGGCCATCTTCGCGTGCATGGCGCGCCCCGACGGCGTATCGGTGTTGCACTCATTGAGAAATCCGCAGAGAATGACCGACGGGTTGTTGACGCATTCGGCAGCCATGACGGCAGTCGACTCCCGCAGCAGTTCCACGCTCTCCGGCCGGTCGGAGTCGCAGTCCAGCAGCCCCCACGCGAGGCTCTCGTTCCAGACCAGCACGCCCGCTTCGTCGCAACACTCCAGAAATTCGGGGTTCTGCTGATAATGCGCGCCGCGCACGAAGTTCGCCCCCAGCTCCTTCACCCACTTGAGGTCGTCAACCATGATCTGCACCGGCTGCACGGGACCAAGCTCGGGGTGCGCCTCGTGGCGGTTCACGCCGCACAAATACAGCGGCTGATTATTCAGCAAAAGGTCCTGCCCGCGCGCAGCGATGGTTCTCAGGCCGAAGCGCTCGACCAGCGTATCCACCTCCCGCCCGTCCGCCACCAGCCCGAGGCGTATCGTGTGCAGATGCGGAGCCTCGGGCGACCAGACCCGGAAGTCCGGCACGACGGCCTC
Source organism: uncultured Planctomycetaceae bacterium (assembly GCA_964460225.1). Taxonomy (GTDB): domain Bacteria; phylum Planctomycetota; class SZUA-567; order SZUA-567; family SZUA-567; genus CAYWTJ01. The sequence continues at coordinate 1,114 of CAYWTJ010000032.1, read as the reverse complement.
AAAGGTCGCACGGCCCTGTTGCACCGGCAACGTCAGCGTCTGCTCGGGGGAGCGGTCAAAACGGTAGCGCAGGGTCACCTCCGCCGCAAGCGCGCCGCCACATTCGACCGTGACCTGCACGCGCCCGGCGGCAAGGTCGAGGGTCCGCACCGGGGCGCGCTCCAGACGCAGGGCGGGCAGGCTTTCGAGGATCACGCTGCGGTAGATGCCGCCGTACCCGTAAAAATCATAATACGGCTTGAAGAGCGGAACGCGAGCGGGATCAAAGCGGTTGTCGAGGACGATGGCGAGATGGTGTTCGCCGGCGGAGCAATCGAAATCCTGCGTGATTGTGGCATAAGGCGTTTTGACTTCCCGCAGGAAAACGCCGTCGAGATAGAGCCGTGCATACAACCCCAACCCGCCGATGGTCAGGCGCGTGCGTCCCGATGCGAACTCAAAGGCGGTGCGGTAGACCGCCACGCCGCGTTTGCCGATCAATTCGCCGGCGGTGTCATAGCAGCCGGGTACCGCCGCAATATCCTGGTAGTTCAACGACTCGGGAGCAACCGTCTCCGGCGCAACATCTCCCAGATAATGAAATTGCCAGCTTCCGTCGAGCACCTGCCGCGCCCGCAGCGGTCGGATCGGATAACGATTCACGGTACTTTCCTTTTTCATGAGAAGACATGACCACCCGAACGGGATGAAATCCCGGTCAACCATTCACCCACCACTCCTGCTGAGAAATCCAATCCGCTGTCGCGCCGGCTGGCACCCCATTCCCGCACCGGGAGACTATGGCCGCTACGGCCGGGGAGCCGGCAGCACGGATGCCTGCGCCGCCGCAAGCGGTTGATCGCAGAACACCCGATCGAAATCCGCCAATCCCGCAAACCGGAAGAGGCCGGTGCGATCGAGCTTGGTGCTGTCGATCAGCAGGTAGCGGCGCGACGACAACTCAAGCACCTTTTCCAGGAACACCGCATGATCCTCGTGATAGGTCGTCACCCCGCCCCCGGCCGCGCCGACGGCGGAAACGAACGCCTTGCCGATGCGGAACTTCTGCACCCCCTCCACCGCAGACTTGCCAAGAAAAGAATTGAGCTGGCTGTTGTAGTTTCCGCCAAGACCG
>CAYWTJ010000031.1:0-5018 GCA_964460225.1 uncultured Planctomycetaceae bacterium | reverse complement strand
TGGTCATCAAGCTGGCACGGGAGGCGCAAGTTGAGGCTTGGAAGGACGCCAACACCACCGATGGCGAGGTTGCGGATGCGGTCGCAAACGCGCGAACGATCATCATTGCGGCGCTTTCCTTTGGAGTGCTGGCAGGCCTCCTGCTTGCCTTTTTCACCGCCCGGAGCATCACGCTCCCCATCCGTATCATTACAGACTTCTTCCTCCGCTCGTCCGTCGGCGATGTAAGCCGGAATGCCGTTTTTGCCAGCCAAATTGAAACGATGCGCCAACGCTCGGACGAAATCGGAGAAATGACCCGCGCTGCGGGCGGCTTGCGTAATTACGTGGAGACCAAATCGGCAGAAGCGCAGACCATCGCCGGCGGCGACTTCACGAAGAACACCGTCGTCGCGTCCGAAAAGGACACCCTCGGCCTTGCCTTCCAGCAAATGTCCCAGCGTTTAAACTCGGCGCTCTCCGCCGTGAACGGCGCCGTTGAACATGTCGCAACCGGTGCCGGCCAGATATCCTCCGCAAGCCAGTCGCTGTCACAGGGCGCAACCGAATCCGCCGCGTCGTTGGAGGAGATCACATCCTCGATGACCCAGATCGGCGCTCAGACCCGCGACAACGCCGAACGCGCCACGCAGGCCAACCATCTCGCCGGCGCAGCACGGGGAGCGGCCGAAAAAGGCAACAACGAGATCGGTGAAATGGTGCGCGCGATGCACGAGATCCAGGAGTCAGGACAGAAGATCGCCAAGATCGTCAAGATGATTGACGATATCGCGTTCCAGACCAATCTCCTCGCCCTGAACGCGGCAGTGGAAGCAGCCCGCGCCGGCCGGCATGGCAAGGGCTTCGCGGTGGTCGCGGAAGAGGTCCGCAATCTTGCCGGACGTAGCGCCAAGGCAGCCAAGGAGACTGCGGATCTTGTGGAAAGCACCGCAATGATGATCGTTCGCGCGTTTGCGACCGCATCCGCAACCTCGCCATCGGTGGTGTTGGCGTCCTTCCAAGCCTCAACTTGCGCCTCCCGTGCCAGCTTGATGACCAACTGGCTGGATTCGGAGAGTTTGGGCAAAATCTGCAGATCGAGCAATTCCCGGTTCTCACGCCATTGGGCAATCGCTTTTCCGTACGCATCCTGATTTTTTATGAGGACGGAGAGACGGGCTTTCTCCTCCGGCGATTTCAACATTCCCGCCAGTTGTTTGACGTTCGCGTCCAGATCCTTCAAATGCGTTTGAATCTCACTCCAGATCTGGTCATCCTCTTTTTCGGTGTTGGAAAGCTGGTAGCGCTGGTGGCGCATCCGCAGCCGGTAGGTATTGCTCTCAATGCCGGAGCTCGCGAAGAAGCAGCTTGTGAGCGTGCTTGTATCGTCGCGGAAGCGCTTGGCCAGCGCGTCCGCCAATTTGCTGGCGGCCGAGCCGGCGGCCGTCAGACTCTCGTCAAATTCCGTCAGCTTGGCTTCATCGGTCTCTTTCAGCGCCCGGTCGGTTAAGGCCGCATATTTTTCGATGGATTGAATCAGGTCCTTCACATCGGCAAGGGTCGTGGCGTCGGTGAGCAGGGTGGCGAGTTCCAGGCAGTTTTTTCGGGCGGCGGCAATGCTCTTGCTTACCTCATCCATGTAGGACGCACGTTTGAAGAGGCGATAGCCCCGGCGATTGAAGCGCGCGTTGAAGAGGTCCATGCGCGCATCTTCGCAGAATTTATCCATCTTCATCTGTAACTGATATTCTTTTTCCTTCGTTGTTACAAATTCGCGGGACGCCGCGCTGAGAGCCAGTCCGCTTTCGTTCATGTCAAGCGAAAGTTTGTTGTTCGCCAGCAGCCGGTCGCGGTTCTGCTGGAAGAAGCCCCACCAGACGTTCAATGCGCTCACGGCGGCATCGGTCTTCTTCTCCAACGCCTCATCGCGATAGTCTTTCGCAATTGTTTTCAGCTCGGTTGTGGCGGAAAGCAGTGCGTCCTTGTTGCCCGCAATTTGCTTGAAGAGGGTGTCGGTTTGGTCCGACTCGAAGTATTCTTTTTGAAGGACGCATTCCAGCGCGAAACGCTCCACCTCGGTGGCGTATCGAATGGCGGCCAGATTGTGCCGGCTTAGTTCTACGGACGTGTCCCGGATGTTATTGAATATCTGGTAGCTCGTGAGTCCCAGCGCCAGCAGGAGAAGGACGATGACTCCGAAGCCTATGCCGAGACGAAATCCGAGTTTCATAACGAATCCCCTTTTGTGTGGAGGTCGAAATCGATAGGATCTTATGTTGTTATTCCGATTGCTTACGGTAGCAGCGAGGCGCACGTTTCGCAACTAAAAAATGGCGGGTTTGCCCGAAACATATTACGGGCTGGTTCACAAGGCTTCCACATGGCCGATTGCAGGAGGTACGCAATGCGGCCGCAGGCGGGATTGGGGCGCATATGCATTTCAAACGCATCGGGAAGCTTGCGGCGGTAACCCTTGTCGCCGGGTATGCGCTGGTGTGCTTTCTGGTCTGGTTGCTGCAGGATCGGTTGCTATACTTTCCGCAGGCGGGGAATCAGCACACCCCGGCGGAAATCGGGATCGCCAGCGAGGACGTGTTCCTCGTCCCCGATCCGGCCCTGCCCGCGCAGCGGATTCACGGTTGGTTTGTTCCCGCGCCGGATGCGGCCGGATGCGTCCTTTTTTGCCACGGCAATGCCCGGAACATCGGGGCACATCTGGATGTGGTCGACTCCGTCCACCGTCTGGGGCTGGACTTGTTTCTCTTTGATTATCGCGGCTATGGGCAGAGCGACGGTCAGCCGTCGGAGCAGAATATGTACGCCGATGCTCTGGCTGCGTGGGATTATCTCACCCTGCGACGTGGAATTCCGCCCGGCAACATTATTCTTCAGGGACGTTCGCTCGGCGGCGGCGTTGCGTCATGGTTGGCGGCGCGGGTACATCCGGCCGGGCTGGTTCTGGAGTCGACCTTCACCTCGGTTCCCGCCGCCGCCGCTCGCCAGTTTCCGTTTTTGCCGACCGCTCTGATTTGCCGGTACCAATATTCCAACGTGGAGCATTTGCGGACGGTTTCGGCTCCGGCGCTCTTTGTCGGCAGCCGCGATGATGAACTGATTTTTCCCGCGCACATCCGCTCCTTGTATGATGCCTATCCCCACGAGAAAGCGTTTGTGGAGCTCCGGGGGACGCACAATGACTGCTACACCTCCTCGCGTCCGCTCTATGAGGAAGCGCTGGGTCGTTTTGTTCGGACTATTCTGCCTGTTTCGGCGGGGCGTTCGCCAGCCGGTCTGCGTCTGCCCTAAGCTTGGACAAGTGACCGGCCCGGCTGCAAGGCCGGGCCGGAAGAGGAGGTCGCTCATTCGCACCGCCGGGATGGCGGGGCGCTATTTGGCATCCATCTGGCAGATGTCGTCGCGCAGCCGGGCCGCGAGTTCGTAATCTTCGCGGGCGATGGCCTCGCGCAGTTGGCGCTGGATGTCCAGACGGCGCTTCTGTTCCTGCTGTTGCGGCGTCTGGCGGGGCGACTTGCCGGTATGGTGCGCACGCGCGGCATGTACGTCCTCCAGCAGCGGCTCCAGTCCTTTCCGGAAAACCGTGTAGTCGTGCTCGCAACCGAGCCGGCCATTTTCACGGAACTCCGCCCAACTCAGTCCGCAGTGTTCGCAGATGATTTTCGCGTGCTTTTGCTTGCTCGTCTGCGCAAGTTTGTTGGTTGCGTTGAAAATCTGCTCAAGCGAGACGGATTTGTGGATGTTGATTCCCTTCTCCGCCGCACACGCCTCGCACATGTGCATCTCTTTCTTGACGTTATTCTTGATATCGGTCAGGTGCACCGTCGCGGGCGCCTTTTTGCAGATTTCGCAGATCTTATGCATGGCGTACTCCTTTTCTGGCTGCCTCCGGCGCGCTGAAAAACGCCAGCGGCGCTTCTTGCCGGCACCGCTGCAGGCTTCCGGACGCTCCCCGGCTGGCAGTCTGCGGTACAGGCATCTATCTTGATTATAATGCAGAACCGGATTGTTTCGCAAGTGGGTTCTGCCATCTTGTCGCCCGCTTCTTTGCCGCACGCCAGACGGGATTACTGCTTTGGCGAGCTTCTTCGGGCGGGATGGGAACAAAAACCGGGAGACTGCCAGCAGGCAGCCTCCCGGTGGATGGTTCGCGGTTCGGGTGGGACTACTTGGTCAGCATCTTTCCGCCGGCCAGAATATAGGTCATCGTCTTATAGGCCAGACGGGCGGCGGTGAAGTCGCTGACGATGTCGCCCTGACGCGGGCAAAGTTCCACGATGTCGATGGCGGCGATGCGACGGTGTGCGGCCACCTTCTTCAGCAGGCGGGTGATCTGGTGCCAGGTGAAGCCACCCGGCTCGGGGTTGCCGACGTTATCGACAACGCTCGGGTCAAACGCGGAGAGGTCGATGGAGATGTACACCGGCGTGCTCAGGGCGCTGACCACATCGTCCTGCCAGTCGTCATCTGCGGCGTGGCGCAGGTCGGACATGAAGAAGCAGTCGATGCCCTTCTCTTCGTCCGCGACAATGTCGTAGGCCGGACGGGAGAGGCTGCGGACGCCAATCTGGCAGAGGCTGACCTTCGGGGGCATCTCCAGCACGCGGCGCATCGTCGTGAGGTTGTTTTCGCCGCCGGCGGCCGGGTTGAGGTCGGCATGCGCGTCGATGTGCAGGACGGAGAGCGGCTGGTTGTTCTTGGCCGCCTCTTCCGCCAGCGCCTTGATGCCGGTGAAGGAAACCGTGCCGTCGCCGCCCAGAATCACGGGAACCGTGGTCGCCGCGAGGGCCTTCTGGATGTTCTCAGCCACCCACTTGTCGAGCGCTGCGCCTTGCGGGGCGGCCTCGGGCTTGAGGCAGTGAATCCCCGAGCGGGCGATCAGGTCAATTCCGGTTTCTTCGTCATAGCTTTCAATCTGGGTCGAGGCGTCGATGATGGCGCGGGGGGCGGCGGATTGTCCGTCGACGTAGGTTGCGCCTGCCTCGGTGGGAGCAGGGATGATGGAGAAAAGGGCGCTTTCCAGC
>CAYWTJ010000030.1:0-46212 GCA_964460225.1 uncultured Planctomycetaceae bacterium | reverse complement strand
CGGTTTCCGGCGCGGCGGGTTGGATCAGCATGCGATTCTGATTGTTCATACCGTCGCGCGCAAGCTGCCAGATGCGCGACGATGCGATCGCGAGAATCCGCGAGGAACGGGAGAAGCCGGTCATCAAAGTTGGGGTGGTTCTTTACAGCCATCAGGATAACAATGCCATTCTGCTGGGCATCCTGCGGGCGTTCGCCGAAAACGCGGGGGCGAAGGTTGATGTCCGTCTGATGCTGCATAATTTTTTGAAACCGGAGTATTACCGCAACGAAGGGTTCGACCTGCTGCTGGTGGAGGGCGGCTCATTCAGTCTGCGGGCCTTGCTGGAGCTGGAGCCGACGGAGCGGATTATTTTCTTTAACAAGGTGATTCCGGATCGCAATTACGTCTGTACGGATAATCATCTCTGCGGGCGGCTGACGGCGCAATGTCTGCTCGATGCGGGGCACCGGCGGATTGGCTTGTTGCATTATGGCGAGGAGCACATCGATGATTTTGTGCACCGCTATTTTGGCATGAAGGAGGTGTTCCGTGAGCGGGGATTGCAACCGGCGGCGGAGGTGGAGATGACCCGCCGGAATATGCCGTCGCTGCCGCCGGCGATGGCGGTGGAGCAGTTGTTGCGTACCTGTCCGGATATGACCGGGATGATAGCGGTGACCGACATACTCGCCTGCAGCGCGTATGAGACTCTGTGCGACCGGGGGCTGCGGGTGCCGGATCAGGTCAGCATTGTGGGCGTGGACGATCTGCCGATCAGCCGGTATCTGTACCCGCCGCTGACGACGGTGCGGCAACCGGTGGAGCGGATGGGGCAACTGATTGCCGAAGCGGTGTGGGGATATGTCAACGGCCGCAAGTTGAATTTGCATGCTCTGGTGCCGCCGGTGTTGGTGGAGCGCGGCAGTGTGCGGCAGTTGGCGTAGGCCGGGAGCAGGGTGTGTGGTGGGCTATCTCGGGCAGGGTCCGGGAATCATTCAGGGGTGTTGCATGTCAAGCATTCGAAAGTTGCATGAGGGGGAGGTCTTTCTGGCGGCGCGGTACCGGGATGCGGGAATCCGGACTTTGGGCGGGATTGATGACGCGGCGTGGCTCTGGCATCCGCAGGTGGCGGTGGATGAGCCGGTGTCGCTTTTATTTGAAAACGCCTTCACGGCTCTGGCGGGGCAGAATATGCTGCGTCTGCAGGTGACGGCCGATCAGCATTACGAATTGTTTCTCGACGGCGCACGCATCAGCAGCGGGCCTGACATGGGAAACGTCGATCATTGGTTTTTTTCGGAATATGAGGTTCCGCTGGCCCCCGGCGCGCATTGTCTGCAGGCGCGGGTCTGGTGGCTGGAGGGGCTGGCGCCGGAGTCCGCGATGACCTATCGCGGCGGGTTTGTCTTGCACGCCAGCGGGGCTTACGGGGAAGCCGTGACTACCGGGCGCGGGCCGTGGCGGGTCTGCCGGCTGGCGGGCTGTAACGTCGGAGCGGGGGGAATGCCGAATACGTATCATGTGATCGGGGGACGTCAGGTAATTGACGGCTCCGCAGGGGAGCAGAGCGGCGACTGGCAGGTGCCGGCGGTGGTGCGTGCCGGGATAAACGGCGGCAACGAGTATGGCTGCTGCACCACGGGCTGGCGGCTGTATCCCTCTTGGTTGCCGGATCAGTTGGAGCGTTCCTGCACGCCCGGGCGTGCGCGCGCATATACGGAAAATCGGCAAGGCAACGAGTATCGTTATTCTCCCGAGGATCAAACGGGGCCGCAACTGTCGGAATGGAACCGGTTTTTGAGCGGTGCGGCTTCGTCGTTGGTGATTCCTGCCGGCAGCCATATTACGGTGCTGTGGGATCTGGAAGATTATTATTCCGGATTTACGGAAGGCGAGTTTTCCGGCGGAGCGGGCGCGCGGGTGGAATGGGAATGGGCGGAAAGTTTGTATGAGCAGCCGCTGGGGGCGGGCGGGCACAAGGGGGATCGCGGGCAGATTGCCGGAAAATATTTCCATGGCTTCGGTCATTACTACCTCGCCAGCGGCAGCCCGGTCCAGCATTTCCGGCCGTACTGGTGGGGGGCGGGGCGTTATTGCCGGCTGCAGATCACGACAGGAAGCGAGCCGCTGACGGTCCGGTCGCTGCGCATCTGTGAGTACCGCTATCCGTTGCGCGACGAAGGCGCTTTTTGCGCCGGAGGAGCCGCCGGAGAAGGGTTTGACGGGATACGGAAGATTTCCGTTCGGGCGTTGCAGATGTGCGCCCACACGACCTATATGGACTGCCCGTATTATGAGCAGATGATGTACGTCGGCGACACGCGCATTGAGGTCCTGACCACATATATGTTGACCCGCGATGCGGCACTGCCCCGGCGGGCGGTGGAGCTGTTCGATTATTCGCGCAGCCACTGGGGCGTAGCGTGCGAGCGCTACCCGGCGCGCTGCTGGCAGAACTCGCTGACCTTTGCGATGATCTGGACGTGGATGGTGCATGATTACTGCTTCTGGCGCGGGGATTTGAATTGGGTGCGCGAGCGGCTGGCTGGGGTGCGGGCAAATCTCGACGTGATCGGTCAGTATGCTGATGCGGACGGGTTGTTGCGCGATCTGCCGGGCTGGTCGTTTATGGACTGGGTCCCGGCGTGGACGGTGGGACGTGCGCCGGGCACCATCGGCGGGGTCAGCGCGCTGATCAATCTGATGCATTTGCTGTCGCTGCGCAAAACTGCGGAGCTTGAAGATCTGGCCGGAGAGCCGTTGCGGGCGCAGGTCTGGCGGGCAAAGGCCGATGCGCTGGCGCCGGTCATTCTGGCGAAGTTTTGGGATGAGCCTCGCGGGTTGATCGCGGACGAACTTACGCACGCTTCCTTCAGCGAGCACGGGCAATGTCTGGCGATTCTGGCGGGTCTGTTTTCGCCGCAACAGCAGGGGCGCGTGGTGGAGAACATGCTCGGCAGCACCGACCTGCACCGGACGACGATTTATTTCCGGTATTATTATTTTGATGCGCTCTGCAAGGCCGGCCGGGCGGATGTGGTATTGCAGGGATTTGAGGAATGGAAAGAGCTGCAGAAGAAGGGCATGATGACGACGATCGAGGCACCCGAGCCAAGCCGATCGGATTGCCATGCGTGGGGGACGCATCCGTTGTTCTTTATGGTCGCGGGGTTGCTCGGTCTGCGTCCGGTCGCGCCGGGAATGCGTCGGCTCCGGATCGCGCCACAGCCTGCCGGGTTGCCGGCTTTTAGCGGCAAGGTGCCGCATCCCGAGGGCTTTGTGGAATTTGATCTGAGCTTTGCCGATGGTCGTTGCAGCGGGAGCATTGCGTTGCCGGAAAACACGCAGGGCACGTTTATCTGGGGTGGAAAGCAAACCGACTTTACCGGTACGCTCTGGCTGTAAAGCCATACGCGGGAGGAATGCGCGTCTGGAAGGAGATCACTGCCCGCAGCCGGGACGCTGGTTTGCGGGCAGTGAATTTTACGATCAGATTGGCGCGGCTATTTTCCCGGCGCAAGCGGAAGCGCAGGCCGTGCAGACTGCCAGTTCGATGAGTAGGTTCGGCCGGTGTTGGCTTCGTATTCCGCCTGCAGATTCTTGCTGTATGCGAGGTTGCGCGCGATCCGCTGATCGACCTCTGCGGCCAGAGCACGCAACGCCTCGTCGGGTTGCTGGAGGTTGTTCTCCACGCGATTGATCGCCTCCTGCAGCCAGCGTATAACGAGACTGTTTTCGATGTAGGGCGAGACGTCGGGCGTGTAGCCGTCGCGCATCGCCTCGACAAACGGCCGGTGAAATGCTACGTTTGGCTCATACTTGCAGACGAGTTTCTCCGGCGTGCCATATTCCGGGATTGGCGGCAGCGAGTCGCCGCCGGCTGCAATCAGCTTGCTGTAATCCTCCGAGGCCAGAAAATTGAGAAAGCGCAGCGCCGCCGGCTTGTGGCGGCTGAGGGCATTGATGCCGCTGCCCCGGCACTCGACCCGGCTGGCCGAAGGCCGGCCGTTGATCGATGGCATCTGGATTGCGCCGAGCTTGCCCTGCAGTTCCGGGTAATACGGCAGTTGAACGATGTACCAGCGCGCAATCGGGATCATTGCCGCCCGTCCTTCGGAAAACCAATTGAAGCCACCGGAGCCCCAGCCGCCTTGGCTGGAGATGCCGCTTGCCTCAGCCGGCGTCGGGACGACCTTGTATTTATAAATGAGGTCGTAATACCGCTGCAGGGCGTCGATGGCCTGCGGGCTGTCAAGGTTGCAGCGCAATCCGCCGTCCTTGAAAAAACGTCCCCCGGTGCCGCAAAAGAGCTCGTAATAATAGATCAGACCGTTCCAGTTGGCGAAGGGGAAGTGTTTCTGCCCGCTCCGGGAGGGGATGTCGCGCAACTGCTGACAGATTTTAACGAAATCCTCCCACGTCCATCCCGGTTGCGGCTCGGGCAGGCCGTGATCGGCGAAGACCGCCTTATTGTAAATGATGCAGCTCGCGCCGACGTTGCAGGGGAAGCGGTACATCCTGCCCTTGTAGAACAGGCCGTCGCGCATCGAAGGATAAGTCTTCTCCGGCGCGAAACCGTTTTTCGCGGCCTCGGGCGTCAGGTCGAGCAGAATCCCCGCGTCGACCATCCGGGACATATCCTGCACGCTCAGGACGTCGATGAGGTCGGGGCCGGTGCCGGTCGAGCACTGCACGATCATCTTGCTCATGTCCCCCGATTCCAGCCGAACCTCGACGTCCGGATTCAGCTCCTGAAATTTTGAGATCTGCTCGCGGCGGGCGGGATTGGCGTCGGTCGCCCAGCGCAAAACGGTCTTGCCGGGCTGCTCGTGCGGCAAGGTCCACTCCGCGCCGGCCCACAAGAGGGCGCAGACCAGAGCGGCGATGGCAAAAACGGCTTTGGTGCTCATTGTGGTTTCTCCTTTCGTTGCAGGCGCTACCCTTTGACGCCGCCCATCACCAGCCCTTTGACCAGATACTTCTGGAAGAAGACAAATACCGCGATCAGCGGCACGACGTTCATCACCGTTGCCGCCATAATCAATTCCGTCTGCCGGCCGTAGCTGCTGTCGAGGGCGAGCATCCCCACCGGCATCGGAAACAGGCTCTCGTCGTTGAGCATAATCAGCGGCCAGAAGAAGCTCTGATACGAGCCGAGGAAGGTGATGATGACCAGTGCAATCAAGCCGGGGCGCGCCAGCGGCAGGATGATGTCCCAGAAGATCCGCCAGTGGCTTGCGCCGTCGATTTCGGCGGCTTCATCCAGCGCGGCGGGAATCGAGAGCATAAACTGCCGCAGCAGGAAGGTGCCGAACGCGCTGAAAGCGGCGGGCAGAATCAGGCCGCGATAGGTATTCAAAAAATCCAGGCTCACCATAATCTGGAAATTCGGAATCATCGTGACCACCCCCGGCAGCATCATCGTCGCCAGATAGAGCAGGAATACCTTGTCCCGCCACCTCCAGCGCAGCCGTGCGAAGGCATACGCCGCCAATGCGCTGGTCAACACCTGCAAGAGCGAAATCGTTGCGGCGGTGAAGATGCTGTTGAAATACCAGCGTCCGAACTTCAGCCCCAGAAAATTCTGTGTCTTGGGGTCGGGGAGCTGATCGAGGACGATGGCGTAATTCTGCGCGTGCATCTGGTGCGGAATCAGATTGAGCTGTTCCACCTCCTGCCGGGGCTTGAGGGAGGCGCAAGCCATCCAGATGAACGGCAGCGCTACCAGTAACGACAGCAGCGCCAGCAGAGACAGCCGCAGAAGCGGAAAGCGATGCGTGGGCATTATTCAGTCTCCAGTTCTTTGCCGAAGCGCCAGTTGATTGCGGTGGCGACGAAGATGATCGCAAACAGCACCCACGACACCGCCGCCGCGTACCCGAGGTCCAGCTCCTCAAACGCCTTGTTGTAGATATAATAGCTGAGGGTCGTTGTCTCGCCGGCCGGGCCGCCGCCGGTCATCACCCGCGCCTGCTCAAAACCGCCCTGAAAACCGCCAATCACCGACATAATCAAAATAAAGAAGGTTGCTGGCAGCACCTGCGGCCAGATGACATGGCGGAATTTGGCCCACCAGCCCGCGCCGTCAATCTCCGCCGCCTCCAGCAGGTGCTGCGGAACGTTGCTCAATGCCGAGAGATAGAGGAGCATGTTCGTCCCGCCGACCGCGATCCAGATGCCCATGAAGATCAATGCGGGCTTGGCCCAGAGAATGCTGCCCAGCCAGTCCGGCGTCGGCAGATCAAGCCCGAAGAGGTTGTAACAGAATTGCAGCACGGCGTTAATCGCGCCGGATTCAGGATTGTACAGCGCCTTCCAGAGAATCATGATCGCCACGCCGGCGGTAAAGCTCGGCAGATAATAAATCGTGCGGAAGGCAACCATCCCCGTAGCGCAACCCAGCGCCAGCGCACACCAGAGTACCATACCCACCACGCCAGCATTCCCCCAGTCGAGCACGATGCAGAGCACCAGGGTCGCCAAACCGCAGAAGATGCAGAGTCCGGCTCCCGCGAGGCGGCGCATCCGCTCTGCCGGCAGGCGCAGGTCGTGGTTCAGGAGCAGCGCCAGGCCCAGCGACCCGGCAATCGAGGGCGGAATGCCGAGCATCAGAAAGAGCGTGTTGTAGAGATATTGCCAGAAGCGCGGGTCGCGGGGCTGGTAGTGCGACCACATCGCGGGGGCGAAGACGTGCAGACCGATGCAGGCCAGAATCAGCGCCAAAACCGGCAGCAATGCCTTGCCCGGCCGCCACGAATCTTCCGAGAGCAACGCAACCGCCGCGCCGCCGATGGCTGCGGTGAGTCCCGCAATCAGGATGAAGAGATCGATCCCGGGCCGGCACTGTGAGAGCGTCAGCACCATCCCGAGCGCGCACAGCGGCAGCGCCGCCACTCGCCGGCCGCTCCAGCCGCTGACCGAGGCCCAGAGCAGCCCGAGCAACCCCGCCAGCAGCAGCACGCACGCCGCAACGTAGCCGAACAACGGCCAGCCCGTCGCGGAGGCGGCCGCGGCGACCGGATCGACCCAGAGCAGATCGACGAAATTGCGCGCTCCGACAAAGCCCCGCTCCGCCGCCGGCTTCAGTGACCAGTTGCAGAAGGCCATCACCAGCGACAGGATGACCGGCAGCATGGTGAAAATCAGAAAGCCCGCAAAGTTCGGCAGCAGAAAAAGAGCTGCCGTCGCGCTGATGCCGAACCGTCTGCCCGAAGCGGACATGATCGCTCCCCTTATTCCTAAGTGTTGGTGGAGAAAGATGACATCATAATGAGGAAGGGAGGCTTGAAGTCTGGTTGCCGGTCCTATCCTTCGTCCGCCTTATTTTTCGTAGCGGATTTCGTCGATGTAGAGGGTCTTCGGTTTGCCGCTGCCGCCGAAGAAATAAGAGAAGCCTGTTTTGATGCGGCGCAGATCATAGTCCTTGAGCGGAATTTCGTACTGCTTCCACTCTTTGGTCAGCGTGACATCGCCGGTGTCGCCCGTAGCGGTATCGTACCACTGGTTTTCCCGGCTGATCATACCGAAGCCGAACTTGATTTTTTCACCGCCCTCGCCGCCTCTGGCCCAGAAGACCAGCTTCTGCGCCCCGGTCAGATCGAAGCCGCCCCATGCCTTGCCCCAGTCGTTGGCGGGGTCCTGATACGCCAGTCCGAACCAGCCCGCGCCGTCACTGTAGGTGACTTCGATGCAGCTCTTACCCGCCTGCGGATTGCTCGTACAGGCGTAATCGATTTTGGTCTTGCCCATGTTCCCCATCATGCCTGAGGGGATGAAATGATTTTCCTGCGCCCCTTCATCTTTGTAAACATAAAACGGAAAGGTCGCCGCCTTGCCCCACTTCTCCTGTGCGTTGGGGTCCTTGTCGCTGACCACGAATGAGGCATAGGGGATGGCGAGATTTTTGCCGTCGTCGATGAAGGCGTAAATCTTGATGAGCCCGTTTTCCTGCGGAATTTTCACCTCAAAGCCCTTCGCAAGGTCGCCCCGCGATTCGAGCGGAAGTACCCCGTCGCGCTTCTGCCGGCTCTGTCCCTGCAGACGCTGGTTGTAGCGAAAGGTGATCTTGAGCGCGTCGTTCTCGGGGTCCGTGACGGCAAGCTGCACCGGCACCCATTCGCCGGCCTTCCCCATCTCCCGTGGCAGAGCGAAGCGCGTCACCTTCGGCAGTTGATTCGTAGGCTTTTTACCGGTGAAGGCTTCGCAGACGGCGAGTGCGCAGGGCCGGTTGCGGTCTTCGATTTTGGCCGTCAGCCAGATGGCGGCGTGGTTGGCCTTCTCGTTGTTGTAGTTGAACATGAAGACGCCGAGGCACTGCGGTTTGGGCTTGATCCACTGGTGCCAGCCGTCGAGGATGTTCTGGTATTTCTCGTCGTCCTGCGGCTCTTTGGCGAGGCCGTTCTTGTCCTTGGCCGCGTCCCACTCGCCGCGCGGGCCGAACTCGGTCAGGACGTAAGGCTTGTCAATATTGAGGCGAAGAAACTCCTCCGGCAGCGCCTGTGCGCCTGCGCCATACGTATTGACGCCATAGATGTCAATCGCCGGGCAATACTTCTGCCAATAGGGCGCTTCCAGGGTCCAGGCTCCGGCGGAGGCGATCAGGTGGTCAGGGTCGAGCTTGCGGATTTCGGTGGTCAGCTTGCCCAGAAATTTTGCGTAGGCGACCTTCTCCTCCTCGGTGGCGATGTTCAGAATGACTTCGTTGCCGACGCCCCACATCATCAGAGCCGGATGATCCTTGTATTTTTTGACATCCTTGATGAGGCTGTCCCACTGCGCCTGCATCCCCTTTTCGTCGTTGATCCAATTGAAGGTGTCGTCGCCTTCGGCCCCGGCCCGGCCGTGCCGCAGCCAGAGTCCGAGCATTACCTTCATATTGTACTTCTGCGCGGTATCAAGCAGGAGTTGCGTGTCGGGGCCGGTGCCCCAGTTGCGGATCGCGTTGACGCCGTATTCCTTGAGATCCTTGAATTTCGCATCAATGGTGGTGGCGTCGATCTTGGTGCCGAAGGTCATGCCCTGAATGTAGTAAGGCTTACCGTTCTGGGTGAGTTGCCAGCCGCTTCCGGATTTGACCAGCTTGTAACTGTCGGCTGCCCAAAGGGTCCCGGAACCTGCCATAACGAAAAGCGCCAGAATAAGAAATAAAACGCGGTGAATCGGTGTCATGAAGTATCCTCCCGTTAAATAACATACCACAACAAAATATAAGTACTACATATTTCGCACTACGCAAGTCGATATTTTCTTTTATTAAAAAACGGCCCATAGCCAAAGTTCCATGATCGCCGCATAAAACATAAGCAAATATTCGGTAAATTAGTAAGGTGTGAGGAAAGGAGGCTGGCGCTGCAGAGGAGTTTTGGGGTTTTTCTTGTGGATAAAAATAACACACAGAATTTTTTATTTGCATAATACAAGATCATGTTGTATTTTCGTAGTATGTTATAAAAACATCACAGAGGAGGAGTATCATGGCTACAAAAGGAATGCGAGGGCTGGCGGTTCTGGTGATGGCGGTATTCGCAGGTGCCGGCGCGGCGGAGGGACTGGCGGCGGAGAAGGCCGCTCTTCCGGCGGTGGTATATGGGACGAAGGCGGCTGATCCGGCGCTCTGGGTGCCGTCGGGTTATATGGGGGATACCGGCGCAATCAAGATTGACGACAAGTGCGCAGAGACTCCGAAGGATGGAGCGGAGTGCATGAAGGTAACGTTTGACAAGGCGGATGGTTGGGGTGGGGTGGTCTGGCAGAGTCCGGCCAATGACTGGGGGCAGCAGGCGGGCGGGTGGGATCTGACGGGTGCGAAAAAGCTCTCCTTCTGGGCGCGCGGAGCCAAAGGCGGCGAGAAGGTGAAATTTGAGGCGGGCATCCTCGGCAAGGACGCGAAGTTCCCGGATTCCGGCAAGATCGTTGTTGGAGAATTTGTGCTGACCGCCGAGTGGAAGCAGTATCAGGTGGATCTGGCGGGCAAGGATCTGACCTGCATCAAGACGGGATTTATGTGGGTCGTCGGGGGGCAGGGCGCGCCCATAACCTTTTTCCTGGATGAAATTGTTTACGAATAATGCCGGAACCGCGGGATAAAAAAAGGGGCGGGCGGGCAAGGCATCGGATAAAATACAGGTACAGGCAGCCATGGGCTGGAGGGTACGGAAATGATCGGTTTCGGGCAGCGAAGCACTAGGTGCGGGCAGCGCCGGTTCACGCTGGTGGAGATGCTGGTGGTGATTACGATCATCGCGATTCTCGCAAGCCTGCTGATGCCGCAGATGCAGAAGGCTCTGGATGCCTCACGGTCCCTGAAGTGCCTCTCCAACCTCAAGCAACTTTCCTGCGCCGTCCAATCCTATGCCGGGGATAATCAGGACTGTCTGCCGTACTCCATCAATCCCTCTGCCAGCGAGTGGTCGTATGTCCTGCGGATTTACGGGCTTGACGGTCGGGAGTTGTGGGGGCGCTGGAGTTCCGCCTATTATGACTGTCCGGGGGTTGATAACACGATCTGCGATGCCAACCGGGCATACCCGTTCCATAGAAATTATGCCTGCAACAATATGGTGATGACAAATTCCGCCGATGGCGCGCCGCTTCGGGCCGGGAAAGTGAGGCGCCCGTCGCAGGTGGCGGTCTTGGTGGACGCGCCGTTGTACGGCAACGATTATGGCTGCTGGTATCGAATTGAACCGAGCGGTACGCCTTATCTGCCCTGGAGTTGCCTGAATGATGCCGACTGGAACTCCCCGGTTCCGTCAGGGGTGGATGCGATGGTGTCGGGACAACCGAATTCGATCGTCTACCGTCACAACGGGGCGGTTGCCGGAAATGTGGCGCATGTGGACGGCAGCGCGAAATCCTATGCGCTCTATACGTTCCTGAAGAACAATGTGTTTCCGTTCCGGTGAATCCCCGTGCGGTGGCTGGGTCTGACTGATTTCGAGGCGGGTACGGCGGAAAAGGGATATTCCAGAGGGCGGCGGCTGGTGCTGCCGCCCTTCTTCGCGGACTGACCATTCCTCCTGAGGAGGTTGCGATGAATCGAGTGTGGGGCTGGGTAATTGCGGTGATTGGCTGTTCCGGAACCTTTGCTGCCGATGCAATGTTGCCGGAGGACGGCGTGCCCGAGGTGGTCAGGGTCGGGGCCGGTTCCTACGCTTCGCGCCCGCCCCGCGACCAGAACAAGCGGCCGTGGCTGCAGGGAAAGGCGGGATGGGGCGACGATAGCCAGGTTTATTCGCGTATGCGCCTGTACGTCAGCCCGGAGCGCAAGGGTCCGGTGCCGTCGACCGATTGGTGGACGAGTGTGGTCAGTCAGCGCTGGTCGGGGGAGTTATGGGCGTATCCGGCGATGATCAAGGCCGTGCCGGCCGGAGTAGAGGTGAACTTTCCCAAAACATGGGACATCGCCAAAGACGGCAAGACCGCGCAGATGGTCTCCGCCAGCCGGTTGACCGTTTCCGCCGAGGGTTTCGCGCCGCTCTGTGCAGAGGCGGCCGATTGGAGCGACTGGTTGGTGCGGGTTCGGATGCCCGACGCGCAGGGGCGGTCGCTGACCTTCACGACTGCGCACGGCGTCCCCTTCACTTATTTTGAATTCGACCGCCTCGCGCCGAAGATCACGGCTTCCGGCGGAGTGACTTTCTTTGGTGCCGGCGCAACGGGGCCGGCTGACCGGATCGGCATGCAAATCGGGAAGGACTGTTATGGGGTCTATGGGCCGGTAGGGACCAAATTTTCTCCCGTCGGGGATGCGCTTGGTGTCGCCCTTCCGGCGGGCGGACAGTTTCTATCCCTTGCTGTTTTGCCGGCCAAAGACGATCTTGACCGGTTTGCGCCCTATGCCCCGGTGGTTCCCCGCAAGACTGTGGTAAGTTGGGATTACGATCCGGCAAAAGCGTCGGTGGAAACGGTTTGGACCGTCGAGGCCCAAGACCTTAGCGGCAAGGGTGGCCGGGCGATTTTGCAGGGCTGGCTGCCGCATCACTACAACGCGCCGGCGAAGCCCGGCTTTGCGGCGGATGGCGCACGCTTCGCCACCCCGCGCGGAGAGTTGCGCTGCGCGGTTGGAGAGCGGTTTGTGATTGCCTTCCCCTTTCCGGGGTTGCTGCCGGAGTATCCCGCACCCATTGCGCAAGCCGGGGCGGAAGCGTTTGGTCCGGAATGGATGCGCAAGCTGGTGCGCGACCATCTGGAACGCCCCGGATATGGCACGGAAACCTACTGGGGCGGTAAACAGGTTCTGTTGCATGCGCGGTACATGGAGCTGGCGCGGCAATTGGGCATGACCGCCGAGATGCGGGTCTTCCGCGATCGGGCGGCAGAGGCGGTTCGTGACTGGCTGACCTTCACGCCGGGCGAAGGCGACCATTTTTTTGCTTGGTATCCTAACTGGGGTTCTTTTGTCGGGTGTCGCAGCCGCGACAACGCCAACCCCGGAGTGGATGTGTTGCAGGATCACCACATGTGCTACGGCTATCATGCGTATGCGGCCGCGTTGCTGGCGTTGCAGGACCCGGCGTTTGCCCGCGATTGGGGGCCGATGGCGCGATTAATGACGAAAGACTATGCGGAGTGGGACCCGCAGAGCAAGCTTTTCTGCCGGTTCCGCAACCTTGATCCGTGGTGCGGACATTCGTGGTCTGGCGGCATGGGCACCGAGCACGGCAACGGGCAGGAGTCCTCCAGCGAAGCAATGCAGGGATATGGCGCGATGTTCCTGTTGGGTGAGGCGCTCGGAGACCGCGAGATGCGGGACGCGGCGGCGTTCTGCTGGGCGACCGAGGCGCGAGGCATCGCGGAATACTACTTTGACCGCAGCCGGCGCAACTACCCCGCCGGTTGGCCGCACACGATGGTCAGCAACCTTCATACCGAAGGGCTCGGGTTCTGGACGTGGTTCTCGGGCAATCCGTACTGGATGCATGCCATCCAGTGGCTGCCGATGAGTCCGTTGCTCTGCTATCTCGGGGAAGATCCGGCCTACGCCGCGTCCGACTACGCCCAGATGTGGAGGACGCATGAGGGCGGGCAGGGCTGGGAGGGCTACCTGGGCAAAGAGTCCGGCGTCTGTAACGTGACGCTGAACTACCTTGCCACCTTCGATCCCGAGCAGGCGCTGAAGACCTTCCACCTTCTGACCGACCACAAAACCGGCGGCACCACCGGAGCCGAGGCCGGGCCGACCTACTGGCGCACGCAAGCGCTGCGGCAGATGGGGCCGCAACGCTTCGATATGTGGACTGATGTTGCGACGTCACAGGTCTTTGGGCGTCCGGGCGAGCCGGTGAGCTGGGTCGTATTCAACGCCGCCGATACCGCGCGCGAGGTACATTGTTATGAAAAGGGCAAGTCCGTTGCAACCTTCACTGCCCCTCCGCGTTGCCTGAGCGTAATGCGCGAGGGGACGGTTATGGCTGGAGCGGCGGCCATGGAGCCGGTACCGCCCCTCGCGGCAGCAGGCGGTGCAGCGGCAATCAGCGAAGGCTGCGCCGCAACGGCTTCCAGCGAACAGGGTGGGGATTCCGGCGCGGCAAATACGGTGGATGGCAACCCCGGCACCCGTTGGTCGAGTAAGGCCTCCGATGCAGAATGGTTGACGATTGATCTCGGCGTCCCCTGCAAATTGGAGAAGATTATTCTGATCTGGGAGACGGCCTATGGCAAGGATTACGATTTGCAAGGTTCTCTCGACGGCAAGAGCTGGAAGACGTTGGTCGAGGTGCGCGGAGCAGACGGCGGCCGCGACGAGAGCACCGTTGCCGGCGAAGCGCGTTACGTCCGGATGCAGGGGCTCAAGCGGGGCACGAATTGGGGCTATTCCCTCTTTGCTTTCGAGGTCTTCGGTCAGTCTGCGGGTGCGATCTCCGGCAAGCTGGTCATCGAACCGCCGCTGGCGCAATTGACCCAGCGGCAGACTGTACGCTTCTCCGCTTTTCTTGAAGACCCGTCCGGCAAACGTCAGCCCGCGCAGGCGAGCTGGCAGGTGCGCGGCAAGGGGAGTATCTCTTCCGATGGCGTTTTTACCCCGCAAGACGCGGCAAACTTCGACCAGCCGAAGGTCGAGATTGTAGCGGTCGCCAATGGTCTGCGAGCAAAGGCGGCGGCGGTTGTGGAGGAGGCTCGACGGGTCGGAAGGCTCGAACTGACCCCGGCGAACCATGGCGGCGCGGTGATCGTTGGAACCGGGACGCGCCTGCCAGTTGCGGCAACCGCGTTTGACCAATTCGGCGCGTGGATCGAGGCCAAGCCCGTCCTCACCGCCGAGGGACCGCTCAAGCTGGAGGGGGAGGCCGTGGCGGCAACCGGTTTTGGCAAAGGGGTGATTCAGGCGGAACTGTCGGGGGTGCGTGTGCGACAGGAGGTTGAGGTCGTGTCCGCCGACCGGGTCAATCTCGCCGCCGGATGTCCCGCGACGTCATCATCGGCGGAGGCGGATAACGTTGCAGAAAAAGCCTTCGACCGCGATCCCAGGACCCGCTGGGCAAGTGCATCCTCCGATCCGCAATGGCTGGCGGTGGATCTGGGGGCAGTCAAGCCGCTCAAGCGGCTGGTTTTGAGTTGGGAGAATGCCCGCGCCCGCAGCTATTGCATCGAGGTCAGCGATGACGGCAGCGCCTGGCGCAAGGTGTTCGAGCAACCCAATTGCGCCGGGCGCGTGGAGCAGATCGCGCTACCGGCGGGAACAGCGGGGCGCTTCGTGCGACTCTACGGTCTGACGCGCGCCACGCAGTATGGCTACTCGCTCTATGAACTCGAAGTGTATCAACCCTGAACCGCAACAGAATGATGCAGGAAGCGAAGAAGTGGTCGGTGCGGATGATTCCGGCGGACAAAAGTGTACCAAAACTTGCGCAAGCGCCCCTCGGAAGGTATAATGCCATCGTTGGCATCACGTTGAGTGAAGCTTTTTTATGAGAGTGCAGTAGGAAAGGAAAATTCGGCAGATGGGGTTGGTCACGCTTCGGGCCGGGAAATTTTTGGTGGGGACTTTTGGGGAGATCGGAATGCGTTGGATGAAGTGGCTGGTGATGGCGGCGGTTCTTTTTGGCGGGGCAGCGGGGGCGGAAGAGGCGTCCAAGGCGGGGGCGAAGACCGAAGCGGTGCCGGGCAAAGAACTGAGTGTACTGACCGTTGGCAACAGTTTTGCCGAAAACGCGCTCAAGTTTCTGCCGCAGATTGCTAAGTCCGCAGGATACGCGCTAACTGTAGGCCGGGCAAATCTTGGCGGTTGTCCGCTGGAGCGGCACTGGAAGTTGATCGAGGCATCGGAAAAAGATCCCAATGATCCGAAGGGGAAATACACCGGGATGGGGGGCAAGGAGCCCGGCGAGACCCTGAAACAGAAGTTGACCGCCCGTAAGTGGGACTTTATCACCATTCAGCAATACAGCATGCAAAGCTCCAATCCTGCCACTTACCAGCCGTATGCAGGGAAATTGGTTGAGTACATCAAGCAGAATGCCCCGGCGGCGAAGATTCTGGTGCATCATACCTGGGCGTACCGGGTTGACGATCCGCAATTTAAAGTGACGGACAAACCAGAACAGAAGCCGGCGGAGGGACAGGCGGGGGATAAGATCAAGGTCGCGCAGCCGAAGAGCCAGAAGGACATGTATCAACAGGTCCATGCGGCCTACATGGGGCTCGCGAAGGAATTAGGTCTGGAGGTGATCCCGTCCGGACCGGCATTTTTCGCGGTAGACACCAGCCCGGAATGGGGTTACAAGCCCGATGCGGCGTATGACAAGGCAACGGCTGCCGAGGGCAAGTTGCCGGATCAGAAACACTCGCTGCATGTCGGCTACAGCATCAAGAAAGACAAAGAGGGCAAGCAGAGCCTTGGGATGGACGGCCATCATGCGGGCAAGGCGGGCGAGTATCTGGCCGGCCTCTGCTACTTCGAGAAGATGACCGGAGTGGACAGCAACACGATCACGTTTGTTCCCGAGGGCGTGGACGCGGACTTTGCTGCCTTCCTGCGCAAGACCGCGCACGAAGCCGTCCTCGCGAAGGAATAACAATCACCCGACGTTATTGTAAACCGAACGCAGGGCGACCCGTCTTGGGCCGCCCTGCGTCGTCTGAGGGAGCTTCGCGCGGTCTCGACAGTCCCGCCCCGAGCATTTGATCGGGAGGTATCCCGTAATTTGTCTTTGACAGAATATTAACACGGTAGTGGCAGCTTGGCTCCGTCCTCGTCGACGCGAACGAAGGTGACGACCGTGGTGAAGATCAGGTCTTCCGTGGATGTTCCGGCGGGGGTGCAGAAGACGCGGACGTCATAGGCGACCGAAGTGCGGCCGCGCTTAAGTTGTTTCATCTCGAAGCGCAAAATCGCGCCGCAGGGGGCGGACTTGCGGAAGACGCAGTTGTCGATGGCGACAGTCACGAACTTGCAGGCGGGAAAGTCACGGCTGACGGCGAGCCACGCATTCTCATCGACCCAGCGCAGCATCTGCCCACCGAACAAAAAACCGTGCTGGTTCAGATGTTCCGGCCGTATGCAAGTAAAATTTTCCATGCAAGGATCTCCTTTACCGGTTCGCCGCAGGGAGGGGAACAAGCCCGAAATGTTCTTTGACCTTCTCTTTCAGGGAAGACGACAGCAGCCCCTGCACAAAAAACAGCCGCGCCCCCTGCGAATCGGGGTTATTGATGCCAAGGCATTCTCACTCCGGGTGATCCGCATTTTTCCATTCTTTGGGAATCAGAACAAAGGTGCAGACATCCCCCCCGATAGCGGAAAAGCCGACGTCCACCCGGATTCGGGGTTTGTCTTCCAACATAATTGACCGGCCGTCCTGCACGGAGAGAATCTCCCCCTCCTTCGCCAGAAGCTCGCGGAATCGCTTTCGCCAATAGTTCTCCCGCGATTGCCGTTTCTCTTCGTAGGTCGCTTCGCGGGTTAACGGCAACTCTTTGACTGGTTTCCCCAGCGCCTGCAAGCTGTGAAAGGCCGCCGACCGGACCTGATATTCATAACGGTCGATCGTGTCATCCTGATACCAGATATTCAACGATACATCATCAAGAAGAGCATAGAGAACCGCCTCGGTATCCGCTCCGGGATATTTGGAAAGCTCATACGCAGCATGTGCGCGCTCGTGCTGCTCCGGCGAACCGGCCTGTCGCAGAAACTCTTGCCGGTATTTCTCCTCCGCTGGAACAGTCAAATAGCAGGCGCTACGGGCATACAGCTTCTTGAACACCTCGGACTCATACGGAACCTCCCTGCGCAACGATTGCCGCACGGTGGAACCAGCCCATTCGCGCACGATTCCCAGCAGTTGCTCACGATCACGAAGGATCGTCATGTCCTTGCTATACAGATAACGATGCGAGGATAGCTCCTGCAAATCAAACGCCGAGAACGGAACGCCGGAGGAAGCGAGAGTCAAACGATTATGCAGTTGCGGAGTTTGCGGATAATCACGTTCATTCGTCATCTTCAGAAAAAGCAGCGCTTCATGCCCCGATTTGGCAAGGCTGCGCACGCCGTAGGCTTCCCCCTCGTAATCATCCCGGCACAAGAAGGTCAGCTCTCCGACTGGCGGCGTTCCTTTCAGACACTCCGCAACGGAAATGACACACTCCAGCGCGGCATCCATGTATGAAGAACCGGAAGACCGAATCTCCTTAATGGCCCCGCGCACCACCAACACGCTGTCGCAGGTCAACCATTCGACCGAACTTGCGACCGCTATTTCCGCGCGGGCATTGCACGAAAAACCAAACCATAGTAGCACGACCAGAAAAACGCACAGGCTCCTTCTTGCGGACTGGTTCCATTTTTTTCCCCCACTGCGGTTTCCATTCGCGGTCATGTTCATTTGCTTTCCCCTTTGCCTTCCCAAGCAAACAACGTTTGTGTGAAATCGTCATCGTTTCAAGCGCAGCGCGAGGTTCTGGTATGGCAGCAGATGCAGAAATAGCATCTGACCCCCGCTGCCGATGGTCCAGTAGGGGTCGTGCTCGTTGTATCCTTGCCGGCCGATGTAGCGCTCGTCCACCGAGTTGTAGATCACCTGATACTCCGCGTTCGCCAGCGGCACGCAGACCTCCGCCGCCCGGCCACCCTGACACGGCGACTCGTTGCGGACGAAAATGATGTCGTCCTTGTGCTCCTCATAGCCGCCCCGGTCGAAGCGGCAATCGCTGCCCCAGCGCACAAACGAAAAATACAGGCTCTCGTTGTTCGAACCGGCGCGGTCGAGGGTGTAGCTCTCCTGCCGCGCGAGCGCGGGCTCGGTGCGCAACAGGTGGTTCAGGTCATGGATGTTGCTGGTCATCTGCTGCTGGTGCAGTTGCGCGCCGGGGCCGGTCTTGCCCCAGTCGAGGCCGTGCCAGATATCGAACCACCCTTCTTCGCAGAATTCGTCGCCCATGAAGAGCATCGGCGCGCCGGGCCGGAACCAGCAGAGCGCGGCCAACCCGATGAGTTGGATGTGGTTCTTCAACTCGGTGATGAGCCGCGTCTTGCCGTTGGCGCACTCGTCGTGGGTGTTCATGGCGTTGACAAACCGCTCCGGGTGGGCGCGGGTCATCAGTTTCTCGATTACGTCGATCCGCTTTTCCTTCGGCGGCAGGGTCAGATATTTGCGGACGCGGTGCATCTCGCCCATGTTCTGGGCGTAGGTGAAGCCGAGGCCGTTGTCCTCCACCGGGCAGGCCAGACGCGGAAAGACGCGGCGCGATTCTTCCGCAATCGTGAAGAGCGCAGGCGCGGTGTGGCGCAGCCGCAGATGCAGATCGCGCAAGAACAGCAGTCCCTCAAAGTCGACGGCTTCGGAGATCCAGTAGCCCTTGTCAAGCTTCATGTCGCCGCCGATGCCGTTGAAGAGATCCCACAGTTCCTGCGGCACCTTGTCGCGGTCGTTGCGGGGCCAGTCCCACTGCCCGCGGTCATAGTCATAAAAGATCTGAGCGCTCACCGCGTCAATGCGCACGCCGTCAATGCCGAGTTCGTGGTACAGGTAGGTCAGCACGCCGCAGAGGTAGTCGCGGACGTAGGGTATGGATTTGTTATAAATGCGCGTCTGCCACTGGTTGTTCCAGCCCAGCGGGCCCTGATGATGGTAGAGGTCGGTGCCGTCGTAGCTGGCGAGGCCGCAGTCCCAGTCCTTGATGCCGAAGCCCAGCGGGACGTCGACGATCACGCCGAGGCCGTTCTCATGCAGATAGTTCACCATCCATTTGAAGTCTTCCAGTGTGCCGTAACGTTCGCTGACGGCATAGGGACAGCCGGTGAGGTAGCCCCATGATTCATGGATCGGGGTCTGGAAGGGGGGCATGATCTGGACGTGCGTGAAGCCGAGATATCCCACATGTCCGGCGATCTTCTCTGCGATCTCGCGGTAATTGGCGTCGAAGAAGGTCGAGAGGTGCATCTCGTAAATCGACATCGGCGCGCTGTTGTGCCCGGCGTGTTTGTGTGTCCAGGGGTAGGAGTCCGGCGTGGGAACGATGCTGTTGTAGGTGCGGCTCTGGCCGTCGTGGTGCAGCGCCAGCCGGGGCGAGAAGGGGTCGATGCGCGCCATCTCGTAGGCTTGCGGAAGATAGCCGCTGTGGTTGCGGATCAGGTATTTGTACTCCTGCCAGCGCAGATCGGCTTTCACGGTGGTTTCCCAGGTGCCGTCCTGCAAGCGGAGCATCGGTTGCGGCTGCCAGTGCAAATGCTCACAGAGCAGATCGACTCCGGTTGCCGCCGGAGCAAAGACGCGGAAAACCGTCGTGCCGTCGGACATTACCCGCGCGCCCCAGTAGCGGTACGGATAATCGCGGCGAATTTCATCCGGGGTCAGGCCGGCGTAAATATCGGTGGTTGCAGCGGGGGCCTGAACGGCGGAGGGGGATGTTTCTGCTGTAGGTTTGTGCTCGGACATGGTGTTCCTTTTTGGTTCGAATTCGGAGTCGGCGCGTTACCGGTTGCCGGGTGCGTCAGGGTTTGATTTTCCTCAATTTTGCGGACAGTGCAATGAAAAAGCCTTGACTATTCGCTCCGACCGGATACGTTTATCCGTATGCCGCTCATTTGGCTGGCCTTTGTTTGCGGGAGGTTGGTTTATTATCCGCAAGGAGGGCCGGAATCTGGTGCAAATCCAGAGCAGCCCCCGCTACTGTAACCGGGGACGAAAGCCGCAGAATGTTGCCACTGTTCTTCTGCCGCCCGTGATGGCGCGGAAAGAATGGGAAGGCGCGGTGAGTAGGACGATCCGGAAGCCAGGATACGCAATTGTACGGCGCATTGCCGCGCCGTCCTTCGGAGGGAAGGGGCTTTCATTAGCACCGCCAGCCAGAATGGCAGGGCGGTGACGAAGCCTTTTCGCGCCTCCGGGAAAATTCGTTTCCGGAGGTTTTTTGTTTTCCATCCTGTCATTTGCGCTTGCGCAATTACGCGCGGTGCGTTCGCGGGTGGGAAACCGTTCGAAAGGGATCTGGTATGAAAAAAGGATGGCATTGGGGGATGGCGTTGCTGGCGACGTTGGGGCTGTTTGGCGGGTCTGCGGGTCTGCCGGGAGAGGCGGTTGCGGAGGCGGGGAATGCCGCGCAGCCGGGCATCATCCTTGTCGCGTTCGGAACATCGGTTCCGGAAGCGCAGAAGGTCTTTGACCATATCTGGCAGAAGGCACAGCAGCGGTTTGCCGGTTATGATATCCTTTATGGTTTCACTGCCCGTTCGATTGTTAGCACCTTGCGCGAAGAGAAGCGCGATCACGGCGTCTTGACGCTGGAAGAGGCGCTGGCGGAGATGAAAAAGCGCGGGCATACGGCGGTTGTTTTGCAATCGCTGCATGTCTCTCCTGGGCAGAAGGACGCGGAACTTGCCAAAGTCGATCCGCTGGGGCTGAAGGTTGCCTTTGGCAGGCCGCTGCTGGCGGATGAAACCGATCTCGCCAAGGTCGTTCAGGCACTCAAAGCGGAAATTCAGCCGCAGAATCCGACGGTGTTTTGCGGACACGGAAACGACAAGCATCCGGAGTACAATGCGATGATGGTTGCGTTTGACAAAGCAGTGCGCGCCGAAGCGGCAAACGCCTTGCTCTGCACCGTTGAGGGACAACCCGGCTCCAAGATGCTTGAGACACAGGTCAAGCCGGCGGTCGACCGGGCGGAGGGTCAGGTGCATTTTGTCCCCCTGATGATTGTCGCGGGTGACCACATCCTCAACGATGTCAGCGGCGACGAAGCGGATTCGTGGAAGAATCGTCTTGGGGCGAAGGTCGTCACCATCGCCCGCCCGCTTGGTTATAACGATGCCGTTTTGTCCGTTTTCTGGGATCATCTGGCGCAGGCGCTCATCATTCTGGAAAGCGGCAAGGAATGATTTTCTTTTTATCTTCCCGCCGTCTGTGCGCGATTGCAGTCGTGATGCTGCTTCTGTCCGCCTTCATCCCGGCAGCCGGAGAGGAGGCAGGCGCTCCGCCGGCGCAGACAACGGCCGGCAAGCCGGATGCAGCGGCAGCCCCGGCGGGGACGGATGCGAAGCCGCGTAAGCACAAGCATCGGCAGGAAACTTCGGGTGGATCGGCCAGTGCGGATGCCGCGCCGGCGCATGTGCCGGGCAAAACCGAGGCGGAGTTGCTGCGGCACCAGGCGGAGAGCGCGCGGCACGGCGTGTATGATCGCTGGAAGATGGGCTTGCCGTTCTGGTGGCGCAAAGCGGTCATTTTTCTGGAGCTGGCGGCGTTCATCTGCTTTGGTGTTCTGTTGGGGCAGATTATCGAGGTGGCGGGGTTGGTGCGTTATCTCGCGGTCATCACGTGGCCATTCCAGAAATTAGGTGCATTGCCGAAGGTCGTCGGCGCGCCGTTTATCATGGCGTTTCAGTCTGGCGCGGTGGCAAACTCTATGCTTGTCACCGCCCGCGACGCAGGGGAACTTGACCGCCGGCAGCTTTACACCAGCGTGCTGGTTGTCTCCTGCCTTTCACTCTTTGTCCACCTGCCGACCTTTATTGTTCCGCTGGGTGCGGCGTTCGGGCTTGAGGCGGCGATGGTCTTCTTTGGCGTGCGATTCGCCGCGATTCTGGCGGAACTGCTCGTTATCTTGCTGGTATCAAGCCTCCTGCTTCGTTCCCGCTGCAAACCGGGGCGCCCTCAAACGGGGGGCGGTTTGGATCTCCCTCTTCAGCCTCTTTCATCCGCGCCGGAACTATGCGGGGCAAGACTGGGCGACACGTCTGGAAACCTTATAACGGGTTGTTCGGGAGCCGCGCCGGGAGATCCTCGAAGTGACGAAGCTGCCGACTCCGGAGCGCGGCGTTTATTGCCTCGGGAGGGATTCTGGCAAACGGTCTGGCGGCGGTCGCGGCGGACGCTGGTTCGGCTGCTCTGGTTTGTGATTCCGACCTTCCTGGTGATGTCCGGCCTTGAGTATTGGGGGCTTTTTGAGACGCTGCAAGGTTGGTTGGATCGCTGTAACCTCAGTTGGTTGCCTCCTCAGACCCCGGCGATTGTTGCCGCTCAGGCGGTCAGTCTGTACAACGGAGCGATTATTGCCGGCAGCTTTGTGGACGGCGGCAGTCTGACGACCCATCTGGCCGTCGTGATTCTGCTTTTCGGTTCGCTGATCACCGCGCCGGTGCGCACGCTCAAGCATGCCCTGCCGACCTATGCCGCTGTACTGGGGCTGCGGGCGGGAACCGTGATGGCAATATCCGCGCAACTGCTGCGCCTCCTCTTTCTCGGAGCTGCAATTTTCGTACTCGCCCTCCTCTGGTTCTGATGCCTCTGAACGCCCTTCCGGGCGGGAAGTCTCCCGACTGCGGCAGCCGGTGAACACAAAATCCTGAAAATTGCTGTAAAATTATGTTGACGAACACCGGGTCGGAATGTCTACTGGAAGGCGGTGCAGTGATTCGGACAACTACAAGACGGCGCAGTTTGCCGGCGGCGGATTTCCGCTGCAGGCGGAGCTGTAGACCAGAGTGATGAAATGCGAGGATGGAGCGGACGCGCCGGGGGGCTCCCGTGTCGGCGTGTTGTCCGGGGAAGAGGATACGGGAGCGGCAGTGTTGAAAGGAGAAGGCTTTGGCTACGGGTACCGTAAAGTGGTTCAGCAATCAGAAGGGGTTTGGTTTCATTATTCCCGATGACGGCGGTCAGGATCTGTTTGTTCACTACTCCAACATTGTGCAGGAGGGGTATAAGACCCTCTCCGACAACCAGAAGGTGAGCTTCGACCCGGCCGAAGGCAAGAAAGGTCCGGAAGCGACCAACGTCCGCGGCTGCGAATAGCCCGTCCCGGAATGAACGGTTGACAGCACTCCTCCTTTGGCAGCTCCATCCTGCGAAGGTTCGGTGGGGTTGTTGACTGAACACCGCCCTGATACGGCGGTGTTTTTTTTGTAGTCCGGATCTTTCTGTTCTTGCGGGAGGCCCATTGCCGGCGCGCGGGTTTCTTCGGTTAGGCAGGCAGGCCAATTTTTTTCGGAAACCCGGACGTTTCGCCGGTGATTCCCGGGAACAGTCTGCAGAAATGCATTGCGGCTGGTCGATAAGGTAATGATTTCCCCGGTGAGCGGGGCCGCTTGCGGCGTATGCCGGGCGGGTAACAGTGGATTCGACCACCCGGCGTCAAACGGCCGGCAGGAGATCAGGAGACAGGCAGATGAACATGTATCTGAAAGCAGCGGCATTACTGGCACTTACTGGCGGGCTGGGGCTGGCGTGTCAGCCGTATATTTCCGATGAACAGGCGTCCGATGTGGCCGGTGCGACCGCGCCGGGCGAGGTCAAGGTGCGTCAGAAAATTCAGTTCACCGACCTGCCCGCTCCTGAAGTTTTTGTTCTGCGCAGTAATTCCATTGACTCCTTTCAGGGGAGTGCAATGCGCTTTGGAACGTTGATTTACGATGGGATATGGAATACCTTCAACACCAGCGAATGGTATCTGCATGAGATGCCGCTCAATGGCTGGAAGTTGGTGAAAAAGGATTACCCCAGCGAATACGAGAGCTTGCTTGTGTGGAAGAAGGGGGAGGAGGAGTTGATTCTGCGCGTGTCGCGTTATAACGGCAACACCCGCGTGTCGATGATGATCAACGAAACCCCCGAGGAGGTCGAGAAGATCCGGGCCTTGGCGCGGGCCGGGATGCAGGACCTCCCCGGCGGACCAGTTCGTCCGCCGATGAAGAAGCCCTATTCTGGCGACTGATCCGTGTGGTGGGAAAACACCGGCGGACCTTGGGGCATGTATGAGCGCCATGGCTTGAATGCGGTGGACCGCAGGCGGATATTCCCACCCACGATGGCGTGAAATCGAACGAAGGTCTTTTGATTTTCAGACGCTAACAAAATAATCTGTCGGGGCGTTTTCAGAGTCCCGGCCTCTGACTGGGGAGCACCCTTTCCTCTTGTGGTTGCAGGCAGGCGATAAAATGCGGGCGGTGGTCAAAGCGACCACCGCCCGCTTGCCGTTACGGATGCCGGCGACTATTTCGTGAGCCGCTTCCAGCGACCAGCCAGATATAGCCCCATCAGGTACAACGTCAGCGCCAGATAGGTGAAGTTCAGCAAAATCCCGGCGGTGTCTTGCTGATAGACCGCCAACGGATAACCGCCCGCCAGCAGCAGGTACAACCCGGCCGATTGCCAGCCGGTATATGTCCGCCAGTCGCGGAGCGCCCAGAACCCGGCACCGAAGAGCGCGGGCGGCAGAATCGACCAGCAGTAGGCGGTATAAAAGCTCTCCGCGCCATCACTGAGGTAGGCAAACAGCGCGTAACCGAAATAAAGTAGGATCAGCGAAAAAGCAAGACTAAGCCTGCAGAATCCGTATCCGAGCAGCTTGCGGCTGATGAGCAGCGCCAGAAGCAGCAATACGATCCCCAGCGGGGCTTGCTTCAGAATCACGCTTGCGGCAAATCCCGGTTGCACGGGGGAGGGTACCACGATGCCGATGCTGTAATTGGTGACGGCGTTGGCGAGATCCCAGTTGAGGGCGAAACGGTCGCCGCGCAGGGTCTTGAGGTCGGTGTTGGGGCTCATCGCGCCGATGGGGAAATCCAGTCGGGAAGCATCGAAACCGGAGATCCGCATTACCGCCTGACAGCGTTCGAGAAAGTTGCCCGGCGTGTAGCGCAGGAACTGCAGGCCGCGCGAATTGTACGAAATCTCCACCGCCAACCGCGCGTGCGCCGGCAGCACCCGCCGCCATTGCAGGCTTCCTTCTTCAAAGGTCAGCCCTTTTTGCGATTCGCCGTCTACCTTGATGTGCAGATTGTCGTAGACGCCGTATCCCGATCCCGGCAGGCCGAAAGAGAAGGCTCCCAGGGCCGGCGCATCGGTCGAATTGACCACTTCGTATTGCAGCAACGCCTGATATTCGTATCCGGGATATCCGGCGCCGCCGAGGTAGCGGGGGTTGTACTTGATGTCAAATTCTGCCGCAGACGAGACCACCGCCCGTCCCGGCAGGGTACGCTGCCGGAGGGTTACCTCCCGTCGTGCGACCTCCAACGGGTCGATCACCTTGTTATCCTTGTCTCGCTTGACCGGAAAGGACTCATCGGAGAGGATTTTTTCGTCCTGCTGTTCCTGCAACAGCTCCTCGGCCGGAACGATCAACTCCCGGTCGCCGCCGGCGGCAAAGGTTTCCTTCGTGACCTTTTCGGTGACGCTGAGGGCGGCGTGCAGCATATGCAGCTCTTGTGGAATGCCCCATTTTGTGCGCACTGCATCATAGTTGCGCTGCGTAACCTGTCCTTGCCGCTCGCTGAGCAGGCCGGATTGGACATGGAGCAGGGCACAGATCAGAAAAAGTCCCGTCAGTGCCAACAAAACCTGCAGGGAATGAAAGGCGAAAAACAAAATCTGCGCGGGGATGCGCCCCGATGTTCCAAGCCCGTCCAGACGTGTTCGCAGCGGCGGAAGGAAGAGCACGATCAGCGTCAAAGCTGCCAATCCGCCCAGCGTTAGCAACAGAACCCCGGCATACTGTCCGCCCAGCATTTCGGACGCCGCCTCCAGAAAATAACGGTACATCCCCACTCCTTTCGAAAAAATAATCAAACGCGACCTGCGTCAGACAAATCATGCCCCCGGATCGCGCGGTACCGGAAATCGAGTTCCGTTTGTTCCGCGAGAGGTCCGATAACACTGGCAATTTCCGTATTATCGGAAGTCCTTTCAATATTTTCCGAAAAAATAAACATCGCAATTTGAAGGTGTTTCCAGATGCCGCAGCGGCTTGAGCGCAGCATGACCCCAGCGCCGGAAAATGGCATATGCGGGGGAAACGCAGGGGGTGAGGGCTACCGGCTGTGGCCGGAATCAAAAATCAGAAGAAAGCACTCATGGTTCAACCGGCAGAGCGTGAGCGGGCTGCCGGGCAGTTTGCAGGGAATTACACCATTTTTTCGTCGCGCGCGGACTTGGCGAGGGAGTTGATATAAACACCGTGCCGCCCTTTTCGGATGGCAAAATTACTGAGATAATTCGATTCAATGTGTACCGCTTCCCCGAGTACGAAAATGACCTTCGGCACAAGCTGGCGCTCGATGGTTATGGCTATGTTGTCCATATCCTGCGCAAAGGTCAGCCGCTCCAGCTCCCCGCGTTTTTGCTCCAGCGCCTGTCGCCGGGTCAGCAGTTCCTTGATTTCGGCCAGCTTCAGGGCGAGTGCAGCTTTTTGTTCCGGAGTCATGCGCTTGATAA
This sequence comes from uncultured Planctomycetaceae bacterium, assembly GCA_964460225.1. Classification (GTDB taxonomy): domain Bacteria; phylum Planctomycetota; class SZUA-567; order SZUA-567; family SZUA-567; genus CAYWTJ01. The sequence goes on along the minus strand of CAYWTJ010000030.1, from coordinate 19,576 downwards.
TCGCGGCCAGTTGCGGTGCGCGCAATCCTATGCCGGTGGCGCGTTGCAATTCAATGACCTTCGTATCCAGTGCGCTGACTGCGGCGCGGCATTGACGGAGCTGCCGGTACAGGTCCGGGTCGAAGCCGCAGCCAAGTTTAGTGGGCGTGATTTTCGTGCCGACGGAGTGGATCACCGCGCTGCCCAGACAATATACTTCGCCGCCCATTACGGCTCCGCGTTCCATGCCCTTGACTCCCTGCCCCACCACTCGCAAGTTGCCCCGGCATTTGACGATCGAATCGCTGATGTACTTGTAGACGTTCAGGTCGCCGCCGGCTTGCAGCCGTGCTTCGTGAATGTAACCGATATCGGCCCGGCCCTTGACGACGATCTGGCTTTCGCGTCCGAATACGCCCTTGAAGACAGTCAGGCTGCCGCCGCAGAGTATGCGCGCGCCGGCTTCGATGCTGCCGCGGATAGTGATGTCGCCCCCCGTTTCAAGCTGAAAACCGCCCTTCATGTCGCCCGTAATAATGACGTTTTTGTCGAACTGCAGGTTGCCGGTATCGGGGCCGAAGTCGCCGGAGATGACCAGTGACTCGGAAACTTCAATAAATTTCTCCGATGCCTTGAGGATTCCGGACGTCGCGGCGGTGATGAAATCGGTGTCTTCGACGCAGGTGATCTTGAGATTTGCGCCGAAACCGATTTCAAGATCTTCTCCCAGCAAGCACGGGATTTCTGCACCGAACACGTCTTTCCCCGGCGCTCCGCCCTTCGCGTGGTGGTATTCCGCAATCTTCTCCCCCTCATGCACCACGCAGAAAGGAGAGAATTCGTGCAGGTCGATCTTGCCGTCAGCGCCCGCGACTGGTTTTTTGTGGAGTTCGATGAAATAGTGGAGGTGCCCGGGTTCGCCCTTCACCGGAGCGATTCCCATGCAATACGCGATCATGCCAAACCGCTGTTTTTCTTGCAGATCCAGCACCTGCTGCAACACCTGCTTCTGCTCAATAAGCACCAGCCCGAGTGCCTGTTTGCGCTCGTAGGTCTCTTGCAGCATTGCCAGCAGGGCGCGGAGCTTTTCCCGGCGGACCGGCAAGGAAAGAAAGGATTGCAGGAGTCCTTCGTCGCTGGTGCGGAACGGTTCATAGACGCAGAGGTTCATCTCATTGTCTACCACCAGATACCCGGATTTTTCAGCCGTGTAGACAATGCTGCTGTCGCTGGAGGCCTCGGCGAGGTTTTCGCCTTTGTGAAGATTGACCGGCAGCGGCAGGTCCCGGATCGGCCGCCCGAAGATATCCTCCGAATCCTGCATGTTGATCTGAAACACCCGCTCGCCGGCTTCGACAAAAACAACATATCCGCCGGGGAAGTCCGGGCATTCTCCGGTCAGTACGCGATAAACCTCGCGGGCGACGGCGGTTTTTTCTGAAAGCAGACGGGGGGGGATTTTTTCGCCGGCGTTGTAATAGAAGAGTTCCTTCTCCGTCAGTGCGCGCGCGGCAACGATGCCGCTTCTCGGTTGGCCGGATTCCAGTACGGCGCGGATGGCTTCCTCGATTTCAAAGCTGAGAATGCCGTTGACCACCCCATGCATCGAGAGCGCCGCCAGAACGTCATCCATGCAAATGGGATACCCGGTGAGATTCTGCGGGTACAGGATCTCAATGACGGCCTGACTGCCGTCGCTGCGGGCCGATATGGTGACGCCGGTCATTATTTCAACTCCCCCAGCAGCGCGTCGATGTTGCGAATGATGGCGCCCGAGTCGCGTCCGAGTTTCTGCTGCCGCAGGGCAATCGAAACGATGGCCGCATATCCCTCCAGATAGGTTTCCAGCGGTTCCAGGTTTGCCGTTGTGCCGCAGATGAGAATGACGCCATAGGTTTCCTCCTCGTCGTAGAGCGGGCAGAATACGGCGCCGGCCTGCTGCGAGCAGCGGCGCTCGGCGCAAACGGCGGCGATGCCGGTTGCCAGTTGTCCGTGCTCCAGCGGCAGGGCGGTCGGGGCATCGCCGTTGGCTTGCAGCCAGCGGTTGCCGGAGTCGAGGCAGAGGTAGATCTGATCGCTGTGGAACAGCGCCTGGATGTTGCTGCACAGTGCCGGCAGGAGCGCCTCGAAGCCGCAACCGTCGAGAATCATGCGCAGCAGTACGCCCTGATTGTACAATTCGCGGGTCTGTTCGCGGACGGTATCTTCCAGCCGCCGGCTCCAGTCGGCAAGTTCTTCATTTTTCATCCGCAGTTGCAGCAGGAGTTGGCGACGTTCGTCATTGGCTGCGTACAGCTCGGCGGCGTTGCGCAGGGCGACCTTGAGGTCGTCGGTCTGCCAGGGCTTGGTCAGATAGCGCCAGATGATGCCGCTGTTGATGGCGGACATTACCAAATCGGCATCGGAATACCCTGAGAGAATCATCTTCACCGAATCCGGACTGACCTCCGTGGCCGCAGTCAGGAATTCTACCCCGCTCATCTGCGGCATGCGCATGTCGGAGAGGATGACGCTGACCTTCCGTTCGCGCAACAGCTCCAATCCCTCCCGGGCGCTCCCGGCGGTGATGAGGTGGTACGGTTCCTTGCGCAGTTCCCGCACCAGGGAGTTCAGGACGCACGATTCATCATCGACCATCAGCACCGTGTGAAAGGAAACCCGGGTGGCTTCGCTCTCGTCAGGCGTCGGTTCCTGTTGATCTTCTGGCATTTCTTGCTCCTGCTTGAGTAGGTAGATCATGGACGGATCGGTTTCCCCTCGCGTGTCGTCCGGTCAAAACTGATGTTCCAGCTCCGGTCTGGTGAAGGTATGCGGCAGTTGCGGACAGGTCGCTTCCGCTGCGACCGGCAGCATTCCTTCCGGGGCAATCCGGCAGATCCGGATGCCGCGCTGGCGCAGGCTTGTCGCCAGTTGCTCCATTGGCGCGCGCTGCAAGCTGCCGCAGTCGAGCAGTACTCGCAGGTTCGCCGCCTCCGGCTGTGCGACCAGACCCGAGAGCAGGCTTTCATGGAGCAGCTCGAACCCCCATCCCGAAATCACGGTCTCGAGCCAGTGCGCCCGCGAACGGTCGGCGCTGATGAGTATAATCTGCCGCCCTTGGTTGTTGGGGTGCAGTTGGGGCAATCCGAAAAAATTCCGGGTGGCGGCGATGCGCCCGTCAATATTGCGGAAGAGCGCTGCGAAATCATCGGTCAGTACTCCCAGCCGCTGCAACAGCACCTCATAGCGGTAGGGGGGGAGCTGGTCAAGATAACTGCAGCCGCTCAAGTATGCGTACAGGTCGGAGAAGATGACCAGTTGCAACAACGTTTCCGCCCCGACCGCGTCCAGCGCGTGCATATTGTGGTGGTAACGGATCGTCCGGCAGAGCGTCTGCGGGATTTTCCAGTGTTCCATCACCAATTGCCCCGCTTCGGCGTGAGAAATGCCGAATTCGGCGCTTTCGCGTTCAATATCGCCCAGAATGTCCGGCGAAGGGGCGAACGCCTTTTTCGGCTGGGCGGCGGAGATAACCGCGTATCCCACGTCGTGCAGCAGACAGGCGATGAACGCCTCCTCGGGAACCGGATAGCAGATTTTTTCTGCGACTGCCTGCCCGCAGGAGGCCGTGGTGACGCAATGCAGCCAGTAGCTGTCCCAGTCGACCGGCCCTTCCAGAGTGCGCAGCGCATCGCAGGTGGCGAAGCCGATGGCCATATTTTTTACGGCGGAAAAACCAAGGATTACCACCGCCCGCGACAGTGTGGTGATTTTGCCGCTGAAACCATAAAAAGCCGAATTCGAGAGGTGCAGCACCTTGGCTGCCAGCGCCGGATCCGTCTTCAGAGCGCGCGTCAGATCGCTCGCCGAGGAACGCTCGTCTTCGACCATTTGCAGCAACTTTTGCGCCGCCAGAGGCAGCGGCGGCAATTGCCGGATCTTTCGGATCACCGCTTCGTGAATTTCCGCCATGCTGCACTTCCTTCTTCGCCGGCGGTTGTCGCTTGCGCGTTCGCTCTGCCGGCAAGGTAACGGAATGCTAATTCGAAACCGTTCGGGGGACGCATTGCGAGTCGCGCAGCACCAGCAGCAGCCCGCGTTGACCAGCATTTCCCAACGGTGTGCAAAAAACGTGGTATGGCCGATTATGAATGAGCAACGGCTCGCATTCGTGCGGGGTCTGGTCGGTCAAGACCTGCTGAAAGACGGCGAATACCTGCGGCGGCAGAATTTCCTCCGCTGGCGCGCCCGGCATGACGGTTACGCCCTGCCACTCGTGAATGGCCCGTTGCGCCGCAGCGTTGCACAAGAGCACCTCGCCCTCGGGGCTGACGCCGAAGATGCAGCTCGGTACGATTTCCACGATCTCCTGCGCCAGCAGCAGGCTCAGCGTTCGAGCCTGCACCATGTCTTCAAGTCCATAGTTCATGCGGCGCAGGTCTTCGTTCTGCTGTCGCACCTGCAGCAGCAGACGCCGGTTTTCTGCCTGCAATTCATGATGCGCCACGCACTGGCGGATGCCTGTCTTCAGCTCTTCGTCGTCCCAGGGCTTCGGGAAAAACCGGTACACCTCCCCCTTGTTGATCGATTCCACGATCAAAGACGGCTCGGCATATCCCGAAAGGATCACTCGCAGGGTGTCCGGCCAGCGCTCCTTGATCTTCTGGAGAAAGACCGTTCCCTCCATCTGCGGCATGCGCTGATCGGAGATCACCAGATCGACGGTGTTCTGTTCCAGAATACTTAATCCCGTCCCGGCGTCGCCGGCGCAGAAAATCCGGTAATTCTCCCGGCGCAGCAGGCGGCGCAGGGCATTGAGTACCCCTTCCTCGTCGTCGACGATGAGGATGGTCGGTTGTTGCGCCGGGGCGCCGGATTCCGGCGGAGAAGGGGCGTCAGACATGGCTGCCCTCCTGCGGGAGATATACGGTAAATATGGAGCCCTTGCCGGGTTCGCTGCGGACGACGATGTCGCCGCCGTGTTTTTCGATGATGCCGTGCGAGATGTACAGCCCCAGTCCGGTTCCCTTGCCGACCTCCTTCGTGGTGAAGAAGGGGTCAAAGATCCGGCTCAGGTTTTCCGGCGCGATGCCGCAGCCGGTGTCGCTGATGCTGACCGAAATGCGTCCGTCTGGTTCGACCCGGCTGCGGACGGTGATGGTGCCTTTCTCGGCAATGGCGGCGGCGGCATTGACAATCAGATTCATGAAGACCTGATTGAGTTCTCCGGCGTTGCCGGGGACGCGCGGCAGTTCGCCATAGTCCTCAATCACCGCGCACTTGTACTTCAGTTCGTTGTTGGTCATCTTCAGGGTCAGACGCAGTTGCTCGTTGAGGTCGACTTCGGTGCTGTCGTCGGCATCGATGCGGGCGAAACTCTTGAGGTTCTTTACGATATCGCGCACGCGGTTCATGCCTTCGATCGACTCCGAGGCCAGAATTCCGGCGTCGTCGAGAATGAAACGGACATCTTCGTCGCTGGCGATCGCGGCCAGTTGGCGGGTCAGTTCGTGGATGCGCCCCAGATCGTCTCCGGCTTCCAGCAGGCCGTCACAGACGCTGAAGAGCCGGTGGAAGACCGCCAAATATTCCTGCAGCGTGTGCAGGTTGCTGGTGACGAAGCCGATCGGGTTGTTGATTTCGTGCGCAACGCCGGCGGCCAGTTGGCCGATGGACGCCATTTTTTCCTGATGCAAGAGCTGCTGCTGCTGCTGTTTCAGCGAGACCGTCAATTGCTCCAGTTCGCCGTTGCGCTGCCCGAGTTGCTCTGCGGTTTCTTGCGGACCGGTGATGTCCAGCATGCTGAGGACATAGTATTCCCGGCCGCCGATTAAGGTCCGCTGAACGGATTTGCGCAGATATTTCGGCTGTCGTGCCGGAAGTTCGACGCCCTCAATGGGATCGAGGGTATCTGTTCGGAAGCAGTCCGGCGTGATTCCCGGTCGCTCGTCCTGCGGTTCTGTCCGAGGCTTGGGCTGGGCGATCGAAGCGGGCGCCGGTTCGGTTTCCGCGGCGACCCGCAGCGTCCGGCCGATCAAGCGTTCCCGGTTGTTGCAGCCGTAAAGGCTGAGCGCTTCCAGATTCGCTTCCTGCACCTCAAAGTTTCCGGCGTCGACGATTAAAATGGCTTCGGGGCTGGCATCCAGCACCGGCCGCAGATAGCACAAATCGACCCGGTCATAAAAGACTGCGTAAAGCAATCCCGTTCCCTCGCCACCCAGAAACCCGGCGTCCACCTCATAGGGACGATTGTTAAGGGTGAAGAATGTCCGACGTGACTGATGGTGCAAAAGACGTTGCAGCGGACAGTGGCTCTCGCCTGCCAGTCGCCAGCCGATTACTTCGTGGCAGGGGCGGCCGACGGGGGAAACGCCGGCGGCGAAGGCGCCCGCTCCGGTTTGCGCCAGTCGCAGAGCGGCCTGATTCATGAATAATACGCGCTGTTCGGCGTCGGCCGCAAGCAGTGGGAGGCGGGCGGCATCCAGCAGGCTGATATACGCACCCAGACTGCGCCGGACCCGGTCAAACACCAGATAGCCTCCCGCAGCAGCCAGAAGCAGACAGGCGGCCAAACCTGCGGTTACCCCGGTCGTTGCGTGCCGCAACAGCGCCTGTCCCGCCAATCCCCGTTCCAGCAGGATCAGGTTGACTGACCAGTAACGGCCATTTACCGGAAGACCGACGCGGGTGTACACCTTGAAGGACGGCTTGTTTCCGACGATGCTGTTGCCGCGATACTCATACTGTCGCAGGTTGCGCAGAATCTCGATGCCGGCCTTGACCTGCGGGTTGCCGCGTACCGACTGGTCGGGCAGATCCGCTTTTACGCTGTGGCAGACGAGGAGCATGTCATCGGAAACGACGCTGCCGTAGCCGATATTGCGGTCGAAGTCACGGATAATCTGGTACAGGCGCTCTGCGGGAATATCCAATCCAAGCACGCCTTCGTGGGGGGATTGCAGGGGAAATACCAGGCTGATTACGATCCGCCCGGAGCTGCCGTCGTGATACGGCTGGCTGATCAGGTCGCTGTTCTGCTTGAGCGCGATGTAGGCGTTCTGGAGCTTAAAGAGGTCGTTGACGATTTCAGCAGTTTCGCTTCCGGCTTCGCCGTTGCGGAACAGGTGCAGATTGAGAAGTTGGGGCCGGTTCGCGGGCGCGCTGGAACCGGGGGCTAACAAGCGTTCATGTACTGCCTCCGCCGGGGCCTGCAAGATCCAGATGCCGCAGATGGAGTCGTTTTTTTTCAGAAGGTCCGCGAAGAGTGTTTCTTGTCCGCTTTTTGTAAGCCCGGTCAGGTCTGCCGGCAAGGAACGCAAAAGATGGCCGGTTGCATAGGCGTTGTTTATAACGGATTCAATTTGTGCCGCATAATTGGTTCCCGCCTCCCGCATCCACTGCCGTTGCGCTTCTTCGGTGTCGCCAACCGCATGCGGCCAGAGGGCGACCACCCCCGCCAGATACGCCAACAGGGCGGTCAGGGGCATAACAAGCAAAACGAGCAGCGGTTTGCGTTGAAAGGGGGTAGACATTGCACGTTCCGGCCCGTTGGGGAGAAACCGCCGGTCCCGACGACCAGCCTGCGCAACAGCATACCAAGCCCTGTTTTTTTTGTAAAGCGGGGTTTGCCGCCGGAATATTTTTTTGTGCGGCGGCCGGCGGATTTCCTGTCGGGCGGCAGGGACGGCGGGTGTCCGGCGCGGCGGGTGCCGGAACGGGGCAGACGCGGCCGGCATCCGGGCGGAACGGGGCGGCGGCGGAAAAAACGGCGCAGAAATATCTTGACATTACCGGCGCGGTCGGTAGCTTTTTGCAGGTCTGTTTTACAATATAATGTATAGCGGGGCTGCAAAAGCCCGAGCAGGAAGGGGAATACCGTGGCAAAACTCAACCGGCTTCTGATCGTGGAAAGCCCGGCCAAAGCCAAAACGATCAAAAAGTTTCTGGGTGCCGGCTATACCGTCAAAGCTTCCATGGGACACGTGCGCGACATTCCGAGCAAGGGCCGCGGCCAGAAGCGGTTCGGCATTGACTTTGACAACCGCTATACGCCTGTTTACGAGCCGATCAAGGGCCGGGAGAAGACGCTCAAGGAAATCGCCGTTGCCGCCAAGGGCATGGATGAGGTCTATCTGGCACCTGACCCGGACCGCGAAGGAGAGGCGATTGCGTGGCACCTGAAGGAAGCCCTCGGACTTACCGAGGACAAGACCTTCCGCGTGACGTTTAACGCCATCACCAAAAGCGCCGTGCAGGAGGCCATCGCCCATCCCACAAAGATCAACATGGATCTGGTCAACGCCCAGCAGGGCCGGCGGGTGTTGGACCGGCTGGTGGGTTTCTCGCTCTCGCCGTTTCTCTGGAAGAAAATCACCAAGGGCCTCTCCGCCGGGCGGGTGCAGTCGGTGGCGGTGCGTCTGGTGGTGGAGCGCGAGAAGGAGATCGCGGCCTTCAAGCCCGAGGAGTTCTGGCGCATTGCCGTAGATCTTGTGAAGGAAGGAACAAACCAGCCTTTCGAGGCATCACTGGTAAAGTGGGGCGGCGAGAAGTTCGCTCTCGGCAGTCCGTGCGCCAGCAACGGCGAGAGCGCCCACGCCATTGCCGCCGCACTGGAAAACGCCCGTTACGACATCACCAGCGTCGAAAAGCGTGAGGTCAAGGGCAAGCCCAGTCCGGCGTTCATCACCTCGACGCTGCAGCAGGCGGCGAGCACCTGGCTGCACTTTGGCGCGCAGCGCACCATGCGCATCGCCCAGCAGTTGTACGAGGGCGTCGAGGTCGACGGCAACCTCACCGGTTTGATTACCTACATGCGTACCGATAGTACGCGCATTGCTCCGGAGGCGCTGGATCAGGCGCGGGCGTTTATCGCGCAAAATTACGCCCCTGACTATCTGCCGGAGAAGGCGCAGATTTACAGCTCGAAAAAGAATGCGCAGGACGCTCACGAAGCGATTCGCCCCGCCAACGTATTCCTGACCCCCGAGAGCGTGCGCAGCGCGCTGTCGCCCGAACAGTTCCGGCTGTATGAGCTGATCTGGCGGCGGTTTGTCTCCTCGCAGATGAACCCTGCGCGCTACCAGACTACCACTGTTACCATTCAAGCCGACAAGGGCATCCTGGAGGCCAAGGGCCGGGTGGTGCTCTTTGACGGTTATACGGTCCTGAGCATGGAGGCGACCCTGCGCAAGGCCGCCGAAAAAGAGGCTGAAAAAGAGGAAGAGGCGGAGGAGGGCGAGGACGGAGAGAAGAAGAAGGAGCAGATGCTCCCGCCGCTCTCGGAGCACGATCCGCTGCGCAAGGAAGCGGTCCGGCCCAGCCAGCACTTCACGACTCCGCCGCCGCGTTACAGCGAAGCAAGTCTGGTCAAAGCGCTGGAAAAGGAGGGCATCGGCCGGCCTTCGACGTATGCGCCGATTGTGCAAACGATTCAGGAGCGCGGATACGTGCGACTGGAACAGCGGCGCTTCCATGCGACCGAACTGGGCATTGCCGTGACCGATCTGTTGCTGGCGAATTTTGAGCAGATCATGGATCTCGCCTTTACGGCCAAGATGGAAAACGATCTTGATGAGGTCGAAGAGGGCAAGGTCGACTGGCATCAGTTGGTGGACGACTTCTATAAGCCCTTCGAGAAGCAGCTGGAAAAAGCTGGAACGGAGGCGGAAACGCTCAAGGGCAAGCCTGCGCCCGGCGGCGAGAAGTGTCCACTCTGCGGGGGGGATATGGTGATCCGCTATTCCGCGCGCGGCGCATTTCTGGGTTGCGCAGCCTATCCCGAGTGCAAGGGCATCAAGCCCATGCCCGGCGAGGGTGCGGGCGACGGCGAGGACGGCGAGCCGATGGAACCGGTGAGTTGCCCCAAATGCGGCGCACCGATGATCAAGAAACGCTCGCGCTTCGGCGACTTCCTGGCTTGCTCCGGTTATCCCGGTTGCACGCAGACCCTGCCGCTGACCAAGGACGGCAAGCCGGTGGAGCTGCCGAACATCAAGATGGACTGCGAGAAGTGCGGCAAGGAGATGGTCGTCAAGATGGGCAAGAACGGCCCGTTCCTCGCCTGTTCGGGTTATCCGGATTGCAAGAACACCAAGCACATCTCCCGCGACGGTTCGATCATTCATCTGCCCGACCTCAGTGGCGTCGCCTGCGACAAGTGCGGCGCACCGATGATCGCGCGGATGTCGCGCCGGGGGCCGTTCATGGCCTGTTCGGCTTTTCCCAAGTGCCGCAACGCCAAGCCGATGCCCGGTTCGGAGGAGGAGCGCAAGGCCAAGGAGAAGGCGGCCAAGGCCGCCGAGAAGGAAGCGGTCGAGAAGATGGCCGGCACGGCGCGTGCGGCGCGTCTGGCGGCGACGGCAAAGATGGCGGTGGATGAGGAGGCGGATCTCGCTGCGGAACTGGACGCCGATGCCGGCGTAGAGGATGGGGGCGATACGTCTGCCAAGAAAAAGGTTGCCAAAAAAGCGGCCAAGAAGGTCGCGAAAAAAGCAGCCAAAAAGATCGCCAAGAAGGTCACCAAAAAAACCGCCGCAAAAAAGACGGCTGCAGCGGACGATGATGTCGCGCCGTTCTGAGAGGGTGTGCGAAAGGTTTCCGGTTGCCCTTTTTCGTTCGTGGTGAGCTTGTCGAACCATGAACGAAAAGGGCGGAATGTAGCCGAAAAGTCTGTACATGGTTCGACAGGTTCACCACGAACGGACTTTTCATACACCCCCTGAGACCGGCTGGCGGCGGCAGTCACGCAAAACAAAAATCGTGGCTCGCATGGCCTGTGACGAAACAATGGCAACTCCCGCAAGAGCGGTGGCGGGATCTTGAATCCGGCGGGCGAAGGGCATGGCAGTGAAGCGTTGGAGCAAATACCTCTGGCCGGCGGCGTGGTTGGCGTGGGGAGGCTTTGGGCTGGTGATCGCGCTGCGGGTGCTGCTGACCTCTGCGTCGCAGGGGGTCACCGATGGGGCGCGAAGCGTCTACCCTTTATTCTGGTCGGGCGGGGCGGCATGGGTGCAGGGCGCGGACACCTATAGCGGCCTATGCGCGAATTTTCAATACTGGCCGGGGTTTGCGGCCTTTATGGTTCCTTTTTCGCTGCTGCCATATCTTCCTGGCTCCCTGTTGTGGTCGATGTTGAACATGGGATTGTTTCTTTGGGCGGCGCTGTGGTTTGCGCGGGAATTTCTGCCGCAAAATCGGCTGCTGTCCGGCGCGTTCCTGCTTATGCTGCTGCCAATGGCATCCGAGGGGCTGTTCAATCAGCAGAGCAACCCGCTCTTGGCGGCGCTGGTGATGTTGGGGACGGTACAGGTGGCGCGCGAGAGATGGTGGAGCGCGAGCATTCTGCTCCTGTTGCCGGGGTTGACCAAGGTAGCGCCGCTCTGTTTTGTCCTATTGCTTTTGACCATGTTCCCCCGGCAACTCTGGTGGCGTCTGGCTATTTGTGCGGTCGGACTTCTGCTGTTGCCGTTTGCGCTGCAGGGGCCGGATTATGTCTGGCGCGAGTATCAGAGCTGGGTGCAAATCCTCTGCGAGGAGGACGGAAAACGGTGGGCATATCGTGACGGCTGGACGCTCTTCGAATTGCTGCGCGACGGGGCTGTGACCAAGCATGACGTCGCCCGTGACATCAGCCCCTATCGTCTGGTGCAACTGGCGATGGCGGGAGTAGCTTTTCTGGCGTGTGTCTGGCAGCGCTACTTCCGGAAAATGCCGGATCGGTCTGCGGCGGCGTATGCCTTGTGTCTGGGGATGGCGTGGCTGCTGGTGTTCGGCCCGTCGACCGAGGTGGCGACCTGTGTGAGTGCGGCCGCCGCCCCCGCGTGGGTGCTGCTGCGCAGCCGGATCAGCGGCGACGGGTTTGTTCTGGCGATGATCGCGTTTGTGCTGACGGCGCTCGGCTCCAGTGGCGAGGTGGAGTACAAACTTTATCATTTGACCGGCAGCGACTGGCCGAAGGCGCTGTTGCCGCTGGGCGGTTTGTTCCTCTGGGCGTGGCTGCTCACCCGTGCCTGCGGTCGTCCGGCGGATCTGCTCGCTCCTTTGCCTGTGGGTGGGTCCCGCGCCTGACCCGATTTTCAGCGGCTCCGCACCGGTGGCGCGCCTGTTTGTTCTTGTCCGCCGATCACTGCCGGAGCGCTATGCGCCGGCGACGCAAAGCGAGGGCGTAATCACGATGTCCGAACTCTTTTCCGCCGATCGTTCGCCCAGCCCGACCGAAATCCGGGGGCGCAGATCTTTCTGCGCGTTTCTTTTGCTTGGGATGGCCGTTTTCCTGATGGCGCGTTTTGCCCCGGCCGCAGAAGCTCCAGACCATGCCGCAAATGCGAGTCCGTCCACCTCTGCGGCGCCGGTAGCTTCCGGGGAGGTTTCCCTTTCGCAGCTTCCGTTGCGCATCGCCGCGCTTGCTTCCGGAGCCACGGTCGGGGTTTATTGCCAGAAGGATGGCGACCGTTTTTACGGGACCGGAGTTACGATTGCGCCGGACGGCTATATTCTGACCTCCACAACGGTAGTACCCGATGGAGCGAAGGATATCGAGGTCTTTTTCAGCGGGCATACCAAGGCCGCCGCGCGTGTGGTGGAAGTTTCCGCGCCGGTTGAGGCGGTGCTGCTCAAGGTGGAGAACGGCTCGTTGCCGTTCCTGCCGCTGGCCGACGAGTTGCCGCAGGTTGGCGGGCAGGCGTTCACCCTCGGCAATGCCGGAAATATGATCAAGCTTGGCGATGGCGCGTCCTTCAGCGCCGGCGTAGTCAGCGGTTTGTATCCTGTCCGGAGCGTTGACAGCCAGAGTGGTTATGCCGGTCCGGGAATCGAGACCGATGCCGCCGTCAACGACGGTCAGGACGGCGGTCCGCTGTTGGACGCCAGCGGACGGGTCGTGGGTATTTTGTCGCGGAGCTTTTCCCCGGCGCGCTGGCAGGGCGTGGCGGTTCCAGCGCAGAGCATTCTGGCGCGCATGAAGTGCCTTGCCGACGGGCGTGTGTCCGTGCAACGCGGGGCGCTGATACGGGTGTCTGCCGCACCGGAGGAACGGACGGCGGTTGTTGCCGCCCGCGCCGCGCGGGCGCTGGTGGCGCTGAATGTGCAGCGGCTGTATCCGCCGGAAGCGATCCGCCGGCAGGATTGGAGCGATTACCGCAGCCGCATTCCGGACTGGGGCTCGCTCAGTGCGGAGAAACGCGGTCGCTTGACCGCGGATTTTTTCGCGGCGGATAATCTACTGGCCGCCAATCAGATGCTGCGCCGGCCGGATGCTCCGGTCACGGGACTGTTGATTTCCGCGCAGGGACATATTTTGACCAGCGCGTTCAATGTGCAGTCGAGTGATCTGGTTTACATTCCCAAAGACAGCGATCAGCCGCGGCTGCCGGAATATGCCGGCGATCTCTCGAAGCTGTACGGCCTCGCCTCCGATGATTACCGCAAGGTGGCCAACCGTGTGACGCGCATTACCGCGACCCTCGCCGGCGGCGCACCGGTTCCGGCCGAGGTGCTTGGTTTTGATCTTTCACTGGGGATCGCGCTGCTGAAGATCGATGTTCCGGGGGAGTTGCCTTTTCTGGACCTGGACCGAAGCAGTGCCAAGGCGGTGCCCGGAGGAGCGGCTTTGCTGCTGGGAGTTGCTGCCGGGAGTCCCGGCTATACGGTCAATACCGGCATCGTCAGCGCCGCCGGGCGCAATGCCGGAAATCTGCTGCAGTTTGATGCGCTTCTGAATTACGGCAACTCCGGCGGCCCGCTGCTGGACCCGGCCGGCAACCTCCTCGGCGTCGCCACCAGTCCGATTATCCCCGCGCCCTTGCAGGGCAAGCTCCTGCCCTTCCGCACGCCCGAGAGCGATCCTGGAGCGCGGGCGTTGACCGATTTTACCAACTGCCCCAATAGCGGGGTGGGCATGGCGGCCGCCGTCGATAAAATTCGCGCCACCCTGCCGCAGATGCGCGAAGGCGCCGGTATCAGCCGCAAGGAGGGGACGACATTGGGCTTCCTGCCGACGGCGGAAAGTGCGTTCTCTTCCAAGGTTGTCGTCGGCCGGGTGCAGGAAAATTCACCGGCGTCACAAGCCGAACTGAAACCCGGCGATGAAATCAGCACTCTGGATGGCATCGGGGTACGCTCGTGGCAGGAGATTCTGGCATACGTGAAGGAGAAACAGCCGGGCGACACGGTTGTTTTCGAGGTCTTCCGCCCGCTGGGGAGAGCATATTTGCTCCTGAACGGCCAGCGGATTGAGAGCGCGGCCGATTTTTCGCGCTTTCTGGAGGGTGCCTCGGACAATCAGGGGGTCAGCGGCAATGTCTACCGGCCGGGCATCAAGCAGCAGATCTTTTTGCGATTGGGTGGCAATAAATGACCGCTGCGACCGTCTATATCGCTCTTGGCTCCAACCTCGGCGCGCGGGCGCAGACGCTGCAGGCGGCAGTCGAGGTGTTGGGGCGGACGCTGCGCATTTCGGCGTTATCCCACTGGCTGGAGAATCCGGCAGTCGGCGGTCCGGCCGGGCAACCGCCGTTTCTGAACGGGGTTTTGTGCGCGCGGACGGCGTTGTCTGCACGGCAGGTTTTGCAACTGTGTTTGCAAACGGAGTCCGCTCTTGGTCGTGACCGGGGGCCGGCGGCGGTTCGCTGGGGCGCCAGAGTGCTCGATCTGGATGTGTTGTTTTATGACCAGGCCATCATCCACCAATCCCCCGATCTGATACTTCCCCACCCGCGCGCAGCGCAGCGGCGTTTTGTGCTCCAGCCGCTCTGTGAGATTGCCCCGGGGTTCATCCACCCGCAACTGCGGCAGACCATGCAAACACTGCTGAGCCGGCTGGACTGATGCACTGCAACTGGCGGTAACGCACCCACTCCCGGCAACGCCCGCTCTTTTCCGCCGGCTTCGTCGCCCCTTCCGTAACAACAATTCACCAGCCTACCGGTTCCGGTAGAAGCAGCACCTTTTGACAAGTTCACAGGAATCCGGATTCCTTTCAATAGTTTCTCGAAGGGGGCTTTGGGCCGCTATATAGCTGCTCCGTTCTGTGGGAGGGTGTTTTGGAACGCCGTTTGTTTGCAGAACTGTCGCCTCCGGGTGGTTTCGCGCCGCTGAGCAAGGCAGATGCGCTATCGTAAGAAAAAAGAGAAAGAACTCGTTGCTTTTTCGGTGCGATGAAACAATTACCAATCTGGGTGAAGGGCGCATTAACCGGAGTTGTCGGGCTGCTTGGGGGGGTGGGGAGCGGATTGTTCGGAAAAAGTCTTGTATCGGCTTTTGGCAGATATGGTTGCATGGGTTTATCGCCTTCCTGCAGATGCTTCGGAGCTTGATGATGAGGGACACGGGTGTTCCGATGGTTCGGTCCGGATCATCCCGGAACAGATCCGAAAAAAGCGGTAAAAAGACGGGAGATTACGCAGAAATGCGAAGCGGATGCCTCCGGCGTTTTTTTCCGGCAGGAACTTCCCGACCGTAAAAAATGGC
Source organism: uncultured Planctomycetaceae bacterium (assembly GCA_964460225.1). Classification (GTDB taxonomy): domain Bacteria; phylum Planctomycetota; class SZUA-567; order SZUA-567; family SZUA-567; genus CAYWTJ01. The sequence continues at coordinate 4,153 of CAYWTJ010000030.1, read as the reverse complement.
AGATTTTTCCGTTTTTTTTTCGGTAGAAGAAAATCCGCAAATCCGCCGTATACCTTTTCAGTGAGTTTTATTCGGGATTAAATTCGCAGTACTCGTTCGCTGCCGGATGTCCATCCGGGCTTGCAGCGAGCGGAAGGCGCAGGCGCATGAAGTCTGCGCAATTCGGAAGGGGATTGCCATGTCTGTCGACTCTGTATCATCTTCGACCTCGACGTATACGTATTCGTCGTCGTCGAGTTCGATTACGACGGATTTTTCCGCGTTGCTGACGACTCAGATTGCCGCGCTGACCACCACTCAGATTGCAACGCTGACCGCCACGGACATTGCCGATCTGACGACCACCCAGATTGCCGCGCTCAAGTCGACCCAGGTTGCCGCGTTGCTGGAAACGCAGATCGATGCGCTTTCCAGCGCTCAGGTTTCCGCGCTGACGACCGCAGCCATGCGCGGTCTGAAAAGTACGCAGATTGCCGAACTGAACATCACCCAGATGACGGGGCTGACGCAAACCCAGATCGCCAATCTGGCGACCGCCCAGATCAAGTCATTCAGCGGGACCCAGATTGCCGCGCTTTCTGCGTCACAGTTGAGCGGCTTGACCTCGCTTTTGACGTCAAACCTGAGCGCGTCGCAACTGGACTATGTTTCCAGCGAACAGCTCGGATCGTTGAGCGCTACCGCGATCCGGGGGTTGACCTCATCGCAGATCGGCACCCTGACCACGACACAGTTGGATGGGCTGACCCAGACCCAGATTGCGGCGATCACCTCTACGGCGGTATGCGGACTCAGCGGGGAGCAGTTCAGTTCGTTGAATGTCACCCAATTGCAGGGGTTGACCTATCTGGAGGCCTCGGCTCTTGAGGACACGCAGTTTTCCTGTTTGAATGAGACCCAGCTCGGGGCGTTGACCACTACGGCCGTCAACGGTTTGAATGCGACGCTGGTCGCCAGCCTGAGCGCGACACAACTCGCCTGCTTCTCCGGAACGCAGATTGCCGCGCTGGGAACCGCGCAGGTGAAGGCGCTTTCCGCCGAGCAGGTCGGTTCTCTGGATGCAACGCAGATCGCAGCGCTGACCACCACGCAACTGAAGTGTCTGACCACAACGGCGGTAGATGGACTTACGGTCACGCAGCTTGACACGATTTCGGTTGCACAACTCGCAAGCCTTACCAGCACCGTAGTCAGCAAGCTAAGCGCGACACAATTTGGTTCGCTGGATGCGACACAGACGGCGGCGCTGACCACGACGCAGATTAAAGGCCTGTCGGCTCTGGACGTCAGCGAACTGAGCACGACGCAATTGGGGCTGTTCGCCTCGTCACAGGTTCAGGCGTTGACAGTTTCTGCGATCAAGGGACTCAGCGCGGATCAAGTCGGGGCGTTGGCGGAAACACAGCTTGCGGGTTTGCTGGCGACCCAGATTGCCGTCCTTGGGGAAGGGCAGCTTGATGCGTTAAGCCAGACGCAGGTGGCGGCGATCACTACGACGGCGCTGGTTGGACTGACCTCGACGCAGCTCGGTACGCTCAGCGCCACGCAGATTTCCGGTTTGACCGCCACGCAGATCGCCAAGTTCACCGTCACGCAGCTCAAGGGGATTTCGGCAGAGCAGTTGGGCTCTCTCAGCACGACCCAGTTGGGTGCGCTCAGCACCACGCAACTGGCCTCACTTGCGGTTGCCACCTTCGATGGTTTGACCGCCACGCAATTAAGTTCGCTGACGATCGCGCAACTCAAAGGCATGACCAGCTCTTCAATCAGCGAATTGAGCTTTCAGCAGTTTTCCGCCTTGAGCACGACGCAGTTGGCCGCGCTCACCACTACGCAATTGCGGGGTCTTACCGCCGGAGACGTGGGGGAACTCACCACCTCCCAGCTGGCTTGCCTGAGCGCAACACAATTGGGGGCGCTGTCCATAACCGGGATCGACGGACTCGGCGAGACCCAGTTGAACGCGCTGACTACAACGCAAATGAAAGGGTTGACCTCCACGCAGATCGCAAGCCTTGAGGAGGGGCAGCTCGCCAATCTGACCAGCACGCAACTGGGGGCGCTGAGCACCGCCGGCATTCAAGGTCTCAAGTCGACGCAGGTCGCGGCGATTTCCCTGACGCAGCTTGCCGGGCTGAATACCACGCAGCTTTCCACGCTGACGCTGACGCAGTTGAGCGGACTGACGGCGGAACAGGTCGGCTCGCTCAATGACACGCAGATGAGCGGGCTTACCACCACGCAGCTCACGTGCCTGACAACGACTGCGATCAGTGGTTTGACTACGACCCAGTTGGCCGGGCTATCGACGGTTCAGTTGCGCAGCATCACCAGCACCGGCCTCAGCGCATTCAACGAATCGCAATTCGCCGCCCTCGATGCCAGCCAGATCACCCTGCTGACCACGACGCAATTGAAGGGATTGAACGACAGCGATATCGGAGAATTCACCAGTACGCAGTTGGCCGCCATGACATCCACCCAATTTGCGGCGTTGACGACAACGGCGTTGAACGGCCTCAGCGAAAATCAGGTTTCCCTCTTGGGGACGACGCAGGTCTCGGGTTTCTCGGCCACGCAGTTGGCGAGCCTTGAGGACACGCAGTTGAACGCCTTGAGCGTCACCCAGCTCAATGCCCTGAGCACCGGAGCCATTAAGGGGTTGGGCGTTACGCTGATCTCCCAGATGTCCACCACGCTGCTGTCGTCTCTGTCCTCCACGCAGATCACTGCCCTGACCACCACGCAGGTCAAGTCGTTGGCGACCGAACAGGTCGGAGCGTTGACCGGCACGCAGGTCGCCGCGCTGACCACGTCGCAACTGGCCGCGTTGACTACAACCGCAGTGCAGGGATTGACGACCGGGCAGATTTCGTCACTCAGTGCGACCCAGATCAAAAACCTCGGCAGCGCCGCCCTGAGCGCGTTGAATTCCACGCAGCTTTCCGCCCTGAATGTCACGCAACTGGCCGCCCTAACTACCACGCAAATGGCGGGGCTGACCAGCACGGATATCAGTGAACTCAGTGTTGCCGAATTGGCTGCGCTGACTTCCACGCAATGGTCCGCCGTGACCACGACCGCCCTGGATGGGCTCAGCGTCGAGCAGATGGCCACGCTTTCCGCCACGCAATTGAAAGGCGTCACCGCCACGCAACTGGCCAGTCTGGATGATGGACAGTTGGAGGCGTTTACCAGCACTCAACTGACGGCTTTGACCACGACGGCGCTCAAGGGTCTGAATGCCACACAGATCAATGAGCTTAGCAGCGAGCAGATTTCCCGGTTGTCGTCCACACAGCTTTCGGCGCTGACCACCGCGCAAGTCAAATGCCTGACGGCAGATCAACTGGCCGTGTTGAGCATCACGCAAATGCAGGCGTTCACCGCTACGCAGGTCGGGGCGCTCTCCGCCACCGCGGTCGATGGCCTTTCGACGACGCAGGTCGCTGCGTTGAGCGTGACCCAGTTGAAAGGCATGAGCAGCGCGGCCGTAAGCGCACTGGATGCCGAACAGCTTGCGGCGTTTTCGTCTACGCAGTTGAATGCGTTGACCGCCACACAGGTTAAGGGGCTGGACAGCGACGATGTCAGCGAGTTCACGACAACGCAACTGGCTACGCTCGCCTCGACGCAGATTGCCGCTCTCACCGCCACCGCTGTCGCCGGTCTGAGTGATTCGCAGATTGCTTCGTTGACCGCCACGCAGGTCAAGGGATTGACGGTCACGCAGATCAGCAGCCTCAATGATGCGCAGTTGCAGGCGCTGGTTAGCGGGCAATTGAACGCTCTCACCACGACGGCGATGAAGGGTCTGACCGCTACGCAGATTGCGCAGTTGTCCACCACGCTCTTGGTTCAGCTCTCCACTTCGCAGCTTTCCGCGTTGACCACCGCTCAGATCGCGGGACTGACTTCCGAACAGTTCGCGGCCATCACCACGACGCAGATCGGTGTTCTGACGGCTTCGCAGCTTGGTTCGCTGACCGCCACCATCGCGGCGGGTTTGTCCGGGGAGCAGCTTGGCGCATTTACCACCACACAGGTGAAGAGCCTTAGCAGCACGGCGATCAGCGGGTTGAGCGCCGATCAGCTTCTGGCGTTGAATGCGACGCAGTTAGGCGCGCTCACCACCACACAGGTGAAGGGACTC
>CAYWTJ010000029.1:0-52978 GCA_964460225.1 uncultured Planctomycetaceae bacterium | reverse complement strand
TCGAATCGTCCTGTATGGCCCGGCATACGGCGCGGGAGCGGTACTGCGCCGGACTGCCGCGGCCGCGCAGCAACGTGCTGCGAGGTGCCCATAAAAAACAATAGTTCCCGCGAAACCGCGGAAACTCATCGACGGACTTATACCAGAAAGCGCGGGGCAATACAAGAGGATTGCGAAGAATTCCCCGAAGAATCCCGCATATGGATGCACATGCCTGCGCCGGGAACTGCGCACCCGGCCTCTGCGTAAAAAAACCGGAAAAAATGAATTATGTTTGAAAAGTTCGCTGGAATTTGCCAGGCATTGGGTCCCGGCGGTGTACGTATCATCCGCGAGGCGGCTTTCTCCGGCAATTTTGCCACGGTAGCGTCTTCGTAGTTCTTTCGCGTCGCGGGCGTCCTCTGGCATGCCAGCGCTGTCTGAGTCCCGCTTGGTTGAACACAGGTTTACATGGCAGCGTTACTCCGTGTAAAGAAATATGCGACGTTTCGCGGGATTCACGCAAAATTCCTACAAAATAAATTGACTATGGTTCTCTGGCTCTGATAATAGAACTGACTGGTCAGTTCTATTATTTTTTTCTGGTTGATGCTTGTTCGCTCGCAAGGGGGAGTGAGGATTGACCGGGATGGCAGGGGCTTGGCGGGTATGAAACCGGAAGAAAAGCGAAAACAGATTTTGCAAGGTCTGGAGGAGGTCTGCCGGGACCGGCGATTCCATGAGGTGACGCTGGATGAGGTGGCGCAGATCGCGGGGGTGGGGAAGGGAACCATCTACCGGTATTTTGCGGACAAAGAGGATCTGTTTCACCAGTTGGTGGCGCATGGAATTGAGCGCCTCTGTCAGGAGCTGCAGGTCTATGTCGGTTCGAGTCTGCCGTTCCGGGAGCTTCTGATCGGGATGTGCCAGACGATTTCCGCATTTTTTCAGGCGAGACACACGCTGGCGCGAATGGCTGGGGAGCAGGAAAGCTGCGCCAGCAATCTGAATCCGCGGCGGCGCGCGGAATTCATGGAGCACCGCAAACGTCTGGATGACCGGGTGGCGCAGATTCTACGCTCGGGGTGCATCAGCGGCGAGTTGCGGACGGACATCCCGGTTGAGGTGATGGCGCGTTTTCTGATGGCGATGATGCGGGAGCGCAACACCACCTTTGCCGAAAGTCCGCTTCGACCGGAGGTGGCGACGGTGGTTGAGGCGTTCCTGAACGGGTGTGCCGGGTTCGATCCGGAAATCCAAAAGAAAGAATGAACCGGGGAAGCGCGATAAGTCGACGAAAAGGCCCTTCGGGTTGTGCGGGGATCATAGGAAAGTGCGCGTGCGGGTATGACCGATACCAAGACAATGGTGCGTGGGCATGTTCAGAAGCAGTTGTTCTGGATGACGCTGCCGATGATCGCGGGGATTTTCTTTCTCTCCGCGTTTCAATTGATCGACGCCTATTTCGTGTCGCAACTTGGCGTTCAGGCGCTGGCCGCGATGAGCTTTACCTTTCCGGTGGTGATGGTGGTCGGGGCGATTGCGCTCGGGATGGGGATCGGCGCATCGGCGGTGGTCAGCCGGACCATGGGGCGGGGCGAGACTCACCGGGTGCGGGTCTTGGTGCGCGACAGCTTGCTGATGGCCGTGATCGCCGTTGCGCTGGCTTCGGTGGGCGGGGTGCTGACCATAGACCCGCTCTTCCGGCTGCTTGGCGCATCGGAGGAGCTTTTGCCGATGATTCGGCAATATATGGTGGTCTGGTACAGCGGCGCGTTTCTGCTGAGCCTGACGATGGTCAGCAACCATTGTTTGCGCGCTACCGGCGACATCTTCGCAACGGGGATGCTGATGATCTTCATCTCCGCGCTGAACGCGGTGCTTGATCCGCTGCTGATTCTCGGTTGGGGCGGCTTTCCGGCCTTGGGCATGCAGGGGGCGGCGGTTGCGGCGGTGATTTCCCGGCTGGTGACGGTGATGATCTGTCTGTATATTCTGATCGCCCGCTGCCGGATTGTGGAGTGCAGCCTGCCGCGCTGGGGAGAGCTGATGACCTCATGGCGGGAGATCATTAAAACCGCTGCTCCCTCTTCGGCGACCGGCATTATGAACCCGCTGGTGGCGGGACTGGTGACCTGGATGGTCGCCCGGTACGGAACCGAGGCGGTGGCGGCGGTTGGCGCGGGGGCGCGGGTGCTGCAGTTCACCTACATTATTCCGGTGGCGCTGGGGACGGTGCTGGTGCCGTTTATCGGGCAGAATTGGGGGGCGGGAGAGATTGCGCGCGCGGGCAACGCCCTGCGGACCAGTTATCGTTTCAGCCTGTATTATTCGGCCGTCTGCTTTTTGCTGTATCTGCCCTTCGCCCAGCAGGTCGGAGGCCTGTTCAGCCATGATGCGCGGGTGATCTGGATCTTGGGCGCATACGTAACGATCATGCAGGCTTTGTCGTGCTTCACCCATGTCGGGGTGCATTCGGAGTTCGCGATGAATGCGATGGGCTTTCCGCTGCAGGCGCTGGTACTGAATATTTTGCGGACCCTGCTGTTCAATGCCGGATTTGCGCTGGCGGGGCAATGGCTCTTTGGGATGTGGGGAATTTTCTTCGGGCAGGCGACGGGAAACGTGGTGGCGGGAGTGGTGGCGCGCTGTTGGGCGGAACGCTTCATCCAGCGGCAATTGGCGCAGAAAGCGGCAACCGGCGGGAGCGCGGGAACGCGCGACGCGGGCGTGGCTTCTCTGGCGTCCGCGCCGGCGGCAATTCAGGAACAAAATCCAGAAGGAGGAATATAGAAATGTCGTATGTGAAATTTGCCGCCGTCGTGGCGGCTGGAATTCTGGTGGCCTTGGGCCTGTATCTGCTCTTCGGCCGGCCGGCGGAGGACAAGAAAAAACAGGCGGGGGAGGCTCTGGTCACCTTGACTCCGGCGCAGATGCGGCATTTTGAGTACCGGATTGAAAGCATTGGCACGGCGGAGGCTAACGAGGCCGTGACCATTGCCGCTCAGGTGACGGAGCGGGTTGCGAAGGTCCTTTTCACCGAGGGGCAACAGGTCAAGAAGGGGGAGTTGCTGGTGCAGTTGGAGGACCAGGAGATGAGCGGTGGGCTGGCGGAGATGGAGGTGGAGCTGGCGCGGCAGCAACTGGAGTTCGAGCGGGTGAAGACCTTGCGCGAGAAGAATGTCAACTCGCAGAAGGAGCTGGACCAGCAGAGCTTCACGCTCAGCGCCGCCAAGGCCAGAGTGCTGGTGATGCAGTCCAAGGTCCGCGACCGCAAGATCGTGGCGCCATTTGACGGCGTGGTCGGAATCCGGCAGGTCAGCCCCGGAGCGCTGGTTTCCCTGGGCGAAAAGATTACGACGCTGGATGATCTGAGTATAATGAAACTGAAGTTTTCGGTTCCGGAATTGTTTTTGCCCGACATCAAGACGGGGCAGACGGTGCGGGCTGTTGCCAGCGCCTATCCCGGCCGGACCTTTACCGGGACGGTGTCGATTATCGATACCCGTGTGGACGAGGTGACGCGGGCGGTGGCGGTGCAGGCGATTTTTGATAACAAAGACTGTCTTTTGAAGCCGGGAATGCTCATGAGCGTGGAGTTGATCAGCCGCCCGCGTGAGACGCTGAGTGTTCCGGAAAAGTGTCTGCTGGCTTACGCGAAGAAGCAATTTGTTTATGTGGTCGATGCCACGCGGACAGCCCAGCGGCGGGAGATCACCATTGGTCAGCGCGATTACGGCGTGGTGGAGGTGTTGACCGGTCTCAAGGAGGGGGAGCGCATCGTGCTGGACGGAATTGCGTTGGTCAAGCCCGGCGACAAGGTGCGCATTGCCGAAGCCGCTGCGCCTGCGGCAAAACCGGAGACGCAGGGCGCTATGGTGCAGAAGAGCGATGGCCTGAAAAAGGATGACCCGAAGGGGGATGCCGCCGGCGCGGGAAAGGGTGAGAAATGATCCTTTCCGACACCTCCATCAAACGGCCGGTTTTTGCGACGGTGATCAGCCTGCTGCTGATCGTCTTTGGCGTGATTTGCTACCTGCGTCTGCCGCTGCGCGAATATCCTGACATCGACAAGCCGATTGTCAACATCAGCACGACCTATACCGGCGCCTCGGCAAATGTGGTTGAGACGCGCATCACCAAGCCGCTGGAGGACAGTGTTTCCGGTATTTCGGGGTTGAAGAACATCCAGTCTTCCAGCGAGGACGGCCAGTCGAGCATTTCGCTGGAATTCGACACCTATGTCAACGTGGACGAAGCGGCCAACGACGTGCGGGACAAGGTCGCTCGTGCGGCCTCCAACCTTCCCGACGAGGCCGATACGCCGCGCATCTCCAAGATGGACGCCAACACCTCGGCGATTCTGATCTTCAGTCTGTATCATCCGACCATGTCCGCGATGGATTTGACGGATTACGCCGATCGCAACCTGGTGGACGAATTGTCGGTGGTCGATGGCGTGTCGGAGGTGCGCATTTACGGCGAGAAGCGCTATTCGATGCGCATCTGGCTCGACCGTGCGGCGATGGCGGCGCGCGGCATTACCGCTGCCGACATTGAGAAGGTTCTTTTGGCGGAAAACGTCGAGTTGCCGGCGGGCCGGCTGGAGTCGAAGGACCGCGAGTTTGTGATGCGCGTCGAGCGCCTCTACCGCACGCCGGGGGAGTTTGCCAAGCTGGTGGTCAAGGAGGGGGCGGATGGTTATCTGGTACGTCTGAGCGATATTGCAAAGGTCGAGGTCGGCCCGGCGACCACCCGCGATTTTATGACCAGCGACGGCAAGAATGCGATCGGCCTCGCCATCACCAAGCAATCGAAGGCCAATACGCTGGAGGTGATCAAGGGGGTCAACAAAAAGATGGACGAACTCCGGCCGCGGCTGCCGGACGGAATGCAGATGGTCATCAACCGCGACGATGCGGTTTTCATCAATGCCGCCGTGCATGAGGTGTTCTCCTCGCTGCTGGAATCGGCGGTGCTGGTGATTCTGATTATCTTTCTCTTTTTGGGCAATCTGCGGGCAGCTCTGGTGCCGGCGGTGACCGTGCCGATTTCCCTGATCGCTTCGTTTATCGTGTTGTATTGGCTGGGATTTTCGGTGAATCTGCTGACGCTGCTTTCGCTGGTGCTGGCGATCGGCCTGGTGGTGGATGACTCGATTGTGGTGCTGGAGAACATCCATCGCCGCGTAGAAGAGGGCGAGGACCGGCTGGTGGCGGCGTATTACGGCGCGCGCGAGGTCGGCTTCGCCGTCGTTGCGACGACGATGGTGCTGGTCGCCGTATTTATGCCGATCTGCCTGATTTCCGGCGATACCGGCAAGCTGTTTACCGAGTTCGCGGTGGCAACGGTGGCGGCGGTCTGCTTTTCGGCGTTGATTGCGCTGACGTTGTCGCCCATGTTGTGCAGCCGGATTCTGCAGGCGCGCGCGGAAGAGGGCTGGCTCAGCAAGATGGACGAGCAGATCTTCGGACGGATCGATCGCTGGTACAACAACACCTTGCGCACCGTCTGCCGGCATCCGCTGGCGGTCGTGTTCGGCTTCATCGTGTTTCTCGGTCTTGGCATCACCTATTTCAGCAGCACGTCCAAGGAGTTTGAGCCGGCGGAAGACCGCGCGATTATCATCGTGAACGCGACCACTCCGGAGGGCACCGGCTTTGAGACGACCAGCGATTATATGGAAAAGCTGAATCGGATTCCGCTCAAGCTGATGGAGCGGGGGCTGGTCTCGCGGCTGATGGTTCGGGTGCCGGGATCGCGCAATCAGCTCGGTGCGGTGAACAGCGGATTCCTGGTCCTTCTACTGCCTTACTGGGATCAACGTTCGGTGCCGTCCTCAAAAATTGTGGAGGAACTGAACCGGGAGTTTGCGCAGGTTCCCGGCGTGCGGGCGTTTGTTTACGAACCGTCTGGAATCAGCGGCTTTGGCGGACAGCCGGTGCAGTTCGTGATCGGCGGGCCGACGTATGAGGAGTTGATTAAGTGGCGCGACCTGCTGATGGACAAGGCGCGGCTGTTTCCGGGAATGACCGGCGTGGATTCCGACTACAAGGAGACGATGCCCCAGAAGCGCATTGTGATTGATCGTGACCGTGCGAGCAAGCTCGGCGTGTCGGCGTCGGTGATCGGCAAAACGCTGGAGACCATGCTCGGCTCCAAGCAGGTCACGACCTACATCGACGACGGCGAGGAGTATGACGTCATCCTGCAGGCACGCGACGCGGACCGCCGTTCGGACACCGATCTCAGCAACATCTATGTTCGCTCGGACCGTTCGGGCGAACTGATTCCGCTCTCCAATCTCGTGAAGGTCGCGGAACAGGCGGATGCGGGAAAACTCAACCGGTACAACCGTGTGCGCGCGATCACGATTTCCGCCAGTGTTGCGCCGGGTTATACCTTGGGCGACTGTCTGAAATATCTGGAGCAGCAGGCGCGAGATGTCCTGCCTCAGCAGGCGAAGATCAACTACAAGGGCATGTCGAAAAACCTGAAGGAGTCGTCGGATTCGATGCTCTTTGTTTTTGTGCTGGCGATTCTGGTGGTGTATCTGGTGCTGGCGGCGCAATTTGAGAGCTTCCTCAGTCCGGTGGTGATCCTGATTACGGTTCCGACAGGGTTGGTCGGGGCGTTGATCGGCATGAAGGTGATGGATGTCACACTCAATATTTACAGCCAGATTGGTCTGGTGATGATTATCGGGCTTGCCGCGAAAAACGGCATCCTGATCGTTGAGTTCGCCAATCAGTTGCGTGACCGGGGCTTTGAATTTACGGAAGCCGTCCTCAAGGCCGCGCGCCTGCGTTTGCGACCGATTCTGATGACCGGTCTTTGTACCGCCATCGGCGCGCTGCCTCTGGTGCTGGCCTCCGGCGCCGGCGCGCACAGCCGCGTCAGCCTTGGTACGGTCATTTGCTTCGGTTCGTTCTTTGCCTGTGTCCTGAATGGGTTTATCGTGCCCTTGGCGTATTTTTACATGGCTCGCCGTTCTTCGACGCCTAAGAAATATGCCAAAATGCTGAAGGAACACGGCATCGAATAAACTGTTTTTTGCCATGAGAAACGAACGGACCGGAGGGCGGCTGCCTTCCGGTCCGTTCGTTTGAATCGACGCTTCCCGATACCGTTTACTTCTTGAGGATCGCCGCCAGATCGGCATCGGGGCTGGTGATCGGGTGGATTGCGAATTTTTCAACGAGAACGTTGAGGGCGTCCTGCGTGAGGAACGCGGGGAGTGTCGGTCCCAGCCGGATGTTCTTGACGCCCAGATACAGCAGGGTCAGGAGGATGGCTACGGCCTTCTGTTCGTACCAGCTCAGAATCAGCGAGAGCGGCAGATCGTTGACGCCGCACTTGAAGACCTCCGCCAGCGCGACGGCGACCTTGATGGCGGAGTAGGCGTCGTTGCACTGTCCCATGTCCAGCAGGCGCGGCAGGCCGCCGAGGGTGCCGAAGTCGAGGGTGTTAAAGCGGAACTTGCCGCACGCCAGGGTCAGGATGACGCAGTCTTGCGGCACCTTTTGCGCGAATTCGGTGTAATAATTGCGGCCGGGTTTTGCGCCATCGCAGCCGCCGATCAGGAAGATGTGCTTGAGCGCGCCGCTCTTGACCGCATCGACCACGGTTCCTGCGACGGACATAACGGTGTTGCGCGCGAAGCCGATGGTGATCTTCTTTTCCGGGGTGAAGTCCTCGCGGAAACCGGGGGCCGCGAGCGCGGCTTCGATGACGGGCGAGAAATCCTTCCGGTCGCCGATGTGCGTCACTCCCGGGAACGACACCAGTCCCGTGGTGAAGATTCGGCCGAAGTAGTTGTCCAGCGGCTTCTGGATGCAGTTGGTGGTCATCAGCACCGCGCCGGGGAATGCGTCGAATTCCTTCTGCTGGTTCTGCCAGGCCGAGCCGTAATTGCCCACGAGGTGCGGGTATTTCTTGAGTCCGGGGTAGGCGAGGCAGGGGAGCATTTCGCCGTGGGTGTAGACATTAATGCCCTTGCCGGCGGTCTGCTGCAGGAGTTGATCGAGGTCTTGCAGATCGTGTCCGGAGACCACAATGCATTTGCCCTTGATCGGGGTCATGCGCACCTCGGTCGGCTCGGGATGACCGTACTTGCCGGTGTTGGCGGCGTCGAGAAGTTCCATGACGCTGAAGTTGAGCGCGCCGGTTTCCAGCGCCTGTCCCAGCAGTGCGCTAACGTCGGCGGGATTTTCCGCAAGGAAGGCGAGGATGGCGTTGAATTTTGCATACACCTTGCTGTCTTCGGTGCCGAGGACATAGGCGTGATGCGCGTAAGCGGCCGCGCCCTTGAGTCCGTAGACGATGAGGTTTTGCAAGCCGGCAACGGTGTCACCGAGGGTCTCCTTGCCTTTGGTGAGGGTGAACTCGCGGGCGAGGGCGATCATCGCCTCGATGTCCTCGGGGACCCGGACGGCAGCGGGATGGCGGGCGTCGGCAGGTGCGGCGACGCCGCTGAGTTGCTGCGCTTTGTCCCGGGCGAGAACGGCGCGGCGAACTTCATAAGCCACTTGCTTTTCGGAAAAATTCACGTTGGTTACGGTGGTGAAAAGCCCGTCCAGAATCATGCGGCCGCATTCCATATCGGCTTTGCCGGTCTGGTGCAGATACCAGGCAATGCCGCGGCAGAGGTACGCCAGCAGGTCTTGCAGCGCCGCTGTGCGCTCGTCTTTGCCGCAGACGCCCTTCATGGTGCAGCCTTTGCCGCCGGCGGTCTGCTCGCACTGATAACAGAACATGCTCATATCCTTCTCCTTTTGAGTGTGTACAGACCGCGCACGGGCGCAATCTGAAAAATGTGCGTTTGCTGAATGCGCATGGCGCCTATAAAATCTGCTCTCCGGCGATCGTGCCGTCGAGGCCGATGGTGACCTCGTGCAAGGGGAGGTTGCTGCCGGCGGCCTCGCGGGCGGCGAGTACCAGCCGGGTCAAGCCTCCGCAGCAGGGAACCGACATCCGCGCGACGGTGACACTGGCGGGCAGGGCGGACTGGAAGAGCCGGGTCAATTTCTCCAGATAGCCGTCCTGCTGGTCAAGTTTGGGGCAGGCGATGATGAGTCCGCGGCCATTCAGGTACTTCTGGTGAAAACTTCCGCAGGCGAAGGCGCTGCAAGAAGCGCCGATCAGCACATCGGCACCGGCGAACTGCGGGGCTTCCGGCTGGATCAGATGCAGTTGAATCGGCCACGCTCCCAGAGCGGAGGGCGCATCGGCGGTCGGCGTTCCGGCGGTTGCCGGTTCCGGAGTCTGCGGCCGGTTGCCGGCACAGGACGGGCAGCCTCCGGGAGTTCCCGCATGGGGCTGCGGCTTCTGAAAAACCATATTCATTTTGCCCGGGCAGCCGCCGGCATGGTGGTGATGCGCGTGTTCGGTTGAATCCGCAGTACCGGCTGCAGGATTTTTTTCCGGAGCCACCGGTGCCGCCGGTGCGGCAGCGTGGATGGCCGGCGCCTCGACTTCTTCAAAGTGGATGGCATCGACGGGGCATTCGCCGATGCAGACGCCGAGGCCGTCGCAGAAATCTTCCCGCACCAGTTGCGCCTTGCCGTCGATCATCTGCAGCGCGCCGCCTGGGCAAGCGTTTACGCATTGTCCGCAGCCGATGCATTGATCCCGGTCGATCCGGATGGTTTTCTTGGTAGCCATGATCTGCTCCTTGTTCTCTGAGCCGCATTGCAGGCGGCGTCTGGTTATGGTTTGAGTTTTGCTTTCCATAACCGTATAATACAAGAAGGGCCGATCCTGCTCCTTGACTTATGTCAAGCGGCGTTCTTTTTTTTGCAGCATAAATTGCGCGTAACGATTGGCTGCCTGCCCGGCGTGTTTCGCCTCATGGGCCATCGACGCGGTGTATTGTAAAACGATAAAAAATTTCTGTCTACAGAAAGGTTTGCATGCCGGATAAAATTATTTATGTCTATGTTCTCGACGGGTATGCCGATTGGGAGATCGCCCACGTTCTGCCGGAACTGCGCCGTACCGGCGGTTACACGGTTCACACCGTAAGTCTGGATGGAAAGCCGGTGGTTTCCATGGGCGGTTTGTCGGTGGTTCCGGCGGGCGCGCTGGCCTCGGTTGAGCCGGAAAAGGCTGCGATTTTTATCTTGCCCGGCAGTGACAAATGGACCCGTGAACCGATTCCGGCGGCGTTGGCTCAGTTGCTGCAACTACTTGACCGCACGGGGGTGCCGCTGGCGGCAGCCTGTGCCGCGACGACGGTGATTGCCCGTCTGGGGTTGATCCGGGGGCGTGAGCATACCAGCAACTCCCTGCAGTATCTGGCCGATGCGGTGCCGGAGTATTGCGAAGACGCTAAGTATGTCGACGATGTGGCGGTGCGTGACGGGGGATTGATTACCGCCAGCGGTTTGGGGGATGTGGAGTTCGCGTCGGAGATCTTTGCGGAATTGAAGGTCATGGACGAAGACGTGCGCAACAATTGGGAGGTGATCTTCCGTACCACCGAAATTCCGGAAGGTTTTTTCGATCAGGAAGAATAACCGGCTGGTTTGTTGCAGGATGCGGCTGGAGTTTTTATTGTTGAGAGTGTGGGCATATGAAACGACTATCGGCGACTACCGATGAAAAATGCGCGCTGCTGCGCGAGAATACCGCCTTCGGCAGTCTGGAACAGGCACAGTTACGGCAGATTGCCGCTCCCGCCGCACGCCATGGGTATGAGGCGGGGGAATGGTTGTTTCAGACCAACGGCAAGGCGGATGGTTTCTTTGTGATCAGCAGCGGTGAGGTCGAGATCCTGCGCTCCGCGCCGAATGGCCGCGAGCAGATTTTGCACATCCTTGAAGCGGGGGAGATGTGCGGCGAGGTGCCGGTGTTTCACGGCGGCCGCTTTCCGGCTTCGGCGCGGGCGCGGGTGGAGCTGGAAGCGCTCTATATTCCCAGCGATAAGTTCTATGCGCTGGCGATGGAGCAGCCGCAGGTGCTGCTGGAGATGATGGCGATGATCTGCATGCGGATGCGTCACTTTGCGAGCCTGATTAGCGATTTGTCCTTGAAGGACGTTACCGCGCGTCTGGCGGGATATCTGATGCAGCTGGCGGATGAGGGGGGAACGATCCGTCTGGATTGTCCGAAGTCGGAGTTGGCGGCACGTTTGGGGACGATTCCGGAGACCTTGAGCCGGTCATTGAGTCGCCTCAAGAGCGCGGGGGCGCTGACGGGGCAGGGGGAGGTGCTGGCCGTTGCGGATAAGGGCGTGCTGGAGGACATTGCGGCCGGAGGAAGCGCGTGAGCGGAGAGCAATCCAATTTGCGCCATGAAAAACGCTGCATGGGAGAGTTTCCGCTCTTTCCGGGCTGGTTGTTTTTTGAGCAGGAAAATCCGCATGGCGTGGTGCGCGTTTCGGCTTACGGCCCCGGCGGGCGCACGGTCGCCACCGAATCGCCGAATCGTGAATTCGCCCTCGCGGAGTGTTTGCGCAAAATCCTTCAACCGCCGCATTGAGTCGGGAACGCACGCCCTTCGGGGACGGGGATTTCGAGGATCGGGGGCTGAGGTTCGGGCCGCGCCGGTTACGTCCCGGGCAAGTCCAATTCGTGCGCCACCGTTTGCAGAAAGGCATCCAAAGGCTGATCGGCGTGATAGCGCTCCTTCCCGCTTAACTGCACGCGGCCCTGATTGATTACGATTACGCGTTTGGCTAAGCCGGGTAGTCCTGCCGCCGGATAGACCGCCAGCGAAGACCCGAGAACCAGCATCAGGTCGGCCTGCAGCGTCTGTTCCTGTGCCCTGTCCATGCCGTATACGGCCTCCCCAAAAAACACGATATCGGGTTTGATTACGCCGCCGCAGGAACAGTGCGGTACCTCTTCCCGTGCCAGTTTCGCGGCGAATTCCTCATACGTGAACTCGTTGCAGCAACGGAGACAGTGCGCGGTCGAATAATTGCCGTGGACGCAAATCACCTGCCGCGAACCGGCCTGCTGGTGGAGCGGGTCGATGTTTTGCGTGATGACGGCGGAGAGTTTTTTTTGCTCCTCCAGACGGGCGAGAAAAAAATGGCTGAAGGTTGGGCGTATCTTTTGCACTACGCCGAGAAAGTCTCGGCTAAAGTCGAAAAACGGCTTGGGGTTGCTGTGGAAAAAATCAATGTCGAAGACCGTTTCGGGATCGTATTGCCGGGTGACGTATAACCCGCGCGGACCGCGAAAGTCCGGAATCCCGGCGGCGGTGGAGATGCCCGCGCCGGTGAGAGCGACAACATGGTTTGCGCCCCGGATGAAGGCGGCGCACTCGCTGGCGGTGATCGGCTGCACGGTTGTTCCTTGTGTGGATGCGCCGGACGTCAGGGATGGATGATGCTCTGGCGGCCGGCGCGCAGTTCCTGCATCAGTTCGTGCAGGTCGGCAACGCGGTGCGGCAGATGGATGCCGCCCGTCGCGAGGTCGGCGTGCTCATGGAAATCAGAGCCGGAGACGCGTAGCATCCCGAATTCCTGCGCCATTGCTTCGGCCAGATGGTCATTGGAGTGATGGCAGTTGTTGCCGTTATACACCTCCAGCCCGTCCAGCAGTTCCGGGCGCGGGGCGTCCATGCCAGGGCGGAAGGGATGCGCTTGAAACACGAGAATGTCGCGGCCGGCGATGCGCTCGCGGAAGGACGCGAGCTGGAGCGCGTACAACTCCGGATTTTCATACAGAAAGTCGTCATCGAAACCGTAGACGAGGTAGTCGTTGAGCGAACCCTGAAAGCGCAGTTCCATTCCGTGAAACACCTGCAGCCCGAACTCCTCGCCCGCAATCCGGGCTTCCCGGCCGCCGCGCAGATACGCCTCGACCTTCTGTGCCCACGGCATCGCCCCGCGTTTCGTGAAAAAGCCGTCGTAATAATGATCGGTGATGACGATGCCGGTATAGCCGGCCTCCTTATGCAGGCGTACTACCTCGCGGGCGGGAAGTTTGCCGCAGGGACTGGTCTCGCTGGTGTGAACGTGCATATCATAGCGAAAGGTCATATGGAAATCCTTTGTGCTACCGGGCGCGGAGCGCGGTGGCTTCGATTTCCAGCCGCGCACCCATCGGCAGACCGGCGACTTGAACCGTCGTCCGCGCGGGGCAAGGGGTGGAAAAGTGTCGGGCGTATTCGGCGTTCATGGCCGGAAAGTCCTGCATATCCGTCAGGAATACCGTGGTCTTGACAATATTGTTCAGCGACAGACCGCAAGCCGACAGCACGGCGGCAAGATTCTTCAGCGATTGGGCGGTTTGCGCCGCGAGATCGCCCTCGACAAGTTTGCCGGTGGCGGAATCGAGTGGAATTTGCCCGGAGAGAAAGACCAGTTCCCCCGCAGCGACGGATTGCGAATAGGGGCCGAGTACCTTCGCACCGCTGGCATTGATCGCTTCCCGCTTCATTTTGCGTATCCTTTCGCATGGCCTCTGATGGCTCGGGCGATCCGGTCGCCGGAGCGCCCGCTACGGCAGCAGCAGCATGGCGTCGCCATAGGAATAGAACCGGTATTCGTTTTCGATTGCGATCCGATAGGCGTCCAGAACCCGTTTCCGGCCGATCAGCGCGGAGACCAGCACGATCAGGCTCGATTTCGGCAGATGAAAGTTCGTCAGCAGGCCGTCCACAATGCGCCAGCGATGACCGGGATGGATGAAGAGGTTCGCCCATCCGGAACCTGCCCGGACGGTTCCGTCTTCTTTCGCGGCGTATTCGATTGTCCGCGTACTGGTGGTGCCGACGGTGATGACCCGGCGGCCCTCTTTCTTGGCGCGGTTGACGGCCCCTGCGGTTTCCGGGCTGATGCAATAAAACTCTCCATCAAGGCGGAACTCACGCAGGTCCTCGACGTTGATCGGTCGGAACGTACCCGGCCCGACGTGAAGCGTCAGATGTGCGATCTCCACGCCGCGCTCGCGCAGGGTCCGGTCGATTTCGGGGGTAAAGTGCAGGCCGGCGGTCGGAGCCGCGACCGCTCCGGCAGTGCGGGCAAAGGTGGTCTGATAGCGCTGTTTGTCTTCCTCGCTGATCCCCTCTTTGCGGGCAATGTAGGGCGGCAGCGGAACTTCACCGATCTGGTCAATCTGATGCAGGAGTTCTTCGTTGCTGGCGACGGAGAATTCCAGTAGCACCCGCCCTTCGCCCAGTTGACTGATGACGGTCGCGGTCAGCGCGCCGTCGGCGAAGGTGATGATTTTTCCGGGTTTGAGATGTCCGGCCGGCCGTGCGAGACAGACCCAGCGTGCGCCGTGCCGGCCGTCACAGGCCGGGCCGGGCGCGGTTGCGGCCGGGTCCTGCGCCGCCGGGTGGGTCAGCAACGCTTCGGTTTTTCCGCCGCCGGGACGTTTTCCGATCAGGCGGGCGGGAATTACGCGAGTGTCGTTGCGCACCAGCAGGTCGCCCGGTTGCAGAAGATCCGGCAGGTCCCGAAAAAAACAATGCTCCGGCGGACAATCGCCCCGGAGCACCATAAGTCTGGACTGTTCGCGACGGGCGGCCGGGTGCTGGGCAATGCGTTCGGGGGGGAGGTGAAAATCGTAGGACGAAAGCGCGTCTTCCTCCGTCGGCAGGGGGCTGCCGTCTGTACCGCTGTTGTTCACGTTCGCTCCCGCATTCATCGTCACGTACCGCACCTTGCCGCAAAGTTCGCGCTGCATGGCCGGACGTTATTTGCCGGCCATGGGCGCTTAGTCTTCATTGTTATTTTCCGAGGAATGAACCGGATAGACCGGGCCGCTGAAAGAGCCGCTTTCGCTGGCGCAGCCGGTCTCCTGCGGCGCCTCAATGTCGGTGACGTTGACGGCAATCTCAATGGTGGGGCCGCCGGGAATCATGCGCAGGAAAGCCTCGCGCATGGCCTGTTTGATCTCGTCGGCGCGGCCGGTGACATCGCGGCTGCGCTGCAGCGCGAACTCCAGCGCACAGCGGATCGTGTTGCCCCCGACGGAGAGGCGGACATGCGGGTGCGCCACATCCTGCAGCTTGGCGAGGACATCCAGCAGACGGTTCTGAACCGCATCGATGGAGATCGAACTGACGCCGTTTTTGCCGGTGACTTCGATGGCGCGCTGCCGGCTGCGCAGAATCTGGAAGTAGCGATAGGCGCAGTAAATGTTCAGCAGAATGACGGCAATGGCGAAGAGGATCAGCAGGACGCGGAAGCTGCTCTCGCCATGCAACGCGGCGAGGCGGTCGGCAAACCGGGCGGTGTCTACCTCGTAGACGAGAAAGCCAGCCGTGGCCAGCAATGCGGCAAGAACGTTGAATATCCGGGTGAGAACGCGCATGTAAGGCTCCCTTGACGATTCTTAACTGATTGTTGGTAAACGAGTTGCTCGGAATTTAGCGCAAGTGTTCCACCTCATTCCTCATCACGGTCAACTGTATGGGATTTTGCGCCGCTGTCAAGGGAAAACGCGCCTCTGCGCCGCCTCTTTCCGGGCGAATATCCCATATTTTCGTCTTGGAGGCGGGACGCTGGGGGACGAGCCGCCGCCGGTGAATGTTCGGGCCGGATAATGGCCGCCGCGTGTTGTCCCTTGGCTGTTTTGGGCATGGGGCATTCCTCTCCTCGCGTGGCTCTGTGAGTGCGCCATTCCTGCATTTCTGCCGGGGCGTGGAAACAAACCCGGCACGGAATTTCCGCCTATGCCGCAACCACAAGAATATCCTTGACTTGTGGTGTTCAAAAATTACACTCTCAACTATTTCCGGACAGCCGCGCACGGGGAATCTTCGCCTTATCTGCGGGCTTTGCGCGGGAGCGTGGCGGCAGTGTGCGGTGTATTCTGGCTATATTTCGACATCTGCAAGACAAGGGGTGAGGCTGATGAAGCGTGTGGAACCGATGAACGAGCGGAGAACGATTGGGCGCATCGGGGGACTGGGGCTGCCACTGGCGTTGCTGGCTGGCGGGTGGATGGAACGGGGCGCGGCGGGAGAAAACCGTCCGGATTCCGTTTCGTTCTTTCAGATCCTGACCTTTGGCCCCGAAATCAATATCACACTTCTGGTGATGCTTTTTATCGCCGTTTCGCTGGTGATCTATTCGCTGCTCACCACCCGCCGCCGCAAGGTGATGCCGCTGGATTTGATCCGGCGTGTGCAGGATCTGGTCTCATCGGGAAGCATTGAGCAGGCCATCAGCGCCGTACAGGCAAAGGACTCCCTCTTTTCGCGGGCGGTTCTGCCTGG
Source organism: uncultured Planctomycetaceae bacterium (assembly GCA_964460225.1). Taxonomy (GTDB): domain Bacteria; phylum Planctomycetota; class SZUA-567; order SZUA-567; family SZUA-567; genus CAYWTJ01. The sequence continues at coordinate 36,820 of CAYWTJ010000029.1, read as the reverse complement.
TTTGAAGCTGCACAGCCACTCGCATGACCGTATCACGGCTGCGATGGAAGCGGCCGGCCGGCGCGCGCTCGGGGGATTCCGGCAGAAGATCAATTATATTTCCAACCTTGCAACCCTTTCCCCAATGCTCGGCCTGCTTGGAACGGTGCTGGGGTTGACCAAGGCGTTCAACGTCATGGGCGGGGAAGACCCTTTGGGGACGCGCAGTACCATGATGACGGCTTCGATCGGTGAGGCGATGGGAACCACGGTGGTCGGCCTGTTGGTTGGTATTCCGGCCATGGCGGCTTATTACCTGTGCCTTTCGCGTTTGGGACGGCTTGGGGATGATCTGGAGGCGGTGACGGAGGAGATTGCGGTCGCGCTGGCGGAACAAAACATCTTGCGTGACCGGCAAGCCGCTCGGGTCGAAGCCGAAGGGCTTGGCAGCGAGGGGGGGGCGGTTGCGGAGGCGGGGCGGACAACAAGTGAACCGGCTCCCTCCGAAGGCGCGCGTGAAGCGAGTGAGTCCTCCCGTTTCAGGCCGGTCTTTAATGCGGAAACCACCGGAGCCGGGGAGGAGTAGGCATGGATTTTCGCACGCGCGGCAAAGACGAAGAGCCTAACTTTCAGCTTGCCCCGATGATTGATATTGTTTTTGTCATCCTGATTTTTTTTGTTGCGACCTACGCCGTCACGCGCGAAGAAAAACTGGTGGGATTGAATCTGCCTGAAACCGTCACCGGCGAGGCGGAGTTCAGCAAACGCCAGCAGATTCTGGTAAATCTCGATAAGGACGGCACGATTTATATCGAAAAAAGGCGTTTGGCGAGCGAAATGCTGGAGCGGAGATTGCGCCAGCTTGCGGCGTTCGCGGTGGATGAGAAGGCCAAGCCGGGGGTAATCATTCGCGCCGATGGCGATTGTCCGCACCGCAAGGTGGTCGAGGTGATGGATCTCTGCGCCAAGGCCGGCATCAGTCAGGTGCATTTCAGCACCTTGCCCGCCGTGCGCTGACTGCCGGTGTGGGGTGGGGTGCTTGTCTTTTGTGTGCGGTGCGCGGTCTGGCAGGATCGTAACGATTTGGCGAAGCGCGGAATGTTGCGGAGCGGAGCATGATGGATAGACCCTACAAAATGATGGCAGCGGCGGCGCTGTGTGCCGGTTCGGTGTTCGGAGCATGTTGTGCGGCGGAGATCGCTGCGCCGGTAGCGATCACCGATCCGATGCAGAAGGCGCGGGATGCGGCCGAGGTTGCGGGTTATTCGCTTCCGCTGCGCGAAGCGTTGATTCAGGTGGCGTCTCAGCCGGAGAACCGTGACCGCCTCCGGGCGATTACGGCGTTGGGCGATGGGCGGATTGGCGATGCGGCTGCCGTCAAGGCGCTGACGGGGGTGCTGAAAGCGGAGGACGTCGCGCTGCGGGCGTCTGCGGTCTGGGCGCTGGGACAGGGGGGGGGCAAGGATGCAGTTGCTCCCGTAAAGGGAGCGTTTGCCGATCCTGCGGCGGAGGTTCGCGCGGCGGCCTGCGAGGCGTTGATTCATCTGTCCGCGTCTGATTTCGCCTATCCGTTGACGGACCCGGAGAGATCGGTTCGTCTGGCGGCTGCGAATGCCATCCGTTGGTATCTGATGCAGCCTTCGCAGGCGTTGTCGCCGGAATACACGCCCTTGGAGCAGGCGCGCATTTTTCGCGCGATAAACAACGGGGAAAATCCGTCGGTTAAGTGGGTGAAGGTGGATGATTCGGCCATTCGTCAGAAGCTGTGCGGGCAGTTGGCGGAAGCCTTTGCCAAAGAGACAGAGGATCTTGTGAAGGTCCCGATCCTTGAGGGGCTTCAGGGAATGGCGGAGGAGAACTTCGCGAAGATTCAGCCGCTGGTGAAGAGCGCGTTGCTGAGCGGCACTCCCTCCTTGCAGGTGGCCGGATTGCAAGTTCTGCGTGCGGCGGCAAAAAAGGACGGCGCGGCGGCGGGAGTATTTGCCGGCAATGCCAAAAATTTCGCCGCAGACGACAAGCCATGGCAACTGCGCGTAGCAGCGGCACAGACGCTGGCGGTGCTTGATCCGGCGTGGGCGAACAAAACGCTTCCGGCTTGGTGTGCCGAAGACAATCCGTACATCCGCCGGGCTGCCGCGCGGGCGCTGGCGCTTTCTGGCGACGGGGGAGCCGTTGCCGTTCTGGAAAAACTGCTGTCCGACCGGGAATACAGCGTGCGCCGCACCGCCTCCATTTCCCTGCTTGCTCTGGCTGACCGGAAGGTGCTGGCGGAGGATGCGCTCCTAAAGCTGGCTGCCGAGGCGGCCAACGGCGATGAGCCGTTGCGTGCGGGATGCGGGCTCTGGCTGCTGGCGGAACGCCGGAGCGCAGCGGGCTTTCCGGGAATCCTGAAGTACTCCACGGTCGACATTGCCACGGACAGCGACCGGGTGCCTTTGGCGGCGCTGCTGATGCATGTGATTGCGCAAACGGCATATAAGGATGGCGCGGAGGCGGCGGTCAAATTCTTTTCGCAGGATAAGGGCGACGAGAAGGTGCGTCTGCAGGCGCTGGCGGCCATACGTGTTCTGCGCCCCGCGTCGTGCGTTGAGCCGTTATGTAAGAAATTGGCTGCCTTCAAGACGGTTGAAAGTGTGTCGGTCTGGACGCTGACGGGGCAATTGCGCCGGCAGACGATTCTGACCTTGTTGACCATCGGCGGCCCGGCGGTCGTGGACGGGATGCTTGATGACGTCCTTAGCCCCAAGCCGGTGGAGGATGATGAACTGGTGGCGCTGATCTGCCAGTGGCTGGCGGATAGCCGGGCGGTTGATGCCGCACCGGTCATCAGCCGTGCCAAGGGCGGCAAGGCTTTTTCTGATTATGTCAAGTCCGTGCTGGCGTGGACCGAGGGGCGGCTTACGGGCAAAGAGGCCGCGTCCGATGTTCCGCCGCCGGCGGTGGCGCTGCCGCTGCCGCCCTTCCTGAGCGGGGCGAAGCAGTAAACCCCTCGCGCGCTTATTAGCCGGACATTCGCATGTTTCGTCGCCGCACGATTCTTATTGCCTTCCTTTTTGCCCTTGCGTTCGGCGGCGAGGTCTATCGCTTATGGCAATTGCAGGTCACGGATAGCGCATATTACCGCGAAATGGGTACCCAGCGTCAGCACCGGCTCAAGCAACTCGCCCCTGCGCGCGGTCGCATTCTCGATCGCCGGGGACGGGTGTTGGCGGAGGATGCGGCGAGTTTCGAGCTCTGGTTCCGTCCTGCGCGTTACGCCGGCAAGGGGGGGCAGCGCAAGCTGACGTCCTGTCTCGGCGGGGTGGATGCCGATCGCCTCAGCGATTTGATGAGCGCCCTCGGGAAGAACCGGGATCTGAAGTATGCCCTTGCGCTGCAATCCATGATCGCGTCCGATCCGCTGACCGCCCGTTTGAGTCCGCTTCTGCAACAACCCGGTGAAAGCCCTCAGGCAGCCCGCGAACGGGTTGCGAAGACGCTGTTGGATGCCGCGCTCGCGCGCGGCGACAGTGGCGCGGCCGGGTTGACCGAATCCCGCCGCTGCTTTTCCGATATTTCCTTCACCGCGTGGCAGGAGATTGAGCGCACACAGGCGAACCCCTACAAAAGCAATGAGTTGGATGCGCTGGAGACACGCTTGGGCTATAAGCGCAAGTACCCGTTCGGAAATTGCCTCGGTCATATCACCGGTTACGTCGGCAACCTTACGCCTGATGATTATCGCATGTTGCGCGGGCGCTGGCTGGATGATGGCGCACTGGAACCGGGGGCGGGGGAGATCACGAAGAACGGCCGGCCGTTCTTCCGGGTTGACCGGGGCAGCGACGAAGAGGAGATTCTCAAGCCGAAACTGGTTTCCCGCGCGGGCGAGGAGTTTCGGATTAAGGGGTATCTCGCCAATGAGATGGTCGGGCGGGGGGGCATTGAGGAGTGGTACAACGATGAGTTGCGCGGGCGGCACATCTGGCGGCTGGAGCAGATGATCAAGGCGACGCCCGACGGCCCCCGGCAGTTTGTTGAATCCGGACAGGAACGGCGTGCGGTCAACGGTACGGATGTCTATCTGACGCTGGATGCCGAGTTTCAGAAGAAGGTCACCAGAATTTTTGATGCCGAGTTGCAGCGGCTGAGCAAAATGCCCGAACACCGGGGGGCGCTCAATCGCCAGCAGATTGGCGTTTTTGCGGGTGCGGCGGTGGTGATGAATGCGAAGAACGGCGAGATTTATGCGCTGGTCAGCCTGCCCGATTTTGACCCGAACACGCTCAGCACCGAGTTCAGTGATCTGCTCAAGGATCGCCGCAAGCCTCTGATCAACCGCGTTATTGCGGGCAGTTATCCGCCCGGATCGACCCTCAAGCCGCTGGTGGCGACAGGCGCGCTGGAGGAAGGCAGGATTACCGCCAACACCCATTTCGATTGCGAGGGCTCGGAGTTTCTGGGCGTCAAAGAATTTGTCTGCATGAATCGCGCTCATCACGGCAGCATCGATGTTACCGACGCATTGAAAAGTTCTTGCAACATCTTTTTTTATCACGCCGGGGCCGCCTTGGGAGGGCAGAAGCTCTCCGGGTGGCTGAACACCCTCGGCCTCGGCCACCAGACCGGCATCGACCTGCCGGGGGAGCGGGCGGGACACCTTCCGGCCAAAGCATTGGCGGGCAAGGGGTGGTCGCTGGGCGAAAATTATTATCTCGCCATCGGACAGGGCGCCATTGACGCAACCCCGCTGCAGATGGCTGTCGGGTATGCCGCGATCGTCAACGGCGGACTGATCTTGCGGCCGCATTTGCGCTATGACCCGGCCGATCCGGAGCTCTCGGAGCCGCGCCAGCAGATCCGGCTGAGCGACAAGACGGTAAAGCTTGTCGAGTACGGCATGTGGAAGGTTGTGCAGTGGGATACCTTCCCGCGCGGCACGGCCGTGGAGACCGCCCGCATCCCCGGTTTTGAGTATATGGGCAAGACCGGCTCAGCCCAGAAAGACCGGCGCGATACGCATGCCTGGCTGGTCGCCGCAGCACCCTACAAAGACCCGCAGATCATCGTTAGTGTGATCGTCCCCTTCGGCAATCACGGCGGTTCGACCTGCGGCGTGGTCGTGCGGAAGATTGTCGAGGCGTACTTCGGCTTGGAGGACGAACGCGCGGAACGCGAGGGTGAGGGGGCGCTGCCGGAAGGCGACGATGCGAGCCAGAACGAGGATGATAACGAACCTGACAATGGCGTGCGTCCGGGGACTCTCGGTGATCCCGAGGACGATGAGGCACAAGCACCGGAGGGGACGGTCGGATGAGAGAGCGGCTGTTACGAACGGACTGGCTGGTGCTGCTGACGGCAGGGGTTGCCGCCGGCATCGGGTTGTATTATCTCAAAAGCGCGGGCGTTTCATTTTTTAACAAACAGTTGGTCTGGCTTTTGATTGGTCTCGGCGCAATGCTGACGATGTATCTGATTGATTATCGCTGGTTGCTGCGGCAGGCGTATTCTCTGTACTTGTTTGCAATGGCGCTGCTGGTGGTGGTGCTGGTGCTGCCGGCCAAGCGCGGCGCGCAGAGCTGGATCGAAGTTCCGGGAACTGATTACAACCTGCAGCCGTCTGAGGTCATGAAGTTTTGCATCGTGTTGGTACTTGCGCGCAATCTGATGGGCAAGGAGAATCAGGCAACGGTGCGCGGGATGATTGCCCCGTTCCTTCTGACGCTGATACCGCTGGGGTTGATCCTCAAACAGCCGGATATGGGGACTGGTTCGCTGTTCCCCCCGCTTTTGTGTGTGATGGTTTATGTCAGTGGCGCCCGTCTGCGGCATCTGTTGAGCGTTGCGGCCGCCGGGCTGGCGGCAATGCCGTTGATGTGGTTGTTTGTGATGAAGGCCTACCAGAAGAATCGCATTCGCGCTTTTCTTGACCCAGAAATGTACAGCGCCCGTGAGGCATGGCAGTTGATCCAAAGCCTGATCGCCATCGGCTCCGGCGGGCTGTACGGCATGGGATGGGGGCAGGGCAGTCAGAACGCGCTGGATCTCCTGCCGGACCGGCATACCGACTTTATTTTCGGTGTGATCGCGGAGGAGGGGGGCTTCGTGATGACAGCCACGCTCCTGACGGCGTATCTGCTCTTTGTGTTGTCGGGGCTGCATGTGGCGCGCCGCTGCCGGGAACCCGGTGGCAAATTGATCGCGGTCGGAATCACAACGGTGATCGGCGTGCAGGTGCTGGTGAACGTGGGCGTCGTGACAGCCATCCTGCCGACCACCGGCATTACCCTGCCGCTGATTAGTTATGGCGGCAGCTCGATGATGGTGAGTTGCGCGATGATCGGTCTGCTGCTCAACGTCAGCGCCAGCCGCGATATTCTGATGTACCCCACCCGCTTCGCCAGCCTGAAGCACGATTGAACGCGAATGCGGCCTGTTGCGGTTTGTATGCGCCTGCCGTAACCGGGGGGTCAGGCCGGAACGAAGCCAAGCTCCGCCAGCTTCCGCTTGAGTTCGGCAAGATCCACCGGCTTGGGCAGAAACGCGCGGGCTCCGGCTGCGATGGCCTGCGTGATTTTCTCCTTGGGCGTCCGGTCGCCCATAAGCAGGGGGACTGCCTCCGGCGCGGCCGCAAGCACGCCTTTGATTAGTGCGATTCCATCCGCGCCCGGCAGGTCAAGATCGGTAATCAGCAGGATCTTCCCCTCGCACTTGACCAGTTGATTCAGGGCTTCCTGAAATTTCGAAGCCTCTTCGATGGATTCGTAGCCGGCGGAATGCAGGTCGTTAATCAGGGTCTTGCGGATGATCGGGGATTTGTCCACGACCAACAGCGTGAAGCCCTGTCCGTAGATGAGTTTCCGGAACTTTACCTCAATATCACGCAGGTCGTTGCTGCTGAAATAGACATACTCTGCCATGATTATTTGCCCTTTCCGCCTTGCCGCGTGCTGGCGTTCGGCTGGCCGCTGCTTGCCCGGACGGAGGTCTTGCCGGTTGCCGGCGCAGCGCCGGATGCGCTTTCTGCCCCGGCCGGTTCGCCGGCCTCTTCAACGATTGCGCCCTTTGCCGGATTATAGCCGACGGTGCGGATGGTGCCGTTGGCGATGTCCTCCAACAGCGCCGCCGGGCCGTTGACCTCGGTACGGAACTGCCGGACGCAGGAACCGGTTTTGATGGTCACATCCGGAAAGAGGTGCTTGAGGACGATCACCTCCTTGACTGGTTGTCCCGTGTCGCTGGCAAGAAGTTTGCGGCGGGCGGCGTTGAGCTTGTCGTGCGCGGTTTTCAGGCGCAAAAAGTATTCAAAGGTAGCGGTCAGTTCCTGCCGCTTGTCGGCCGGCAGTTGCAGGAATTTTTTATGGTCGCCCAGCAGATTGCGGATCGGATTGACGATTTTGTTGATTTGGTGGGCCAGCACTTCCAGCGCTTCGTCGATGCGCCGCAATTCGTAATTGCAGCCCGGTTCAATGGTGGTCGGGATGCCGAGGTCGGAGCCGAAAATGTGCGCCTCCACCCCTTGCAGCGCGAGCGTTTGGCCGCCGAGGATCTTCCCCGCGCGTACTTTGCCGCTGCACCAGATCGTTGAGTTGACGATCTCGCGGCCGACGTTGAGGTCGCCCTTCACTTCAAGTTTTGCGGCATTGACGTACTTGATCTCCGCCGCGCCCCGGCAGATGACGTCCGCCTTGCCGTGGCCGTTGATCCCGCCGTGGATGATGAGGTTGTTCATGCAGCGGATGGTTGCCGCACCGACCACGCCGCTGATTTCAATGTTCTTCGCCTCAATCAGGAAGTCGTCCTGTACGTTTCCCATTACGCTGACATAACCGTCAAATTTGATGTTGCCAGTCTCGAAACAGACATCGCTGTGAACCTCATAAACCGGGTTGACGGAGACCACGCGATGCGCAAAAACCGGCCGGCCTTCCTGCGTGGCCCGAATGGTCACATTGTCGGTGTCGAGGGCGGTTCCCTCGCCGAGGCGGTACATGACGGGTTTGCCGTTGCGGGCGGGGAGGTCTTTTCCGGAAAGGTTGTAGCCCGGAGTTCCGGCGGTCGGCGGCGTGATTTTTGCCAGAATTTGACCGGGTTTGACGGATTCAATGCGAGTCGCGCTCTTGAAATCGACACTTTTGGCGTCTTCTGCGGCGGTGGTGTCGTAAATGGGCTTGCCGCTGATGTTGACCAGAAAATTGATTTCACCGTTTTCGCCATGCTTGGCCGGTTCGCCGGTGGCAATCTGAAAGACTTCACCCTCCGGGGCGTCGGGGAGCTTGGCAAAGGCGGTATCAATGGCGGGAAAGTCGATGCCCTTAAAGACGTTATTTTCGCGCAAAGCCGTGCGAACCATCTCCGCGTCGTGCAGAGTGTCCGGCAGCATGGGAGAGGCGATCAGCTTGACCACCATCTCCTCCTGATCGACCAGCAGCTTAAATGCGTCCATCCGGCTCCTTCGGGGGAACGCGGCGCCCAGATGCGATTCTGGGGATGCCTCTCCCGGTTGGTTGCGAATAACTTCTTAGTACACATGGTATTATACGATGTTTTTTCGACTGATTTCGATTTTTTTTTGCGAAAATTTTGCGCCATCCGTTCAAAATTGCCCTCCAGAACCCCGCCATTTCGCGTGACTTGCAAACTGGTCAGGGATAACGAGGTTACAGGCGAAGAAATTCGACAAAAAACAAAGCGAACTCTTGTATGATGCAACGATTTTCATATAAATGTTCATTCGCAAGTTTGTGTGCGGCGGGAGAGGCGTTGTTTCTGGATGCTCCCGCCCGTTGCGGCAATGTATATTTCACTGGTTTTTACCTTGTTTTGCGATATGAGGAACAAAAATGAAGAAGAATATTCATCCGAAATACGGTCCCTCGAAGGTTCACTGCGCGTGTGGCGCGGACTTTGAGTTGAATTCCACCGCCCCTGAAATGCAAATCACGATCTGCAGCCAGTGCCATCCGTTCTTCACGGGCAAGCAGAAGTTTGTCGACACCGCAGGTCGTATCGAGAAGTTCCAGAAGCGCTTTGCTTCCAGCACCGAAACCGGCGGCAATCCCTACACCAAGAAGAAGGCGGAGAAGCCCGCCAAGGCGTAGCTGCCTGCTTCAGGTATTCAAGCGCCACGGCTGATCGTCCGGTCAGCCGTGGCTTCTTTATACCAGCGGCAGCCTCTGAGTCGGAAAGGAAGCCATGCGCGGAATCGGGGTACTTGCTTTGGTGCTGGTTCTTGTTTCGTTATGGATTGGCAGCTACCTGCTAAAGCGTGGAGCGGCTGGCTTCGCCATCGGTATCCCGGCATCGGCTACGAAGGTGCTGCGTTACGACTGGGCAAGCGTATCCGACCGCGGATTGTTCGCGCTGCATGGCCCCTTGTTTTGGCTGGACCAGCGTTTTTTCGGGCAGAGCGATGTGCATTTGGTGATTGATCATAGACCATGAATATTTTAACGGGAATAGGAACATACCGTTGTGATAGAATGATTTTCAATTAAGGCGTTGACGGATTGTGGTCTGTCCGCAATGCGAGGGATCGGCAGGAGAGGCGGAAATGATGGAAGTGAAGATGAAGGAGAAACTCGACGGTCGGTTGACGCGGTTTCGGGAGTTGGAGGCTGCGATCAATTCGCCGGAGGGCGTTGGCGACCCGCGTTATCCCGATATGTTGCGGGAATATGGGAGCTTGCGCGACTCCATGGAACAGTTTCTGCAATACCTCAAATGTGAGCAGGACATTGCGGATAACCAGTCTATTGCGGATAACACCAGCGAAGATAAAGAGTTGCGGGAGATGGCGCGTGAGGAGATTGCCTCCCTGACCGCAAAAGCCGGGGAAATATCCCAGACGCTTCACGACCAGTTGTACGGCAACGCCGCCGATGATAACCGCAATGTGATGCTGGAAATCCGGGCTGGCACGGGCGGCGAGGAGGCGGCGCTGTTTGCCGCGGACCTGCTGCGGATGTATGTGACTTACGCCGAAACGCGGGGCTGGAAGATCGAGGAAGTCAGTGCCAGCCCCAGCGAACACGGTGGTTTTCGTGAAGTGATTATATCGGTGCAGGGGGTGGGGGCGTTTACGGAACTGAAGTGGGAGGGCGGCGGCCATCGGGTGCAGCGGGTGCCGGAGACGGAGAGTCAGGGGCGGATTCACACCTCGGCGGCAACGGTGGCGGTGCTGCCGGAAGCGGAGGAGTATGAGCTTGAGATCAATCCGCAGGATTTGAAGATCGACACGGTGCGCTCGACCGGTCCCGGCGGGCAGTCGGTGAATACGACCGACTCTGCGGTCCGCATTCAACACGTTCCAACGGGTTTGATCGTGCATGTGGCGGACGAGAAAAGCCAGATGAAGAACAAGCAGAAGGCGATGCGCGTGTTGCGCTCCCGGCTGTATGAGATGAAGAAGCGGGAGGAGGATGCGTTGCGGGCGGCGGAGCGCAAGGAACAGGTCGGGACTGGCGACCGCTCGGAGCGTATCCGGACCTACAACTATCCGCAGGACCGCTGCACCGATCACCGTCTGGGTAAGAATTTTTCGCTTAACGACATCATCAACGGCAAGATGCAGAAACTGGTAGAAGCAATGCTGGAGTACGCCAAACAGCAGGAAATGTAACTGCGTTACTCCCGTTGAAGGCATTGAGGACTCTTTACGCACTGAATTTGACCGGCTTGCAGTACGCATTCCGGGAAGAACAACCGGGGTTATCGCTTGAGCCGGATGTCGTTGGTGCTAATTCGTGTCGGCGTATTCGGCCGGATTTTGCCTTTGGCAACGGAAGCGAATGCTTGGGGGCATCCACATGGGCGAGGAACGAGGAGTTAAGACGGAGGCGGGCATGGTTGGTGGGGCGGTTGTCTTGCCGGAGGGGAAGGCGAAGCTGAACAAAGGGATGAAATGGTTTTCCGGCTGCGGACTCGGTTGCATGGGGCTGGTGCTCGTTTTGTTCGTGGTCGGTTGGTGGGTGAATTCGAATATGCGCGCGGAGCAGCAACAGCGGCTCCAGAAGCTTTTTGACCAGTATCAATCCGAAGGCTATCACCTTGTCCAGAAAGAAGTGCAGGTGGTTGAATCGCCGTTGGTGGGAAAACATATTTTGAACGCCCGGACGGTGACGATCAAGGCGGATTGTCCGGCGGGCGTGGTGATTATTGCGGATGAATGTCTGATCGATGCGACTCTGACGGGCCCGGTGATTTTTCGCGGGTCGCAGTTGACACTCGGTTCGTCGGCGGTGTTGCCGTCGCTGACCGGGGAGGCGTATCTCTTTGAGAACAAAGGCAAGGTCGCGGACAACCAGTTGAAGATCATCAGGAAGTAGGGGCGGTGCCGCGTTCTGGTTGCGCCGCAATGGCTTGGGGATGGACAAGGAGCGAGGATGACCGAGAAGGAATGGCGGCCGCTGGAGCTGGTGCGTACCACGGCTGAATTTTTCGGCAAGAAAGGGATCCCCTCGCCCCGGCTGGATGCGGAGATCCTGCTGGCGGAGGTGCTCGCCTGTCAGCGGTTGCAATTGTATACGCTCTTCGAGCGCGCCCTTACGCCGCAGGAATTGGGGCGTTACCGGGATTTTGTCCGCCGCCGGGTCGCTCGTGAGCCGGTGAGCCGCATTCTGGGACGGCGCGAGTTCATGGGCATTGATTTTCAGGTAACGCCGGCTGTGTTGTCGCCGCGTCCGGAGACCGAAATTTTGGCGGAAGAGGCGTTGAAAATCCTCGACCCTGCTCCGAAGAAGAAAAAGTCTGACGCTGTTTTCGAGGCGATGGACCGCAAAATGCGCGAGTTCCTCACCGAGAACGCTGCGACGATCCGCGAAGGCGCAGTGCCGCAGGAACTGGCGCAAATGCTGCAAGCCAGCGAGGTCTTGCCGGCCGGGCAAACCGAGGGCGTGCCCGACGTGGGGCCGGTGGCGCGGGGGGATCGGCGGATTTTGGACCTCGGCACGGGGAGCGGCTGTCTGCCGGTGGCGCTGGTGAAGCTGTCCAAGAGCGTGCGGGCGGTGGCCGTGGATATCAGTCCCGAGGCGCTGGATGTCGCTCGCCGCAACGCGCAGACGGCTGGAGTGGCGGAGCGGATCGACTTTCGGGCGGGCGATTTTTTCGCGGCTTGCACGGAGGGGGAGCGTTTTGATCTGATCGTGAGCAACCCGCCGTATCTGGTGCCGGGCGACGAGGGGATCTGGCCGGAGGTCGCGGGCTATGACCCGGAACTGGCGCTGTACGGGGGCGCGGACGGGTTGGAGTGCTATCAAAAAATAATCCCGCAGGCGGGGGCCTATTTGATGCCGGGCGGGGCGCTTCTGTTGGAGATCGGCGCGGGGCAGCAGAAGGCGGTGCGTGAACTGATAGTGGCCGCATATCCCTCGGCCGTGGTTGAGGAGATCCCGGACTATGCGGGGATTGTGCGGGTGCTCTGCGCGAGGGGCATTTAAGCAGGGAGGAACTGCTATGGACGAGGCAACCGTGGCGCGCTGGCGGGAACTGGGCGTGTTGATTCAAAAGGATAAGTCGCGGTTCATTCTGCGCATGGGGGTGACGGGCGGAGCGGTTACTCCGGAGTATCTGCGGGTGGCGGCGGAGCTTGCCGCCGATACCGGCGCGACACTGCACCTGACGACCCGGCAGACGGTGGAGATTCAGAATTTGCCGGAGGACCGTGTCGAAGAGGCGCTCGCGCGGATTCAGACTGCGGGAATTCCCAACGCCTATGCAGGACCTCGCCTGCGGACGATCGTTGCCTGTCCGGGCGATCCGGTGTGCCGGTTCAGTTGCGGGGACACGCAGAGTCTGGCGGCGGCGATCCGGAAGGAATACGGTGATTTCTCCGGTCTTGCGGTCAAGGTCAAGATTTCGATCACTGGTTGCCGCAACGGTTGCGCCAAGCCGCAGGAAAACGACATCGGCATCATGGCCGATGGCAAGAACGGCTATCGCATTTTTGCAGGCGGCAAACTTGGCCGCAATCCGCAACTGGGCTTTGTGGTGGAGCGGGCGTTCCCGGACGCGGCGGCGGTGCTGGCGTTCATCGGCCGGGTTTTGGGCTGGTTGCGCGACAACGGGCAGAAGAAGGAGCGGCTGGCGGACGTCATTGCCCGTCTCGGCCGCGCCCCCTTTCTGCAGGCGGTATCGTTCCCTGCGTGAGGTTATTGATTGGTTGAAGGGCTCCACAATCGTATGTGGTGAGTTCGTGGAACCATGAACGGCAGGCAAAGGGCAACTTGTTTTTGCAGAGATGTTCTGACGGCGTAAGCATCGTCGGTATTGTCATTGTTGTTTCAATGAGGTCTCGCATATTTATCGCATATCATATCCAAGAAGGAGGTCCGTATGTATCTGCATCTGTGCGCGACGTTTCTGGCTGGCGTGCTGTTGAGTTCTTGGGGATGCGGCGAGAATCCGCAAAAGCCGCAAATGTCGGAGCATCTGGCAGGCGGCTGGCAGGGCGCGGATGCGGTTGAACCGGGAGTCAAGGCGGCGGCGGAGTCTGCCGTGGCGCAGCTTGCGAAGCAGGAGAAGAAATCTGTCGTATTGGCGAAGGTCTTGTCCGCGAAGTCGCAGATTGTTGCCGGGACCAATTACGAATTGAACTTGCAGGTGACGGTCGATGGCGCAGCGAAGACGGTGACCGTCGTGGTCTGGCACAAACTTGACGGCAGCTACGATTTGACGCGCTCGGAGTGGAAGTAGCGGCGCGTCTGCTCGTTGGCGCGGCTGGGGAAGCGGCCGCAGAGCTTCGGGAAGGAACTGCATGTGGCGAATACTTGCGCTGCACTGTTTGCTGGCGGGGGGGCTTTGTTGTTATGGCTGCGGGTCCCCGGATTCCCTTTCTATAGAGGATCAGCGGAGAGACGAGGCTTTTCGTGCCGTAAGCAAAGGCATCTGGTTCGCGGTTCGCATGGATGATCCGTTGGTGCGGCAGGCAGCGGATCATGCGGCTTTGCAGATTGCGCTTTCGTGTGCGAAAAAGGCTGGCGAGCCCGTTCGGATTCCAACCGATGTCCGGGTACGAAGTGCGCGAACACAGCGAATGGATGGTGAGAAGTATCAGGTGGAATTTGAGTTGAATATAGGGATGTTTCCTCCTAATCCGGATGGCTCACGGTGTCGAAATCTCGCTGGTGCTGTGGTGCTTCATCGTGTGGATGGCAGTTTTGAAGTGATCGGGTGGGACTTCTACAAAAGCATGGTCTGTGATCGATAGCGAGACGGCATGAAGAAATTGGCGGTGCTGAATGTGGTCGGGCTGACGCCGTCCCTGATCGGGGCGGACACGCCGCATTTGGCGGCGCTGGCGGCGGAGCACGGCGCGAGGCCGCTTGCTGGCGGTTTTCCGGGATTGACCCTGAGCGCGCAGGCGACCATGCTGACGGGCCTGCCGCCCGCGCGGCATGGCATCGTCGGCAACGGCTGGCTGTTTCGGGACACGATGGAGCCGCGTTTCTGGCAGCAGTCGCGCGCTCTGGTCACGGGTGAGTTCTTTTATGAAAAAGCGCAGCGGGCCGGTGCGCGGGTCGCGAACCTCTTTTGGTGGTTCAATCAGGGCTGCACGGCAGATTTCTCGCTGACCCCCAAACCGTACTATTCCTGCGATGGCAATAAGGCGTTTGGCGTACATGGATCGCCGGAGGGCTTCCCGGCCGAGGTCGAGGCGGAACTGGGCTCGTTTCCTTTCCCCGCGTTCTGGGGGCCGCAAGCCGGGGCGGCGGCAACGGAGTGGATCGCCCGTGCGACCGTTTATACGATCCGCAAACACGCGCCTGAACTGGTGCTGACCTATCTCCCGCATCTCGACTATGACCTGCAACGTTTCGGCGGAACGGGGCCGCACCTCGCACAAAACCTCCGCACCATCGACCGGCTCGCGGGTCTGGTGATCGAGGCCGCCCGTGAACGGGGCTATGAGGTCGTGGTCGTTTCGGAGTACGGCATCCGCGATGTCAACCGGCCGGTGAACATCAATCTGATTCTGCGCGAGGCGGGATTGCTCACGGTTCGACCGGGCCCGTTCGGGGAGATCCTTGAAACCTTCCAGTCCCGCTCGTTTGCGGTTACCGATCATCAACTTGCGCATATTTATGTTCGTAATCCGGCCGATCTTCCTGCGGTGCAGGCGCTGCTGCTGCGTACCCCTGGCATCGCCGCCGTTCTCGACCGGCCCGCGCAAGCCGCATGCGGCATGGATCATCCCCGCACCGGAGAGCTGCTGGCGTTGGCCGAACCCGAATCGTGGTTCACCTGGTACTACTCGTCCGATCCGCGCCGCGCTCCGGATTTCGCTGCGACGGTGGATATTCACCGAAAGCCCGGCTACGATCCGGCAGAGCTGTTTTACGACCGGTCACGGCCGTTGCCGAAGTTCCGGGCGGGGCTTGCCCTCCTTCGTAAAAAACTGGGTTTCCGGTACCGGTTCGCTGTGATTTCCACCGATCCCGCGCTGGTCCGGGGCAGTCATGGCCTGCCGCCGGCTCGTCCGGAGGACGGCGCGGTTCTCATCAGCTCCGCCTCTTTGCCCGATCATTCCGCGAATATGCTTCGACTTGGTGACGACCTGCTTGCGCTTTTGAGGTGATCGGGCGAATGCACACGGCGGCAGGCGCTGCGGTTTCCGGTCCGGCAGTTGCTTGACCCTGCGTAGAAAATCGCTACGCTTACAGAGTACGAATTGGCGCGAATGGATCAAACGCAACCATGGCGGATGTGATTTGCCCTCATTGCAACGAAGCTCAGTTACGCACCGGTCTGCGGCCCGGTGAGCGGGTTCGTTGCGAAGCGTGCCAGAAGTGGTTTGTTGCGGGGGCCGTCACGCCTGGCCGGGTCGAGGAGGAGGTCGAGCTGGAGGACTCCGCCGCGACCGGCGAGCGGCTGCTCAAGGAGGTCCGCGAGGAACTCGACACCATTCCCATCATCAGCAAATATAACATCATTACGGAGATCGGCCGGGGGGGGATGGGGCGCGTTTATGAGGCTGAGGACCCCTACATCCGCCGCGAGGTAGCCATGAAGGTCTTGCTCGATACTCCCAGCGACGAGGATAAGGCGCGTTTTCTGGAAGAGGCGCAGATCACCGGCCAGCTTGAACATCCGAATATCGTGCCGGTGCATGACCTTGGCTTCACCCAGCAGGGAAAGCTCTTTTTCGTGATGAAGCGCGTGCGCGGCCGCAGTCTGGAAGCGGTCCTTGACAGCATCCGCGAGGGCGACGGAAAAACCCGTTCGACCTATCCGCTGCCGCGTTTGTTACAGGTCCTCGAAAATGTCTGCAGCGCGGTGGCATACGCGCATTCGCGGGGGGTGATGCACCGCGACCTCAAGCCCGCCAACATCATGCTGGGCGATTTCGGCGAGGTGCAGTTGATGGACTGGGGGCTGGCGAAGTCCGGCAACGTCCGCAATCGGCCCGCGCCCGCGCTTCTTCGGGACGAAACGATTCAGGCCTCCTTCCCCTCGCAGAGTTACCGCACCAACATGAAAGCGCTGCTCGAGGAGCGGGTTCCGGAGGTCAGCCTTTCTGAAGCCGTCAACATCATGCGCAGCGATTCCAACATCTGGGGAACCCGGCGCGGCACCGTTGCGGGGACGCCGGCCTACATGTCTCCCGAGCAGGCGCGCGGCGACCTTGAAGCCCTTGATGAGCGTAGTGACATCTATTCTCTTGGCGCGATCCTGTACGAGATGCTCACAAATACGCCGCCGATTCTGGCCTCCACAGAAACCGAAATCGTGCAGGAGGTCATCAGTGGCAACATCCAGCCGCCGGAGATCCGTTCGCCTACCCGGCGCACGCCGCCGGAACTGTCCCGCATTGCGATGCGGGCATTGGCAACCGCACCGGAGGAACGTTATCAGAGTGTGATCGATTTTCAGCACGATCTGCGCGCGTTTCTTGACGGACTGACGGTGTATCGCAGCGAAGCGAATTTCTGGGCGACGTTGCTGCGGCTTTCGCGCCATTACAAGTGGGCGAGTTTTCTGACCGGTATGATGCTGACGGTGCTGATCGGCGCGGCGATGTTCGGCGTGATCTTCTGGCGTAATATTCAAATCGCCGAAGATGCGCGCCGTGAAGACGCTATCAAGCAGCAGGAGATCAATCAGGCTCGGGTGCGCGAACTGGTGACACTCGGCCGTGAGCAGGTGAATCGCAACGAGCTGGAAAAGGCGCTGACCTACCTGAACATGGGTTTGGCGATCGATTCGGAGTTCCGGGACGCGCGTTTGTTGCGGGCGGAAATCCTGATTCTGGAGCAGAACTATACCAGTGCGCTGCGCGATCTGGAGCAGATCCTCCTGAAAAATCCGCGCGATGCGGAAGCGCTGGACAAGGCTGAACAATGCCGCAAGGCGCTGCGCGAAATGGACAGCAAACTTCCCGAGATCGGCCTGTGATGAAGACGCTTTTGCATGTCTGCTGTGCGCTCTGTTATGCCAAGGCGCTGCCGGGAGCGGTGGCGGATGGACTGCTGGCCGCAGGCGGAACGCTGACGGCGTTTTGGTATAATCCCAACATCCATCCGCTCATCGAATATCGCCGCCGCCTCAAAGCAGTGCAGGTCTTCAGCGAGCGTGTCCCGCATCCGCTGCTGCTTGCGGAGGAATATGGGCTGGCGGAGTTCTGCCGCCGCACCGTGGCTGAGCAGGAACGGCCCGGACGATGTGCAACGTGCTACGACTGGCGGTTGGAGCGCACCGCGCGAGTCGCGAAGGCGCACGGATTTGAGGCGTTTACGACGACGCTCTGCACAAGCTTGCATCAGGATCACGCGTTGATCTGTGCGGCGGGCGACCGGGCGGCCGCGCTGCATGGCGTCCGCTTTCTGTATGGCGATTGGCGCTCCTGCATTGCGGATGAGCGTCTGCTGAAGGGCATCTACCGTCAGCAATATTGTGGCTGCGTATTTTCCGAGCAGGAACGTTACGAGTCTACATCCTTGCATCTTTATCGCTCAGAATCGACGGCGCGTCCTTCTACCGGTTGCGAATAGTGGCGTTCTGGCGATTCTGTATGGTTTGCATCCGCGTCAGTCCCTCCGCTTATCACGCAATACTCAACCAAATTCATGCCCGCCGGGAACGCATTCGCCGGCGGGCATGAATTATAAGCTGCAATATTCCTGTTTGCCTGAATCCGTGGTCTCTGGTTAGCGGGGCAGGGGCGGCGGGGTCTGGAACAGTCCGGCCAGCTCCGGCTGATCGCCTGCCGCTGACCAAGCGGCCATTCCGTTTTTCCATACCAGCGTGTCGCGGGCAATCTCGCCGGATGCAGCCTTTGCGCGCAGTTGCTCGAATGCAAAGGGGCCGGCTTGCTGCCCGTTGAGCGCTACGAAAAACGGGACTGCTCCCGGTAGGGGCGGCGGGGTGGGACCACCGGCAGCGGGGGCAGATTGCACGGTCGCACCCGCTTGCATTGCGCCGGTGATGACGCCTCCCACGCCGAGCCCGGCGATCATTCCGAGGCCGCCGGAACCGGCGCCGGGATTCTCCGCCATCTTCTCGATCGCTTCGGCGGTCTTGAGTTGCGTGTATTTGCTCAGGTCGCCGATGACGCCCATCTTGGTGCGTTGATCGAGCGCTTTCTCCACCTCGTCCGGCAGCGAGATGTTTTCCACGAGCAGCTTGGTCAGGGTCAGGCCGTAATCGGTGAACTCAGGTTGAATCTTGTCCTGCAGGAGCGCGCCAAGCTCATTGTAATTGGCGGCAAGATCCAGCGCCGGGATCTTCGATTCTCCGAGGGCGTCGGCGAAGCGGGCGGTGAGGATGTCCCGCAACTGGCCGGAGATCATGTCGGCGGTAAAGTCCGGCATGGTGCCGGTGATGGACTTTACGAATGCTCCCGGCTGTTGAACCTGAAAGCTGTAGGTGCCGAAGGCGCGCAGCCGCAGGGGGCCGAACTCCGCGTCCCGGAGCATGATCGGGTTCTTGGTGCCCCACTTGAAGTCAACGAATTGCCGCAGGTTGACAAAGTAAACATCACACTTGAAGGGCGCATCGAAGGCATACTTCCAGCTCTTGAGCGTGGTCAGGATGGGGATATTGTTTGTCGTGAGCTGGTGACGGCCGGGCAGGAATATATCCCCGAGTTCGCCCTCGTGGAGGAATACCGCAGCCTGTCCTTCGCGGACGATCAACTGCGCGCCGTTTTTGATTTCGTTGTCCGAGCGGGGAAACTTCCAGAGTATCGTATCGCGGCTGGCATCGACCCATTCGATGACATCAATGAACTGCCCCATGATTTTGTCAAAAATGCCCATCGCGTTTCTCTCCTCCTCTTTGAGTAGGCAACCATCCGTTACTGTCACAAAAGATCATAGCCGCCCGCTGTCTTTTTGAAAAGAAAAATTGCGCCTCCTACGGTCTGCCTTCCCGGGAAATGCCGACCTCTCGCCGTGGGCGTCCCGCTGCCGCTTTCCACGCCGCGTAAAAAAAAACAGCCGGAACACCCGGTTCCGGCTGCGAGAACGGTACGCGGAGGGACTCCGAACTCAGACGACGCTCTTGGCGAGGGCGGCCGCTTCCTTGCTCAGACGAGTGATTTCCGCGAAATTTTTGGCGGCGATCAGGTCATTCTTGACCATCCAGCTCCCCCCGCAGGCGATCACCTTCTTGAATTTCAGGTATTCCGGAAGGTTAGCCGCCGTGATGCCGCCAGTGGGCATGAATTTCAGTTGCGTGTAGGGTGCCGCCAGCGCCTTGAGGGTACTCAGACCGCCATAACTTTCGGCCGGGAAAAACTTTACGACGCTTAATCCGTAATCGACCGCCATCTGCAGATCGGTGGGCGTGCAGGTACCGGGCGTGACGGGAATCTTGTTGTCCAGACACCACTGCACCACCTTCGGTGAAAAGCCGGGCGACACCACAAATGCTGCGCCGCAGTCGACCGCTTGTTTGGCCTGATCGACCGACAGAACAGTCCCCGCGCCGACCAGCATGTCCGGATTTCGGGCTGCGATGCGGATGGCCTCGGGAGCGGCAGCCGTGCGGAAGGTGATTTCCGCGCAGGGGATGTCGCCTGCCACCAACGCTTCACAGAGCGGCGCACAGTCCGCTGCGTTGTCAATTGCAACCACCGGCACCAACCGGATTGCTTGAATGCGTTCCAGAACCGTTGCCATTCGATGCTCCTATTTTAGGGGTAATGTTCTTGTGCTAACGATGGCATATCATACCCCGTCAAATGCGTGAAGGCAAGATGAAAGGAAGAAACCTCACGAAAAACATTGGATCAGATAGCCGATCGGGGGGGCGTCAAGCCTTCGTTAGGATCTCCCACGACGCGATCGGGCCGGGGACGATGCGGAAGAGGGGGTGGGGCAGGGGGCGTGTGGCGTCCAATCCGCATTTAGCGAGCCAATCCGGAGATCGGGCCGCGAGTTTGCGCAAGAGGTGTTCTGCTTCGTAGCGGATCTGCCCGCGTGCGACGGTCAGGCTGGGGAGCGGAGTTTCTGGAGGCTGGTAAATGCGGGTGGCGTCAAAACGATATCCCCGGCGGGCAGCCTCGATCCGGATTTGCTCAAGGTACGCGCCGATGAACAGGATCGGGGCGGTTTGCTGACGGAAGCGCAGGAGCTGAGGATGGTTCTGATAGCCTTTGGTGAGGCCGCGCAGGACCGCCTGTGCCAGCAGCGCCTCCCGCCAGCAGGCCGTTAGCCCTTGCCGGTCAAGGTAGCGCGGATGAAGGGACCAGAGACGCATGACTGCTCCTGTTCGTTTTGCGGGAATTTGATGTCCGGCAACGTCTGCGGCAATAAGTCCGTTGGCGATTCTCGGTTGGCAGATCCGGAAGAATACGAAAGACACATGCGTAACGATCTTCCCTTACGTGCCAACGCTTCGAATTATAACCGGTAGTTGCCGTGAAGGGAAGCGCAAGTCATGGGGGCGACTGGAAATTTACTGGTCGTTGTGGTATAACTGCCGCAAAGGATCACAACGTGAGGAAGCCGGAAACGCAGAGGACGGAGCCTGAGTTCCAGCGGGCGGAGAATGACAGCCGGCCGGCGTCGGATGTCCATGCGCTTGATGGCTTCTTCTGCCGGATGCTGATCCGGCTTTGTGCTTTCGTCTGCCGTTGCGTGACCCCGCTGCTGCGCTGGCGTCTTCGCGGGGATGGGCGGCAACGTCTGCTGGTAATCCGGCTCGACGGAATTGGCGACCTGATTCTTACCTCCGCGCTTTTTCGGGAATTGCGCGCCCACTATCCCGCCGCGCACATTACGGCGGTTGTTCCCGCCAAGGCTTTCGAGTTGCTTCGCGCCTGTCCGTATCTGGATGTGTTGTTGCCGTATGAAACCCGGATGTCGGGCTGGCGTCGCTTGCGATTGTGGCGTGTTATCGGCCGGGCATTCTGTTTTCGCCTGCGCCACGGGAACGCCCTGACTGCCGATATTGCGATTGCTCCACGTCATGTCGATCTGGTGAAACAGGAAATTCTACTGCTGCTTTTTTGCCGGGCTGCCCGGCGTCTGGCGCATTGGCCGGCGGTGCGCGAGTGGGCGACGCATTTTCCTGCCGCAACGACCGAGGTTCTGATCTCTCTTCCGGGGCGGCATGTGGTGCGCAGCGCCCTCGATTTCGTTTCGTACTTGGGCGGCGTTCCGGAGAACGAGGCTCTGGAGGTCTGGCCGCAGGAGGGAGACCGGGATTTTGCGACAGCGCTTTTTTCACGTCTGGTATTTACGGAATGCGCCTGCCCGGAAGGGCGGGGGGACCGGCCTTCCGGCGGGACAGGGCTGCTGGTGGCGCTGATGCCGGGCGCGAGCAGTCCGGGGCGTCAGTGGCCGCCGAAGCGGTATGGGGAGGTGGCGAGGTGGCTGATTGACCGGTTCGGAGCGCGGGTGATCGTGCTGGGCGGCCCCGGCGACGGCCGCCGGGCGGAGATGGTTGTGCATTACGCGCGTAGCGAACGGTGTGTCTCGATCGCTGGCGCGTGTTCGCTGGGCGCGACGGCAGAGGTCGTCCGTCGCTGCGGGCTTTATGTCGGTGCGGACACCAGTTGTATGCATCTGGCGGCGGCGGTTGGGGTGCCGGTGGTGGAGGTTACTCCTTATACCCTTGACAGTCCGTCTCCGGTTTCGCCGGTATTTTATCATCCGTGGCGGGTTGCGCACCGGATCGTGCGGCCGGCTGTCTGCCTGCCGCCATGCCGCACGGAATGTCTGGTTCCACTGGTTCCGCATTGCATCATGAGTATCTCGGTGCCGATGGTGATCGCCGCCATTGATGAGTTGATGGCGGAGCCGAGAACATAACCCATCGCCGGTCGGTACGTTCGCCGCGTCTGGGATTATCCGAAGCGGTATCGAATTAGAAGCCTTTTCCGGAGTTGAGCGTCGCCTTCAGATCCTGCATCCCGCCGAACGGGCCGGCGTTCAGATGCAGACGCACCTCGTTGACGGTCTCATTGCCCGGTAAGTCGATCTTTGCGGCAGCGGCTCCGAACGGAGGCATTCGGAAGTATGTCAGTCCGCTAATCGTTTTGAGGAACGGGCTTTGAGGGATTTTTTTGCCGTTGACGAATAGATCGGCAGAACAATGGAGTCCTCCATTACATTCCAGACGTAATGGCGCATATTGTTTTCCCTCAATGGTCGCCAGAATAGTCAGCGAAAGGACTCGCTCCTTCACCTCCCCCAGGCATTCGTACCTCCAAGCGCTGCCCGCGTCCAAAAAGGATAAATCTGCGGCGCTCTTGGCGGTTTGTCCGAGAGCTCCTGAGATGGTAATTAACGGGTCCCATGTCCAGACGATCGCCTTTCTGGGACTGTTCTGCGGCTTTTCCGTGGGCGATTCCGGGAGTTCCACCTTGACCATGCAATGTGTACTTTTGTAGTCGAATATCTCGATGAAGCGGAATTTTCCCGAGCATAGGATCGCATCCCAGAGGCGGAGCTGCTCTTTGGGCAATGTAAATTTGCTGAGGTTAAAAAGCACGGTCGCGCGGGAAAAGTTCCCGGTTCCCCCAAGATCAGCACCGGAAACACGGAAGACGCTTCCGGTCGGGGGGATTTCTTTTGCGGTCTCCGCCTCGCGTTCGATGGTGAGTCGGCTGAACTTTTCCTTCGTCTTATCGTAGGTAAACGTTAGTTTTCCGGTTTTCCCGCCGGAGGTCAGAAATGGGAATACCACATCATTTGGGCAGGTCGCGGCCTCCGCGCGTATTTTTTCCTGAAACCCGTTCCACTCTTGTTCGATCTGATAATATGGTACGCTCGCCGCAGACACCCCCGCCAATACGGCCGCCAGCCCGCCCGCTCCCAACCAGACCGCCATTGTCAGAATCGACACGCCTGCTCCGGCTTTGCGCCAGAACGATACCGCCAAAATGGCAATGCCGAAGAGCGTCAACGCGCCTGCTTCCATCAACAAAACATTCCGTAGGGAATCCGCACCGCGATTTGGATTGAACCAGATAAGCAGGAGCCAGCCCAGCACCGGCACGCTCCACCCTGAGGCAAACCCCCGTAAACCGCTCAGATAGGGCAAGCGCGTCCAGCACGTTTCGCAAGCGACGGCAACGTATCCCCGCTGGCTATCCGCCGAGTCCCATCCCAACGTTAGAAGAAAGCCAATGAATCCAAATTTTGGTATCAGGAACGCCACATATGGGACGTAGATAATGTCATTCCCCAGCAAAGAGCGTGCGCCGGACTGATAATTTCCGGTAAGTCCCCAGCCGATACCTAAGAGGCTTACTCCGCAGATCGCCGCGAATAGTGTGAGGTGCGTCAGTTTTTCTGAAAATGGAACGGAGCTTTTGCGCCATTGAATTGCAAGCAGAAGCAGGCCCGTCAAAGCTAAAATTCCGAGAAGAATACCGAAAATGGTGGACCAGCCGTAGAGAACGCCGAGATTAAGCCAGAAGGTGAACATGCTTTTCAGGGAGTAAGCAATGGAATAAGCAATGCCGTACTGAGGAAAGAAAAAGCAGGCGGCAAGAAGGATATAGATAAGGGCGAGGAGCTTCCGGCGGCTCCGATGTCTTTGTGCGGGTGATTTCGGGGTGTCCGCTTTGCTCGGCGTCTGTGCCGTTCGGTTGGCGGCTGGTTGGCGTACCTCTCCAAAGACCGCGCGTTTGCGGCATTTGGGGCAGCAAACAGCAGCAGCAAAAACTGCTGATTTGCCATTAACAATGGTCCCGCAATTCGGGCATTTGCGCCTGACAAGATTTTCTGGCATTTCTTCCCCTTTCCACGATGATTACCCGCGCCGTCGCCTTCCCCGTAACGTGCGTGCGCTTGGAGCCGCTCATGGGGTACCAGCACTTTTGCAAGAGTCGTACCCGATGCCGGCTGTTGGATAGTCTACGATTTCCCGTGACGGAAGCAACCGCTGACGAAGGTGCTTCAGGGTTTTGTAGGCTGGTCTTTGACTGCCGGGGACGCCGTAGCTGGCCGCTGCTTTTCGGTGGAAGCCCCCTCTTCTTCAGCTGATTTGCCTCGGTGTAAATACAGACAGCGCCCGATGTTCCGGGCGCTGTCTGTATTTGTGGGTTGTTGCTGATTCGGTGACCTCAGACTTCCTTCGGCTTGACAAAGGGCATCAGGCGGCGCAGGCGCAGACCGGTCTCTTCCAGCAGGCTGGCCTTATCGCGCTGACGCATCTTGTTGAGCACCGGCTGGTTGACCATGCACTCGCAGAGCCATTCGCGGGCGAAGGAGCCGTTCTGGATCTCCTCCAGCGTCTCGCGCATTGCCTGCCGCGAAGTTTCGTTGACCACGCGCGGGCCGCGGGTGTGGCCGCCGTATTCCGCCGTGTTGGAGACGGAGTAGTTCATGTAACTCAGGCCGCCCGAGTAGAACAGGTCGACGATCAGCTTCAGCTCGTGCATCACCTCGAAGTAGGCGATTTCCGGTTGGTAGCCGGCTTCGACGAGGGTCGCGAAGCCCTGACGGATCAGCTCGGACGCGCCGCCGCAGAGAACTGCCTGCTCACCGAAGAGGTCGGTTTCGGTCTCTTCCTTGAAGGTGGTCTCGATGATGCCCGCGCGTGCGCCGCCGACGCCGAGTCCGTAGGCCAGCGCCTTCTGCTTGGCCCGTCCGCTGGCGTCCTGGAAGACCGCCACGAGGCAGGCGACGCCGCCGCCCTTCTCGAATTCGCTGCGAACCAGATGGCCCGGTCCCTTCGGGGCGATCATCGCTACATCGATGTTCTTGTTGGGGATGATCTGCCCGTAGTGGATGTTGAATCCGTGGGCGAACATCAGCATCGCGCCGGGCTTGAGGTTGGGCTCGATGTCCTGCTTGTAAATCTTGGCCTGCACCTCATCGGGCATCAGAATCATGACGACGTCGGCCTGCTTGGTCGCATCGGCGGCGCTGTGGACGACAAAGCCATGCTCTTCAGCGAGTTTGGCGTTGGCGCTGCCGGGGCGGTTGGAGATAATGACGTTGAAGCCGGAGTCGCGCAGGTTCTGGGCGTGGGCGTGACCCTGAGAGCCGTAGCCGATGATGGCGATGGTCTGGCCTTCCAGCAGGCTGCGATCGATGTCCTTCTCGTAGTACATAACTGCCATTTGACGATCCTTTCCTGAATGATGCGCAAAATATTGCCGGCGCGAGAATTATTAGAAATTAGCCTCAAATCATATTGAGCGCAGGGCGCATTGTCAAGAACCTTGCGGCACATTCTGAATTCGGGTGCCGGCGTTGTCTGCGGCTCTTTCTTGGGGGGGGGGCGGAAAAAAATCCGGGAGAACGTTCGTCCTCCCGGAGGCAAGAGTCTGGACTGCCGGCTTACCGGATCAATCTGCCTGAGCGGGATCGGTCTTCAGGTCGGCGCTTTTTGCGCAGACCTTGGCGACCTCGCGCGCGGCGTAGTTGCTGGCTGCCACGACTCCCGCGCCGCCGACGCAGCCGCCTTCGCAGGCCATAACCTCGATCAGGTTGCCGGGGCAGTTGCCGCAGGCGTAGATCTTCAACAGCTTCAGCGCTTTACTCGACAACCCGTTTACACTTACCGGCCTTACCCCGGCATCCGGGCCGGCGAATGCCGCGACGGCCGCCGCAACGCCTCCGGTTACGGCAAATCCCCGTCCTTGCGCGCTGGGCGGGTTTTCCAGCGCCACGCCATCCAGCAGACAGACCTCGATGTCCTTGGCGACGAGGAGCGAACCTGCTTCCTCAAAGGTCAGGACGTAATCGACCAGCGGGTCATCAAACCCCTCCTTGCGTTTGGCTACGCAGGGACCGATGAATACGGTAATGGCGTCCGGCTCCTCGCGTTTGACCGCTTCCGCCGTATAGTGCATCGGCGTGCGGGTTTCCGAGACGAAGGGCTGCAACTCCTTGACATGCCGGCGGACGGTTTCAATGTAGGCCGGGCAGCAGGAGGTGGTCATCATTTTCTGGCCGTGTGCCATGCGTTCGGTGAACTCTGCCGCTTCTTTTCGGGTGGTGATGTCCGCCCCTCCCGCAACCTCGACGATGCGGGAAAACCCCAATTCCCGGAAGGCTTGCGCGATCTGTTCCAGTTCACCCGGAAATTGTCCGGCGATGGCTGGCGCCAGCATCGCCACCAGCTTTTTTCCCTCCCGCAGCGCCCTGAGCACGTCGATGAGTTGCGATTTTTCCATGACGGCGCCGAAGGGACAGGCACGCATGCAGCGGCCGCAACTGATGCATTTCTCGAAGTCGATCTTCGCGTGGCCGGTGCGGTCCTTGACGATGGCGTTGACCGGGCAGGACTCCTCGCATGGCACCGGTACTTTGGTGATGGCATGATAGGGGCAGACCTGCTGGCATTTGCCGCAATCGATGCATTGCTCGGGATCGATCACCGAGCGGCCGTTGTGGAAGCTGATTGCTTCGCGCGGGCAGTTGATGGCGCAGGGGCGCGCCAGACACCCCTGACAGGCATCGGTCACATAGTAGCGGCTGCGCACACATCCTTTGCAGGCGATGTCGAGGACGGTCATGACCGGACCTGTCGGTTGCTCGCGCGTCATTGCCCTCTGTACATAGTCTGCCAGCGGGGTGCTGTCGTCCTGCTCCTCTTCGGTTGAGAACCCCAAGGCCGCCAGACAACGCAGTCGCAGTACGGCGCGGTCCTTGTAAATGCAGCAACGCAGCGCCTCGTCGTCTTTGGGGCGCATGCGGTAAGGGATGTGATTGATATCGGCCGCCAGAGTATCATTGAAGAACGCTCGGGCGATTCGGATGAGGATTTCCCGGCGGTAGCGGATGGCGTTATTCTGATATTGCATGGACAGACTCCCGGTGATATCCGCCCGGGCCGGCATTCGCTAGGGGGCGGTGGTCAAACGGTCGGATTCGGCGCGACCAATGTTTCAGTCCCTCAGCAGGGCGCGCACCTTCTCGGCGAGCTTCAGCGTACTGGCGGAGCTGATGAGTTCGTCGTTAACGCGGGCATACGGCGCTTTGCCGTACTTCTGGTCCTTGCAGCATCCCATGCACGGCGAGTGCTTGAGTATGACCGCCGCGCGTTGTTCTGGGGTGAGCAGGTCCAGAAAATCCGGCAAAGCGGAGGAACCCATTACAAAGCAGGTGGTGCCCATGCATACCTCTACCGTAATTGTCTTCATCGCAGTTCCTTATCAAGAACATTCCCGGACGAATCATCGAATAGCCTAACAGGCCGCGCAGACCGTTTGCGGAGAACCCGCCGGATCCTTGCGGAAAAATACGAGGGGCCGCCGCTATATATACTCCACGGTGACGAGCTTGAGATACTTGCTGCGCAGGCAATCGGCCAGTCGCTTGATGATGTTGCGCCGCATCTCAAGGTCCACCGGGAGCGTCGGGTCTTGGTGCGCCTCGTTGACGCGGGTTCCGATCACGAAGCGGATTTTATCGCTCTGCAACAGCATTTCCGCCAAACGCCCCGCCGGATCGCCGCGGGTAAAATTATCGCTGTCAAGGTATTGCGCCGCCCGCGTGAGGGTCAGTATTCCTTCCGTTACCAGATCCGCCCCGTCCATCACCGACGACGGAGGCAACCCGTTTCCCGCGGTTTTCATATCAACATAAATATCTTTGTGCAATACGCGGGCGATGATTTGCGCCGTTGTGCCGCCGCAGACGATCTTGCGTTTGTGCCTCTGGTTGAGCAATTGCGCGAACTCGGCGTCACGCTCGCCGTCGAAGGGCGGGCCGCTGAGGACCAAGGTCTCGCGCGGATAGCGGAAGTAGACCACCGCGCAACTAATGTCGTCGCGTGCTACCCGGTCGGGCCACTTCAGAAGCGCCTCATTACGAACCCGCAGTGCCAGATCCCGCGCCGAGATCTCCGGCTCCGCCTTCAAAAGCTCCAGCACAAACGCCGCACACCCCTGCATTTGCCAGCCGAAGCCATATTCCTTGCTGCCAATTCCTGCCTGCGCCACCCCGTCGGAGCAGAAGATCAGCCGGTCGCCCACCACGGGCGCAAAGGAGGAAACCAGCATTTGCCGGGGACCGGTGTCGAGTCCGATCTTTTTCCGCTCGATCGGGATCTCCCGACCGCCGCGAATCAGCAGGCAGGGCGGATTGCCCTGTTCGACAACCCGCGCCTGTTCCTGCAGTGTACAATCGAGGATCGTAAAGGTCGAGTAACTGATCTTGCGCCGGCGGCAGACTGGCAGCGACTCCATCATGATGCGCGAAAATTTCTCGATATCCCGGTTCGCCGCCGAAAAACGCAGTGACATTGTTGCTGTCATGGTCGCCAGAATGTTTGCCTTCACCCCGCTGCCAAGCCCGTCGGTGAGCGCGGCAATCAGACGGTTCTGCTCCGGGATGCGGGTGCAGGCAAATGCATCTCCGCAAACGTTTTCGCCGTTTTTCGTCCACTGCGAACATTCCACCTCAACAAACACCCCGCCGCCGATCATATGCGCTGTCCTGATTCCGGTTGATTGGATAGAGCGGTAATTTCCACCTGCGTTCCTCTATCCGTCACTGCCGCGAAGACGGGCGCGGCCAAACCGCAGGGATGGCATTTCTCGTCCAGACCGGGTTGACGGGATCCCCCGTATTTCCCCAGTGATTATATTTTTCCGGAGCAAGAAAAAAACATTGCATCCCGAGAAGCGGTGGGATATGATGATGTTGTCACGAGACAATTCTGCCTTCCGATCCGGTATGGTGGAATGGTTGCAGCCCAGCGAATGATAGCATATACTACCTGCGTGTTTCAAATGCGTCAAGCTTGGCGCGATGAAAGTTCGGTCTGTGAGTGCGAAAGTCGTGTTCGTCCCGTTCAGGAGTGTCGCCATGATCATGATCCCTTTCTGCAGCGGCAGGACGCGTCGGACAGGAAAATACCTGCATTTTACGCTGGTGGAAATGCTGGTGGTAATCGCGATTATCGGCATTCTGGCATCGCTGCTTATGCCTGCGCTGACGAAGGCGATGGATACCGCGCGCACCGCAACATGTGCCAACAACCAGCGCCAGATCGGGATTACCAGCGTTTGCTATGCCAATGACAACAGCAACACTGTTCCCAGTCAGTGCACATGGGCGAACTCCTCCGGAATAACGGCAGCCTGGGTGGTTCACCTCTCGGTATATACGCCCAAGGCGTTTACTGCGCAGAACAATGTCTGGGGGGATGTCGGCTCCATCAAGAGCACCATTTTCCAGTGTCCAATCCCTTACCCCTCCAACACTTGGGTGGGCAACAGCTACCAGATCAACCCCCGCGTCGTAACATTGAAGAAGAGCACCGGCACGTACTACACCCTCTTTGCCTCGCTGCCCCGTATCAAGGCTCCCAGCAAGACCGTTCTGCTCTGTGATGGGGACGGCAACGGCAGTCAGGCCGGTTTGGATCTTTATTATCATACGCATTCCCGTCATGGCGGTTACACGACCTCAAACACCCTCTGCGTTGACGGCAGCGTTCGCACCATGCCGGAGGTTATCATCGACAAAGTTTTGACCCGCTATTCCTATACCGTCACGCAGTAAGCGTCTTTTGCTCTTCTGACCATCGGCCTGCGGTTGGCTCAGGGGCGGGATGCGCCATCTGCGGCCTCGTCGGTGCAGGCTGCGCCTCCTCCGGCCGTTTCCTCCGGCAGATGCAAACGACCCTCCAGCCCCGGTTCCGGCGCGTAGTCGTCGGCGATGGAGCTCAACAGAATCTCAGTATCCGTCACGTGTTCACCCAGCAGGCAGGCAATTTCCTGCACGGTTGCGATGTTTTTGCGGATGACCTCTCGCGCCCGGCGCGCGATGTATTCCCGTTTTAATTCCTGTTTGGTGACATCCTGTATTACCGCCCCGACCGTTGCGCCCTGTTCGATCAGGAAAATATTGATCTGAAAGAGCCGCTTGTCGTACTCAAAGTGTTCGCGGGCAATATCTTCGCCCGAGCGGAGCGCTTCCCGGAACAGGCCGCCGAAGGGGACGATGCTCTCCAGTTGCGCGCCTGCAAGGCCGGGGAAGGTCTGGTAGGCGGTTTGCGTGTCTTCCCCGAAGAGGTTGGCAAAGGACTCGTTGCATTCGATAATTTCGAGGTTTTCGTTGACAATCACCACCCCCGCCGGCATGGAGCGCAACAAGCCATTGGCCTTCTTTTGCGCAAGGCGGCGCATATACGAGACGCACATCTGCGGTTCGGCGCGGTCGTTGAGCAACGCTTGGGCAAAGTCCCGGCAGGAGTCATACCCGCAGCCGCCGCAGTTCAACTCGTCCGCTACCGATTCCTTCCCGATCCGGCGCAGCGCAGCTTTCAGCCGGTCTTCGCTGTAGAGCCGGCCGGAGGGGTGTCCCGGCGTATAATTCTTCGTCACCTCTATCCGCACCGGCCGCTGCGTACAGGCGATTCCGGCGTCGTCGTAAATATCCAGCACCGCCGGGAGAGCTGCGTCTCCCTGATCCATCCCCGGTCCCGCGAGGCAGCCGCCTTCGCAGGCGAGGCACTCGATAAACACCGCTTCGCCGGCCGGGATTTGGTCGAGTCTTCGCAGCAGACGCTCCAGTTTTTCAATCCCCGCCACGTCGAGCATCCTCACCGGAACCTCTGTGAAGTAGGGGCGCATCGTCTCAACCATACCGCCTTCGGCCGGGTACAGCTTCCCTTCCGCTGCCGCCTCGGGAAAAAAGGCTTCGTTCTCGCCGCTCAGGCTTGCCGGGTCCACCTTTTCCGTACCCAGCCATTCACGTAATTCCCGGAAGGTCAGCGCAAGGTTGATCAGTCCGCCGCTGTCTTCGGCTTCGTTTTTCTTGGCAATGCAGGGGCCGGCAAAGACGACGTGACAATCTCCGGCCGATTCGCGCAGCAGCCGCGCCGCCGCAACCGCCGGCGAAGCGACGGGGGTTAATTTCTCCGCAAAATCGGGCATATACTGGCGGATGAACTCCACACAGGCCGGGCAGGCGCTGGAGAGGTAAACGCCGCCGCCGCGTTGCTGGATGTAGCGTGCCGTCCAGGCGGACACCTCCTGCGCCCCGAGAGCGGCCTCCACCACTCCGGCGAAGCCGAGACTGCGGAGGGCCGCGATGAGTTGCTGGGGACGCAGGCCGGGAAATTCCGCCCGCCAGCTTGGAGCGAGACAGACATAGACGGGTTTGTTCTCGCCAAGAAGGTACTTCACACGGGCGAGGTCATCGCGGATTTTTTTGGCCTTGGCCGGGCAGACCTGCACGCACCGTCCACAGGCGATGCAACGCTCGGGTTCGACCGAGGCGCGGCCGCCCGCAATCCGGATTGCCTTGACCGGGCACTGGCGCAGGCATTTGTAGCAGTCCTGGCACTCGGTCTCTAAGGTGTAGATTGTGAAGCGACGATTCATATCCCGCCGTCCTTGTTCGGTCAGAATGCCGACTGTCAGTCCTTCTTGCCAAAATTCTTTTCGAGGATATCCAACAGCACTCCTTCCTCGACCTTTTGATAGAGCTTGCCGTTGATGAGAAGATTCGGCCCCTCCCCGCAGCGGCCGGTGCAGAGTGTGCCGCGGAAATCCACCTTGCCTTCCAGGCCGTTACGTTGCAGGTATGCTTCGATAATCCGACGGACATTTTCAT
The DNA here is from genome assembly GCA_964460225.1 of uncultured Planctomycetaceae bacterium. Classification (GTDB taxonomy): domain Bacteria; phylum Planctomycetota; class SZUA-567; order SZUA-567; family SZUA-567; genus CAYWTJ01. Next base: position 4,892 of record CAYWTJ010000029.1, on the reverse strand, counting down.
TGCCGCGCGAGTAACAGGAACTGCCCATGCAAATGCTGATGTCCGGCATATCGATACCTTTTTCTATGAGTAAATGTATGTCTATATTTACTGTACCATAATGCCAGTCGTCGCGCAAGACTGAAATCGATAAAAATAAACCGATTTTGGTGTTTGGCTTGAGATTGCCTTTAACCTGCTGTCATGTATCAAGTTGTCAATTAACATTCTTGCTCCTTTGGTTGATGCGCTTCTTCTGGCACGAAATAGGAAGAGGCTCTTGAATCAGTAAATAAAAGACTAATAGTTGACGGTTGACCGGGTCGTGAGGTCAGGGTTGTTTGCCGTGGCCGGTTGAGTATCCTGCAGGCGTAGCCTTCACATGTGCGGTTCTGGCGGTGGCACGGATTTTCGGTTCCGGTGGAAATAAGGGTTGAGCCCGCAGTCGAAACGCCTATGATAATTATTGATTGGTTTTTTGTTTTCGTAAAAGGAAATCCGCACGGAAAAGGCGGATTTTTCAACAGGGGAGAATTATGGCGGAACAGAAGCGCATCCTCACCGGAGACCGTCCCACGGGCCGTCTGCATCTGGGGCATTACGTCGGCTCGCTCCAGAAGCGAGTCGCTCTTCAGCACCAGTATAATACCAACTTGATTATTGCCGATCTGCATATGCTCACGACCAAGCCCACCTCCGAGGACATTGCCAACATCGCCGGCAATGCGCGCGGGCTGGTGACCGACTACCTTGCCGCCGGGATTGATCCGACCAAGGTGAATATTTACCTGCAGTCCGCGATTCCGGAGGTCTGCGAGCTGAACCTGATCTTCGAGATGCTGATTACAGTCAACCGGCTGCAACGCGTCCCGTCCCTGAAGGAAATGGCGAAAGCCGCGAATATGAGCGAGGCGGAAATGCCATTCGGGCTGCTCGGCTATCCGGTTTTGCAGGCGGCGGATATTCTGGGGCCGCGCGCTCATCTGGTTCCTGTTGGCAAGGATAACGAGAGTCATGTTGAAGTGACCCGCGAAATCGCCGCGCGTTTCAACCATATGTACGGGGAGGTGTTTCCGATTCCGGACGTGCTGGTTGGGGACGTGCCGACGCTGGTCGGCACGGACGGGCAGGCGAAAATGAGCAAATCGATCGGAAATTGCATTTTCCTTTGTGACGACGCGGACACCGTGCGCAAGAAGGTGCAAAAAATGTACACCGACCCGAAGCGGATCAGCGCCGACGTGCCGGGCACGGTCGAGGGCAATCCGGTGTTCATCTATCACGATGCGTTCAATCCGAATAAGGAGCAGGTAGAGGACTTCAAGACCCGTTATCGTGCCGGCAAGATCGGTGATGTCGAGGTGAAGGGGGCGCTGGCCGAGGCGATCAACCACTTCCTCGATCCGTTCCGTAAGACCTATGCCGAACTTGAGCAGGATAATGGATACGTCGATCAGGTGATTATCGATGGGACGGAAAAGGTGCGGGCGCTGTTTGAAGAGACGCTACGGGAGGTGAAGAAGGCGATGGGCCTGCGCTCGGTGATGAACTCCATCTCCCGCAAAGCCGAAGCCCGCCGCAAAAAGCTTGGACTGGTTTGAACCGCTACGTCTTCGTGCGGGGCGTTTGAATTCGTTTCGCGCGGAGACGCGGAGAGACTAGAGCGTGTCGTCACGAGAAGCGTATAATAGCATTACAAACAACATATGAATTTTCTTTTTCGATCACGAAAGCCCGTTCGTGGTGAGCTTGTCGAACCATGAACGGACGAAAGAATGCATCAACTCCCGCTGTTCATCCTTCGACAGGCTCAGGACGAACGGAAATAGTGCCGTTTTTCATGCAACTCCTGACGACGCGCTCTAAGGCCGAACGAGTTTCGCGGACATTTTGGTCCTATTGTATTGTGGCACAGGGTAGCCCAGATAGCTCTGCTATCTGGGCAGCGCAAGCCGCAAGAAGGAAGAACAGAAACCGACGTCGTTTCCGTGCTTCTTGCCCTGCATCTTTTACATCCTGTGCTATGCACCCAGATAGGAGAGCTATCTGGGCTACCCGTTTGTGCGTGTCGTCCTGCGTTGTTCGAAAAGCAAACCCTGATTCGGTTCGTCTTGCGCCTGTCGAACCATGGACGGAAAAAGCCTAATGTCGCATCTGCGCATTGGGCTGCGTCGATCAACTATTTCGATGTGCTTGTTCTGTGGAACGCGCTTATATGAAAAAAGTATTCGATGCGGATTTGAGCAATTGCAGCACGATGCACCTCGCGGCGACGGCGCGGGAGCTGCGCGTGCTGGAATCGGAGGCCGATCTGGTTTCCTGCGCGCCGGAGTTGTGCGAGGGCAGGACGGTTATGCTCGGCGGTGGCAGCAATGTCATCTTCGCCGAGCGCGTCGAGCGGACGCTCCTCAAGTTGAGCGACGCGTTCGCGGGGCTGCACTTCATCGAGATTCCGCCGGACTGGGCGGCGGGCGGTGCGGGATTGCCGGGCAAGTCGGTGATCGTTCGCGCGGGAGCGGCGGTGCCGCTGGCGCGGCTGGTCGCGGAGGCGGCGGCGCGCAACCTTGCCGGCGTTGAGAAGCTGGCGGGAATTCCCGGAACCGTCGGTGGCGCGGTCTTCATGAATGCCGGCGCCAATGGCGGTTGCATGGCGGACGCAGTGCTGCGCGCGCGGGTCTTTGATGCGCGCACGGCCGCGTTTCTGGATTACGACCGGGCGGGGTTGGCGTTTTCGTACCGCCACAGCCGGTTGCAGGAGGAGCCGGCGCTGGCGGCGACGGGCGTCGAGTTGCTGCTGACCCCGGCCGGGCAGCGGGATGTGAAGGCGGCGGTGACAGCTTATATCGAGAGCCGCTCCTCCTCGAAGATCAAATACCCCAACTGCGGCAGTGTCTTTCGCAATCCGCCCGGCGGCGTGCCAGCGGGCAAGCTGATTGAGGATGCGGGCATGAAGGGGCAGGCGGCGGGTGCGCTGGTGGTCAGCCCGGTGCATGGCAACTATTTCGAGAACCACGGCGGGGCGACGGCGGCGGATTTTCATGCGCTCTGCGCGCGGGTGCGGGAGGCGGTTCTGCGTACAAGTGGCATTGAACTGGCTAGCGAGGTGCGTTTTCTCGGGTAAATCGCAATGACTTCTGACGCAAGGGAGCATTCAACATTGCAGGATCATGAAAGCCCTCTGGACGGTCGGGCATCGCTTCTGCTCCTTGGCTGCTCAGGCGCTCCCCTCTTTCTTTTCCCGGCTGTTTGGGTTGGGCGGCATCTGCCGTTTGACGTTCCGGCGTGGGGGGAAACGGCCTTATTTGTCTGTTTTGCGGCGTCATGGTTTTGTTGTGTGGCGTACGGGCTTTTTCGGTTGTTTTGGCGTATGAAGTGTTCTGGCGGCTGGCTGATCGGAGTGGGTGGGGGATTCTTGGCGTGGATTTTATTCGGGTTTTTTTGGGCAGGTAGTGTTTTCGTTACCGGTGTGATCGGCTTGATGGTTGACGGGGTGCCTGTAGACTGAATGCGGGCGCGGGGTAGATACGGAGTGGCGATGGATATGAGCGAGGCGTTTGAACTGGCGAAGTCGGGAACGGAGATTCTGCGCGCGCGTAAGAATCTGCTCTTTACCTTCGGACCGACCAAGCTGCCGTATCTTTGCCTCTCCGAGCGCGAGGGCGGGGACGTTGCCATCCGCTCCGGTGAGATCACGGCCGATCGGCCGGCGATTGCCGTACCCGGCGATGACTGGAAGCTTGAAGGCTTCGACATGGAAGGACTCGACAAGGACGGTATGGTGCCGGTAATGGTCGCGCGCGGTATTCATATGCCGCCTCTGTCCTACACCAACAGCGCTGGTACCGAACGGATCGAGCGCGGCGATTTGCGTGCGGCTCTCGACCGCGAACTCGAGCGGCTGGAGGGCGAGGGCGATATCCGTACCGGGGTAATCCGTGCACCGGAGGCGGTATGGAAGATCTCGCTGCTCTTGTATGTTGGTTCGCAGATTGCCCGTAGCGCGCCGTCGAATATTGCCGAGCACTTTGAGCGGATGCGGCTGCGTGGCTAAGCCTTGGGGCATTTGCGGAGGAGGGTGGTTTTTTTCCTCGCGCGGAGGACGGAATTTTTGTTTGTCGTCTTGCGGTGGTGGGTGCGGATGGGTAGAATACCCGTCGCTGTGAGCACGGACGCAGCGCGTGTGGTCTTTGTCGCAAGCGTGAACACGATTGAAACAAGCCGGGGTGGCGGAACGGCAGACGCGGCGGATTCAAAATCCGCAGTCCCGCAAGGGGCGTGGGGGTTCAAGTCCCCCCCCCGGCACCATTTTGTATCAAGTCGCATACCGGAATATCCCGGTCATATCTCGGAAAGTAATCACCATAAGTCGGAAATTAGTAAAGACTTATCGCGTGTTGAGCCGATGCCGAATGGTCATATCTCGGAAAATAGTGGTAAGATGTCGGAACCCTCTGGAACCCATTTTTTGGACACGAAATGGACAGAATCTGGACACGAGAATTTAGATTCCGTGGCCGTGTCCACATTACCGGCATGCTGTGAACAGAATCAAACGTTGGCGGATAGTTTGCCGGGGCTGACTGCTGGCCGGTCAGCTTTTCTTGTTTGGCTCACGGATACCATAAAAAACTGCCCGGCGCTCTCGGAGGATGCCAGGCAGCTTATTGCGGGGATTATCCGGATGGATCAGAACCGATAGCTATTTCACATAAGGGCAGTTCACAGCGAACCAGTCTGCTGTCTCTTGAGTTACGCAGCGTAGGGTCAGTGCGGGGGCGGTTCTACTTGCGGACCTGCTTACTTTTGCAATCACGCAAGGTAGTTCAAGCTGTTGCGTCTTATACCAAATAGAGATATCCTTAGGCTCACGTAGAGAATAAATATAACACTTCACCGGCGGTATTCCTGCCTCC
>CAYWTJ010000028.1:0-34678 GCA_964460225.1 uncultured Planctomycetaceae bacterium | reverse complement strand
AATCGGGAATATGCCCGTTCGAATCGCGCAAATATTCCCCCTGATAGTTGATTACGGTTTCAAACATATTGATTGGCGCCGGATCGAGCGGTGTGTCCGCGCGCCCGGCCTTGCCGACGGCGGATACAATCTCCGGCACCGCCGCCAAGGCCCGCCCCTGTGTACTCAGCAGCGTCCCGACCTCGCCGATGGATGCGTGCGGCATCGCGGAGGGCATATAGAGAAACGACCCTTCGTCAAGACGAGGCATCAGCTCATTGCCGATGTTTTTCCACACCAGCAGCCCGCCCACCATCAGCCCCAGCGGTGCCAGCGAAAACAGAAGCTTGTGCCGCAGGCACCATGCCAGCACATGGCGGTAACTCCATTTAAAGAGCTGAATCGCCAGCAGCAGCACTCCCAGTATGATCCCGCAAAACAGGATGTTGCGCCCCGTTCCTGCCCCTGCGCCGAGCGGCAGCCAATCCACCGCCAGCAGCCAGAGCGCCGCCAGTCCCGCCACCACACTCAGAAGCACGCGCCGGCGAACGGCGCGCCTGGCTTTCTGCGGATCGTCGGGATCTTTGCGCAGCAAATAATACGCCAGTACGGGAATGGCGATCAGCGCCACAACCAGCGAGGCGCTCAGAGCAAAGGTCTTGGTAAACGCCAGCGGCCTGTACAGCCGTCCCTGTTCTCCGGCAAGAAAGATCACCGGCAAAAAACCGACAACCGTTGTAAGGATTGCGGTTGTGACTGCCGAAGCGACCTCGTTGCTCGCGCGATACACCGACTGCAGCCGCGACTCGCCCGGCGGAGCATGCTGAATGCGATTGAGAATGTTTTCCGTCAACACAATCCCCATATCGACGATCGTACCGATGGCGATGGCGATGCCGCCAAGCGAAAGGATATTCGCCGTTACCCCGGTCAAGCGCATCACGATGAACGAAAGCAACACCGCCAGCGGCAGACACAACGAAATGAGCAGCGAACACCGCCAGTGCAGCAGCAGCACGACGATCACGATCACCGTCACCAGAATTTCCTGCGACAGCGCCTCCTCCAGCGTGCCAAGGGTTTCATCGATCAATCCGGAGCGGTCATAAAACGGCACGATCGTCACCCGGCTTGCCACCTCTACCGGCTTGCCGTCCGCGCCCGTAACCGTCACCGTCTTGACCGGCAACGACGGCGCAATCTGAGCGATCCGCTTCTTGATCTGCTGGATGACCTCCATCGGATTGGCGCTGTACTGAGCGACAACCGATCCTCCGACCGCCTCAATGCCGTCCTTGTCAAGAATCCCGTTGCGCAGCGCCGGCCCAAAACTTACCCGCGCCACATCCTTGACGCGGATCGGCACGTTGTTGCTGACGGTAAGAATCGCCTGCTCAAGATCGGAGAGCTTCTGGACCTTGCCCAATCCGCGGATCAAATAATCCACGCGGTTGATCTCCATCGTCCGCGCCCCGCTGTCAAGATTGCTGTTCTTCACCGCCTCCATGAGCTGATTGAGCGTAACGCGGTACAGCCGCAGTTTATCCGGATCGGCCTCGACCTGATACTCTTTCACAAACCCGCCGATGGAGGCCACCTCCGCTACCCCCGGCACCGCCGACAACTCGTATTTCACCAGCCAGTCCTGCACCGAGCGCAGTTCATGCAGATCCCAGCCGCCCACCGGCCGCCCCTCCGGATCGCGTCCTTCCAGCGTGTACCAGAACACCTGCCCCAGCGGCGTCGCATCCGGCCCCAAACGTGGTTTCACCCCATCGGGCAGTTCCCCGGAGGGGATAAAATTCAGCTTTTCCTGCACCCGGTCACGCGAGAAGTAAAAGCCAACGCTGTCATCAAAAATCACATACACAATTGAAAAGCCGAACATCGACTGGCTGCGCACGGTCTTGACGCCGCTGATCGACAGCAAGCGCGAACTGAGCGGATAGGTAATCTGGTCTTCGACATCCTTGGGCGAACGCCCCTCCCACTCAGTATAGACAATCTGCTGATTCTCCCCGAGGTTGGGAATCGCGTCGACCGCCACGGGATTGCGCAGAACCTCGGGAAGTTTCCAGTCAAACGGCGAGGTATAGATTCCGCCGGCAATAATGGCAAGGATCAGCATCCCCGCCACCAGCCGGTTCTCCAGCAGGAAGGCGACAATCGCAGACATCAACCCTTCGCCCGGCCGGTGCAGTTTTTGGTCATCCATCGTCATATCCTCAACACAGGCTTATGCCCGGTTTTCCAGAATGCAATGCGAACGGAAACCGGCTGTGCTCATCCCGCCGGGGCCTCCGCCCGCGCCAACCCGCTCAACCATGCCGGTCATGCGAAAATCATCGTTCAATCGCAGGCGCGCACGACCGGCGTTTGCCACCTCTCGCGGCGTTTTTTCACCGCGCGTCCGCCGGGCCATGAATAGCCGGTTGTTGCCCGGTGATCTGCTCCTTGATCGAACCGCACTTGAGCATCCGCTTTCCCTCGTAGGGGTTGTGGATGAGCTTGCCGTCCTGAAGCCAGTACGCACCGTTATTCCCAAACGCCATCGGGCAGAACGCACGGTAAATCTCCAGCCCCGGCAGCGTTCCCGCCGCCCGCGCCAGATCCTCCATCACTGCCGACAGCGGCACGAAAACCGTCCGCTGCTCTTCGATGTCCTTGCCCTTGACGTAGGCGGCCGCCAGTTCCGCAATCCGTCCCGCCGCGGCCTGCCAATGCGTCAATTGATCGGGTGCCAGTCCGGCCGGATCAACCTTTACGCAAAGCTGCGCCAGCGCCCCGACCTCCTGCTGCGCGCGCGGCGCATCGTCGTCGCCCAGCGCCCGCTGAATCTTCAAATACTGCTTCATCACCTCCGTCAGTTGATTGCGGAAAGGCTCAGGCAACGTTCCATGCCCGGAGTGCAGCGCACCGGAAGCCGAAGCACCCGGCGCAGCCAACGTCGAATCAACTCCGCCGGCCGCGACCGGTTTGCCCGAGGGCTTCCCCATCGAGTCCGTCGAATTCATCGCGCCCATCCCGTCCATAGAATTTTCCGCAGTCGTCACGGCCTTCGCGGCCGGGACGACCGGGGCGGGCGCGGCGGCAACCGGTTTCGCTACCGGCATTCCGCCCGCAACCTGACTCTGCTGTACCGCCGGGCGCATCATACTCGGCCGGTTGGTAAGCTGCAGAGCCGAGTCAATCCGAAACGCGCCGTTGACCGCCACCAGATCTCCCTCATTCAAACCCGACCGGATCACGTAATCCGCACCCGCCCGCGGGCCAAGTTCCACCTCCACGCCGGTAAAGACCACCTGCCCGTCCGAGCGGCTCTCACGGTAGACATACCCGCGTTTGCCCGTCAGCAGCACCGCGCCGGCCGGCACCAGCAACGCTGGCTTCGGCAGACTGCGCGTCACATACCCCAGCGCCTCGGTGCTGAGCAGCGCCAAGCCGCTCTCCTCGCAGCGCCCCGGCGCATTCCGGATCACCTCCGGGTGACGCGGACAGACCCACTTGCCCCGCAGCCGCTCGGGGGGCACAATCCCGCCCTCCTCACCGACCAGAGTCTGAATCACCGCCCGCACGAGCATGTTCGGCTTGAGCTTCAACTCCGAATTCTCCACCTGCACCCGCACCCGCGCGGTCCGGGTCTGGTCGTTGAGCACCGGTTCGACAAACGACACCATTCCCGAAAACGTTTCGTTGTCATAAGCCGGGACCGTGATCTTTGCCTCCTGCCCAAAGCGGATGAACGGCAGATCACTCTCGTATGCCTCCAGCCAGACCCAAACTCGCGTCAGGTCCGCGACCTTATACAGCGCTTCGCCCTCATTGACGTACATTCCTTCCTTCGCGTTCTTCTCGACCACCGTTCCCGAAATCGGCGACAGCAGCAATTCGGTGTACTTCATGACCGGCCGCTGCTCCAGCTCGTCGATCTGTTCGTTGGTCAGCCCGAGCAAGGTCAGCCGCGCGCGATTGAGTTGCTTGCGCCGTTCGGGGCCTTCGCCGCCCTGCGGCTTATCCTTCAGCGTCGAGAGATAGATCGCTTTTTCGCCGTTCAGTTTCTGGCTGTAAATCTCTACCAGCGGCTCGCCCTTGTTGACCAGCGTGCCGGTGTTATCGACAAGCACCTTCTCCAACCGCCCCGGCACCCACGCGCTGATTACCCGTTCGCGGGTCTCGTCGTAACCGACCTTACCGGCCAGACGCAGATCGACCTGAGCAAAGCCCCGCCGCACCGGAGCAACCTCGACCTCGGACAACTTGCGCGCCGATTCCGTCAGCGCCAGAACCGGCAACGAGTTGTCCCCGCCCGCCGCATCCTCCGGCATCGGCACCAGCGTCATTCCGCAAACCGGACAGTTGCCCGGCTCGGTCTTCGGTGGCGTATCATTCATCGGACAGACGTACAGCCGCACCTTCTCCGGCTTCCCGGCGGCAGTCGCATTTGGCGCGGCCGCCATTCTTCCCCCCCCAGCAGAGCTATGCGTCCCCGTTCCGCGACCGGCCCAGAACGCCAGCGCCAACAGAAGCCCCATTAATCCCGCAAGATACGGCAGACGCCTTTTTGTGCCTGCGAAATCCTTCATCTCAACCTTCCTTTCTCCCGCCACGTGGCAACCGGACAGAACCGGCACAGCAGCCGCGCCGCCGCCCCCAATCTGCCGCTACCGGGGTACGGCAGCGCGTACCGCCGCGCAGTCCCTGCAAAACCGTGTTGCCAAGCCTCGAAATGCCGTTATTTGCCCTTGACCGGAGCATCCTCCGCCGTCTCGCCATTTTCAGCGATCTTCGCCAGCGCAGCATCGGGATTGGCCTTGATCTCCCCGATGCAACCGGGACAGCAGACATAAATGCGTTTGCCCTTCACATCTACGAAGAGCTTCTTGTTGATCGCCCCGCCCATGATCGGGCAGATCGTCTGCGGCTTGACAGCCGCATCCGCACTGCGGACGATACCGCCGGGCAGCAGGAATGCATACGCCAGAACACAGAGAGCAAACAGGGGGATGATGCCCAACTTGATTTTATTCATGATTCACCTTTCCATGTGTGCCGGATGCAAACAGTGCCCATATTTGCCGCACCCGCCGACGAAAGAACTGGATACACCCGAACGGGGTGGACCAAGCTGACACAACGTAGCAGAAATGTTTCAAACAAGGAAGCAAAAAAACAGGTGCGGAATCTGTCGGACAGATTCGCGGGAGGGGAGCGTCAAAGGCGCAGGATGGTGGAGGCAATGCCGGGAGGGATTCCCGGCGGATCACAGACGACCGCCGGCAAATCGGACAAGCGAACGGAACTGGTCGCAAGAAAGGAAAACGGCTCCGCTCTCACTCCCGGAACCGGCACATCGACGCAAGGGACGGGAAGGAGCAGATGATCCGCCGGGAGCAACTCACAACGACAGACGCCAGCCGCCAAGACATCGGCCTCACCCGTCCCCTGCGTGATGACTCCGCCGGCTGCCGCAGGCTGATGAAGCCGGCAACAAGGAGCCGTTTCCTCCTCCACGCATCTCGCGGACAGGGAGGCTGCTTCCGCCTGCGGCATGACGTGCCCCGCAGCGCAGAACGGGCAGCCCTCGTTCCGGTTAGCACACGCCCTTCCAGAGAGAACCGGCAGGGTGAATACAATCAGCATGAAAGAGACCGTTAACCAGCGCACGGATACCCCTCCGCACAAGGCACCAAATGCAACAACAACGATATCATTAATATACCATGCACGTTGCGCTTGTCAATCATTCCATACTATTTTTGTCAAATTACAAATAATGCATGGTCTTGACGCCGATCATCCGTGGTGAGGGGATTCTCAAGTTTTCATACGTTCCCCTGCTACTCGTTTCTCACGTAACCACAACCAGCGACACCACAACCAGCGCAGGAGCCCGCAGCGCATTTTCCGGTCCGGACGCCCTCACGACTGCGGGCGCGTTCGCGCAGGAAAAACGCCTCCGACAACCCGCTGTCGATGTGGCTCCACGGCAGCGACAGTCCCGGCGATCGCTCCGGTAGCGCAAAAGTCTCCGGGGCCAGCCCCTCTGCCGCGAAGGCGTCCCGCCACAGTGCCGGACGGAAGAAATCCGACCAGGCATCCAGCCGTGCGCCAGCCCGCCAGGCCCGCAGCACGACCCGCCCCACCCGCCGGTCGGCGCGCGAGAGCGTACCCTCCAGAAAACTGACCTCCGGGTCATGCGCCTTATAACTGACCTTTTTCCTGTCAATCAGACGGGCAACAATGTCCTGCTTGCGCCGCAGTTCCTCTACCGCGTCCATGGCCTCCCACTGGAACGGGGTAAACGGCTTGGGGACAAAATTGCTGACCGAGGCGGTAATCGCCGGTCCCCGCGCTTTGCCGCGCGCCTGCATCCGCGCCGCCGCATTTGCCAACTCCGCGATGGCTGCCACGTCCTCGTCGGTCTCGGTCGGCAAGCCGATCATAAAATACAGCTTCACCGCCTTCCAACCCTGCCGGAACGCCTCCTCCACCGAATTCAGAAGATCCTCATTGGTGACATCCTTGTTGATCGCCGCCCGCAGCCGGTCGCTGCCGGCCTCGGGAGCAATCGTAAGCCCGGACTTGCGCACCGAGGTCAAGCGTTTGGGAATCGCATGCAGCGCGTGATCGACGCGCAGACTCGGCAGCGACACATTCACCCCCATCGGCGTGAAATGCGCATCGAGCTTCTCCAGCAGTTCATCAAACCCGGAGTAATCGCTGGTACTCAGGGACAACAGCCCGATCTCGTCGTAGCCGGTGTTACGGTAGCACCCCTCCGCGCCCGCCAGCACCGCCGGCACCGGCCGCTCGCGCACCGGCCGGCACGCCATGCCAGCCTGACAGAACCGGCAGCCATTGGGACAGCCGCGCATCAGCTCCAGAACCGCCCGCTCATGCACGCTCTCCACGACCGGAACCACCGGTTTTTGCGGCAAGGGATAGGTCGCAAAAGATTCCAGCACCCGCCGCTTCACCGGATACGTCGCCCCAGCGGCAGCCCCCCCCAGCCGCGCGCGCACCAATTGCCAGCCTTCCCGGTCTTCCACTTCATACAAGGCCGGCGCGTATACGCCCTCAACCTCCCCCGCAATTTTCGCAATCAGCTCCGTCCGGCTCAGCCGCTCCCGCCCCTCCCCGATGCGGGTCAGGATTTCCGGCAGCGCCTCCTCCCCTTCTCCGATCACGATCAGATCAAAAAAATCCGAGAACGGCTCCGGGTTAAAGAGCGCGTGCCCGCCGCCAATCACCAGCGGACACCGCCCCTCCCGCTCAAACCGGGTCAGGGGAATGCCGCCCAAATCCAGCATGGTCAACAGCCCCGTTGCGCCCAGTTCATATTGCATGGACACCGACACCGCCGCGCAATCCGCCAGCCGGGTGCGCGTCTCCAGCGTCACCAGCGGCAAACCTGCCTCCCGCAGCAACTTCTCATACTCCGGCTCCGGAACATACGCCCGCTCCGCCGCCCAGTCCGGCAGCGCATTCACCGCCTCGTACAAGACCTGCATGCCGTGGTTGCTCATCCCGATGGCGTAGGTGTCGGGGAAGGTCAATGCCAACCGATGCGCGCACTCCGGCTTGACGACGCTGTTGATCTCGCCGCCAACATATTGCCCCGCGTTCTGTACCTGCGTCAGCAGGCGTATTTCCTCCGGTTTTAACTCCGGCATACCATCTCCTATGGTCTGTTTAGAGTTTTTTGCCGTGTGATTCCTGAATCGCACGAACTAAAACAGTGTATAAAATAGCGCTTGCGGCAATGCGATCCAAAGTGCCTCGCTTGCCCCTTTCGGGTTGGCGCGGTGCAGGCCGGGGCCGATGATCGACTGCGTAGCCCTGCGTAGTTTGGCAGTTGCCCTTCATATCTTTATATAAAACATGTAGTTGTCTGTTATTTTCTTCTATCCAAAAGCGCTAAACAGACCCTAATCATTCCTCCATAGCGCAACGCTATGATCCAATACCGCCGATAGCCACTCGCTTATTTTTCCGTTGCTTCAATCCGCACCAGTTGCCGATCCACGACCCGCCACTTCTTCTCCGCCGGCGTATCCTTGAACGACAGCCGCGAGAGCTTCATCCCGACCAGCGGACTCAGGTCCTCCACGGGCGACTCATCCAAAAACACCTCCTCCAGCGGCATCCCCTGCAACGGCGAAAGATCCGCCACCTGCGTGCTATGCAGCCAAAGAGATCGCAACGGACATCCCTTAAGCGGTTCGAGCGACCGCACCAACGTCAGCCCCAGGTTCAATTGCTTCAGCGGCATTCCGCGAAGGACCTCGATGTCAGAAAGCCTCGTAGCGCTCCTATTCACGAAGGTCAATGACTGCAGCGCCATCCCGCGCAGCGGAGAGAGGTCCGACACATTCGCCCACTCCAGACGCAGATCGCGCAGCGGAAGTCCGGCAAGCGGGGCAAGATCGAATAACTCACCGCCATAGTGCGCACATAGGCAAATCGAAACGAGCTTGCCGCCTTCGCCATAGAGCATCGCGTTGCCATCGACACTGAATTGAAGTTTTCTATCATCAAAAACCGTAAAGCTATTCCGGAGCGCCCTCCACGTCGGATTGCACAAGTTCAGCGCATCAACCAACCGATCCGCATTCCCTTTGGCATTTTTCCACTCTGGATCAATGAGGCTCTCAATCTTCTTTGCCAACGCCTTCTTAGCAAGCGCAGGATCGCCCGCCGCCTGTTCCTGCATTGGCGCCTCGCCAGCCCAAGAAGATCCCGCACCCAAAGCCACAGCCGCCATCCCGAAGAACAGCGCTCGCGCGAATGCACTCATCCCCATTCCCTCCGGCAACCGAAATCGGAACTGTAGGTTATAGCCGCCAGCGCGCTATGGGCAAGGGCAAAGTTATCCCCCAAAAAACGAAACGCGGGAGGCCAAACGGCCTCCCGCCAATAAATTGCGATCCTACATCACCAAGGGCTTACCCCTTGACCGCGCCGGCGGTAATGCCCTTCACGAACAGGCGCATCGTAAAGAGGAAGATCAGGATCAGCGGAATCGACGCAATCGAATAGCCCGCCATCATCTGCCCCCAGAGCTTGACGTATTCGCCGTCGAGCTTCACCAGACCAGCCGCCAAGGTCAGCAGCGAGTCATCGCGGATAATGATAAACGGCAGAATGAAGTCATTCCACATACCGATGAACTGCAGAATCGCCAGCGTCGAGACCACCGAACCCGACATCGGAATCACAATGTTGATGATCTGGCGGATGCTGCTCGCGCCGTCGACCTCGGCCGAATCGAAGAGATCCTGCGGGATATCCTCGATGAAGTTGCGCAGAATGTAGATCTGCATCACCTGCGCCCCCGAGGTACCGACGATGATCAGCGCCCACAGACTGTTCAGCAGATGCAGATCGCGCAACAGCATGAACAACGGAATCAGGTTCGAGATGCCCGGCATCAGCATCAGAATCAGGAACACGTACCAGAGCACGTTGCTGCCCGCGATTTTATAGCGCGCAAAGAAAAACGCGCCCGACAAACTGAAGCACAGCGACAGAAACACCGCCGTTACCGCCACGAAAATCGTATTGAAGATGTAGCCGCGAACGGTTTCCCAAGCCTTATTCCAGTTCTCCCAGTGAATGGTCTTGGGCGTGCTATAGCGCACCATCGGCCAGTTCTGGTCACCGGGCTTGATTCCGTCTTCCATCGCTTCCGTCGCCGCGTTGCGGGAGATCGGGTCATACGTATCGTCGCTCGCGTCGGCCGGGACCATCTTGAAGGTCTCGCCCCACCCGTCCAGCAGATGCGGCACCCCGAACGGCGAAGAGCCGAACTGCTTATTGTTCTTCAGGCTGATGCTGAAGGTGATGTAAAGCGGAAAAAACGAAAAACACAACACGCCTACGATGAAGAGGTTCTTGATGATTTCGGGCCAAACTTTTTTCATGCTATTTCTCCACCCGGACGTATCGGTTGTTGATCTCGGTCAGCAGAAGGATAAAGGCGAAGAGGATCATCCCGATCGCACAAGACTTACCGGCGTCGCCGGAAACAAAGGCCGTATAGAACATGTACAAACCCGGCAGGTTCATCACCCCCTTCGGGCCGCCGGTGTTACCGAGCACGATCAGCACGTTGCCGTAATCCTGCAAGGTGCCGATGATGAGCAGAATCAGGTTGATGCGCACCTGCGTCAGGATCAGCGGCAGCTCGATGTTGGTGAATTTCTGGAACCAGTTCACGCCGTCAAGGTCCGCCGCCTCGTACACGTCCTGCGAAATGTTGGACAACCCCGCCAGGTACAGCAGCACGCCCACCACGCCCACCCACGGGAAGCCCCAGAAGATGAACGCGGGCAGCACGAGATTCGCATCCCCCAGCCACGCCGGCGGACGGCCATCGTGGAAGACATCCAGCCCCGTCCAGTTGCTCAGGCCGATCAGCACATCCATCAGACCGGTTTTGTAGAGAATGATATTCAAAATCCCCTGATTGGGATCGTAGAAGAACTTCCAGACCAGCAGCATCACCATGCCGGGAATAATCATCGGAATCACGAACAGCACGCGGTAGATGTACTGCAGCCGCTCGCTCTTGAGACGGTGAATCACCACCGCCGTAATCACGGAGGGGATCATCTTGATGACGTTGGCGACGACAAGGATGAAGGTGACCGAAAAACCGTACCAGAGGTTGTAGTCGCCGGTGGCCTGCATGGTCAGGTCAAAGAACCAGAGGAAGCCGAAAGTGACCAGCAGCCCGCGCAACAGGCGCGTAAAGTTCGTGCCGAAGAAGTAGTGCAGCAGCACGCCGCCGAAGGTGCAGTAGATCGACACCGCCAGCCAGCGCGCCGCGGCCGCCACCGGCTGCCCGAAGAACTTGACGTCCACCGCCCCCGCCAGCGCGTTGGGCGCGGAGATCTCCACCATTTTCAGGCAGACCGAAATCCCCATGACCGCCAGCAGGCCGCACAGCGCCCACGGCGCTTTGTCCTTCGCCCACGCGGGTTTTCCCGTCAGCATGACCGCCAGCAGCGCGACCCAGAGCGCTTCAATGCACCAGAGCCCCGGCGCCCACCCCAGCAGATCGCGGAAGTTCTGAATGCCGATATAATACTCAACGGTCGAGCCGTTCCAGCGGTAGAGCGAGTGGTACATGCCGTTGATCGCCGGATAATACGAGAAGATACAGATCAGCGCGAGGCTCGGCAGGATAAACGCATACACCGGCCAGTAATACCGGGTCTGCTTGAGACTGATGTGTTTGGGCATTTTTACATAACTCCTAATTATTGGCGAACGGGTCAAGCGTCAGGAAGGATTTGATCTGCCTGACCAGAGGAGTATCCTGCTGCAGCAGCGTCTTCATCAGCAGCGGAATCTGGATGTTCAGGCTGCCCGCCCGGCTCTCCCAGTTGAAGAGTACGCGCTTGCTTGCGGAATCGATGATCTTCTTCGACTCGTCCCGGGGCAGTCCCCAGTCGCCGGCGAAGGTCTCCAGCGCATAGTTCCAACTGATCGTGGCGTCCATCACCAACCGCCGTTCGCGCAGGCTGCGCATCGATTCCTGCAGGTCCGAGGCGATCGCGCGCGGCATACCGTTGCGGACGTTCTCCGCCAGCTTGTCATAGGTGATACTATGCTCAAAGAACTCCCAGTACGCCTGCTTATAGAGCGCGTCGGTCTTAGAGCCGCCGCTGAGCCAGGTCCAGCCCCACAGCCCCTTGGGATCGGGCATGAAGTTCACCATCTGGCCGTACGCCTTGGTGCCGCGAATGATCGGAATCCACTTGAACTTCTTGTTGATCCATTCGTTGTTTTTCCGGCTGGTCAGGAACATCAGGAACCGGGTGGCCACATCCGGATGCCGCGAGAATTTGGTCACGCCAAACCGCATCGCGCCGCCGGCTTCCGCTTCCGACTGCGGGCCGCTCAGGTACTTGCCGTATTCGGGGTCGGTGCGCAGCGGCATCGGAAACGAACAGATGCCGACCGGAAAATCCGCGCTCTGGAAGTAGCTGTTGGCGTCCCACGCGCCCGAGACAATGAAGGCGCCCAGGCTACGCGAAAACCGGAAGCCCGCCTCCATGCGGTCCTGCGACATGAAGCCGTTGGGGAAGAAGGCCGTAAACGTATTCAGCAGCTCGTGGCCCTTGCGCAAACTCTCGCTCTGTTCGCTGTAATTGCCATTGACGTAGGCCACCAGCGTCTCAAGCTCCTTGACGCCGCCGTCGTAATTGAGGTCGCTCTTGTTAAGCAGATCGAAGGTGAGCGGATTGATGCTCCAGTTCAGGAGCTGGCCGATCAGGTACTGGCTGCCGGCAATGGGCTTAAAGCCCTTGATTTGCTTGGCGGCGGCCCATTCCTCAAGCCTTGTACAGTACTTGATAAACTCCCGGTAGTTGGTCGGCGGCTGGTCCGTCCCCATCGCCTCCTTCAGAAGTTTTTTGTTATAAAACATGCGCATGGTGACCATGCTCAGCGGAGCGCCGTAGTACTCCATCGTTTCGGTGTCGAGGGCACTGTACATCCCGTCGCGGAAGGTGTCGGCCCAAGCCACCCCGTCCAGCTCCGTCCCCTTGTTGTACGGGTTCGGCTGCGACACATAGTCGCTGGTCGAGAGGAAGAAGCGCCGGGTATAGGCCGCATCGTAAAACCCCACCTCCACCAAATCCGGCGCCGTGCCGCCGATGCACTGCGTCTGCACGTATTGTTTATACGCCTTTTCATTGATCGGGTTCTGGACAACTTTCAGCTTGATCCCCGTGTCCTTCTCGTATGCGCTCTCGAATTCGCGCGCCATCGTCTCGAAGGTATCGCGGACGCCAGCCTCCAACTGCCAGTGCGTCATCCGGATAACCACGCGGTCGCCGGTTTCCATCAATTCGTTCTTCTGCACCACCAGCACGTTCGTTACCGCGCCGGCATAGGCAAGAAACAGGATGACGACGGCGAGATAGTTTTTCCAGCCGCCTTCCTCGTTCTCTTCAATGATCTCATCATGATCCGACATTCACACAATCTCCTGTTGGGGCAATCGCGCGCCGCCCGCTTCCTGTGAAAAAAGTGGCGCGAAGGCAGGCTTACTTCGTCTGCGGCTTCACGGCAGGGGGCAACGCGCCGGCCTTCGCGGCGGGCAGTTCTTCCACGTTGTTGGTCATCAAATCCTTGTCAAGGTCGCTACCCGGCTCAAAGAGCTTGGACTCAATCACGCCTTTGCGCAGCTCCGCCGCGCGCATCTTCGCGTAATAGCCCTTGGTGCTGGTGGGGATTTCCTTGACCAGCAAATCGTAGTACCTCGCCGCCTCGGCGTAGTTTTTGATGTACAGCTCGTTAAGCTTGGCGAGGCGGTACAGCGCCGCCTCAAGGTACGAGCGGGTCAGAATGCCGGCCTTGTACTGGGCTTCGGTTTCCTTGATGCAACGCGGATAGTCCTTGACGATTAGCGCCATCGAAGCGGCCATGCCGTGGGCGGAAGCGGAGAACGGGGTGCCGTCGGTCAGCGGCAGATACTCCTCCGCGGCCTTCAGCCCTTCGGCAATCTGCGCTTCGTCATAACGCATGAGGTAGGTGGAAAGATAGTTGAGGACGATTTCCTGCGCGAGGCGGGATTTTTTGTCCTCGATCAGCGCCAGAGCGCTGCGGAAGATTTCGCGGGCGGCCGCATAGTCCGCCGGTTTTTTCACGATCACGGCATAGGCTTGATGCATCATAATGAACGGACGCATGGCATGGTTGGCCGGCAGAGACTTGAGCAGCGCATCCCAGCGCCTGATTGCCATCTCCGGGTCCTGACCCGGTGCGCGATACTGAATGACAAAGATCTCGCCGATCTCCGCCTGCAGCCGCTGTTCCGGGGTTGCAGTGTTGTCGGCCTTGGCCTTCAAAAACAAGGCGCTCGTCGATTCCCAGTTCTGAAACCCGTACTCGTCCCACGCTTTTTGCAGCGTTGCGCCGGGGCCGGTACGCTCCGGAGCCTCCGCCGCTCCGGCGAACCCGGCAAGGAGCAGCGCCCCGCCAGCCGCCAGCATCCATCTCTTTGCATTCCGCATCATACCCTCCACAGTTGCCATTCATTCCGGCACAGGCCAGCGCCGACCGCCGCCACCCGCCCCCGCCATCGCGCCGCAGATCTATCGCAATATTCACAACCGCTCTCATCCCGACAAGCAGGCGCTTATCCCCAAACAAAGACACACCGTTATCCCCCCGGGCAAGAGGGAACGATCACGCACAGCGTTTTTCAGACTCCGGGACTTTTGGTGCGCGCAAGCAGCCCCCGCTGCCGAAATGCCCCCGCCGATGCCGCTGCCTATTATACATCAACGCCCCGTTTGTGCAAGTTTGTAAAAAATACAGGCTCTTTCATACCAATATCATACACAGCCGTTACATACAACGACTTCAAGTAATTATGGAGCATAAAATCCATTCGCACGAGAGCATAATATCGGAGTCGAAACAAATGTCCAGGCAATAAACAAACAGGTATCACATATGTGATTAATCTGGCTCTATTTTTTGTTGAAGCTCGGGTGAAAAAATCAGCGCAACAGCCCGCAACGCTGTAATGAAATGGTCACCGCCGCTTCGAGAGGTTGCTCACTTGTCAAAAACTCATACCCGCAATGGTAGGTCCGGCAGGTTTCGCGCAGGTGATCGCACAGAGCCTTTCCCCCCCGGATGTATTCCGGTAACACATCCTCCGCCTGACAACGCAACGTCTGCCCCGACTCCGCGTCCCGCAACAGCACACGTCCCGTTAATTGCGGGGCAACATCAAATGGCGAGAGTACCTGCAAGGCATAGGCTTCGTGCCGTCCCCGCGTGAGCGGCGCAATCAGCGTCTTCGGTTCATCCGGCCCGAAAAAATCCGAGATCATGATCCGCAAGCCCCAGCCACGCAGAGTCTTGCAGGAAGCGCTTTTTGCCAGCTCCAGCGGCGTCATGCCGCCATCCGGCGCGACCGCCTGCAGCATCTGAAAAAAGCGGGGAATGTCACGCTTGCCGTGCAGGAGCGTGCGCCGGTTGGCGGTGGTCGACGCGACCAGTTCGACCCGGTCTCCGCCGCACAGGACGACATACCCCAGAGCAGCGGCCAACCGGCGGGCATACTCAAATTTCCCGGCCATGCTCGCGCTGCTGTCGAGGATCAGTTGCACGTGCAGGTCTTCTTCCTTCAGGAAGAGTTTGAGGTAGGGTTTTCCGAGCCGGAAAAAGAGGTTCCAGTCCAGAAAGCGCGGGTCATCGCCCTCGGAATAGGCCCGGTGATCGCTAAACTCCGGGGAGCGGCCCTGCCGGGTGGAGAGGTTGCGCCCGCCCTGTCCCGAGCGTGCCCGGCGACGGGCGGCAATCACCAGACGTTCCAGTCGTGCCGCAAATTCCGGACTCAGCAGTACCATTTTCCGCTCCCGCTTGCGCCGCCCGCTCCAGCAGTCCCATTGTAAGCCGGTAGAGGCTCCGGCGGAACTGTTTTTCCTCCATTTCGACGGGAAACATCCCGTCCCGGTAATAGCGCCGCATCCCCTCGGACGCCTCCCGCTCTTGCGGCGGCAGTTCCGGCCCCAACGCCTGCAAGAACCGGCACACAACGGATTTTGCGATGCCCTCCGCCCCACGCAGCAGGGACAGCGCACGCACGGTCTCCCAGGCGGTCTTCATCTGGGTGATCGTCCCGTGCGCCCGGTCATACTCCGTAGGCCCGGCCCGGTCACGTTCCGCGGCGAGCCGGAGACGCTCCAGCCGGAGCGGAACAAAAGCGCGCGGCGACAACCGGGTGTAATGGGGCGTCAGATCCTCGCCGTACAGTACGGTATGGTACTTTATGGAGTCAAAGGCATACAGCCAGAGCTTCGGATATCCGGGCGGGATCGTCGCCTGCGTCCAGTCAGCCATCGACCGGATGCCCGAGGATTTGACCTCCCGCATCGTCTGCCCCTGCAGGTCAAAGCACAGCGGTTTGCTGGATGCCGGACGAGACGGAAGCGGAATCGTTGAGAGCGCATCCTCGATTCGGCACAAGGTCTCGGAAAAAAGCGGATCGCAGCGCTCCACCTCCAGTGTGACGGTCAGGTCGATGTCGCTGGAGGAATCAAGAAAATCACCCCGGACAACACTGCCGTCAAGCTGAACACTCAGAACCGGGAACCCCACAACCGCAATACGTACAACCTCCGGCAAGCGCTCCCCGCATAGAGCTGTCATCCCCGTCCCGCACATCCGCCTCCCCCTCAAAACTCATCGAGAAATTTTCATCACCTGAGTTAGCATTCTATCTTGTTCCAGTGTCACCTGATATGCAAGATCGTTTTTACCCATAGCACCGAAAGAACGCAGTAAGTTTCAAAAGATTTTCATTTTTTATTCTCAAACGATCCTTGACGAAGAGAATCTGCACGGTATGATTGGATATACGATTGGATATGTTTATGAAATATAAATATCAAGAGATTGCACAGCAGGCGATGGAGTTTGCCTATGCCAACGAGGGGCGGCTGCCGAGTGAGCGGGAGTTGTGCGAACTCTGTCAGGCCAGTCGCATTACGGCAAAAAAAGCGCTCAATCTCTTGCGCGAGCGGGGCTTGGTGACGCGGCACGTCGGACGGGGCACCTTTATTGCCGACGGAATTACGCCGCCGAAGGTGCGGGTCCTGATAGTGTCGGCCAACCTCCCGCCGCAACTGCGCGATGGTCTGCGGGACGAGGCGGAATTCTTTTCGGCCGAGACAGGAATCCCCGGCCCTGCCTGCACCGAAATCGGCGAGAACGTCATCCGGGAAATTCAGGGACCGGGGACGAAGATTGTGGTCTGGCCGTATTCCGCCCGGCTTGCCGGCAGCGGGGCCTTTTCCGCCCTCGACCAGTTTCCGGGCTATCCGGAGCTGGCGCAAACCATCTTCGCGGAGTACGCCGACCACGTCCCCGGTCCGGACGGAAAACCGTTGTGCGTGGCCTTGCCGTTCCTCTTCGGCAGCGAGGTCTTCGCCTTCCACCGGGGACTGGCCGAAAAATTGGGGCTTGACGCAGAACGCGGCCCCCGCGACTGGAACGACATTCTGGAATGGAGCCAGCGTTGCGTGCGGGAACTGGCTCTTCCGGCAACCGTATTTGTTGATGACATCAGGCCGGTGGTTCCGCTGAGTTATTACCTAAATGCCTCGCTGGGGCAGGACTACCTGCAAATCGCGGAACGGGAACCGGTGTTTGACTTCCGCGGCGGGGTGGATTGGCTGAACTTTTTTCGGGAGCTGCTGGATCGCAAGTACACAGCGCGATTTCCCCATGCACAACCGGACCCGTTCACAACCGGCGGGGCGCTCTTCCGGTACGACATGGGGACTTGGGGGCTGAGCGCCACGAACCGTGCGATGCGGGATGCGGTCTTTTTGCCGATCCCGCCCGTGCGGGAGGGCGCGGGAAGCTTCCCGTTGATTCAGAAGAATTGCCTCGCCATCGTTCCCGGCGGCGACGCGGATGGCGCGGCCACGGCCTGGACCTTCTGCCGCCATTTGCTGGGTGCGCCCGCGCAACGGAGGCTTTTCAACCGGTTCTCCTGCCTCGCGGCGAATCGGGAGGTGTTCCAGACGCAGGAGGCCGAACCGCGCTGGCGGGTTTTCGCGGAAAACTTCCGGAGCGGCATGGATCTGCCGGCGCATCCGGTTCGCTTCGGTCTGGTCGCCCTTCTGCGCGAGACTCTGGAGACCGTCGTAACAGGAAGGCAAACGCCGCAGGAAGCGGCGAGCAAGACCGAAGAATTTGCGCGCTTGCTGCTGCGCG
Source organism: uncultured Planctomycetaceae bacterium (assembly GCA_964460225.1). GTDB lineage: Bacteria > Planctomycetota > SZUA-567 > SZUA-567 > SZUA-567 > CAYWTJ01. The sequence continues at coordinate 16,948 of CAYWTJ010000028.1, read as the reverse complement.
TCGAAGCAGAGCGCACCTGGTATTGAGTCCCCCCTTCCCTTTCTGCCCGGAGCTTCGCCATGAGCCGCCGCCGCACCTTCACCCTGATCGAAATGCTGGTGGTGATCGCCATCATCGGGATTCTGGCCGCCTTGCTGATGCCGTCGCTGCGTAGCGCGCTGGACACCGCACGCGGCGCGCAGTGCGTGAACAACTTCCGGCAGAACTACCTGTGCATTACCAGTTACGCCAGCGACAACAGCGGATTTTTTACCTTCGCAAACCCCACATACCTCACTTGGATCGACACCCTTGTCAAAGGCGGCTACGCCGGGCAGGATAAGCCGGGGTTTGTCCTTTGTCCCGCTGACGAGCCGGGCGGATACAACAGCATCTGGTACGGCTACGGCGTCGAGACGACCATGACCGGTGCGAATTCGGTCATGTACGGCGCGCAGGCGACCGGCGCCTACGAATTGTACAAGACCACCGGAACCGGTGCCTACGTCATGCGCCGCCTGAGCACCATTTCCGAGCCGTCGAAGCGCGTAATCCTCATCGACAGCTACCGCCTGATTTGGGGCAAGCAGTACGGAGCAACCGTTCCGGTGCGCGACTGGGGAGGCAACGGCGATTTCGGCGTCACCTTCCGGCACGAGGGCAACGCCCGGACGATTTACTGGGATGGGCACGCGTCGTCGCTCGATCTCAAGGGCGTGCGCAACCTCGGAATCAATTTCGGCCTCCTCGGCTCGCACGGGATCTACTCCACCCTCACCTTCTAAGGGCTCTTATGAGTTTTACTGCGACTGAAAAAAACAGACAACCGCCACTGCACTTAAGCAATAAATAACCGTCAACACGTAATAAACCACGCGGGGCTACGCACCCCGCACCCGCGCAAACCACCTGAAGGCGGCGAGCGCAGCGTTTGATCGCATTGCCGCAAGCGCAATACTTAGCGTGAATTGACCATTCATGAAGGTCTGCGTATGTTAAATAAACCCTAAACAGATCCTAACACCCCGTCCGTTCAACCGGCTTGCCCGGAAGCGAACGCCTTTCCAAGAACGCCATCACGCGGCAGTCTTCGCGCTTCCGCGTCCCTCACAGGAGACCGTTATGTATTACCGGATCTATGCCTACTTTCTGCCGCTCTTCCTCTGCTGCTGCGGGGCGCTCGCCGCGCAGGAGCTGCCGCTGCTGCCGATGACGCCCGACGGCCTGAAGCTGGTGTCCCCCTCGGGACAGCCGGCGGCCGACGCCAGCCTCGCCGATCACGCCGGCGCGCCCGCCCTGCGCTTCGTCTGCAACAACACCAACCCGTGGCCGGGCGTCATGGTCAAGCCCGCCGCCGGCATCTGGGACCTCAGCGCCTACGGCTACATCGAGGCGACGATCCATAACCCCGGCAGCAAGCCGCTGGTCATCTCGCTGCGCGTCGACGACGCCGCCGGCCTCATCAGCCAGCCGTGGAACCTCAGCTACGCCAAGGCCGCACCCGGCCAGAGCATCACCCTGCGCGTCTATCTCGATCACGGCAACAACGGTACAAGCTATCCGCTTATGCCGTCGAAGATCGCGCAGGTCATCGTCAACACCGGGAAAAACGAACAGCCGACCCCGCTGGTGCTGCAACGGCTCGTCGCCGGCGGACAGGCTGGCGATGCGCCCAAGGATTTCGTCCTCTATCTCGCGCCAGACAAGGACATCGTCTTCGCGCCGGCCTACGCCGACTCGTACGCGCTGAAGGAAGATCAGGTCCGCACCTCGTCCTCCGCCGACGGCCTGCTGGTCAGCGCAACCGCCGCAACCGGCGGCACACTCACCGTCGCCCCCGCCAAAGGCGGCTGGAAGTTCACCAACTTCACGGCCGTCGACTTCGAGCTGGAAAACCCCACCGGCTCCCCGGTTGAGGCGACCTGCCGGATCAGCTACCCCGCATGGCTGAAGCCGGCCGGCCCCGAAACGAAGCAGACCATCCCCGCCGGCGGCAAGGCGACGGTGCGCCTCAACTGGCTTTCCGACCTCGTCTGGGACGGCACGACCAAGAGCGGCGACGCGCTGAAGACCACCGACGCGGCATCCGAAAAGGTCGTCGGAACGGGTACGAGCGAGGGCGAGAAGTTCCTCAACGACACCATCCATTCCGTCGGCATCACGCTTGCGGGCAAGCCGGACGCGGCGCTGCTGATCAAGAAGATCGCGGGCGTCAAACCCGCCCCGGCGGTATTGCCGGAGTGGTCGGGCAAGCGCCCGCCGGTCGCAGGCAACTGGCGCGTCACGCTCGACGAATCCTTCGATAAGCCGGAGCTGAACACCGCGATTTGGACCCCGCGCATGAGTTACGTCGCCTATCAGGCGAAAGAGGTGCAAGCCTACAGCGAGAAGAACGTCATCGTCCGCGACGGGCATATGGATCTCTTGAGCGAAAAGCGCACGACCTGCCTCTATGATGACCCCAAGCTCGGGCTGCCGCTGCGGCAGTACGCCAGCGGCGCGGTCACCAGCTACGGCAAATGGACGCAGCGCTACGGCTACTTCGAGGCGCGCATGCAGATTCCCAACACCCCCGGACTCTGGCCGGCGTTCTGGATGATGCCCGACCGCGGACCGAGCGTGGCGATCAAGCAGGAGCGCACCACCACCCGAAGCGGCGGCATGGAGCTGGACATCATGGAGCACCTGAGCCGGCTGGGGGCGTACCGCTTCAACATCGCCTGCCACTGGGACGACTACGGCCCCGAGCACAAGAAGATCGGCACCGGCCGCATCTACGCCGCACCCGACGCCGAAGGATACGTCACCATCGGCCTGCTCTGGGCGCCGGGAGAACTGACCTGGTATTACAACGGCAAGGCGGCGGGACACTGGAAGAACGATCGGGTCTGCTCGGTGCCGTCGTACATCATCTTCTGCACGCAGATGGCGGGATGGGAGGGCTTCGACATCGACGACGCGGGACTGCCGGCGACCTTCAAGATCGATTACGTCCGCGTCTGGCAAAACGCCGACTGGGAAACCGCCCCCGCTTCCGCCGCCGCAAAATAACCACAACGCCATTCGAGCTTCACCGAAAGCTGCGGGGGATCATCGCCCCCGCAGCTTTCTATTCGCCCTCATCCGCTGCGGACTGCGTCCGTCCCGGAAGGACTCCTCCGGCAATCAGCGACCGACCGGCAGGATCTGGCCTCCGGAGCGGTGCCTACCGCGGGGGGAGGACTTTTCCGAATGACGGCAGACGCCCAGGGCAACCGCCGTAAAAATCGGCAGTTAAGCAGGGCTGGTTGCGAATTCATAATGGCTTTCGCCTCTCGCTGGCGGCTATGCAATCCAACGTACTGCGTTGGCGCGGGTTGGGGGCGCGTAGCTCCATGCGGTGAATAGCCCCCCCCCAAAAAAATCGGGCTGTTTCCGCCGTTTCGTGCGGTTGAATTGGAATGCGATTGCTCTGGGCAGACGCCGCCAACAGGGGTAATTTCCTTGACGAAAAACAAATCCCGACGGAGAATACGGCTGTCGGCAGAGGGGCCTTTGCGCCAACCAAACACACAACGAATCGGCGGCGGGCAGCGCGGGTGTGCCTGAACACACCATCCGGCACCGCAGGAAGAAGCGACGGGACGGGAGCCAACAGAATGTTCGTATCACTCGGCCGGTTCAGTCTGGGGATTAAGGTCGCCTTGCTCGGCGGAGCCGGAGTTCTGGTTTCGACCGTCGCGCTGGTCGTGCTGGCCGTCTGGCTGAGCGGACAGTACCACAATCTGGCCCGCAATGAGGTTGAATCCCTCATCAATACCGATCTCGATCACATCACCCAAAGCACCTACAATCTAATCGAGGCGGAATATCAGGCCGCGCAGAAGCAGGCGGCGCACGACCTCAATCTCACGCGGCATCTGGTCGGGCTGGCCGGCGGGGTGCGGCTCGGGCAGGAAACCGTCGGCTGGAAAGCCATCAACCAATCCACCGGCGCCACCGCCGAAATCACCCTCCCGAAACTGCTGCTCGGAGAAACCGAGCTGGCCCCCAACTCCGACCCGCTCCGGAAGACCCCGGTCGTCGACGAGGTCGAGCGGCTGTGCGGCAGCAGTTGCACCATATTCCAGCGGGTCAACGACGCCGGGGATATGCTCCGGGCGGCGACCACCGTACGCACGGCCGAGGGGCGGCGGGCCATCGGCACCATGATTGCGGCTACCGAGGCCAACGGCAGCCCCAACCCCGTTATCGCCGCGATCCAGCGCGGCGAACGCTATTACGGCCGCGCCTTTGTCGTCAACCAATGGTACATCACCGCCTACGAACCGATTCTCAACGAAACGGGCAGCCTCATCGGCATGCTCTACGCCGGCATCCCGCAGAGCAAGATCGAGGAGCTGGTGCGGCGCGTGGTGCTCCAGACAACCATCGGCAAGACCGGCTATGTTTATGTGGTGGGGGGCAAGGACGCCCACCGGGGGCGGTACATCATCTCCCAGCACGGTGAACGAGACGGCGAGGACGTCTGGGACACCCGCGACTGCGACGGAGAATATATCATTCGCTCGATCGTCCGCAAGGCGCTTTCCCTCCCCGCGGGGGACCTCGGGACCTGGCGTTACCGCTGGCAGAACCCGCAGGAGCCGGAGCCACGCTGGAAGATCGCCCGCATCGCCTATTACGAACCGTCGGACTGGGTGATCGGCACCAGCGTCTATGAGGACGAGCTGAAGGAATATCAGTTGCTGCTCAGTGAGGGGCGGCGCAACATGGCCGACAGTATGCTGCTGGCGGGGGCGCTGATCATGCTGCTCTTGGGGGCGGCGGGATGGTGGGCGGCACAGCGGATCGTCCGCCCGGTGCGACAACTCACGCAGGCTTTGGAGAAAGTAGCACAGGGGGACCTCAACTATGCGGTGCCGACCCTGAGCGGGGGCGGCGAAATCGGCCGGCTGTCGCAGGCGCTGACGGCGATGACCGGCCAGCTCAAAGAGACCCTGCTGGGCCTGCAGAAGAGCGAAGCGTCGTTCCGCCTGATCTTCAACCACGCAATCGAGGGCATCTTCCAGACCTCGCTGGAGGGTAAAATGCTTAACGCCAGCCCGTCGCTGGCCCGGATACTGCGGTTCGACTCCCCCGAGGAGATGGTGCGTACCCTGACCGACGTCCGGCAGCAGCTCTACGCCAACCCCGAAGAGCGCACGGAGGTGCTCCGGGAACTCCGTCAGAACGGCAGCATCATCGGCCGGGAGCTGCGCCTGAAGATGAAGGACGGGGAGGTGATCTGGACCTCCTTCACCGCCAAGCTGGTCGAGGATCTCTCCACCCGAACCTCGTACATTCAGGGGTTCATCTTTGACATCACCGCCCGCCGCCTCGCGGAGAAGGCCGCCCGGCAATCGAGTCAGCGGCTCGAGCAGATCGTCAATTTCCTTCCTGACGCCACCTTCGCCATCGACCGCGACGGCAAGGTCATCCTCTGGAACCACGCGATCGAACGCCTGTTGGGAATTCAGGCGGACCAGATGCTGGGGCGCGACAATTTTGAATACGCCATCCCGATGTACGGCCGGCGGCAGCCGATCCTTGCCGACATCATCCTCAACTCCCAGTTCAAACTCGAACATAACTATGACCGGTTCCAACGCGAGGGCGACTCGCTGATGGCGGAATCGGAACTGGTGATCCGGGGCGAGCGCCGGATCGTCTGGGGCAAGGCCGTACCGCTGTACGACGAGGCGGGCGAGAAGATCGGCGCGATCGAATCGCTGCGCGACCTCACCCTGTACCGCGACACCGACGAGGCCGTGCGAAGCCTGCAACGCCAGCAACAACAGCAGATCATCGAGTTTCAGCCCGACGCCACCTTCGCCATCGACCGCGCCGGCAAGGTCATCGCATGGAACCACGCCATCGAAGAGATGACCGGCATCCCCGCCGTGCAGATGCTCGGCAAGGACAATTACGAATATGCCCTGCCGTTCTACGGCGAACGCCGCCCCATCCTGATCGACCTCATCTTTCTGGACGCCCCCGGATGCGCGGAGAAATACACCTATGTCCGGCGCGAGGGCTCCGCGATTGTGGCCGAGACGACACTGACCATACGCGAGAAGCTCATTCATCTCTGGGGCAAGGCGGTTCCGCTCTACGACCACAAGGGCGACCTTGTCGGCGCGATCGAGGCAATCCGCGACATCACCGCCCAGCGTCGGGCCGAGGCGGCTTTGCAGCATCAGGCGCACGACCTGCAGCTCATGCTCGAGAACATGCTCAACGCCTTCGTCGTCTGGCAGATGATCCGCGACCCCGAAGGCCATGTCCGCAGCATCCGCTTCGATTATTTTAACAGCACCTACGCGCAGCTCAGCAAGCTGCAACTGGAGCAGGTGAAGGGCAAGGACGTCTTCGAGGTCTGGCCGAATACGGAAGATGAATGGATTCAGATTTACCGCGAGGTCGTCACGACCGGCATCCCCCGGACATTCGAACAGTACCACGCCGCGACCTCCGGTTGGTACCACTGCAACGCCTACCGCCCCGACGAAACCTCGGACAGGGTCTGCGTCATCTTCGAGGACATCTCCGAACGCCGGCAGACCGAAGCTCTCATCCACGATACGGCCGAACGGCTGACGTTCACCGTCGACGCCGCCCAGCTCGGCACCTTCGACTACCACCCGCAAGAGGGGATTACCCACTGGAACAAGCAGGCCGGCCGGATGTGGGGGATGGCTGTGGGGGAACTGGTCGACTTTGAGCAGGCAATGCAACACATTCACCCCGACGATTACGAACGGGTGAAATCCGCGATTCAACTCGCCATGACCCCGTCCTCCGACGGCATTCTGGAGGTCGAGTTCCGCATTGTCTGGACCGACGGAAGCATTCACTGGAACCTTGCCAAGGGAAAGGTGCACTTCGAGGGGGAAGGCTCGGCGCGCCACGCGGTCCGCATGACCGGCATCCACCTCGACATTACCGACCGCAAGGCCGCGGAGTTGGCGCTGCGCGAGAACGAACTGAAATTCCAGACGCTGATTGAGACCACCGAAACCGGGTATGTCCGCATTGACGGCAAGGGATGCGTGATCGACGCCAACGCGGAATACGTCCGGCTGAGCGGCCACCGGGAGCTTGCGGAAATCCAGCACCATTCGGTGCTGGAATGGACGGCCGAATGCGCGCGGGAAAAGAACGAAGCCGCGCTCCGCGCCTGCATGACCGAAGGGATTATCCGCAACCTTGAGATCGACTACGTATCCGCCGATGGCTCGGTTACCCCTGTCGAGATCAACGCCACCGTCATCACCTCCGGCGGCGAACCGGAGGTCCTCACCCTCTGCCGCGATATCAGCCAGCGCCGCGCACTGGAGCAGCGGTTGCGCCAATCGGAGAAGATGGACGCCATCGGGCAGCTTGCGGGCGGGGTGGCGCACGACTTCAACAACATGCTCGGCGGCATCATGGGGGCGGCGGATCTGCTCACCCCTTACGTGGAGACCGACGTCAGAGGCAAGCAGTTCCTGGATCTGATTTTGGGCGCAACCCAGCGCGCGGCGGAGCTGACCTCGCAACTGCTGACCTTCTCGCGCAAGGGGATGACCGCCGCAACCGATCTTGATGTGCACAAGCCCCTGCACGACGCGCTGACGCTGATCGCGCGCACCATCGACAAACGCATCCGTATCAGCGCAACTCTGCCGGCACAGGAGCATCACATTGCGGGCGATCACGCCCAGTTGCAAAATGCGTTCCTGAACATCCTCATCAACGCCGCCAACGCCATGCCCGACGGCGGGGATATTTATGTTTCCAGCCGCAGCGTGGAGATCGACGGGGACTACTGCCAGTCCTCGTCCTTCCACATCCAGCCCGGCAATTATGTGAACATCGAAATCCGCGACACCGGCTGCGGCATCCCCCCGGAAAACCTTCCGCATATCTTTGAGCCGTTCTTCACAACCAAGGAACTCGGCAAGGGGACCGGGCTCGGCCTTTCGGCCGTGTTCGGCACCATGCAGCAGCACAAGGGGGCGATCAACGTCTACAGCGAGGTCGGCAAGGGGACCAGCATCCACCTCCTGTTTCCGCTCATCGTGGATCGGCCCGCCGCCGCAACGGAGGCGCCCCGCACCGATCTGATCTACGGCACCGGTCTGGTGCTGGTCATTGACGACGAAGATATGATGCGCACCACGGCGGGAGGAATGCTGCAGAAGCTCGGCTATCGGGTGCTGACGGCGAGCAACGGCGTTGAGGGATTGCGGTGCTACCGCGAGAGCAGCGACCGCATCGATCTGGTGATCCTCGACATGATCATGCCCGAAATGAACGGCCGCGACTGCTTTATGGCGCTCAAAAAGCTCAATCCGGAAGCGCGGGTGATCCTCTCCTCCGGCTTCACGCGCGAGGAGGACATGGCGGCGATGAAGGAGCTGGGCTTAAAGGGGTTCATTCGCAAACCCTTCCGCACCGCCGAACTCAGTCAGGTTATCCATCAGGCCCTCAACGACGACAACGCCTGAGCCGGTCTGTACCGGAAGCGTCCCGCCCTTCGTCCGCCCCCAGTGGCAATAAAACAGGAGCCAGCCGCAAAGGCTGGCTCCTGTCAGGTTAGCAACAACGCCCCGGCTCTATGCGTTTGACCGGCATGGAAAGCGCGAGGAGCGGTACCGTTACTTCGCGTCCGGCGCGACATACGGCTGCGCAGGACGAATCATCACGTGTGCGCCATTGGCACCGGGAACCGAACCTTCAATGAAAATCAGATTCTTGTCCGCCAGAACCTTCGCCACACGCAACCCCTTCTGGGTCACCCATTCCGATCCCATGTGGCCGGCCATGCGGCAGCCGCGTGGGGTGCGGGCAGGAGTCAGCGAACCGGTCGAACCGCAGCAACGGTGCGAGGTCTTCACACCGTGGGTTGCGCTCAAACCGCGGAAATGGTGCCGCTTCATCACGCCCTGAAAGCCCTTGCCCTTGCTCTTGCTGGTGACCTGCACCTCTTTGACATCCTCCCAACCGGCGAGGGTGATCACGGTGCCGGCGACAATGCCTTCCTGCGCGGCGCGCACGCGGATTTCGCGGATAAAGCGTTGCGGAGCATTGCCGGTTTTCTTGCAATGGCCAACGATAGCCTTGGTGCTGTTCTTTTCCTTCTTGGCGTCGAAGCCGAGCTGATAGGCATCATAGCCGTCGACTTCTTTGCTCTTGACCTGCAGGACCGGGCAGGGACCGGCTTCAACGACGGTAACGCCTACGCGCTTGCCGTCTTCCGTGAAGAACTGGGTCATGCCGAGCTTGGTGCCCAGGATTCCTCGCCACATAGTAATAACCTCCTTCGATGTTTTCAATTCAGGTCTGCGGCACCAGCGGGCATCGCGCCCCGGCCATCCGCCGCAGGAGAGGCCGATGGTTCGCCTCAGGCGGTAAACTGCTTGACGTTGAGATCAACCCCGCGCGGAGGAACCACCTTGCTGATGACATCGATGGTGGAGGGGGAGAATTCCGTGATATACACCACTCGCTTGTGCGTGCGGATTTCGAACTCTTCACGGCTCTTCTTGTCACCGTGCGGGCTACGCAGCACGCAGTATTTCTCGATGCGGGTCGGAAGAGGAATCGGACCTGCCACGCGTGCGCCGGTGCTCTTTGCCGCCTCCACGATCTTCTTGCACCAGGAGTCAAGAATGTCGTGGTCGTACGCCTTCATGCGGATACGGATCTTTTCCGCCATTTCACTTCTCCTATCGATCTGTGCGTTCGTACGGTACCGACTTCAAAACCACATACCGCACGCCGCGATTTTTGACAGCAGCAACATGCCGCCATCTTAAAAACTTATTCTGCCCGCACCGGCCCGGCCGGCCGGGCAGAATGTCATTGCGGTTCTTCCCGGGCGATTCGCCCGGCAAGGATACTACTCGATGATGGTGGTCACCACGCCGGAACCGACCGTGCGGCCGCCTTCGCGGATCGCAAAACGCAACTGCGATTCCATCGCAATCGGCTCAATCAACTCAATGTTCATCGCAATGTTGTCGCCCGGCATCACCATCTCAACGCCCTCGGGCAGCATCGCCATACCCGTCACGTCCGTCGTCCGGAAGTAAAACTGCGGACGGTAGCCCGTGAAGAACGGCGTGTGACGACCACCCTCTTCCGCCGTCAAAACGTAAACCTCGCCCTTGAACTTCTTGTGCGGCGTCACGCTGTTGGGAGCCGCCAGCACCATGCCGCGCGTCACATCCTTCTTCTCAACGCCACGCAGCAGAATGCCCACGTTCTCGCCCGGAAGACCCATGTCCAGCGTCTTCTGGAACATCTCAACACCCGTGCACACCGTCTCGCGCGTCGGAGCCAGACCCACGATCTGCAGCTTGTCCTGAACCTTCACCTTGCCGCGCTCGATACGACCCGTCACCACCGTGCCGCGGCCCTTGATGCTGAACACGTCCTCGATCGGCATCAGGAACGGCTTGTCGTCCTCACGGGCGGGAATGTCGAAGTACTCGTCCATCGTCGCCAGCAACTGCTTGATCCCGCTGGTCTCGTCGGTCGGGTCCTGAATCGCCTTCAAAGCCGAACCACGGATCAGCGGCGTGTTGTCGCCGGGATACTCGTACTTGTTCAGCAACTCGCGGATCTCCATCTCGACGAGTTCCACCAGCTCCTCCTCGCCCTCCATCAGGTCGCACTTGTTGAGGAAGACAATGATCTTCGGCACCGCCACCTGACGCGCCAGCAGAATGTGCTCGCGGGTCTGGGGCATCGGGCCGGAGGGCGCTTCGACCACGAGGATCGCGCCGTCCATCTGCGCCGCGCCGGTAATCATGTTCTTGACGTAGTCAGCGTGGCCGGGGCAGTCGACGTGCGCGTAGTGGCGGTTTGCAGACTCGTACTCGACGTGGCTGGTGGCGATGGTCAGAATCTTGGTGGCGTCGCGGCGGCCCTGGGACTCGGAGGCCTTCGCCACCTCATCATAAGCCACCTTCTTGCCGCCGTAGAGGGCAGCGGAGACGGAGGTGATGGCGGCGGTGGTGGTGGTTTTGCCGTGGTCGACGTGACCGATGGTGCCGACGTTGATGTGCGGCTTGGTTCTCTGGAACGATTCCTTGGCCATTGAATTTCTCCTTCAGTAAATAAATTACCAGTAACGATCCTGTTCAAAAATCGGTTGTTGCTGCGCCGGTCACGTTCCGGCCCCATCAGCCCTACCGCTGTTTCTTCACATTCGGCCCGTTGAAGTGCCACTTGCCGTCTGTCTTGCTCAGGTACATCCGCCGGTCCTGAAAGAGCTCGTCGGACTGCATCGCCTCGGGGAACTCGAAGACGACGTTGCCGTCGCGCACAACCGGTTCAATCTGTTTGGCCTCTTGCAGGGCCTGATGAATTTGCGGCAGCAGACGGTAAAACTTTTCGAGAAACTCGGGACGGAACCGCCCGTCCGCACCCGCCACCTCCGGATTGCGCAACACGCTTTCCGGCAGCGCCGTGCGCAAAAAGTCCTCGCCGCTGCCCTCATTCAGCAGCCGCCCCCACTCCGCCACCGCCGCTTTGGCCTCGGCCTTCGCCGCAACCGCATCAGAGGAACGCACACTCCCGGAACCGCATCCCGCCATGAGCGATGCCGACAACAGAATAAGGCTTATCAGCAAACGCATCATGGAACCCCTTATCGCCGGTTGAGCAGAAAGCACACACCCTTCCGCACCGCTCAAGCGCCATCCAACTCACGAGAATTATTTCTTTCCGTCGGTAGAGCTTTTTGCAGAATCCGCCGAAGCCGGCGCGGACTTCCCGTCTTTCTCCGGCGTTCCTTCTTCCTTGACCACAACCGGCGCAAGCTGCAGTCCCGTAACCTCAAACGGGGAAAGCGTCCCCCAATCAAACGCAATCGATCGTCCACCAAACGAAACAGACTTATCGACCGACTGGGAAAACTTGATGGATTTACCCGGCTCCGCAATCCCGGCGATACCGATTCGAACCTGATACAGACCATCATCATCCACCGGGGGATTCGTTTCGCTGCAAAGCGAAAGCCCGCTGAAAACAAACGGTGACTTCTTTTTCAGTATAACCGCCCCCCGAACTGTTTTTGTGCCTTGCCCGCCGGGATTCATCTCAGAACTTATGCCGCGAATATCGACCAGTTCGTCCAGAAGCATCGTCATCAACTGGTTGTAGTAATCCCGGCACAACAAGAATTCCCGCGACCCGGTGCCAAGTTTATTCCACTTGCTTCCGTCGGAATACGAAAACTTGTAAGAAGCCCGGCACGCCGCTTTCGACATATAATAAATGAAATTCGCATCCGACCGCCTAATTTTTGAAAACTTAAACTGGTCAAACGTCACCTCACACAACAACCCGATTTTTTCGGGAGAGGCGTCGGAAGCCTTCTTCACAACCACAAAGTTCCCGCGCAAAGCGCCTTGTTCAAACTTCTGCAAATTCTCAACGCCAACGTTCGATGGCGGAAGCGCCTGGCTCTTGGAGATCTTGACCTCGACCGCCATTGTGTCAAAGAAACCGGCGGGCAGGGTCTTCTGCGCACTCTCCTCCTTGGCACCGCCGTCTGCCTTCGCCCCAGCGCCCTTACCCTCATCCGCGCCATACGCATCAGCAAGCGCACAGACACAATACAACAGGCAAAGATAGACCACCCGGCAAATTTTCATTTTCGTCCCCTTGTATTCCGTCAAGTACCCAGCCGGACTTCCCCGTCCGCCTACTACCGCACTACCGTCTGCTTCCTACCAATCAGTTGCAAGAACTAAACCTCGTAGCCGAGTATGTCCGACCATTTTTTGCGCGGAACCGGGGCAAACGCGCACGGCTCCATGCTGTAGCTCGCACGGCCGGTCGACAACCCGCGCACCACCGTCGCGTAGCCGAACATCTCCGCCAGCGGAGCCTTTGCGTGAACCACCTGCAAATTGCCCCGCATCACAATTTCCTGAATCTCGCAGCGCCGGCCGTTGAGGTCGTGAATGATCCCGCCCATGAACTCCTCGGGAGTCGTCACCTCCAACGCCATGATCGGCTCCAGAAGCTCCGCTCCGGCCTTTGACACCGCCTCGCGCATCGCCGCTTCCATCGCCGCCGTAAAGGCAATCCCCGCTTCCGCGCCTTCGCGGGTTGCGCCCTTGAGCACCTCCACCTTCAGATGGATCAGCGGATACCCGCCCAGCGGCCCCGAAATGCAACCGCCTGCAAACCCCTCGCGGAGCGCCTCATGATCGTAGTGCGAAATCGACTCTTCCGGCGCACTGATGAGCAGCTCCGGCACACTCGCGTTCAACCGGGTGATCTCCACCTCAACCTCGGCGTAATGCTCCTTGCCGCCCAGCACCTGCTCGAATACCCCCCGGCCGCGCGCCCGTCCGCTCACCGCCTCACGGTAGGTCACGCGCGGATTTCCGGTGTTGCAGGGAACCTTATAGTCGCGGATAATCCGCGTCGAAATAATATCCAGATGCAGTTCGCCCATCCCCGACAGGATCAACTGCCCCGTCTCGTCGTCGGTACGGTAGCCGAAGGTCGGGTCCTCGCGCGTCAGCTTCAGCAACACCTCCATCAGCCGGTCGCGGTCATCGTTGCTCTTGGGCTCAATCGCCATGCTAATGACCGTCGCCGGAAAGCGCGGCGGCTCCAGCGAGACCATCCGCCCGTCCTCGGCGCAGATCGTATCGCCGGTCGAAGCGAACTTGAAGCCGCTCACCCCCACGATCTCGCCCGGTCCCACGCAGACCTCGCGCTCGCGGTGGTTGGCATGCATCCGCCAGAGCCGGCTCGCACGCTCCTTGCGGCCGTTACCCGCCACGATCACCCGGTCGCCCTCCTTCAGCTCCCCGGAGTAAATCCGCAAAAAAGTCAGCGGACCGTGCTGATCGTCGATAATCTTGAACGCCAGCGCGCACAACGCCTCTTTGCGGGTCGGAGCGCAGGCAATCTTCTTGTTGTGATCCTTCGGGTCATGCCCCTCCACCGGCGGCATGTCCTTGGGCGACGGCAGATAATCCACCACGCCGTCGAGCAGCGGCTGCACGCCTTTATTGCGCAGCGACGAACCACAGAAGACTGGCACGATCTTGCGCGCCAGCGTCAGCTTGCGCAATCCGGCCTTCAACTCCTCCAGGCTCAGCGTCTCCTCGACGAGGTATTTCTCCATCAGCACATCGTCTGCCTCGGCCGCCGCTTCCACCAGCGACATATGGTGAAGCTGCGCCTCCTCCAGCAAATCCGCGTCGATCTCGCCCGCCGTCACCTTCTCGCCCAGAGAGGTCTCGTCAAACGAAAGTTGCTGCATCGCCACCAAATCGATCACCGCCCGGAAGCCGTCTTCCCGCCCCACCGGCAACTGCATCAGCACCGGATTGGCGTGCAAGCGCTCGCGCATCTCCTTGAGCACATGATCGACCTCCGCGCCGGAGCGGTCGAGCTTATTGATAAACGCCAGCCGCGGCACCTCGTAGCGGTCGGCCTGCCGCCAGACCGTTTCCGATTGCGCCTCGACCCCGCCGACGCCGCAGAACACGGCCACCGCGCCGTCGAGCACCCGCAGGCTGCGCTCCACCTCGGCGGTGAAGTCGACGTGGCCGGGAGTATCGATCAGGTTGACCTGATAGCCCTTCCAGTGCAGGGTGGTCGCGGCGGAGGTGATGGTGATGCCCCGTTCCTGCTCGTCCTGCATATAATCCATGACCGTGGTGCCGTCATGCACCTCGCCCATGCGATGTTCTTTACCGGAATAAAACAGAATCCGCTCGGAAGTGGTCGTCTTCCCGGCATCAATGTGAGCAATGATGCCGATGTTACGAATCTTTCCCAGCGGAGTGTCTTTCTCACTCATGGGTATAGCCTTAGCCTTTGAGCCAGAAGGGCTTACAAGCACGCCCGCAGGCGATTGCACGCCCCCGGCGCGGTATCTTCTTCTGGGCGGGCCGCGAAAAACCGCCCGCATGGTAGCAGTACTTATAGCGATAAGCCCCCGCGAATCAAGAAGTTGCCCGCATTTTTTCCCGGAATTTACCGGGCGAACGATCTGCCGCCTCACCAGCGTCGGCCTGTTGATAAGCCATAGGCTTCTGAAAAGGGGCGAACCATGAAGGGCTGACAGCCCCCACCGCTTCACGGAGCGGGCGCACCAATCAATGTTCCGACCTTGATCTGCTTGAGTTGCCCCGGGTCGCGCAATTTCAGGCCGGTGATGTTCAATTCCTCAAGCTCCATCCCGATCAGCGGCGAGAGGTCGGTCACCGGCGTCTGGGCGCAATTCAAGTACTGCAGCTTCATCCCCCGCAGCGGCGAGAGGTCGCTGACTCCGGTTGCTTCGAGGTCGATTCGGATAAGCGGCATCCCGGCCAGAGCCGAAAGGTCGAACACCGGCGACGCCCGCAGACTGAGCCAACGCAACGGAGCCCCCTTCAACGATGTGAGGTCATTGATCTTGGTTTGAGTCAAATAGACCTCGCGCAATGCAGTTACATCCAACGCGGGCAGGGAGCCCACCGGACAGTGATCAAGCACGAGGCGCTGCAATTGCCTGCCGTCCAAAACCGACACCTCCGCAATGTCGGACCAATAGAGACTAAAAGATTTTAACTTTGCGGCGCGCAAAGCAGACAGGTCCTTCACCCCGCGTCCGGCCAGAACAAAAGTCTCCAGCGGCATTCCCCGCAGTACAGAAATGTCTTGCAACATATCGCTTGCACAGACAAAAAAGTTCAACTGAGCGCCGGTCAACGGCGTTAGGTCTCGCACGGGCATATTGAATAAGAAAAGTTGCTTCAACGGCATTCCGTGCAAGGACCGCAGATCCAGCGGCGCGCCGACCGTCTCGGAAATTCGCGCAATACTCCCACCCCAAGAATCCGAATTGGTTCGAAACGGCCCGCCCGCCCCGTCAAGAAACAACGAATTCAAAGGCATGCCATCCAACGCAGAGAGATCGGTGATGCGGGTATTCGCCAGTTCCATCTCCACCAACGGTATCCCAGCCAGCGGCGAGAGGTCCGTCACCCGCTCATCGCGTATGCGAACACTCTTGACGCAGCCAAATGATCCGCTCCACATGAAGTCGTCGAATGGCAACTCGTCGAGGTGATTGACCCGCGCCAGCGCCGCACACAGCATTTGCGCGCGGAAATTCGCAATCCGCTCCAACTGGGTATCCCGCCAGTTCGTGTCGATGTGCCAACCATAGACGTACCCCGCGCCCGCCGCCAGCAGCAGCAGGATCAGCGCCCCGCCCAACCACGCCGAAATCCTCTCCCCGACCGACATCTCCCGCATTGCTTCCCCTTGTTGCCCATACCCAGTTTGCCGCCACACGCTCACCGCTCATGATCCGGCCGGTTCCTCACAAACAGTTCCGGACAATGTACCCAACAGGGCATATCCGTCCAGAGTCAAGAGAGAACGACCTGCCACACCGTTAAGAATGTCGTCAATCGGCGCTGAAGCAACCGCCCACCCGCCATTTTCAACCATACGGTGCCGGCCGCCGGAAGCAACCCCATGCGGAGAATTCAACCGGCCGCCGGGGTTCCTGCGGTTGCATCGGCCCGGCTCCCGGGTATAATGTCCGGGAGACGGATTTACCACGCTGTGCGTGCGTTTCCGGCGGGAGGATGGAATGTCGGCTCCGGAATTTTACGAGAAAGAGCATCAGGTACGCGAAGCGATGCGACTGCTCTTGCAGTCGTCGCAGGGCGGGCATCAGCCGATCTTCGATGCGCTCCTGCGTACCGGCGCGCTCACCGCACGCCTCCTGCCCGTCCTCTTCGGCAACCTTCACCACAAGCCGCAGGAATTGCAGCAACTCGCCTTCCAGCTCGCGCTGGCGCTGGAGAAGAATGCCTTCGACGTCACCCCCCTCGCCCCCGAACTGGCGAGCCATCTGAATTCCGCCTACCCCCACCTGCGCACGCTCGCGGCCGAAATGCTCGAACGCATGGGTCCCGAGGCCAAACCGGCC
>CAYWTJ010000027.1:0-31460 GCA_964460225.1 uncultured Planctomycetaceae bacterium | reverse complement strand
AGCGCGGCGGCGAGTTTCTTGTCACTGCCTGCGGCGTGCGGATAGCCCCACTGCGCGAAGTGCATCGCGCCCGAGTCGTACCAGCAGTCGATCACCTCCGGCACGCGCTTCATCGTCCCGCCGCACTGCTCGCACTTGACGAGCACGCGGTCGACGTACGGCTTGTGCAGTTCGATGCCGTCCGGGAAGTCCGCGCGGTTGGCGGCGCGCTCCAGTAGTTCCTGTTCACCGCCGATGGCGGCGCTGTGCGAGCAGGAGGTGCACTGCCAGATCGGCAGCGGCGTGCCCCAGTAGCGCTCGCGGCTGAGCGCCCAGTCGACGTTGGTGGCGAGGAAGTTGCCGAAACGGCCGTCCTTGATGTGCTCGGGCAGCCAGTTGATGGCGGCGTTGTTCTTGAGCATCTCGTCCTTGATCTCGGTGGTGCGGATGTACCACGCCGGACGGGGGTAGTACAAGAGCGGCGAGTCGCAGCGCCAGCAGAAGGGGTAGTCGTGCAGATACTGCTCGGACTTGAGCAGTTGCTTGCGGTCCTTCAGCTCCTTGAGGATGAGTTTGTCCGCCTCTTTCACGAAGACGCCCTTCCACGGGGTCACGCAGTCCATAAAGGTTCCGTCGGTGTTGACGACGTTGATCGAGGGCAGGTCGTTCTGCTTGCCCACGAGGTTGTCGTCCTCGCCGTAGGCGGGGGCGATGTGGACGATGCCGGTGCCGGCGTCGAGGCCGACGAAGTCGCCGGCGATGATGCGGAACGCGGGCTTGTCGACGGTCGCGTAGGTGAAGAGCTGTTCGTAGGTCTTGCCCAAGAGCTCCGCGCCCTTGACCGTCTTGGCGACCGAGTGCGGCACCTTGCCCATCGCTTTCTCGCGCAGGGCCGAGGCCATTACCAGCGTCTCCTCGCCGACCTGCACGTAGTCGTAATCGAAGTCCTTGCCGACGGCGAGGGCGACGTTCGAGAGCAGCGTCCACGGGGTCGTCGTCCACGCGACAAACATCAGCTTCGGGTTCTCGGTGTTGCGGAAGGCGACGAAGGCGGCCGGGTCGGCGACGTTCTTATAGCCCTGTCCGACCTCTTGGCTCGAGAGCGCCGTACCGAAGCGCGGGCACCACGGCACAATCTTGTGGCCGTGATAGATCAACCCGGCGTTGTAGATCTGCTTGATGCTCCACCACACCGAGTTGATGTAGCTCTGATGATAGGTGACGTAGGGATCGTTAAGGTCAATCCAGAAGCCGATGCGGGCGGTCATCTTCGCCCAGAGGTCGGAGTACTTGAAGACCGAGTCCTTGCACTTCTTGATGAACGGCTCGACGCCGAAATCCTCGATGCCCTGTTTGCCCTCGATGCCGAGCTCCTTCTCGACGCTGACCTCGACCGGCAGGCCGTGGGTGTCCCAGCCCGCTTTGCGCGGGACGTCATAGCCCTGCATGGCGCGAAAGCGCGGGAAAAGGTCCTTGATGACGCGGGTCAGCACGTGCCCGGGGTGCGGGATGCCGTTGGCGGTGGGCGGCCCTTCAAAGAAAACATAGGTGGAGTTGCCGGGATGCTCCTTGGGTGCGCGCTCGCGACCTTGGGCGAGCTGCTTGCCGAAGATGTCGTTCTGGTTCCAGAACTCCATCCACTCGTTTTCCGACTTCTGAAAATCGATCTCTCTGTCTACCGGTTTGAATGCCATTGTGTGTATCCTCGTCGTATGCGGGAGATAAAGACAAAAGAAAAAGCGCCGCCGGATTGCCGGGGGCGCTTTGCAAACTTGTTCCGCTCGTTGCGTGAAAGCCCCGGCTATCCCTGTAGGAAGCCAATCGAAATGCCGGAGCCAATAATTCGCGATCGTGTACCCGCGTTGCTCGTATTCCGAGCCATCCGCCGTTCCCTCATCTGAACGTAGTGCTGTCTGCGATACAAACGCATCCTTCCGCGTCGCGCGGGATGCCGGTAACATTCTACGGATTATAGGCTTGGAGCCGGAGCTGTCAAGCGGGCGTCCGGACAAATTTTCGGCGCCGCGGAGCCGGCATCCGCACCACGCCCGTCATGCCTGAACCAAGCCGTGTATGAGGAATGCACCGCTAATTGCCCCGGCCGGGGGTATGTCCGATGAACTTTTTGAAGACTTTTACAAAGTAGGAGCTGTCGTGAAAGCCGCAGTGTCTTGCCACCTCTTTTACCGACAGTTCGGTGGTCGCCAGCAGATGCCGGGCGCGGTCAATGCGCAGGCGGCAGGCGTATTCGGCGAATGACATCCCCGCATGTTGCCGGAAGAGCCGCGTCAGGTGATCGGGAGTGAGGCGGAAGAGACGCGCCAGTTCCGCCCGGCGCAGCGGTTCCCGTCCCGGTTCCTCCAGGCAGGCAGCAATCCGCCGCCAGCGCAGTTGCGCACGTCCGGCGGCGGGGGCGCCGGCCAGATGCAGCCGCGAAATCTCCAGCAACGCGTTTCCGGTCAGGGCGGCCAAGGCCTCGCTTTGCTCTTGCGCGTGTGCGGACAGGCCGGTTTCCTGCAGGGCTTGCAGCAAATGTGCGGCGGCGGAGGGCAAGGGCGCGTCCACCTCCTGCCAGGCTTCCCAGCCGCGTTGACGGCTGCCGTCCGCAAGCAGTCGCGAGAGTGCATACTCCTGTCTTCCTTCCAGAAAGCGGACCATTAGCATCCGTCGCCCGTTGGTATACGTCCGCGAATTCCACGCCCACGGCAGGCTGAAATATCCTTCGCCCTCTCGGATAACCGTCCGTACGATGCGCCCTCCGACTCCGGCGAAGACAAACGGCAGCTTTCCCGACAGGACGATTTGCAGCACGGAAAAGGCGTGGCAGGTCAGCTCTGGCGTCTCCGGTTCCGGCAGTGGTTGCGGCAGGCAGAGGTGGAGGCGGCGCAGCCCGCCTCCGGTGAGAAACTCCGCGCAGGCGTTCAGGAGATTCTCTCGGTCGTTCATGAGGGTCCTTTTCTGGCGGCCGTTTGTCTGCACACAGGCGATTCCGGCGCGGCAGGGCGGAAATGTCGGAAAAATGCCATTCATGCCGGCGCTTTACCGCAATCCCGACTGGGCGGCTGCAATTTTCTGCCGTATAATAAAACAGAACAAGGAGAATCACAATGAGAAAAATCGTGCTGTTGCTTCTGTTCGGGTGCGGGGGGCTGCTGGCTGCGGATCAGAAGGCCCCTCCTGCGGCGCAACCGCCGCTTTTGCAGGATGCGGCTGGAAAAGAGATTGCGACCGTTGCGCAGTGGCAGATGCGGCGGCCGGAGCTGCAAAAGCTGTTTCTCGATGAAATCTATGGCAACGTCCCGACCACGCCGTACAAACTGAGCTGGCGTGTGGAGCGCGAAGACAAGGCGGCCATGAACGGCAAAGCGACTCTGCGCGTGGTGAAGCTGACCGTTGCGGCGGCGAGGGGCAGCCTCGATTTCCGTCTCGTTCTCTTCGTACCCAACGGGAGCAAGGGGCCGGCTCCCGCGTTCCTGTTGATGAACAACCGGGGGCCGGACAACATGGACCCCGACCGCAAGACCAAGACCCCCTTTTGGCCGGCGGAGGAGATCGTGGAGGCCGGATTTGCGGCCGCCGCCGTGCAAAACCAGCAGATCGCCGCTGACAAAAAGGACAGCTTCCAAAGCGGTATTTTTGCGCTCCTTGATGAGGGAAGGCGCGAGGATGCCTCATGGGGGGCGATCCGGGCATGGGCATGGGGCGCATCGAGAACGATGGATTATCTTACGACCGAAAAGGGAATTGACCCTGGAAAGATCGGCGTGATCGGGCATTCGCGCGGCGGCAAGATTGCGCTGCTGGCGGCGGCGACCGATGAGCGGTTCGCACTCGCCTGCTCCAGTTGTTCCGGGTGTACCGGCGCGGCGTTGGCGCGGCGCAAACAGGGCGAAACGGTGACCAAAATCAACGAGGTGTTCCCGCATTGGTTCTGCCTAAATTACCGCAAGTACAACGACCATGAGGAGACGCTTCCGGTCGACCAGCACATGTTGCTGGCGCTGATCGCGCCGCGCGCCGTCTGCGTGGGTAGCGCCACCGAAGACGGCTGGGCGGACCCGATGGGGGAGTTTCTTGCCTTGCGTGACGCTGCTCCGGTATGGACGCTGTACGGCAAACCCGCGAAGCTGCCGCAGACCTTGCCGCCGGCGGACAGCCCGGTCGCCGACGGCAGACTGTCGTACCACATCCGCACGGGAAAGCACGATCTGACGCTCTACGACTGGCAGGAGTACCTGCGATTTGCGCGCGGGTTGTACGGCATGGATGGCCGGTAGAAGGGCTATTATGTGAAAACGGGTGCAACGGCATGGGCCGGGGCGCCCGTTTTTTGTTGTCGGACGCGGCCCGCAAAAAAGCGGCTTGCCACTGGAAATAGCGCGCACCTTCTGCATAATAATATTCCCGACATGCGTCTACGGAAAATTATGGTGCCAATATCCCGGCAGCGAGAGGACTTGCGTCGTGGAGATGACTGGAAGGACTGGTTAGAATGAGCGCGGAAAGCGGTAGTCAGGAGTTAGCCAAACATTACAACCCGGGCGAGGTCGAGGATAAGTGGTACGACGCCTGGGAACAGGCCGGCTGCTTTGAGGCCGAACCCGACGGACGCAAAAAGCCGTACTGCATCGTCATTCCTCCGCCGAACGTTACCGGCATTCTGCATATGGGCCATGCCCTCAACAATACCCTGCAGGACATCCTCATTCGTACCGAGCGGATGCGCGGCAAGATGGCGCTCTGGCAGCCGGGTACGGACCATGCCGGCATTGCAACCCAGAACGTCGTCGAGCGCAGCCTGAAGAAGGACGGCCTCCATCGCGACGACCTCGGCCGCGAAAAATTCGTCAAGAAGGTCTGGGAGTGGAAGGAGCAATACGGCTCTACCATCATCACGCAGCTCAAGAAACTTGGTTCCTCCTGCGACTGGCGGCGTGAGCGTTTCACCATGGACGACGGCCTCAGCAGCGCCGTGCGCACCGTTTTTGTGCGTCTGTACAAGGACGGTTTGCTCTACAAGGGGCGCAAGCTCATCAACTGGTGCCCGAAGGACCACACCGCGCTGGCGGATGATGAGGTCGAGCATGAGGACAAGGACGGCAAACTCTGGCATATCCGCTATCAGGTCAAGGATAGTCCGCGTTATCTCGTCGTCGCCACCACCCGTCCCGAGACGATGCTGGGCGATGCCGCCGTGGCGGTGCATCCTGACGATGAGCGTTACACGGATCTGGTGGGGCAGACGCTGATTCTGCCGATTGTCGAACGTGAGATTCCGATCATCGCCGACAGCTTCGTCGACCCCAAGTTCGGTACCGGTTGTGTGAAGGTGACGCCCGCGCATGACCAGAACGACTACGATTGCGGCCTGCGCAACAATCTCGCGCAGATCATCGTCATCGGCCCCGACGGGCGCATGACCGAGGACGCCGGCAAATATCAGGGACTCGACCGCTTCCGCTGCCGCGAGAAACTGGTGGAGGAATTGCAGGAAAAGAAACTGCTGGAGAAGGTCGAGGACCATGCGCACGCGGTGGGGCAGTGTTATCGCTGTGGGACGGTGATCGAGCCGTATCTTTCCGAGCAATGGTTTGTCCGGATGCGTCCGCTCGCCGAGCGCGCGCTGGCGGCAAGCAAGGCGGGAGAATTGAAGTTCTATCCCCCGCGTTGGGAGCGGGTATACTTTTCGTGGCTGGAGAACGTCCGCGATTGGTGCGTCAGCCGGCAGATCTGGTGGGGCCACCGTATTCCGGTCTGGTACTGCCAGAACTGCGGCGAAATGATTGTCGAAGAGACCGATCCTGCGGTCTGCACGAAGTGCGGCTCGCAGAAGCTGGAGCAGGAGACCGACGTCCTCGATACCTGGTTCAGTTCGGCGCTCTGGCCGTTCTCGACCCTTGGCTGGCCGGAGCAGACGGCGGATCTCGATTACTTTTATCCGACCAGCACCCTTGTCACCGACCGCGGCATCATCTACTTCTGGGTGGCGCGCATGGTGATGATGGGGCTTCACTTCATGGACAAGGTGCCGTTCAAGAGCGTGTACATTCACGGCACGATTCTCGATGAATTCGGGGCCAAGATGTCGAAATCGACGGGCAACGGCATTGACCCGCTGGTGATGATCAAGGGCGGCGTCCAGCCGCGCTTCGGCAAGGAATTCCAGTGCGACGGTTATGGCGCGGATGCGGTGCGCTTCACGCTCGCGGCGTTGACAACCGAGGGGCAGGATATCAAGCTCAGTCCCACGCGTTTTGAGATGGGGCGCAATTTCATCAATAAAATCTGGAATGCGGCGCGCTTTGTCATGATGAATCTCTCGCAGCTCCAGCTCGATAATACCCCCGTGTTGCGCGAAGAGCTCCAGTTTGAGGACCGCTGGATTCTGTCGCGGCTCAATGCGGTCATCGGCGAACAGACCAAGGCTTTCGAAGAGTTCCGGTACGCCGATCTGACCAAAAATGTCTATGACTTCGCGTGGCGCGATTACTGCGACTGGTATGTTGAGATGGTCAAGCCGCGTCTGCGTGCGGGCGGCCGCAACGCGCAGGTGGCGGGGCGGACGCTGGCGTGGGTGCTCGATCAATTGCTGCGCCTGTTGCAGCCGATCACCCCGTTTTTCACGCAGGAGGTGTGGACGGAACTGAACACCATCAGTCCGGTGCGCGGTTTCAGCGGTGACGGCACCCCGGCGGGGAAATTTTTAATGCAGGAATCCTGGCCGCAGCCGGGCGCGGGCCTGCGCAACGAGGCGCTGGAGCAGTCGATGGAGCGCGTGCAGGAGATCGTGCGCGCGATCCGCAACATCCGCTCGAAGTTCAACATTCCGCCGAAGGAGCCGATCAGTGCGGTCATCAGTGCGGCGGATCAGGCGTTCATTGAATCGCTCGCAGGTTGCGTGGAGTTGATCCAGTCGCAATCGGGCGCGGGACAGGTGGACTTCGGTATTCAGCTTGCCAAGCCGGAACTGTCGGCGGCAGAGGTGCTGCCGGGGGCGCAGGTGTACGTGCCCCTGTCGGGGTTTATGGATGTGGCGCTGGAGAAGAAGCGGGTCGAGAAGGAACTGGCGGTCAAGGAAAAGTCACTGACCGCGCTCAACGGCAAGCTGCATAATGAAGGCTTCCTCGCCAAGGCTCCGGCGGAGGTGGTGGAGCAGGAGAAGGCGCGCAAGGTAGAGCTGACGCGTCAGATCAAGGAATTGCAAGAGCTCGCCGCCAGCTTGCGGGGGAGTTGATTTCCTGATCTTGTACTGCGGGGAGGGTCGCTCGCATGGGATCGTGGCTGAATCGACTGAATTGGTTCGCTCCAGACTTTAGCCCGGAGCTGGCAACGTTGGTCCTTTGGTTGCCGTGGGTGTTGTTGTGCCGCGGGTGGGCGAAGCGCTATGCCGTGGGTTGGGGGCTGACTCCGAACCGCGCTTATGCGGCGCTCGTGTTGTTCGGGGTGCTGCCGCTCTGGAGTGGTCTGGTTGTTCTGTCATGGTGTTTCGCTTGATTTTATCGCTACTGTTTTGTATAGCCCCTAATTCGCAGGAGTAATCGATGGAATTGGTTGAGAAGGCGCGGGACACGTTCAAGCATGTTTTCGGCGGCGATGCGACCGCCTGCGGCGTTGCGCCGGGGCGCGTGGAGGTGCTCGGCAATCACACCGACTACAACGAGGGGTTCATTCTTGCGGCGGCGATTGACCGTCATATCGTCATCTGCGGCCGCAAGGTTGCCGGCGACAAGGCGACCGTCTACGCCGGCGCGTTTTCGGACAAGGAAACGTTTGCGCTGAACGCCCTCAAGAAACAGGAACGGAATTTTTGGGTCAATTACATTCAGGGCGTGGTCGAGCAGCTGCAGAACGCCGGAATCAAGCTCGGCGGGTTTGAGGCGGTCATCGACGGCGATGTGCCGCTGGGGTCGGGCCTTTCCAGCAGCGCGGCGCTTGAAGTTGCAACGCTGTATTTTCTGAAGCAGCTGTACCCCTTTTCGATGGACGCCATCAAGATCGCCCTTACCTGTCAGGCGGCCGAGAATCAGTTCGTCGGGGTCAACTGCGGCATCCTTGACCAGTTCTCCAGCGCGATGGGCAAGACCGATCACCTGATTTTCCTCGATTGCCGCGAGCTGGCGAAGTACTCGCACGTCCCCCTCGGCACCGAGGCGGAGTTGGTGCTCGCCAACACCAACGCCAAACACTCGCTTGCCGACGGCACCTACAACCGCCTGCGCGAGAGTTGCTTTACGGCCGCGAAGTATTTTTCCGGCAAGCTCGAAAAGAAAGTCACGCATCTGCGCGATGTGACGTTTGCGGAGTTCGAAAAGAATATTGCCGGGCTGGAAGAGGTTGCCGGCCGGCGCGCCAAGCACATCGTTACCGAGAACGAGCGCGTATTGCGCGGGGTGGAGGCGCTCAAAAAGGGCGACCTCAAGACGATGGGCGAGTGTATGCTCGGCTCGCACCGCTCTAGCCAGTATGACTTCGGCAACTCCTGCACGGAGTTGGACGCGATGGTCGATTGCGCGCAGGGGCTGCCGGGGCTGTACGGCTGCCGGCTCTCCGGCGGCGGCTTCGGCGGCTGCACGGTGAACCTCGTCGCCAAGGACAAGGCGGAATCGTTCGCGCAGGAACTGGCGAAGCGGTATGAGGCGAAGACCGGCATCAAGCCGCAGATGCATATCTGCCGCGCCGGCGAAGGGGCGTTCGGCCGCAGTTTCTGAGGGCTGCCGGAATGATCCGGTCCGATTGGGCATAGGCTCTGGCTCGGACATTGACGGATGCCGCAGGGTGGGGGCGGAACGTTGCCGTGGCCGCACCCGGCGGAACGCAGAGAGAACACGATGCGGTGCCCGGATTGATCCGGCGCACCGCATTTTTTTGCGGAATGTGGATTTCGCAATCATCCCCTTGCGCGGACGTTCTGGCGGATGTACGGGGTTGTCTCGCAGGGCAATCGCATTACAAATAGGTTAAAAAGCAAGTTTTGTTGCGAATTCATAACGGATTTCGTTTCGCGCTTGCGGCAATGCGATCCCACGTGCTCCGTTGGGGCGGGTTTGGGGCGCGTCGCTCCCGTCGGTGAATACGCACTTAATCACTGAAATCAGGCTGTTTCCGCTGCTTCGTGCGGATGAATAGGAATGCGATTGCCTTGAGTGATCTCAGGATTCGATTGATCGTTTACTGAGGGAGGGCGGCTCTTCGGAGTTGGTGAAGCCTGTTGCAATCAACTCTGATCGGAAGATGATGTAGTTTCTGGAGGATCGGCGGGGCGGGATTGCCGATAAGAACAGGAACGATTTGTTTTGATTCTTTATCATAGAAAGCGGGAGATGGACAGACGCGACTTTATCCGGCTGCTGGGCGGGGCTGCGGCGGTTGGTTTTCTGGGTGGTTGTACCGAGAGCGGATCGCAGAGCGCAAGCTCGGACAAAAATGTGCCGCACATCCTCTCCGGCGGTCCTTATAGTTACGAGTCGGACAGTCCGGACATCGATGGCACCATTCCGGGTACGCCGGGCGGCCGGCATAATGATGTGAATATTCCGGACTCGAAGCCACTCAAGCCGACGACGCCGGTCGCGCCGGTGGTGCCTCACGCAGGGGCAGCGGCGATTTATGCGATTTCGCGGACCCGCTGGGGAGCGGAGGCGCCGCGCACGGCAAAGATGAATGCAATGAACGGAGTCAATCGCCTGACCGTGCATCATGAGGGCAACCCCGAGCCGAATTATGACAATACCCCCGGCGAGGTGGTCTGTTCGTTGCGTAAAATTCAGAATACCCACTTCCGCACCCTCAATGCCGGCGATATCGCCTATCACTTCGTGATTGACCGGCAGGGCGTGGTCTGGCAGGGGCGTGATTTGCGCTGGCAGGGAGCGCACACCAAGGGAAACAATGAGCACAATGTCGGGGTGATGTGTCTGGGGAATTTCAACATCCAGCAGCCGACCTCCGCGCAGGTAAATACGCTCCAGCAGCTATGCCAGTCGCTGTTGATTTCATACCAGATTTCGCCGCGGAGCATGTACGGCCATCAGGAACTGCGTAGCACGGCATGCCCTGGACGCAACCTCTTCGATCAGGTTCGCCGCATCCGCAGCGACCTTGCGCGCGTCTGTTAGTAAAAAGTTCCTCCGGCGTAACGCGCACGTGGCTTATGCGAAGAAGACCGCCGGCGACCGTCGACGGTCTTCATTTGTTTACAGGCCGGGATATTCGCATGCGAAATGTCATGGCGTAAAGAGGGGGGCGTCATGGGGCGGGCGGTCATGATCGTTTTCGGGGTCTTGTGTTGCGTGCCGGGAATCCTTTTGATTCTCGCAGGGGCAGCGGTCATTTATTTCTGGTATTTTTCCGCTCCCATGGTTGCGACGGTCGGCGGTGCAAGCGCAACCTTCGTGTCGGTCGGCGGACATCGCTATGGACCGTTTGAGATGCAATGGGTTTTATTCGTGCAGTTTTTAATTGGCGGCGTGTTGACGGCGGTCGGTGCGTGCTGTTTGCTGTATGAAGGCGGTAGCAAGAACGATGTGAGGGACGAATGATTGTTATCCGGCTTCTCTGCGCGTTGCTCTGCGTTCCCGGGTTTTTTCTCCTATATTCCGCCGGAGCGTTGCTATATCGTCTGTCTGCTTCCGGAAGCGGTGAGCGGGGGGATGTCGAGCTGCACGTCGGTTGTTTCGTCTACTTGGTTGATCCGGCGTGGATCGGGGGTGGGATGCTTGCGGCGGGCTTGAGTCTTTTGTGGTTTGCGTTCCTCGGCATTCATTACGATGGCGAGCGGAAGTCTTGAGCATTACTGTGGATAATCAATGTTTTGATTTGGTGTCTGTCGTCGGGAATGGAAGACGTAAAATCCGATCATGGTTTCACGAGCTCACCACGAGCGGATTTTACCCAATGCCTGTTTACACATTGACGGTGTCGTAGGATGAGGGCATGATGAAGATTGCAACCTTTAACTGTAATTCCGTGAGGACGCGGCTGGAGGTGATCCTGCACTGGCTGAAGGAGAATCAGCCCGACGTCCTTGCATTGCAGGAGACCAAGACTGCCGATCCGCAATTCCCGCGCGAGGCGTTTGCCGACGAGGGCTGGCAGGTCGCGTTCTGCGGCGAGAAATCCTATAACGGCGTTGCCGTCGTCACCAAAGAAAAGCCAGAGCGCGTCAGCTTCGGCCTCGGTGATGACGGGGGCGAAAGTCGCACGCGGCTGGCGCACCTGGTCTACGGCGGTATCCATATCCTCAATACCTACGTCCCGCAGGGGCGGGAGTTTGAGAGCGAACAGTTCCCCTTCAAGCTGCAATGGTTTGCGCGTTTGAGTGCCTATCTGGAGAAGAACTGCGGACTTGGAGCAAACGGTGTCTCGGGGCTGCAAGGCTGCGGCACGATCTGGGTGGGTGATCTCAATGTCGCGCCCGAGCCGATCGACGTCCATGACTCCAAAAAAATCTGGCCGCACGTCTGTCATTGTCAGGAGGTGTGTGACGCTTTTGGAAAGGTTACGAAACTGGGGCTGACCGATATCTTCCGCAAGTTTCTACCGGGGCCGGGGAACTTCACCTTCTGGGATTACAGGGTGAAAAATGCTCTGGAACGCGGTTTGGGATGGCGGATCGATCATGTGCTGGCAACGCCGGAGCTGGCGGCGCGGGCGACCGGCTGTCGGGTTGACGTCGAGCCGCGCCGGCTGGAGCGGCCGTCGGACCACACGTTTGTACTGGCGGAGTTTGATGTCTGAGGCGCGGGCGGCGACCGGAAGCCCGTGCGTTTTTCTGTTGTAAGGAGGCTGGAGATGATGAAAAAGTTTGTGGTGGCGGGACTGGCGGCGCTGACGTTTGCCGGTTGCGAGAACGCGGGCGCGCAGCCGAATCCGTATGCGCCCTATTCGGGGTACAATCTTCCGGCGTCGGTGACCTTCGATGACGAGGCCGCGATCCGGATCGCCGGGGCGGAGCTGCGCCGGCAATCGGGCGAGGACGGTTACTGGAGCGAGGTGCCTCTCAAGGCGACGCGCGATCAGGACGGCAACTGGCGGGTGGTCGGCACACGCAACAAGGTCACGCTGGACTATGCCCGCAACGTCAAGGGCCGGGGCTATACCGACGCGGAGCTGATGAAGATGATCGAGCGCGGGCAGATTACGCGCGAGGGCGGGCATGCGGTGATTGTGATTGACGCCCGGACGGGCAAGGTCCTTTCCTCCACCCGCGAGGGCTGAGGTTAGTGGAAGGACTCCAGTCGGTGCCGCACCTCGTCGATGATCCAGTCTGGGGTGCTGGCACCGGCGGTGAGGCCGATCGTCGCGAGTCCGGCGAATTCGGCTTCGGCCAGCTCGCGCGCCTCCTCGACCTGCCAGACCCGCGCCCCCGCCTCCCGTCCAACCTGCGCAAGACGGCAGGTGTTTGCCGAGTGCGGATCGCCCGCTACGACCAGCGCACGCAGTTCCTTCGCCAGCGTCAGCGCTTCCTGCTGGCGGCGGCTGGTGGCGTCGCAGATCGAGTCGAAGATCCGGCACGCCGGATACCGCGCGCGCAGGGATTGCGCCATCTGGGCGTAGAGCGATTGCTGGAAGGTGGTCTGGGCGATCAGAAAAAAAGCCCCGGCGGGCGAAAAAGCCTCCGCCTCCGCCAGCGTGGAGAGGATGTGAACCGGGGTGAGGGCGTATCCCGAAAGACCGACGACCTCCGGATGTTCGCGGTCGCCGGCGATGACGCAGAGCAGCCCCGAAGCCGAGGCGGCGCGGATGTTGCGCTGGCTGGCGATGACGTGCGGACAGGTGGCGTCGATGACCTTGAGCCCCCGTTCGCTCAGCTCCCGCAAGACCTCCGGCGTCACGCCATGCGCCCGGATTACCACCGTCCCTGCCTCCGGGCAGGACTCCACCACATTCACGCCTTCGGTTTCCAGCCGCGCCGTCACTTGGCGGTTATGGATCAGCGGTCCCCAGGAATAGACCGGCGGGCGCGCCTGACGAGCCGCCTGCAACGCCAGCTCCACTGCCCGCCGCACCCCCATACAAAACCCCGCCGTTTGCGCCGTAACGACCCGCATCTACTTGTGCTTTTCGAGGAAGGCGATGACCTCTGCTTCCGGGTGCGCACCTACCAGACGATCGACTTCGATGCCGTCTTTGAAGAGAACAAAGGTCGGAATGCTCTGCACACCCAGCCCGCCGGCTGAGGCGGTGTGCTGGTCGACGTCGACCTTATAAAACTTCGCGTAAGGGGTGTTCGCGGCAATTTTGTCGAGCACTGGCGCCATCATCTGGCACGGGCCGCACCAAGTTGCCCAGAAGTCCACTAAAACCAGTCCCCCCTTGATCGACGCCATGAAGACATCATCCCCGATTTCCTTGACGTTTTGACTCATTTCATGCTCCTGCTTCTCGGACCGCCCCGTTTGGAGGCTGCCTGTTGTGGCATTGGTTGCGCCGCGCACGCGGCATCTCGAATGCTATGGAAATTGTCGCAGTTGGGAGCCATCCGGTCAAGTCGAAAAAACGTTTTTCTGCAGGGCTCCCGGTAGGACTAACGCATTCGTTCCTATTATCCCGGCAAGGATGGGTACGGTGCAGAATTTGTCCGATAGCAACGCATTCTTGTATCGCTATTCGGATGGCCCCACCCCGACCCAAACGCAGTATACATCAATATATGTATTTGTCAAGCGATTTACTTGTCAATAACGTGTATCGCTTGATTTCTGCAGGGGTTGGCGTGGCCTTTTTTTTGGGGGGGGGGGGGGGGGAAAAAAGTGGGGGCGGCCAGATTCTGGCCGGCCCCGACGGAGGGTATCGATTCGGCGGGTTATTGCGCGGTAGGTAACGCAACAGCATCCGGCTTGCGCGGGGCAAGGGTGGTGAGGATCACCGGGAACGTGACGAGGCTGGCGAAGATCACGCAGGTTGAGGCCAGTGCTGTGAGGTTGCCCAAGCTGTTGAGCCCCTGATAGCCGCTGACCAGCAAGGACTCGAAGCCGATGTTATTGGCAAGAGCGGTGATAAGCAGGCCGCGACCGGTGATTTCGACCATCGGCCGGAGCTTGCGCCCTTCGTCGAAGTAGCGGTTGACGAAGTGAATGCCGTTGTCCACGCTGATGCCGAGGATGATCGGCATGGACAGAATGTTGATGAAGTCGAACTTCATGCCGGTGATGCTCATGATGCCAAAGCAGTAGAGCAGACCCAGCAAGAGTGGCATCAGGCTGTAGAGAATGCGGATCGGGGTGCGGTAGTAGAAAATGCCGAGAACGAGCACCGCGATGCCAAAGATGCCGGCGGTGATGCGCTCGAAATCTTCTTTGACGACCGAACCGAGCTCACGCGAAAGGAGCGCGACCCCGGTAAGGAAGCCCTTGTCGTGGTCGGGGTCGAGCCTTTCCGGCAAACCCAACTCCTTGCGAGCCTCCTGCAGCCATGCGGTGTCGACCTTCGGATCGCCGTCCTTGCTGCTGGCGATGACCGGCGGATAGAGATTGATCTTCACCGACCAGCCGTGGTCGAAGATCGTAAGAAGCTTGATTCGCTGTTCACGCGGGATGGTGGGAGAAACCATCGCCATGACCTGTTCGCGACTTAATATCGTTCCGGCGGGGTAAATGGTCTTTTCGTCCTGCCGGGTGACTGCCGCCTTGGCGAGTTTGACGGGGTAAGCGGAATCGGGCGGGAGAAGCTGGTCTACATAATACTGCTGCTGCCGGGGGGCGATGAAGCGCGTGGTCAGCCGGCCGATGGGCGTGGCGGCGAGATCGCTGGCGAGAATCGGTTTGGGGAATTTCGCGAGTTCTGCGTGCTGCCGCAGCAGGTCAAAGTTGAACTGGAAGGCATCCTCGTTCAGGCCATTGTCCGCCAGTGCTTTGCGGAAGACCTCGGTCGCCTTGTTGAAATCGATCTTTGCCAGTTGTTGCAGTCGCAGATCCTGTTCGCTCGGAGCGGGGAGATAGCGCATCACGGACTCATAGTCGTTGATGAGGCCGCGTTGGAGCAACCGGTCGCAGCCGGCGGTGAGCTTGGCCGCCTGCTCCAGCGCTTCGCGTTCGGAGTCTCCGTAGGCCAGCAGCAGGAGCTTGTTGGGATTGCGGTTGGAAAAGACTTTGGCGATCTCGCCGTTGAGTTCGAAGGCGCGTTGTTGCGGGCGCAGCAGCGCCATGCGGTCATCAAAGCCGACGGGACGCACGAACATCAGTGCGATGCAGATCGCCCCCAGGCCAAGGGTGAGAATCAGCGTGGCGTGACGGCGGCGCTCCAGCAGGGTCGCCAGTTGCGGCAGCCAGAAGTTGATGGGCTTGAGGGTGCGCGGCGGTTCGGTCTTGCGGATGTTACGCCAGGTAATGAGCGCGGGCAGAATGAAGAGCATCACTGGCGCGGAGAGGGCAATGCCGAGTGCGCCGAGGACGCCGAACTCCGCGAGCTGCGAGAACCGCGTGGTCAACAGAGAGGCGAAGGCTGCGCAGGTGGTTGCCATGCCCATCAATACGCCCCAGCCGGTTTCGGCCAGTCCCACGCGGAAGGAGTCCTCCACGCTGGCGCCTTTACCGCGCTCTTCAACATAGCGGTTATAGATGTGGATGGCATAGTCGATGCCCAGGCCGATCAGCACTGCGGCGAAGGCGCAGGAGATGACGTTGAGCTGGCCGAAGACCAGACAGCCTATGCCGCCGGTCCAGCTTACCACCATTAAGAGCGGAATGCCGATGTAAAAGACCACCCCCACCCGGCGGTAGCAGAAGCCGAAGAGCGCCACCACGCCGGTCACGCTGCAGAGAAGCGTGGAGAAGAGAATCCAGCCCACCAGCGATTGATAGGTGCGCGCGGCCTCGTAGCCGCCGCCGTACTCGATTTTTAAATCCTTGATCGCCGGGGTGGTCGCCGCCGCCGCTTCAAGTTCCGCACGGGTTGCCGCTTCGATTGCGGTCATGATCTTGGTGGAGAAGGCGACGCTTTGCGCCGGATATTTCGGTTGCGCCACCAGCAGGAGCATCGTCTTGTCCTTGTCGACGATATATTCGTTGCCGCTGTCGCTGCTGCCGGAGACGTCCTTGGTTGCCGTGTTGAAGATGCTGGCGATCCCCAGCGCATCCATCGTCGTCAGTTCGTCGACCTTGTCTCCGGAAATGCCGCTGCGGAGCCGCTGGGCGGCGCGGCGCACCGATGCCTGTATCGCCTCGGGCTGGAGCTTGCGCTCCACCGCCGCGAGGTTCTCCTCGGAAAGCATAATCAGCCCGCGCTTGGGTAGCTCGGTTTTGATGAGGTAGTCCTTTTCCTCCTTGGTGTACTTGCGGCAGAAGACCGCCTCAATGTCGTCGATGCGGCGCAGGCGCTCGACGATGCGGTCGGCCAGCGGGGCGGCGAGCTTAAAGTTCTCCGCCCGCTGTTTGGCGTCGGCGGGACCGCCGGCGGGTTCCTCTTTTCCGGCAAGA
Source organism: uncultured Planctomycetaceae bacterium (assembly GCA_964460225.1). Taxonomy (GTDB): domain Bacteria; phylum Planctomycetota; class SZUA-567; order SZUA-567; family SZUA-567; genus CAYWTJ01. The sequence goes on along the minus strand of CAYWTJ010000027.1, from coordinate 15,066 downwards.
TGAATCACGACCACGGCGTCATCTGCGCCGCCGAAGTCGGTGATCGCGCGTGTGAAGGCGCGCATGGCCGGGATCTCTTGCGGCAGCATCCGGCCCAAATCGAAAGAGTTGCGCATTCCCTTGAAAAAGGGCGGCATCCAGGAGAGCAATGTCAGCAGACCGGCCACAGCCAGCACCCAGCCGTAACGCTTGCAGGCCAGATGGGCAATTCCCTCAAACACCCGGGTGTGATTCATTTTTTTTCAAGGTCTCCCTGTAGTATTGGAAAAAGATTAGTCGCAGGAAGCGGCTGCCAGAACGCGAACGTGGTCGAAGAAGGGGCAGCCCGGAACCGGGACCGTGCCGGGACCGACCGGCTTCAGGATGTGGGGGGGCTTGATCTGGCCGTCCGGGCGCCCTTCGGCAACCTGACGCAGCCGGTGTTCGCGATAGGTCTCGGGAGCCAGCAGAAGTACCGACGGCGCAGCAAGACGGCCACTCTCGCGTTTTGCCGCGTACTCAATGTTGAGCCGCCCGAGTTCGCGGTCGAAGATGCGGCCCATCTGTCGTAATAAGTCCAGGGTGTGCGGCGCGGCGGCCTGCATCGGATTGGGCAGGGCGATGCGCGCCTCCGTGTCCGGAGCCAGCTCTACCGCCAGTACATAGCGCGGCGTCTGCGAGAGTTCGACTGTGACGGTGAATCCCGAGAGCGGCCGGGTCTGCTTCGCCAACGTCGCCATCGTCGCCACCAGTTGATCCTCGCAAACCTTTTCGCCGGTCAGGGAGAGAACCCCGCCGGCTTTGTGCAGGAACGCGACCTCGGGGGTCGCTCCCCGCCTGCCGGTCACCTCGACGATATCCGCCAGATCGTAGCGGTAAAGGCCGCCGGAGGTGGTAATGATCAGACGGTAGCGCTTGCCGACCTCCAGTTCATGCGCCAGCAGCGTGCGGCCGAAAGGTTGCGGCGGTTCCTCACCCTCGCTGAATTCCAGAAAATGGCTGCATACCGCCAGCGGACCGGAAGGCGTATCGTCAGCGAGCGGGATGTTGAACATGCCTTCCGTGGCGCGCAGGCCCAGGCACCTCTGCGGCACATCGCCCCAGAGTTCGCGCACGCCCGGTAGATAAAACGGCGCGTTCCCTCCCTGCCAGGTGTTGACGACGCGGATTTCCGGCCAAGCGTGGCGGGGCAGCAGGCAACCCTCGGATTGATAGATCTCCAGAAGCCGGCGGCGGCGTTCCGGGCGCGGCCGGAGCTTCCGGGCGTAAAGTTTCTTTTCTTCCGCGCTCAATCCCGGCGCGTGGTCGAGTGTCCCCCGGCCGAGGTCTTCCAGCAGTTCGGTCGCCTGTTCATTCAGCAGGTGGCCAAGCAGAACCAGCGTCGAGGGATTGACGCTGTTGACGGTGCGCAGATCGGCCGCGAGGGCGTAGACCAAGGCAGCATGATATTTCGCATGACAGTTTTTGGCGAGAAAAACCTCGTAGGGAACCGCGTGCATCATGCGCACCGGAATGTTCTGGTCGCGGTATTGCTTGCCGCTGCTGGAGCCGTAGGGAATGCCGCCGGGGGTACGGCCGTCTTCGGCGGGGCTGATCATACTGAAGGTGCGGCCGACCGAGCCGGGGTGGTCGCGGAGCATGTTGAAAATCCAGATCAGATGCGCCAGATGGTGCTCACGGGTGAAGGCGCGGGTCTGGGGGATGAACTTCGGGGCGGCGCTGCTGCCGCTGGTGACGCCGAACATATCCGGCTGTTCGGGGGTGAGTACGTTGCGCTCGCCGTTTTTCATGCGCTCGATCCACGGTGCGAATTCCGCGTAGGGCCGCACCGGAACGCGGCGGCGAAATTCTTCGGCGGTCGCAATGCCGCAGAAGCCGTGCTCCTCACCAAACGCCGTACCGGCACCAAGCGCGAGTATCATGCGCAGACGCTGCATCTGCGCGTCGTGCGGATTCAGCAGCGCCCGGTCGAAAGCGGCAAGCTTCTTCCGCAGCGCCAGATGGAAAAGTCGCATCAACATCGTGTGGTTTTCATTAACCTTTGATAATAGTGACGGCAGTCACAAAAAAAACACGGCCATTCCCAAAAGACGGCCGTCCCGCACCCGCCGGTAATAACTGCCGATCCTACGAAACACCAAGCCTCTATTCTATCAGAGAACCCACCATTTGGGAAGCGTTATAGTTGAAAAACCTTACGCCGTCCTCCTGATGATAGCCGATCCAGGTTGCGCCGACTCGCGGTTCGCGGGGAATGCGGTATTCAATCGATACCGGGGGCGTCTCCTCGTCGCCTGGCAGATACGCCGGTACAACTACTGACGGCAGAAGCGTTTGCAGCTCTCCACCCTTGCGGAAAAACGGCCGCAGCAGAATCTCGTTTTTATGCGGCGACCCCCTCTCGGGGACCCACCGCAGCTTCATCTGGATGATGTCCACGTTCCGCTCGTCGGGATTGGTCAGCCGGCGCATCGTCAGGCGGACATCGCCGGTCAGGTCTGTTTTTCGGATCAGGCGCAGAATCTGCGGCCGGTCGCTCATCAGCGTGACCTTCAGGCTCACCAGCTTTTCCCCGAATTCTTTGCCGGAGTCCACCGGGCTGCTGTCTGGGGGACGGACCAGAAATTCCATCTGATAATCGCGCGGTTCATCCTTGCGCGGCCGGCCGATGTCGAACCGGACCCGCTGCGGCTGTACATCCCAGTTGGGTTCCCGCTCGAAGTCTTCGCGGGCGGCGTAAGTCAGGGTGATATCGCCCGAGATCGACTGGTCGTAGAAGTTGGTCATGGTCAGATATTGCCGCTGGGAGATGGCGAACATGCGTAGCGGCGGCGCAGGCTGTATCCGGATGCTCATGCGCGTGCGTGCGAAGGGAACGCTCATGCCGGTGACGATCTGCGGGGTGCGGGTGGCGAGGAAACGCGTATCCGCTTGCAGCGGGCGCGTGTTGCCCTGCAGATCCACCACGCTCAGGCGGTAGCCGCCGCCGAAGTCCAGCGGGGCCTCGTCGACCTTATCGTTTTCCAGCCAGACGACGCAGAAAGCCTCCCTGCCGCCGGCGCGGGCGAAGACAAAGTTCGGGAAATCCCCGTATTGGTTGCGCAGCAGGAAGCTGCCCAGATAGCTCGCGCCGTTGAGGTATTCACTGAGCACCCGCAGTCCCAGCAGCGCCGGGGTGGGGACCGGGTTGCCGTCGGGGTCCATGCGCGCCAGACCGGCCGCCGGCCCCAGCAGGGGCGTGACGTAGGCGCGCGGCAGGCCGCTCATGCGCGCCAGCACCAGCTTTTTCGCCACGTCGTCGAGCATGGCCCGTTCCTGCTGCGGGTTGTGTGTCTCCACCGCCGCCGGCAACAGGGAGAGGGAGCACCACTCCTCCAGCCGGCGGGCGGGCGATCGCGTTTCATCGACGATCTCCGGCTGCGGCGCGAGATCATACAGCCACAGGGGGGGATACAGGCGGCGCTCGGGTTGGCGGAAAATCGAGAAATAGTGCGGCATCAGGCGGACAAAGCCCAGAAGCATTTTGGTCGGGCTCATTTGCGCCGGTACGAAGATGGTCCCGGAGTAGGCGATCTCCGCGGGCGGCAGCCGGACGCCGTCGGCATTGAGCGGGACCGCGAAAGACAGCGCCGGACTACTGGTTTTTCCGGCCAGCAACTTCAATGCGGCGGCGATCTCCTGCGGGTTGATCCCGGTGGCGAAGGAGGGTTCTCGTTCTCCGCCCCATTGCCAGTTTTCAATCTGGGTATCAAACTCGTGCGCGACCCGGTCGCTGAAGGGCGCGATGCTTTCCGGCCGCATTTTCATCAGGTCGTACAGCGTTTGCGAACCGGTGATGGTCTGCGGCGGGTTGAGCAAGCCGGTGATGCGCAGCCCGGAACGGCGCATTTGCAGGAATTCCCGGTTCAACGAGGACATGTAGGCATCGTTCTCGCTGCCGCTGTGGCCGCTCTTGCCGGGCCAGAGGATGCTCTTGACATACTGCGCGCCCGTCCGCTCCACCAGTTCCGCGAGGGTACCCTCGCGCTGCAGCGCCGTCGGGGGGACGTCTTCGATGACTACGCCGAAACCGCCGGAAACGGCCGCTTCGTCGATTCCGAGTTTTCGTTTGAGCGGCGGCAGCCAGAGGCCGAGGACCTGCGTGCGCTCGGCAAGGCGCACCCCGTGGTGTCCGTACAGGGTGACCGTCAGATAGTACACGCCCAACCGCCGCAGATTCACCTTTATCCGTTCGGGGAAGGTGGTCTGGGTGCCGGGGATGATGGCCTTCTTGGCTTCCAGCGTGAGTTCGATCGGCTTGTCGTTGATATCCAGCGGCGGATTGCCGAAAATGTCGCAAATATCGATGATGCGGTAATAGGACTTGCTCTGCCCCTGCCGCGCGGGGCGTTCCGCCTCGGGAATGTTGTCCACCAGCCCTTTGTAGTTGATGTCAAAATCGATCGGTTGCGGGGCGGGATCGTCGGGGGCACCTGGGGCGTAATCGCGAAAGGTCGGGGTCATGAAGATCTTGGGGCGGGCGGTGATGGCGATGTCGTCGATCCATGCCAGCCCGTTGCGGTCGGTTTCGATCGCGGACGGGTTGTGGTAGATCGAGAGCAGCAGCACCACGTGCGTCGTTTTGGGCGGGAGGCTGTTGACCCGGACATTGAGCGGCGTTTCGGTCCAGTCCAACTGTCCCGGCGGAACCGTGAGGACGGACTCCCCGAGCGTGTTCTCCGCGCCGTCGACGTCAAAGTTGATCCAGCGCATGGTCAGGGTGACGCGGCTGCGCTCCAGCCGCAGACTGCGCCCCCACATCGTGATTTCATAGGCCATGTCGGAGTTGACCTCGACGGGGACGCGGGTGCGGAGGGCAACGCCGGTTCCGTCGAAGGGGATCTGCAGGACATGTCCGGTTTCGCCGGGCTGGCGGCCGGGGCGGGTGGGGTCCTCGACAATCCGGATCTTCTCGGCGAGATAGGCCTTGTTCAGGTCGTCAACAATCTTGACCCAGTAGTCCGGCCAGCCGTTGAAGTCGTAGTCCTGGCTGGCAAACTCATCGCCGGAGGACTCGAAATCGAAGTGTGTGAGCTTCGCCGCGCGTGCGAAGCGGGCTTTGTCAATGAGACTGTCCTCTCCCGCCGGCAACGCCTGCAGCAGCAGAAGAAGCAGCGGCAGACACAGCGGAATCAGGCGTGGCCGGCCGGTGGTCATGTTGAGCAATGCCTCATTGCTGCGGGAGGGGCGCCAGCGGTTCGACCTCCTGCAACGGCTTGGCTTCCACCGGGGCGGGCGGGGCGAGGTCGGCGATCTTCGCCTTGCGCTGTTCTTCCTCCAACGCCTTGGTCTTTTTCGGCTCCTTGACCGGGAGAATCAGCTTCTTCGGCTCGCGCAGCGCATCGGCGCGCCGCTGCCGGTCGAGCAGCGGTTCGCTGGACTTGATCATGTCTTCCGCGCGGGAGACGATTCCCGCCGGATCGTCCGATCCTTCCACCTTCTGCAGCACATAGTGCAGCTTGCGGACGTCGTTGATTTTGGCGGGGATTACGGCCTCGCTGATCAAATCCGGGCCTACGTGCTGATAGGCCGGAGCAGGGACCGGCTCCTTGACGAAGACCGGCACATAACCGGCTGATTCGACGCGGATGCCGAAGGTTCCGTAATGCTTGAAGGGCAGCTCGTATGGGGTCTTGCCGTGCCATTGGTCATTGACCCAGACGTCGGCGCCGGACGGCTCGCTGGTGATGACGAGCTTGCGTTCCACGCAGCCGCCCGCGCTCAGGAGTACTCCCAGCAGCAGGGTAAGTAGGGCAAAACGGTTTCTGGCGGTTCTCATATCGCAGGACTCCCGTGTGGACCGATTTCGCAGAGCGAATCCTGCGGTCACCTCCGCCCGGGGCGGAAGGCGCTCGGTCGTATCCGTAACTGATTACAAATAAAGATATTACATAGTTGCACCCCCCGCGTCAAGATCCAGTTGCGGGGTGTGCGGACTCTTTCCACTTACAATATTACATAAATTCTGGATTTGTTTCAGGCTTTTTGCCGATATACCCACTGTGGGCCCGTTCTCTCTTGCACAAGAGCGGGGGATTTCATATGATTTTGACATATATCTGCGTTGGCAACAGAGGGTTGCGGCAAGGTGGAGGCAGATGCCCCGTTTTCGCCCCCAACACCTGGAGCGTACCAGCACAAGGAGGCAGGCAGTGCGGAAAAATGCCATCACAACACTTCTGACCGGTTTGACTCTGGCGGCTGGCCTTTTTTCCGGAGGCTGCAGCGATGAGAGTTCCATTCTGATCGATGACCAGCAGCAGGATGGTTCGTCGAAAAAAACTACCGGCAAGAAAGATGTAAAGGGTGATGCGGACACCGGAGTTGCCAGCGAGGGGAAGAAGGCTGGCGATTCGGGACAGGCCGACGGCAAGAAGGACGGCGTCTGGGGGCAGGTGAAGGGCTTCGTCAAGGGCAGCAGCGGCGAGGACAACACGAAACGGTCGGGCGATTCCGCGAAGAAGGATACCGCTCCGGCGGCTGACGCCGCGCCAGCGGGGGATGCTGACGACAGCAAGCGCTGGAACGATGCCGACGAGAAGCTCAACGACCCGGATTTTGAATACGCCGTCAAATGCATCCGCGAACAGAATTATTCGCAGGCCAAGCATCTTTTGCTCGGCGTTACCGCGCGTAATCCCAACTCCTCCAGCGCATGGCGCTGGCTGGGCGACTGTCATTACAATCTACTGGAGCTGTCGGCTGCGGTTGAGGCGTATCAGAAGGCGTTGACGATCCATCATGAAAATTATTTTGCCTTGCGCGGGGAGGCGTTTGCCCACCTGCACCTCGGGCACGAATGCTGGCGCGCCGGCACGGCGGATAAGCGCAAGCAGGCGCATGAGGAATACCGCGAGGCGATGAAGGACCTGCAGGACTGCCTGCGAGTGTATCCGGGCGATCTGGAGGCGATGTATGGCCTGAGTATGGCCGCTGAGGGTGCCAGCCGTCGGTTGTACCAGAATGCGGTGACCCAATTGAAGGCGAACAACCGGGAGGTGGCGGAAGCGGACGCGCGCAATTGCCGCGAGGTGATTGACGTCGGAATTGAGGCGGCCCGGCAGAGAATGTATAAAAATCCGGAGGAGATCGGTCCGCGCAGCATTGCCGGCGGGCTCTTCCAGCGCCGGGCGACGCTGCAGCACAGCTTCCGCAACTACGAAGAAGCGTTGGAGAACATCGGGCAAGCTGTGAAGGCTTACCAGTCTATTTTGGAAATCAGCCCGAGCAATTATCTTGCCAAGGGCGAACTTGACCGTTGCCAGAAGCTGCAGGATCAGTGGCAAAAGCAGAAGGACAGCGCGCCGGCGGGAGGCGAGTAAGCCGGCGGTTGCCGAAAAACGGTGAAATTTATTATGGGAACAGTCCGTCGAACGAGCGACGGACTGTTTTTTTGTTTGAATTGCTGGCGTTCGGCGGCATTTAGCGTAGAAAATGTCGCCAGAGTTCGCGTGCATGCTCCATTGCGGCGGGGGGGACCTCCTTCGCTCCGCTGCTAAGATAGAGCCCGGCTCCTTCCTCTCCCGATTCCGGATGACGGATGTTTGTTATAACGGCTTCCATGCCAAGTGCTTCTGTGATCGTTTGAGCGACGCGAAAGGCAAGTTGCCGCTTCTCGCGCGGCACCCAGAGTGGAACACCATTTTCATCTTTCACAAATCTTCTGGCCATTGATTATCCTTCATCTGGGCGCATGTGAGCGGGTTTTCTGTCAAGGGCGCGGGAGTCGGGTGTCCATGCAGGGATATCCGTCGGAACGCACCCGGCGTAGGGAAAGCAGAGGTCGAGCGGAGGGCGCACTTGCCAACGTACGATGCGCCAATGCATGGCAGAGAGTGTATGCGCAGAGGCAAGGAAGTGCAAGAAGCGGGCAATGCGTGGCGGTCGAACAGCCGGATTTCATTCCGAGCGTGTCGGAGTCGGACGGAGCGGGAACGGCGGTGTCATTGCGGGTGAATTTCTTTGACAACCCCTTGGGGAGGCATAAAATGAGGAAATGGACGCCGGAAAAACGGCAGATTCACTTGGGCAATTGACGCCTGCGGGAGGACCGCATGGCGGGAAAGGGACTGGGATGAAATACGTATTGGCTCTGGCGGTGGTGCTGCTGGGAGCGGCCGGCGGGTGCTCTTCACCCCTCGGCGGGGAGAAACTCGACAACACGACCGGAACGTATGCGAATAACATCGCGGTCCGCAACATTGAGGCGTACAGCAATCCGACCCCGCAGAATCCATAAACGGAGGCACGGGGGGGATTTTCTGGCATTTGGCTCCGGCGGGCGGCGCTGGGGCCGGGTTTACGTTGTGGCGCAGAAACGGGGCGGATATGTTTGATTTCAGCGGGCAGACGGCGGTGGTGACGGGGGGGACCCGTTCTATCGGCCGGGCGATCAGCGAAGCGTTCATAAAGAGCGGCGCAAGGGTGATAGCGACCTATGCCGGCAATGATGCTGCAGCGGAGGCGTTCCTGCGCGAGAGCGGAGCGGAAGGGCGGTTGTTTCTCGAGAAATTCGATGTGGCGGACATCGCGGCGGTGGATGCGTTTTTCGGCGGTTTTGCGGCGAAGTACGGCACGCTGGAAATTCTGGTCAATAACTCCGGTATCCGGCGCGATTCGGTGCTGGCGATGATGAACCCGACCGACTGGCAACGGGTGATTGACGTCAACCTGACGGGGGTCTTTAACATGTGCCGCTTCGGGGTGCGGGAGATGATGGGAAACCGTTACGGACGGATCGTCAACATCACCAGCCCGTCCGGGAAAATGGGGATTGAGGGGCAGTCGAATTACGCCGCGAGCAAGGCGGGAATGGTGGCGCTGAGCCGGAGCCTGAGCAAGGAGGTGGCGAAGCGGAAGATCACGGTTAACTGCATCTCGCCCGGATTTATCGATACCGACTTGATTGCGGATCTGCCGGAGGAGCTGGCGAAGAAGTATAAGGCGGACGTGCCGCTGCAACGCTTCGGGCAGCCGGAGGAGGTGGCGTATGCGGTATTGGCGCTGGCGGCAAAAGAGGCGGCCTACATCACTGGCGCAACGTTGGAGGTGACCGGAGGATTGTGAGCCATTTATAGATGAGTTCTTGCTGTGTGGAAGCGGAAAAGGGGAAGGATATGCGTTTCATCGGGGTGATGGCGGCTTTCGTGCTGCTGGGGGCTTTTGTACGAGCCGGGGATGCGCCGGCGCCGCGTTTTCAGCTCAGGCTGGATCATGCGGATTATCAGTCGGTTTGCGAGGTTGCTGCGCATGCGCAGGCATATAGCTCCCATACCAGCGTGACGTTGGCGCTGGTGGCGGAGAATGGTTATTATCTGTCCAGCTCGGATGTGGCGGAGGGGAGGAAGCAGTCCGGGGGCATGGTGCTGTTCTCGGATGTGACGGGACAGCAGATGATCAACGAGAATGCGTCGCAGGACGTCTATCTGCAGTATGACGGCAGTTTGAGGCCGGCGCAGATTCGGTATGCGATGCGAATCTCCGACTTGAAGCCGATTCAGTTTCGTCCGGGAGCGATGCGCGTGACGGGGGCGTTTCCGGTGCGCAAGGTGACGGGGTACAAAAAGGTGGAAGTCAAGCCGCTGAGCGTGCTGAAGCAGAAGAACGTCACCTTTGATTTTCCCGGTGGAACCTGCGTTGTTTCGCTGCAGCCTTCCGGGACGCAGATTAATTTTGAGAGCGGCTTTTACGCTCCGGTTTCGTTTTACGATGAACTCGGTCAGCCGGTCAAGCACAATGGTTCGGGGTTTGGGATGAAGTATTACTTGTACACCCTGCCGAAAATCCCCGAGGGCGGGTCGCTGGAATTTTCGCTGCCGGAAACGGCGGAGCTGCTGGACGCGCCGTTTGATTTCAAAGACATCAATGTTGACGAATTGGCGAAGACGGCCGGAGTTCCGGCGGAGAACATTGAAGCCAGACGGGCGGCCAGAGATTCCAGCCTGCAGGTATACGCGGCTGCGCCGTTTCTGGAAGGGGTTCCCTGCCGGGTCGGTTGGGCATGTTTGACCTCGGAATTTCATCTGACGGGGGAGAATGGGGCAATTGCGATGCAGCCGCGCTATCCGCAGAATCTGATGGTGGCGCTGGAATTTGATGAAAACGGCAAGCCCAGCACGAAAATCCGGTCGACGGAGTTTTTTGTTCCGGAGGTCGTGCGGGATGATACGGGGAAAGACCTGTTGTCGGCGCAGTTTGCGGCAGAGCGATCACTGCATGGCTCCAATGGCGTAACGTATTATACCATTCATTTACTGCGTTTGTTGCCCCCGGATGAGAAGGCGACGAAGATCGCGCGGATCAAAGGCGTGGCGTATTGCCGGAGTATGCAGGGGCAGCCCTGTCGGGTGTCGGTGGATTTATCGGACATTCCGCTGCTTCACAAGTGAGCCGGCGTGCCTTGCTGGCGCGGGAAACAGCCGGCGGGAGAGACCCTTTCCGGGGCGGGTGCGGAGGCGGCTTGGCTGCGGGGGGGATTGTTGTTCGTGTGACCGCTTGCCGGCTGGCGTGCCGACGGTGGTCGGGGTGTGAATAGGGCAATGCATCTGATCGGGAGACGGGCGTGCCGGAAAAACCGCTGATCTCGGTAGTAGTTCCGAATTACAATCATGCACGCTATCTTCCGTATGCGCTGGATTCCTATTTGTCGCAGACGGAGCATATTTGCGAGCTGATTGTGCTGGACGATGTTTCGACGGATAATTCGCGGGAGGTGATCGCGGACTATGCCCGCCGAAATCCGATTATCCGTATGGTCTGCAATGAGACGAACCTTGGTTGCCTGCGCAATATTATGAAAGGAGTCCGTCTGGCGCGGGGGGAGTTTGTTGCGATTCCGGGCGCGGATGATTTCTGGATTCCGGAAAATATGGATGCGTTGATGCGTAAAGTAGCCGAATATCCGCATCTTTCTTTTTTTTGCGCCCGGGCAAAGTTCCTGGTGGATGAGACGGGATTTACGTTTTTCGGGAATGCCACCCTTCCGACCGGGGTTTATCCGGCCGGCTCTCTGCGTATGTTGCATGCCTTTTTCCCGTGGGGATCATCCGGCATCATCATCCGCAAAACGCTGATGGAGGAATTGTTCCCGATTGTTGAGCCCACCAGTTGGTGCTTTGATAGCGTGATGAACCTCGTCGCGGCACTTCGGTATGGGTTTTATTTTTTGAATCAACCAGCTTCGTGCTTCCGGCTGACGGGGGTGAATTTCTCAACAAGTTCCGCAAAGCTGCGCAAGCGTTGGGACGTGTATCGGCATTTTTTCGCGTTGTTGCGGAGTCGTTTTCCGGATTTGTACGAGCAGATGGTGGAGACTTCCCTTTTCCGTTCGTATGATGGGGTCCCTTTTTATCTGCTTTGTCATCCGCGGGAATGGGATCGTTATACGTTGCGCATTCTGGCGACGGTGACCTTGCCGGAGATCTACTCACGTCTGCGGCACCGGCTGGTGCCCTCTCTCCTGCCGGAAGGCGTGAGGAATGCGTACCGTCGCCTGCGCAGGCGGGTGTGCCGGCGATTGGGGCTGAAATATCCGGAAGCGGAAGCCGACGGGAGTGGCGACTAACCTTGCGCCGTGGGCAACGCGTGTTGAATGATGGGGGCTGGAGTTGGAGACGGTCCCTCTGCGGCAAAGAATGAGGCTGATCCGGCACCGGCCGGACACAGTCTGAAAAATGATACGGGAGAGATGATGAGCAAGAAAGTGTTCCTTTCGGACGATCAATTGTGCACGCAGTGGTATAACGTCATTCCGGATATTCCCAACGGGCTGGAGCCGCCGCGCGATCCGGCTACGGGAAAACCTCTGGACCCCAAGGCTCTGGAGCGGATTTTTCCCGCCGCCCTGATCGAACAGGAAATGTCGGGACAACGCTGGATCGATATTCCTCCGGAGGTGAATGACATCCTGCGCATCTGGCGGCCCAGCCCGCTGGTTCGCGCCGACCGCCTTGAGGCCGCCATCGGCAGCAAGGCGAAGATCTATTTTAAAAACGAGAGCGTCTCCCCGGCCGGCAGTCATAAGCCTAACTCTGCGGTCGCGCAGGCGTGGTTCAATAAGAAATGCGGCATCAAGCGGCTTGTGACCGAGACCGGTGCCGGTCAGTGGGGCAGCTCGCTGGCGATGGCGACCAATTTCTTCGGGATGGATTGTCTGATTTACATGGTGAAGTGCTCCTATCAGCAGAAGCCCTTCCGTCGCAGCATGATGCACTGTTGGAAGGGGGAGGTGATCGCCAGTCCATCCGACACCACCGAGAGCGGCCGCGCGGTTCTGAGGGAGAGTCCGCAGAGTCCCGGCAGCCTCGGCATTGCCATCTCCGAGGCGGTTGAGGTTGCGGCGCAGGACAAAAACAGCAACTACGCCCTCGGGTCGGTGCTGAACCATGTATTGCTGCACCAGACGGTGATCGGGCTGGAGGCAAAGAAACAGTTGCAGATCGGCGGCGAAAAACAGCCGGATGTCGTGATCGGCTGTTGCGGCGGCGGTTCGAATTTCGGCGGAATTGTCTGCCCGTTCGTGCGGGACAAGCTCGACGGCGCGCCGATTCGCTTCATCGGGGTGGAGCCGAGTGCGTGCCCGACCCTGACGCGCGGCACCTATGCCTACGACTTTGGCGATCTCGCGGGGCTGACGCCTCTTCTGAAGATGCACACGCTTGGCAGCCAGTTCGTGCCGGCGGGGATTCACGCGGGCGGCCTGCGGTATCACGGGATGTCGCCGATTGTGTCGGCGCTGGTACGCGACGGGCTGGTGGAGGCGGTGGCGCTGGGGCAGAAGGAATGCTTTGATGCGGCGATTCTGTTCGCACGTACCGAGGGAATTCTGCCGGCTCCCGAAAGCAGCCATGCGGTGCGGGCGGCGATTGTGGAGGCGCAGAAGCCGGAGAATGACGGGAAGGTGATTCTTTTCAATCTGTCTGGTCACGGTCACTTCGACATGACCAGCTATGACCGTTATCTGGCGGGCGACCTGCACGACTATGCGCTGCCGGACCATGAGCTGCTGGCCGCGCTGGCGAAATTGCCCGCGATTCCTGCCGACGCCTGATGGGGAGGGTGCGCCGGAGGTGCGCATGGATATGGTTCGCATAGCCGTTGAAGCAACAAACTGTATGGGAAACCCGACCGGATTCGGGCGGTATGTCAACCGTCTGCTCGAGGCCTTCGGCCGGCTTGCGCCTGTCGACTGGGAATTTCTTCTTTTCTATGTTGGTTCGTCGTGGCGCGGCCCGGATTTCGGGCCGCGCTTCCAGCCGGTATCCTACGGGGCGGGCAGTCAGTCCCGGCATATCTGCTTTTCGCTTGCCAGTGCACTTGCGCGTGCCGGAGCGGATATGTTTCACGCCACCTGTACGACTGGCGCTCCTCCGCGTTCTCCCGTTCCTGTGATCGCAACAATACACGACGTTTTTCCGCGCACGGTCCGCCGCGGAATTACGTTCCGGCAGCGCATTTACTTCCGGCTTCTCATGCCCTTTACGGTGCGAACCTCCAGTCTACTGCTCTACAACTCCGTCTATACCGAACGTGAGTTCCACCGGCTATATCCTGCGGTTCGAACGGCAGGGCGGGTCATCCCGCTTGGCTGCGACCTCGCTTGCGAGGCGTCCATGTCGCAGGAGCGCAAAGGCCCGATCCTGTGTGCCGGAGCTCTGGAAGCCCGGAAGGGGCAGCGCTTTTTGGTGCGGGCTTACTGCCGTGCCAAGCGGGAGGGCGTTTCTCTGCCGCCGTTGGTTCTTGTCGGCCCTGACCGCGGGGAGGCGAAATACATTCGCGATGAGCTGGCTGCTGCCGGTGAAACCTCCGTGCAACTTCGGGGGTGGATCGATGATGCAGAGTTGCGCTCCCTTTATCACACTTGCATGTTGCAGGTGATCCCGTCGTTCGAGGAAGGCTATGGTCTGCCATTGGTGGAAGGTGCCAGTGCCGGAATTCCGATGATTGCCTCTGACATACCGGTGTTCCGTGAGATCGCCGGCGATGGCGTATGCTGGGCGCGGCCCGGCGATGAGGATGATTGGCTGATGGCGTTTCGGGCCTTTGCGGGCGGTGGCATTCCGCCCAGTGCCCTTCGAAGGGAGAGAACGTGGGACGAATGCGCGCTCGAAACGCTGGAGGCGTATCGTACGGTTCTGAAACGCGCCTCACCGGACGCGTGTGAGGTGTAAAACGCGCGAACAGCAGGGTGTGGCGGGGGATGCGACCAGACCGACCGGAAATGTCAGAGGGGTGCCTCCGCGTATAATGGCGGAATGTTGCAGAGCGTACCTCCACTCTACAGGAGAATGGACGTGAAATATCTGGGTGTTGCGGTGAGCGGGGTATTGTTGTTTATGCTGACGGCACTTGGGGGGGATGCGCCGGCGGTGTTCAATGCCGAGCGCGTGACGACGGAAATTCTGTATCCGGTGGGGATGATCCTGAGCTATTTTCGCCTCAACGGACAACTTCCGGTCAGCAAGCACGACATGATCCGCGCAAACGCCGAGGCGGACTCGCCATTTGTCTTTTCCTATAAGGCCGACACCCCGCAGCGCTGTGCGGTCAGCATGGTCAGCGGGACGCGGCTGAACATGGATTTGCTTTTTACGGTGAAGGACCAGATCTTGCGTGTCGCGTTCCGAATCAATTCCAACACGCAGGACGATGCCGCAGCCGGAGCGGCCGGGACACCGGAAAAACCAGAGGCCGTATTCATTGCCTGCGCGCTTGCCGATCTGCGGCGGGATGCGGAGCTTAAGATGGACCTCGCTAAGCTGGAACCGGTTTATGCGGTTGTGCGCGCGTACAATCCTCAGGACTCAATCAAGAAAGAGATCATTACGATTCCGCTGGAGTAATTAAGATTGTCGCGGTGGCACGATCTGTTCGTGGCGTGGGGAAATGCCTCCTTTTTATAAACTCGCCGCCAGTGTTCTATTCGTCTATTTGACAAGGCTCAGGACATGGGTAACACCGGGAAGGATCAGGACATGGGTTACACCCCCTGTTTTCATTGATACATATTTACAGCGATCCGATAATGAAAACAGGGGGTGTAACCCATGT
>CAYWTJ010000026.1:0-159644 GCA_964460225.1 uncultured Planctomycetaceae bacterium | reverse complement strand
AGAGCGACCAACCGCACCCCCTCCGCAAGCGTCATCGGCACGGAACTGCGCACCGTGGTAAACCGCCGCGCCTCGCCCGCAAAAAACTCCCCGATCACCGTCTCCCCCGCAGGCGGACAGTAGAAGTTCGTGTGCGGCTGCGTGCGCAACACCGGTCCCACGGTGAATGGATCAAAATGATCGATGTGTGCATGCGTGATCAAATAATGCCCGATGTGCGGAAGCGCCTCCGGCGCAACCGGAATTGGCATCAGCCGCGTGTGATCGAGTTTGCTGCGTTGCTTGCAGTAGTCCGACAGATACAGGTCGCACGCCAGCCGCACGCCGTCCGCCTCCAGAAGAAACCCGCTTTGCCCCGTCCATGTCAGAACCGTGTTCTTCATGTTAATTCAGCTCCAGCAAAAACTGATTGAGTCCTCCCCTTACCATCCGAATTTCTTTGCGGAAAACGCCGGTAGTGGTCTCAATTGTCAGTTCATAATCACCATAAAATCCTCTAAAACGATTCTCTTCGCCTTGCAGATATTCCACTTCCGTCCGGGTCTGCCATTCCTCATGAATGAGCCGGCGTAGCGTCTCATAGGCAGGCTTAGGCGTCAGATCATTGTTGAGCAACCCGCCCTTATATGTGTTTTCATTCCAAGCCGGATTGTCCGGATTCACATACGCCGTATCATCAACGAGATTCCAATACACGATGGCGTTCAATGCCGGATGGCTAAACCAGAGGCGATACAGGTGCTCCGCCACCTCGTTTTGAAAGCCTGGCCCATCACCAAAGGCGGGGTGCGCAGACAGGGTAATTTCAGAGATATTGACCGGCACTCCTAGTTTACCATACAAATCAAGCATATCCAGAATATTACGAGTATTCAGCATATGCCGTGATGCATTGGCCATCTGCTCAATAGCCTCGAACATGTGATACTGCAGCCCGATGCCACCAAAATTAAGGTGCTGCATTTGTTTCAAATGCCGGCATAGCATGTACATCGCTGTATATTCACCGTGATTCTCCCAACAAGCGTAATCGTTGTAGATCAGCTCAGAGGTCCGCGGTAAGCTACGGGTTGCAACCTCGAATGCCAGTTCAACGTGTCGGTCGGGCGTACGTCTTGTAACGTCCTGCACGGGCAGACACACCGCTTCATTGCAGACATCCCAAATGCGAATGCGCTTGCCGTAGCGTTCGGCGATTTCTTCTATCCGCCGTTCCGTCTCCTCCGCCAGCTGCTTCTTATCAAAGGAAGCCCACTTCGGCAGAAACGCGTGCCAACACAAGGGGTGCCCTTTCGGGGTAATCCCGTGTTCCTCGCAAAACTCCAACGCAAGATCCGTTGGCGGGCGGCGGTACACATACGGGCTATCCCTGCTGAACCGCGGCTTGCCCCGCTCTGGCTCCGTGTCGCGCCAATAAAACGGAATCACAGCCAAATTAAACACATCAGCAAAGCGCTGCCGGTACTCCCGGTCCTTCTCTGCATCCCGGAACTGGTCAAGCATGAAGCAGTTGGCACCAAAGCGGAACTCATGGCGTAACAACCGCGCCTTCACTCGCGCGTGTTGCACAGGCTTACCATCAGCGCCCTTTAGTGTGATCGCTGCAACCCCTTTACGGTTTTCTTCAATTCCACGCCGAATGCGCTCTTCACTCTCAGGATCGCGTAACAACAAATTCTGAGCGGTCGCTATCGCTAAATCGCTTTTCACGATCTATCCTTTTCCCATCGAATACACCGGTTTCGCATCAACGATACAGAACAATAGAGGCATTCAGAAGTACCCGCCCTTATCGACGATTTCCTGAATCGAGTCGCCGCCGCGCACCCACTTGAAGATCTCGTTTTCGTTGCGCTCGATCTCCTCCGCCCGCACCAGCACATCGTACGCAATTTCACGCGGGATGCAAAGTACGCCGTCGATGTCGCCGAAAATCACGTCGCCGGGGCGCACCGTCACCTTGCCAATCTTCACCGGCACCTGATAGTGCGTAATCAGACAGCGCCCGAGTGAGCCGTTGCTCGTGCGGTACTTATAGAATACAGGAAACTCCTGTTCCAGAATCTGCTTGGTGTCGCGGATGCCGCCGGCGATGACCGCGCCGCGCAGCCCCTTGGCGATTGCCGTGGCCGTCATCACCCCGCCCCACAACGACGCCTCAGTGTCACCGCTGGTGTCCCAGACCACGAGGCCATCGGGCGTCATCGTGTCCAGCATCTTCGCGCGAAAGGTCAGCTCGCCGCGGATCATCACGTTCGGCGCGCTCTTGACGGTGAACGCAATCCCGCACACCGTCATCTCGTCGCGCAGCGGCATAATGTCCGACGGCAGATTCTGATCCAGCAGACACTTCTCGCGCAGCACATCGTTGATCGCGCCGGTGTAAAGCTTCTGATAACGGTCGCACAGTTCCTTCACCGGAACCGGGAACTCGCACTCCGGCACATACTCGCGGCTCTTGATGAGCTTTTCCAAATCCATCAACTTCGCTTCCTGTTGCAACTTTTCTTCCGGCATTTCTCTCTCCTTGTGCATACACGTAAAAGAACGCGTTCCAGCGTTTGATGACACGAAATCCCTTCCGGCGCGCGAGTCCCCCGCCGCACCGTATGCCTCGATCAATTCTGTATGACGATAAAAGTTCTTGAGACGGTTGCGCGCCGCGCAAGCCACCAACGTCCGGTCACTCGTACGGCAACCCCGCCGCGTCGAGCGCGCCCTTGAAGTAGCCGATAGCAAAGAGCCGGCCCAGAATTCCATAGCCGGGATTGCTGTTATCCTCGCCGGCCATCGTCGGCGCATGATCGGGCCGCAGGAGGCAGTCAACGCCCGCCGCATAATACGCCCGCAGGCAGCGCGTCAAATCCGTCGGACCGTCGTCATGAAAGGTCTCGACAAAATCCTCGCGCCTGCCCTCGATGTCGCGCAGGTGGACAAAATTGATCCGCCCCGCGCGCCCGAACTCCTCAATGAGCGCAAAGATATCTTCCCCCATCGCCTTAAAGGTCGCCTGACAGAACGCGATGCCGTGGGCGGGGCTATCCGACATTGCCAGCACTCGGCGATGGGCGTTCGCGCTAGTTAGTATCCGGCTGAAGCCCAGCAGAGGCGAAACCGGCGGATCGTCGGGATGCAGCGCCATCTTCACGCCGGCCGCCTGCGCAGCCGGCAGAACCGCGCGCAAAAAATATTCATAGTTCGCCCACAGCGCATCTTCAGTGATTTGCAACGCATGCGCCTGCGGGTTGGTATCCGATAGGCGGAACGCGGAGGTCAGCGCGCCGCCGCGTCCGGGGCGGGCGTTGTCGCTGCGGTACCAGCCGACGCCGGCCATGAAGTTGTAGCAGAGCAGGCCAATGCCGCAACGCCCCATGTTCGCCAGCATCAGGCGGTATTTCTCAAGGTCCTCTTCGCGGCCCGGCAAGCCGAGTTTGATCCGCGACATATCGAACTGGTCGCCCTCCAGCCCGTACAGCGTGTACCCTGCGTCCCGGAAGCGGCCCTGCACCGTCCGCAGGGCGGACAGATCCCACGGCGGCAACAGGCCGGTGATCTCCGGCGCGGCCTTGGTGACGGCGAAACGAACTCCCGCCTGCCGCCCCAGCGTCCATTTGATGTCCGGCACCGCCGGCAAAAGAAGTCCCAGCTTCATCGCCTCTCCCCAACCGCAACGCACCGCGCTCCGGCCCTCAGCGGCACCGAGGGCACGCTAAAATCCTTTCGCGCACCACCTGCGAAAAATCTGAGCGGCCGGCTTGCCATCCATGGTAAAGCCCTTATCACCGGCAGGATCATCGTGGAACTCTTCCCGGTAATTCTGCTCATCCCATTTCCACCAGAACATCCCGCCCCACCAGTCCTGCCCGCCAAACGCCCGTACCGCCGCCTCCAGATACCGGGCTTGTTCCTCGCCGTCGTAACCACCGCCATTAGCCCAGTAGTAGGGCAGTTTCGCCGCACCCGCCACCGCACAGCAGCCGCATTCCCCGAAATAAAAGAGCTTGCCATACGCTTCGGAAAACGCCCGGTACTCCGCCACAACCGGCTGCAGAAACCGCGCCATCTGCTCCGGCGTCGTCCCCGGCCGGTCGGTCGCCGGCGCATACATGCTGCTGCCAAGCGAATCAAGCGCATGAAACCAATGGTTGCGGTCGGCGGCCTCTTTCCGAAATTCCTGGGCATTGATCATCGAGGTCGTCAGATGCCCGCAGAACTCCTTGCGCGCTTCCTCGACTACCCGCAGCCAGTGCGTATTTTGCGACACGGTATGATTCAGTTCGCTGTCGAGGGAATATGCCTCGCATTTCGCCCGCGTAGCCAGCCGCGTGTAATGGCGAGTCAAGTGCGTATAAGAGGCAAACCAGTCATCCCAGTAGCGGAATGGCTTTCCGGGGATAATGAAGCCCTTTTCTGGCGCGGTCGGAAAATTCAGATGGCAGCGCTGCGTGCCGTCCCAGCATTCGATCATCGGCCGCAGCATGACCTTGATGTTCTTCCCGTGAAGGTAATCGATGATATCCAGCAGTTCATAATCCGCCGGGGTGTCGTAAAAATCCCGGAACTGCCGAGTGCTATAAAATGCTTCCTGCAGCACTGTGGAAACCAGGCAGACCCAATTGATGCCGAGTGCAGCCATTTTATCGACCTCGCTCCGCGCCTGCTCCGACGAGAAGTACCCGTTGCGGGCGTAAAAACCGAAGGTCACCCCTTTAAAAACGGCTCCGTCATCTCCCCCACTCCTCTTTGCGCTCCAGCCGCAGAACCAGCGAACGCCGGAAGTCCGGTAACCGCCAACCGTCTGCGGCAGCGGCTACCGTCTGCCACTCTTCATCCCAGATTTGCAACGCTATCGCATCCGGCTGATACACCGACACGTCCGGCAGCGTGATATGCAACCCGCTGCACCTCCGCGCCGGCTTGTTTTCCACCAGTTCGCTCTTCCAATCACTTGCAGCGTCCCGGCACCAGAGCAGCGTGTGTCTGTTTCCGCGCAGGCCGTAGATGCGCAGGCCGTGCTGATCGCAGCGGAACGGCTCCATCTGTTCTGCCACCGGGTCGATTCTCTCCACCGCGATCTGAAAACGCCGGAAGTGCCGCCAGAGCCGGTTCTTTTCCACATAAAAATCCCAGTGCCAACACTGCCCCGCTCCGGCGGAACCGGCAAAAAACGGTGCAAATAGGATATCGTGCAGAAGGGTGCCCTCGCGGTCCAACGGATACAGCAGCGATGGACCGGCATGTCCCGGTTCGACCGCGCCGCCCTCGGCCAGCAGCGCAGGCGAATTTCTCCCGTGCCCACGCAGCCATGTGACAGCATCCGCGCACAGCAGATCCATCGCGCCGCGGCAAACTGGCAGTTGTGCCTTCTGGTCCAGATAACGATGCGCCTGTTTGAGATCGTTATCCGGCAGGCTGCACAGCCACTCATAGGGAGCCGCAACTGCGGCATGGTCAAAGCTGCCCAGACTCTGCGTAATCAGCGCGCCGGGAAACCGGCGCCGCAATTCCGGTAGCATCCGTTCCGTCCAGTCCCGCCAGACCTCCGGTGGCGTCGCCACCGCATTCATCTCGTTCCACAACTCCACCATCAGCAAGTTGTCCGCGTCCCGCAACGTTTCCGCCAGCCGGTCCAGCTTGCGCAGAAAGGATTCCCGTCCCGCCGCCGAAGCCAGATATTCCTCCATGCTCCGGCAACTGCCGCCCCGCTCCGGCCGCTGCGTCTGGTTCACAAACGACGCCGCGCCGGGGAAGCTCTCCGCGCAGGCGAGTGCGTCGAGGGAGCGGAAATGCCCCAGCGTAAGCTTGATATAAATTCCTTGCTCCCGCGCCAGCTTCATCACGCGCTGCACCCTCCGGCAACGCTGTTCATCGAAGCTCCCGCAGCACTCCGGTTCGATGTCAAAAAACGGCACGCCCAGCCAGAGGCGGGCGAAATTCCCGCCCTCCTGCGCCAGTTGCCGAAATTGCCCGGCATACGCCTCCAGCACGCCCTCCTCGTCATCGTCACCGAAGAAACGCTGGAAGGCCAGATTCAGCCCGACCGGAATAAACGCCCGGCCGTCTTCATAGGCCAAATACGCCGGATGCTCTTTCGACACCGCTACCCGCTGCATGTACTTCCTTTCTGCGGCCCGTCCGTCACGGCCTCAGCCCTGTGCTGCGCAAACAGCCAGTCAAACAGTTGCTCATCCTCCAGCGCAAAATCCCAGGCATTGTGCTCCGTGTCCGGGTATTCGGTATACCGTGGCGCTCCGCCCGATGCCCGCAGCGCCCCGACCATCTCCCGCGAAAATGCCACGCGCACCACCGGATCGGCCGCGCCATGAAAGATCCAGAGCGGCAAACCGGACAGCCGCGCGGCATATTGCAGATCCGCTCCGCCACAGATGGGAAACGCCCCGGCAAAACGCTCCGGAAACCGGCAGAGCAGGTCCCACGTCGCAAATCCGCCCATCGACGGGCCGCCCACATAGCACCGGCTCCGGTCGATCGGCAACTCCTTCAGCAAGGTCTCCAGCAGCCGGGTCAGCAACTGCATGGAAACCGTCGGCTCCGGGGAGTGCCGGTATGGTCCGCCGTCGGCCCCGAGGGATTCATCCACCCCCTTCACCCAACGGTCATGGGCCGGACATTGCGGCGCCAGCACCACGCACGGGTGTTTCCTCTGAAATTCCGCCGAGGCGAAGCGTCCGCCCAGTTCCAGCGGCTTGGCGTTGTCCTCGCCGATGCTTCCCATTCCATGCATATAGAGCAGCAACGGCCAACCCGCTTGCGCGGGCGTATCCGGCGGGATGTAGAGCCGGTACGGCAACCGCGCTTCTGAGGTCTCGGCGGCAAATCCCGCAAATCCGCAGAGGGGTTCATACGGCGAACCCGTCGCGTCGGTCTGGACAATCCACATCGGCTGTCATCAACTCCACTGCCGGTCGTTGGACCATTCTTTGTTCCACTCGGAGGTATCGTTCCACGGCTCGGGGAAGGAAGGGTGCGCCTTTTCTTTGATGAGCGCCTCGTTGAGGCTTTCGATCCCCAGCCCCGGCGCGCTCGGCACCTTGATGAAACCGTTCTGAATCAGCGGCTTGGGCAGGCCCGTCACGAGGTCCTCCCACCACGGCACATCCACCGAATGCACCTCCAGCGCCGTAAAGTTCCGCGTTGCGGCGGCCGCATGCACCGCCGCCATGCAGGCAATCGGACTTTCGGCCATGTGAATCGCCATCGCCGCGCCGTAATCCTCCGCCATATCCCCAATTTTCTTTGTCTCCAGAATCCCGCCCGCCGTCAGCACGTCCGGGTGCACCACCGCCAGACTCTGCGACTTCAAGAGCGGCAGGAAGTTTTCTTTCAGGTAAATATCCTCGCCCGTCCCCAGTGGCACCGTCGTCGCCCGCGCCAGCCGCTGCCACTGCTCTGCCATCCCCCACGGCAATGCATCCTCCATCCACGCAAGGTTGAACTTCTCCAGCCGTTTGGCGAGGTTGATGCAATCCTCCAGCGGAATATGCCCGAGATGATCAATCGCCAGCGGCACCTCATAGCCGATCACCGAGCGCACGTCAGCCATGTAGTTCTCGAGGTAATCGAGGCCAACCGGCGTGATGTGAATGCCCGTGAAGGGATGCGCCGTACTGAAGAGCTCGTAGGCCGCGCCACGCATCGCGGATGGGTTGATCGAACCATGCGGCGTCTTGAACACTTGCTTGTATTCGCGCATTTTTTCGAGGAAGCCCAGCGGAGCGCTCAGCGCCCCCGGCACGTCCATCAGCAGCTCAATCCCGAGATCCATCTTCAGGTAGGTGAAGCCCTGCGCCATCCGCTCCTGCAGCGCCTTGCCCATCTCCTTGCCGTGCCCCTCGGCATCGGTATCGCAGTAAATGCGGATCTCATCGCGGAACTTGCCGCCCAGCAACTGCCACACCGGCACGCCCCACGCCTTGCCCGCCAGATCCCACAGCGCCACCTCAATGCCACACACCCCCCCCCCCTGCCGCGAGTGCCCGCCGAACTGCTTGATGCGGCGGAAAATACGCTCCACATTGCAGGGATTTTCGCCCAGAATCCGGCTCTTGAGCATCAGCGCATACGTTCGGCTTGCCGCATCGCGCACCTCGCCATACCCAACCAGCCCTTGATTGGTGAAAATTTTCAACAAGGTACAACGCTTGGGCGCCCCATCAATGTCCGCACAACGCAAATCCGTAATCCGCAGATTCGCCGGGTCAATCACAGCCATCGCTTATCCCTCCAATAAATTCATATATGAATATCTATATTTCATATAATAACTATTACCCATAAAAAGCATCTTGGTCAAACCGAAAGTTCTAAAAAAAAAAAACATGAAACAGGGCTCTCCTCATAACATGCTACTTTATCATGGTTTAAAGTAGCCGAAACACAGATTTTCAGCAGCAAAAAAACATAGGTAACAACAAGATTCCGAACGGATTCTTGACAAACACGCAGCGGAAGGTATGCTCCGGCTGCGTTTTCTTATCAAATATGAATAGGAGAAAGCCGGATGTCGAATGAAAATACGATTCCAGCGGTAGAAAAAACCATCCGGCTGCTGGATCATCTCGCGGCAAGCGCCGGCGGGGCGAGTCAAGCGGAGCTGGCGCAGATTCTTCATATCTCTGGAGCCACTTGCTACCGGATTATTCAATCGTTGTTGAAGTACGGCTGGCTGAAGAAAACCGGCAATCGATTTGAACTCGCGCAAGGGTTACTGCCGCTGGCTCGGAAGGTGTATCAGGCGCAGGAGTGGCAGGAGCAGATCAAGCCCCATATTCTGGCGCTGGCGGAAGCGACAAAATTATCCGTGAAGGTATCGGTGCGGCAGGGGGTCAATGAATACGTTACGGTTTTCCGGGCCGAGTCGCCGCGCCCGGTAGCGGTCAGCGGCCGGCTGGGAGCGACCTTTCCGGTCGTCGAAGGGAGTGTCGGCGGGGCGCTGCTCTGTCAGAGCAACGAGGCGGAAATCCGCCGGCTGATTGCCGCCGCGCCCGACGATCTGCTGGAAAAGCAGCAGCCGGAGCTGGTCTTCGCGCGCATTGCCGAATGCCGTGAGAAGGGCTTTTGCAACAGCAACGGCCGCAACCGTTGGGGGATTGAGGTGTTGAGTGCGCCGCTGCTCAGCGGCGATCAGGTTCGCGCCGCCGTCTCGCTGCTGGGCCTGTCCCCGGACTTTGTCCCGCTCACGGAGCTTGAACAGGAACTACTGAAAACCCGCCGCATCTGCGAGGGGCTTCTGTAATAGGCCCACTGGCACTTCAACACCGCGTCCACCCAACACTCCCCCTTGGCAAACGCGGCATCCACACACACCGACCGTCCCCCTATTAAGACAACGCCGGATGCGAATACGCATCCGGCGTTGTCCGGCTCAAGAAGGGCACATAACGCTCTACTTCACCACCAGCAGGTAGACAATCACGCCGATGGCCGCCAGCAGCAATACGCCGTTGACCGCCAGCAGCGTAATCAGCAACCGGATCTTCTCCTCGCTGGAGCTGATTGCCGGCAGTTGCGCGGTCGGCGTAGCAGTAGTGGGCGCGACCTGTTGACGCAGAAGCTGCAGATCGTTGAAGAGTTCCTGATAGCTCTGATAACGCTGCGCTGGTTTTTTCGCCATCATCTTGCCGATGATGTCCGACAACAACCGCGGCGCATCCGGAAGCAGATCCCGGACCTCCGGCGCTTTCTTGAAGATATGCGAATCCAGCACCTCGGTGCTGCTGCCTGAAAACGGCGGCTTGCCGCACACCATATGGTAAAAGGTTACGCCAAGGCTGTAAATATCGCTGCGGTAATCAATGTCCTGATCGCCGTTGGCCGCTTCCGGCGATATATAATCCGGCGTTCCCAGAATCTCGCCGTCCGGAGAAAGCACCGCATCAAGCGAACTCTTGACAAACCCGAAATCCCCGAGCTTCGCTACGCCCTTTTTCGTCACCATGATGTTGCCGGGCTTGACGTCGCGGTGCACAATCTTGCGCCCTGCCAGATGCTCCAACGCACTCGCAACCTGACAGATGATGTCCAGCGCCTGCGGCAGCGGCAGCGGCCCGCCCTCGCCGTCGACCATCCGCTCCACCGTGATGCCGTCAATGAACTCCATCGAGTAGTAAAGTTGGTTGCGGTGCCGGCCGACGTCAATCACCTGAATCAGGTTCGGGTGCGACAGGCGACCCACCAGCCGCGCCTCCACCAGAAACCGCTTGCGGAACTCGTCATCGGAGAGCCACTTCTCATGCAGCACCTTCAGCGCGACGGTGCGCCCCATGCTCAACTGCCGGGCCTTGTACACCACGCCCAGTCCGCCCTCACCGACCTTGCTGATAATTTCATAACCGCCGATCTTCTCGCCGACATTGGTGGCATCGCGGATCAGGCGTTCCTTGGCCTTGTAAAGCGCCCAGATCTCCTCCTCCTTGACCAGCCCCAGCTCCCGCAGCACCTCCTCGACCGACCGTGGCGCCAATCCGCGCGTCTTCTCATCCTTGAGGATATCCTGCGCACGCTCGATCTGCTCATGCGTCAGTATTTTATGGGCAATGGCGAGAGTGGCAAAATCCAGATCGCCGTTCTTGTCAGACATCTCTATCTCCTGCAGGCGTCAGGCCGCCCGCCGCCGTTGGTATCCTGCTGCGCGCGCAACGCCTGCTCGTAGCGCCGAACGCTCCGCTCCTGTTCTTCGGTCTCAATCGACCCCGGACGGATCGCGCGCACCGAGGAAACCGCCTCCTCCGCGCTCTCCCCGATGGCAACGAGGTAACAAGCCAACATCGTCCCCGTCCGCCCCATCCCCGCCCCGCAATGCACCGCGACCGCATGGTGCTCTTCATTCTGCCGACGGACGAAAGCAACAAACCGTTCAATCTGCGCCGGTGTCGGCGCGGTGAAATCCGCTATCGGCAGATGCAGGTAATCCATCTTCTGCCGGTGAACAGCCGTAACGCTGAGCGGCTCCTGCGTCAGCGACACGATGGCATCGATCCCCTGCCGCTTGAGCACAAGCAGCTCGCTCTCGAAATTATCCCCCGAAACCGGCCGCGCCATCCCCGCCAGCTTGCCCGGAATCACGAACGAAAAATTGAAGGGCATGATTGCGGTGTCCCTATGTCAACGCGCACGCGCGCTGCCTGTTTATACGAATCGCTCACAGATCCCGGAATACGGTGGCGATGTCAAAACCCCCGGCAAAATCCGAGCGGCTGTCGCACTCACGCTTTCGCCACTGCAGCTTTTCATCCTCGACCATGCAGAACACGATTTCGCCAAAATCCTCGGTCTTGTAAACGCCCCAACGAAACAACACCCGTCCCGCCAGCGCCCCCCACCGTTCGCCCGCCAATTTGCGGATGCCCGCCAGCAGTTCGCGGCCGCTGACGTGGTACTCACCCTCTCCGCCCCGGCTGATGCCGGTATCGTTCTCCGTCAGCGTGCCATCTTTCAACCACGCCGCCGTCAGCCCGATCGCCTCGGAAACAAACAAAAACGCTTCCGGCGCATACCGCCCGTCCTTTGTCGCCAGCTCGCGGATGTATTGCAGATGCTCTTGCGGGGTCATGCGTTCTGCCCGCCGCCCTTGCCCGTCTCGCCGGCGCTCCCGCCCGCGCTTCCGGAACCGCCATTATTTCCCCCGCCGGCACTTCCGCCCGAACCGCCGCCCGCGCCTTGCGCGCCGCCGGAGCGGTTGTCGCGCCCCTCGCGATTGCCGCGTCCGTCCCGGCCTTCGCGGCTGCCGCGCGAACCACCGCGCCCTTCCCGGGTGTCCCGGCCCTCGCGCCCTTCGCGGCCATCACGTCCCTGACCCTCGCGGCCGCGCTGATTATTGAAACGCGGTCCCTGCGATCCGCCCTCGCGGCCGCGCGAGCGTTCTTCGTCGTCCTCGCCGCCCCCGCCTTGCGTGCGTTCGGTAATTTCTTCGGCATGGATCTTCAACCGCGTTCCGTCGTTCTGCTCGATCTCGACCAACTGGCTCAGAATCTCGGCGTTGACCACCCGGCCGCAGACATTCTGCGTACGCACCATATCGTTGCGGTGCGGCAGCGTCTTTTTATGCTCTTTGTACACGTCGTCCTCGAAGCGCAGGCAGCACATCAACCGTCCGCAATGGCCGCTGATCTTGCTCGGATCGAGGGTACTTTTCTGAATCTTCGCCATGCGCATGGTCACCGGCTCCAGCTCCCGCATGAAGGTCCGGCAGCAGAGTTCACGACCACAGTGCTCGTAGTCCGAGAGCATCTTCGCCTCATCGCGGACACCGATCTGCCGCATCTCGATGCGGGTGCGATAGCGGCGAGCAAGGTCTTTGACCAGTTCGCGGAAATCCACCCGGCCGTCGGCAAGAAAGTAGAAGATCACCTTGTCGCCGCCGAAGAGATGCTCAATGCCCGCCAATTTCATCGGCAGGCTGCGTTCGGCAATCCGCTCATGGCAATGCTTCAGCTCTTCCGGCTCCTTGCTGATCTTGATGTGGTTGAGGATGTTGTGGTCGCTCTCGGTAGCGCGGCGGATGATGCGCTCGAACCCCTTGCAAGCCGGCGGAACGGGCATCGGCTTCTTGGCGACGATGCCATGATCGATCCCGCGGTCAGTCTTCATAATGACCATGTCGCCCGTGCGCAGATCCGGAATGTCGGTCAGAAAATCCCCCTGCATCGCCATCATGCCGTACCGCACCGTCACCAGATGGGTCGCGGTCTCCTGATCGGTGATGCCGGCCTCGGGGTTTGCGGTCTGTTCGCTCGGCTCCGGCTGTCCTTCGTGGTCGTGCCGGCATTCGCCATCGCACCCGCCGCACGACGAGCCGCCTTCCTCGCCGCCGCAGCCGGAACACTCCCCGCCGGAACAGGCGCAGTCGCAGGCATCATTCGTTCCGCTGATCGGTTCGGCCGGAAGCGCCGGCACCGCCGATGACGCGGGCGCGCCGCTCACCTGCGGCTCCGCTTCGCCCGAAGGGTTCTCCGGCTGAGCCGGAATTTGATTCTCGTTATCGCTCATATCACTCCTGTTCGCCGGCAGCCCTCGCGCCGCCGGATGTTTGTTTTGAATGCGTCCGCCAGCCCAAAAAACGTCGCTCTTCTGTTTTCAGGACGCGGCAAATCGTATGATTCGCGGGTGGATCGTACCGCCATCGCGTCGGATTTTGCGGCTTCCCGTTCACACTTCCCAAACACCGATTACAGGCAATGGAAGTCGTTCGGGTCGCCGGCACTCTCATCCGCGCTTCATGGCGGCCAGCGTGTCGAGGGCGGCGTTGTAGATCACCAGCTCCGGCCGGACATTGGCTGCCAATCGCTCGCCCGCCTGCCACAACCCTTTCAAAGCCGCCGAACCGCAGCGCGGATCAAGCCCCTCGCGCAGGCGGCGGCGAATGCAAAGCGCCGTCAGGTCAAAGAGCTTCAGCGCCTCGCGCCGTTTTTCTTCCCCCGTCTTGCCCGCCTTGATCCGCTCGACCATCTCCTCGCCAAGTTTCACCGCCCGCGCCGGAGTCGGTTCCGCCAACGCTCCCGCCAGCCAGCGCCAGTCCTCCCGCGCCTGCCCGTCGCGCAACTCCTTCGCCCCCCCCAACGACCCCTCGCACAGCGTCGCCAGTTCGCGCGCGTCCTCAGGCGACACACCCTCGGCCACCAGCGCCCCAGCTACCGTCGCTTCCGGCAAGGGGGACAAGCCGACCCTCCGGCAGCGGCTGACGATCGTACCCAGCACCCGGTCGCGCGCCGCGCAGGTCAGAATAATCAGACTCCCCGCCGGCGGCTCTTCCAATGTTTTCAGGAACGCGTTCGCCGCTTCCTGATTCATCCGCTCCGCGTCCGGGATCACGCACACCCGTCCGTGCTCCATCATCGGTTTCAGGCGCATGAACTCCAGCACCGGCGGATGGTTGACCTCTTCCGTCCCGCCGTCGCGATCCACAAACCGCCGGATGCGCAGCTCCCGCACCTCGCGCGGCAACTCCAAATAATCCGGATGGTTCCCCGCCTTCAGCAGCAAACAGTGTTTGCACGCCCCGCAGGCATCCGAGGCCGCGTCCGCGCCGATGGGTTGGGCACACAAAAAACGTGCCGCCAGCGCCCGCGCCAGCGTCATCCGCCCTACCCCTGCCTGCCCCTCGATGAGGTACGCATGGTTCAGCCGGTGATAGCCGATTGATTGTTGCAGCTCATCGCGGGCGTGTTCCTGCCCGAGGACGCCGCTAAAGCCCCAGTTGCCAGTCAATGGTGTCGAGGACCTCTTTCTTAACCTCCAGAATATTACGATTGGCGTCGATCAACGTCGCCTTCTCCTCCGTCAGCGCGTCGATCATGCCAAGATAACGGTCGCGCACCTTCTCCATGTAACAGACGCCCTTGCTCTCCACCCGGTCGCCGCCCTTGCCCGCGCGCCTGAGCCCGACCTCGGCCGGCACATCCAGCAGAATCAGGTGATCCGGCTCCAACCCCGCACAGCCGGCGTTCACCACGGTTTTCAGCGTGGCGTCAGGAATCTCCCCGGACACGCCCTGATACGCAAGCGTGGAATAGATAAACCGGTCGCTAATGACAACTTTCCCCGCGTTCAGGGCGGGCAGAATCGTCTGCGTCACCAACTGCGCGCGACTGGCGGAATAAAGCAGCAATTCCGTTAGCGGCGACATTTCGGCATTCTTTGCCGACAGTAGAATCTGGCGAATCTGGCCGCCAATGGAGGTTCCGCCGGGATCGCAGACAAATACCCCCTCCACCCCCCGGCTGGCAAGATGCTTACGAACCTCATCCAGCATCGTGCTTTTGCCCGAGCCGTCAGTCCCCTCAAACACAATAAACTTTTTATTCATAAGCGGTTATAATTCCATATGCCAGAATCCCCGCCACCCGGTTCGGGTCGCGGGACGGAGGATTGCGGTATTATAAACCACCCGGAGGGGAAAGCAAAGCCAAAATCCTACATTTTCCGCCCCGCGCGGTGTCCCGTTTACGCGTCCTTGCCTCCTTCTCCAATGTCCCACAGAACCCGGCCCCGTCGCGTCTTGCAAAATCCGCATGGTTCCACGCTCAGCGCCCCCTGACTGCCGGCGGAGTCCACCATACCGTCGTATCAACTTCTTTCGGGAAATCCCCCGCCTTCGCCGGCCGAAGAAAAACCGGCCTGCGGGATTTCCCCGCAAGCCGGCCTGTAAATTTGTGATACCGTTTCCATCGCACAGCGATGTATTCAGTTGGTGACGAGGCGGTAGGTGTCGCTGGCGATGAAGCCTTCCTCATCGGTCGGGACCACCATAACCTTGGTGCGGCTGGCAGCGTTGGCGATGTCTCCCTCCCAACCACCGCCGGCGGCGGCATTCTTGATCGGATCGAGGGTGATGCCGAGATTGCCGAGGGTGCGACAGACGCCCCAGCGCACGACCGCCGCGTTCTCGCCAATCCCGCCGGTGAAGGCGATGGCATCCACGCGGGGCAGAACGGCCATGTACGCGCCGACATAAAGCGTGACGCGGTAGCAGAACATATCCAGCACCAACTGGGCCCGGCTGCGCGGCCCTTCAGCGGAGGCCGCATCGCGGACCTCGCGCAGGTCGCTGGACTTTTCAAAGACCCCCAGCAGTCCGGACTTTTTATTGAAGAGGGTATCCACCTCCTTGTAGTCCTTGCAAATCCCCTGCTCCAGCAGGTAGAA
Source organism: uncultured Planctomycetaceae bacterium (assembly GCA_964460225.1). Taxonomy (GTDB): domain Bacteria; phylum Planctomycetota; class SZUA-567; order SZUA-567; family SZUA-567; genus CAYWTJ01. The sequence goes on along the minus strand of CAYWTJ010000026.1, from coordinate 143,981 downwards.
GGTAATGGCGGGATCGATATCGCCGCAGCGGGTGCCCATCATGATGCCGGCCAGCGGGGTCAGCCCCATGCTGGTGTCGACGGACTTTCCGTTCTGGACGGCCGTCACCGAACCGCCGTTGCCGAGGTGGCAGATAATCATGTTGATGGTATGCTCGGGAATGCCGAGCAAATGCGCGGTCCGACGGGTGACGTAGTGGTGCGAGGTGCCGTGGAAGCCATACTTGCGGATCTTGTGTTCCTTGTACAGGTTGTACGGCAGCGGGTAAAGGTACGCATGCTCCGGGATCGACTGGTGGAAGGCCGTGTCGAAGACCGCAACCATCGGAACCCCCGGCAGGGCGGCGCCGGCGGCGCGAATGCCGGTCATATTGGCGGGGTTGTGCAGCGGAGCCAGGGCAGAGACTTCGTCAATGCCGGCCAGCACCTCTTCGTTGATCTCCACCGAACCGCTGTACTTCTCGCCGCCATGCACCACGCGATGCCCAACGGCCTTGATCTCCTGAATGTTTTTGATCACGCCATACTCGGGGTGAATCAGGGTGTCAAGAATCAGCTTCATGCCGATCTTATGATCCGGAATCTCCCGCTCGAAGGTATTCTTCGCATCGCCGACCTTGTGGTTGAGAATGCCCTTCTCAAGTCCGATTCGCTCGACCATGCCCTTGGCAAGAACCTTCTTCTCCGGCATGTCAAAGAGCTGATACTTGATGGAGGATGATCCGCAGTTGATGACAAGTACGATCATATGGCACCCTTTCCCTTGTGATGTTATGGATAATTATTTATTGACTTGTGTCCACAAGCACGTTGTATTCAGTATATTCTCATAATAAGCGGTTGAAACCGCTTGTCAAGGCGGGGAGTGGAAATCCGGGCAAAATTTATACATGAAAGTATGATTCTGGCCGATAAAACCAGCGCGTGTCCCTTTGCTTCCGGCCGGACGAATGGATTTGTTCGGGCAGTACGGCGGTGCCGGGGTTCCCTTCCACATATACGTGGCAAACAATAACAGCCAGGAGAAGGCAGATGATGAGTATACGGCAGCGTGGAAGACGGGTGGCGGGCAGCGGTCTGGCGGGGTTGGCCGGGCTGGGGGCGCTGGCGGCTTTGCTTCTGAGCGGCTGCGCCGACACCTCGACCCTGCAAAACGACGACGAACTGGTGAAAAAACGCGAAACCATCCTGCAGCAGGAGTATACAGGCAATGAAATTCCGGTGGTGGACCTGAAAAACCTCCCCGATGTCACCTTGCTGGTCCCGCCGTCGGCGGCGGATGTCTACACGATCAACCCCAAGGTCGGGGTGGAGGGGGACTATTACGTCTTCAACATCCACACCCGGCACGGGACGTATATGGTAAAAAGCGAGCTGGCGCTGGTAAATTATTGCTATGAAGCCGGCGTGGTTGAGATGTTCATGAACTGCAAATACGGCAAAGACATCGCACTCGGCGTGAGCGAGTACATGAAGGAGTCAGGACAAGGTTCGGTCAATCTGCTGGTGCATCCGGTGGACTCGGTCCGGGGCGTGGGCCGCAGTTTCGAAGCGAAAGCCCAGACGGCCCGCAACGAGGTCGTTCAGCGCATCGACAAGCAGCCGGACGATCGGAACAAGATCAACCGCGACGCGCTGCCTGGAAACGCGCTGGACTCGGCGGAAATCCTGAAGACCGCCTATCAACTGCGGGTCGATGCATACACCCTCAACCCTTACCTGCAAGGGGTGCTGGCCCACATCGCGCGCGACAAGGAGCTGGGCCGCATCTTTTTCTCGGGCATCACCTTCCTGATTCCCGGCAGTTCGGTACTCGGCCTGAGCAACGACATGGCCGGCTGGGAGGTCAAGGGCATGGCCCCCGGCGGGGGTTCACAGCAGATCGAGCTGCTTTTGAGCAAGACCGGCCCTGACGAGATGTTGGTCCGGATCGCCAACTTTTATCGGGAACACATCGGCCTGGAAGCGACCAGCGGCAGCGCGGTGGCGCAACTGCTGGGCAATACTCTGTACTCCCCGCGCCAGCAAGCCTACAACGCCTATTATCTCGATGAGATCAAGAGCGCGGCAGGCCTGCCCGAAACGGTGGAATATCTGGCAAAAGCCCAGAGCGCGGCAGGCGCAATCTACAACACCGCCCAGATTGAGCTGATTCATGCCATGCATACGGAATACGCCCCGCTCAAGGCGATTGTCCCGATGACCGGCCAGATCGGCATGCTCAATACCTCGGGGCAGTTCATCGTCATCCCGCTCTGGGACCACACCCGCGAGCGCAACCACGTCCGCGACCTGCTGATTGAAACCGTGCGCACCGGCAAGCGTCTGGGCAGCAACGCCATCGAGGTCTGGTTCATCGGAGACTGCGACCAGAGTACGATTCAGACCGCCTCCGCGGCCGGAATCACCGTCCGGCGCAACGCGATCCTCGACCAGACCTTCCGCTTCACCAGCCTGCGCAAGCTCAGCTACAAGCGCAAGGCCGGCGACCCGATGCTGGAAGACGCCGGTACTGTTTTGCCCGAAGCGGCGCAATCGGCCAGTCGCGTCAGCAAGCTGGTAATCCCCTCGGCGCCGCAGCCGGCGCCGGAATCCTCCGGCTCCCCCGCAGCAAACGGCACGGGTAAACCGGCAGACAATTTCGACAACACGCCCGTTCTCAACGGCGGGCAAAACGCTGCCGAGAAAAACAATACCGGCTCAGATGTGGCAATTCCCGGTCTGGACAATACCAGCGGACTCGGGCAGTAGGCCACCGAACGAGAATCAGACAAGAGTCCCCGGGCGCAAATGTCTGGGGCACGCTTGTTTGCATCCGGACGCCTCCTTTCGCTGGCATTGCCGCCGGGAAGGGGTGCGAGGGCGCAGGTGGCGGTTTCCGCCACCCTGCGCCACTTCCGCCTGCGTGAAGGCGGAAGACCTTTTCGCGAAATAAGCGCCAGGCTCTCTTCCGAAATCGTAAAAATCAGGCAGAACACGGTTCCCCGCCGAAAGAAGAATTCGGGGAATTCGGTACGCCGGGATATTGAACAGGATTGTAAAATCTTTTATGATGGGTGCATTCTTTTGTCAGCGCTGGCGTGACGGGAGCGGCGTTCCGGCCGCGCGGGGATGACGATGCGCAACTCGGATATCATCAACCAGATTTTCTCGGAGGCGCTGGGACAGCTCCAACAGCGCTGGCAGGAGACGCCGCAGCCGCCGGACAGCGCCCCGGCAACCCCTCAGAGCGGGCCAGAGTCCCCCGCCGGAGCGGATGAGCTGCTGATGCCGCCCGCTGCGGACACGGGTACGACCGATGACGAAGGCAAGGAGAACATAGTGGCCCAGAAACCGAATGCAGACGACAATGAAATTCCGGATATGCCGCCGGAAGGCGCCGCCCCGGAAGAAGACGATCTTGACAGTCTGCTGGAAGACCTTGCCCGCTCGGCCGACCCTGACCAGAATGGCGGCGATGCGCTGCCGGATCTCTTCCCCGGCGATGCGGAGCGCTCAGGCGACGCAGCCCTTTCGCTCGATGATTTCCCGCAGTCGGATGCGGCTGGCGACGGAGACGACGATACGGGCCATTCGCTCGACGCCTTGCTGGAGCACGCGTTGGGACTGGCCGACACTCCGGAAGAAGAGTCCGAGAACGAATCGGAGGACTCTGCCGGGAGCGAAACGTCAGGATTGCCCGAACTGCCGCCGGAGGATTCCGGCGACGAACTGAGTCTCGACACCCTGCTGGGGAGCGCCTCGTCGGATGAGGACTCCGGCGCGCTCAGCGACGACCTGTTTGCGGACACCGGCTCCGAAGAGGACGGCATTCTGCCGGGGCAGGACCTGAGCAGCCTGCTGGGCAGCTCGAACACCCCGGATGATGCCGCAGAGGATGCCGGGACGGACGTGGTGCAGACCGTCAAGGTTCCCGAGCCTTCGGTTCCGCTGGTCGAGGATGCCGACGAGGAGCTGGAGCGCAAGCTGGCCGAAATGGGGCTGGGAGCAGACAATCTGCTGCACAACAGCTTTTCCGCAGGCAAGGAAAAGTTACTGAAGCACCTTTTGGACCGGTTTGAGGCGCTGGCCCGGCGCAAGCTCGAACCGCTGCCGGCGCAACAGGTGAATCTCGTCCGCAGCGTCAACCTGCGGGTGGAGATTGAGTTGAAATTCGGCGAGTTTTCCACGACCGGAAACGATGACAGCCTGTTTAAACTTGATGTGTAGTGGGATGTATGCAACGTTTCCGGAGCAGCCGGAAAACGGATGACTTCCGGCCAATGCGCCGCCTATGTTACGCAGGAAGAACCATACCGATGGCCAACACAGAAAGACGACCCGGCCCGACCGGCGGGACACGCCCGGCAGCCTCCTCCCGCCCTGCGACGTCCACCCGCCCGGCAGCCGGCGGGACCCGGTCTCCGGCAGGAACGACGACTCGCGGAGCAAGTTCGCCCGCCCCGGGAAGGGTAACCGGACGCAATACGACCAAACCGGCCGGGCGAGTCACAACCCGCTCCGCCTCGGTGCCCGCCGGACGCTTCGCCAGTTCCCGCATGCCCGACAACAAAAAGGGCGGCGTGTCGGTATATCTGATTTCGGGGATCGTGATCGGACTGGGTATTCTGTACCTGATCTATGGCGGCGACTCTTCCGCGCCGCAACCGCCCACAGCGCAGAACGAGCCTGCCCGTAAGGGCGTCAAGACGAATTTCGTGCCGCCCAAAATTCCGGAAAAGGTCATAACGGAACAAATTACGATCATCAAGCGGACGACGCGGGCCTCTTCGCCTGCGGACGAGGTGGCAATTAAAACGCTGGCGGAGGCGCGGGAATTATACCGTCTCGCAGACGAACAGAGCGGCAGCATGCGGAACAATTATTTTGCTCACATCAAGTCGCTCTGTACTCAGATCGCAGAGCAGAGCGGCGTAAGCGATCATATCAAACAGGAAGCGAACCAATTGCGTTACTCCGCCATGAAGGGGACAACGCTGGAAGCGGCCGACCGTTGAGGGAACACCTCAGTCGGCGGAGGCGCAAGACGTTTTTTTGGGCTTGGTTTTGAAGAAGAGGTGGTTGCATGCCGATTTTTTTTGAATGCCCCCGTTGCGGCAAGATTTACCGTTTGCACGAAATTCACGCCGGCAAAGCGGCCGCCTGCGGCTGCGGCGAACATTTCCGCATCCCGGCGGCAAAGACGCCGGCCCATGCGCCTGCCGCGGACGAGGCACCCATCCACACATCCGTGACAGAGCCGGCTTTCGCCTCGACACCGGTGGATGCCCCCCTTGCCGATGTTGCGGAACAGACACCGCTTGCAGCGTCTGCGGAGGTGGATGACGCCTTCTTCGCGGAAGCCGATGAAGCTCCGGCCGCAGCGGAGGGGGAGGACGCCGCCGGCGAACCAGCCGCTGTGTTCGCGGAGGAAGCAGATGCAGGTATGCCTGACGATTCCGAAGTGGCAGCCGGCGAATTGCCCGCGTCCGAGTCCGCTGCCGAAGCGGAGGCGGAAGACGAATCCAACGAGGGGAAGGAACAGCCGAAGGACGACTTCGTCGCGGTCCGGCCACAAGGAAAACGCGGCCTGTTTGCTCGCCTGTTGCTGCTTCTGGGCGCGCTGGGTTTGGCGGGGGCGTTCTTCCTGCCGTTCTGGCCGATGCCGGCATCCTGGGAGACCCCGGCGATTCAGGCTAATCTGCAAACAGAGGCGATGAAACCTGCCGAGAGCCGCGCCAAGGGCTTGGTGCCGCCGCAGATGCAGACGGGGCTGCAGATTACGAAAAACGGCGTCAAACTGGACCGGTCCTTCTACGCGCTGCCGGCTGGCGCGGCGCTGGCGCTGCTGCTGGCGCTGCTGGGTCTGGCAGGTCTGCGCATCGGACGGTTTCCGGCGCTGGTTCTGGCCCTGCTGGCGGCGGGCGGCGCTCTGATCGGCGGTGTACTCATACTGCGTTGCGCGACCGGCGTCCTGCCGGTAATGCAAATCATCAAGGAGATCGGCGACCCGACGCCCCTGCTCACGCAACACGGCTTCGTGCTCTGGGCGGCAGGGGTACTCCTAACCACGGTAGGCGGGTTGTGGGCTGCGCTGACCTCCTTCCAGCGTCTACCGATCACCTTCCGCCACCGTAAGGATCTCCGCGACGGAGAGGACTTCCTCCCGACAGGCGAGTCGGCCGGGGAACCGGAAGCTTCCGCCGCCGTATCGAGACCTTCGGAACGGACCAGCAACCGCGAGCTGACGCCGGCGTTTACGACGGAGTCCCCAGCAGAAGAGCCGGAAGCTCCGGCCGAGGAGCCAGCCGCCCCGGTGAAGGAATCCGCCGAAGAGAGCGACGCAGAGCCCCCCGCGCAACCGGCGAAGGAAATCCCGGAAGAAAAGGATGCAGCTAAGAAGGCACCCTTCAAGAAAGCCCCGTTGAAGATGCCGCCCTTTAAAAAGCCGGGCAAGAAGGCTGCCGGCAAGAAAAAGTAACTGCCTTTGTTATCCAGTTTTTATCAGCCGGGCAAGTCCCGGCTGATTTCATTACGGGCCCGTCCGCGGTAGAAATGCTCGCTGCCGCAGTTGCGGGAACGCGTATGTCTTGGGGTAAGGCGTCAGAACGTTTGCATAAGGGGTATGGCTTGAGCGACATCAGCGGCTTGACGACAGATGAGGTTTCGGCCGGCATAATCCACAGGCTGCAAGCAGAAGGGTTTCAGGCCTTGTATGTCGGCGGCTGCGTCCGCGACGCCCTGCTGGGCGTTTCCCCGAAGGACTGGGATATCGCCACCTCCGCCACGCCAGAGGAAGTGGAAGCGCTCTTCGAGCACACCGTCCCCGTCGGCAAGTCCTTCGGCGTAATGGTGGTCGTCGAGGATGGGCGCGAATACGAGGTTGCGACCTTCCGCAAGGACGGCGGCTACAGCGATGGCCGGCGGCCGGAATCGGTAGAGTACACCGATGCCCGCGAAGACGCGCTCCGGCGAGACTTCACCATCAACGCCCTGATGTACGATCCGGTACGCAGAGAACTGCTCGATTTTGTCGGTGGGCAGGAGGACCTGAAAGCAGGCGTAGTCAGGGCCGTGGGGGAACCGGAGCAGCGCTTTCTGGAGGACCACCTGCGGATGCTGCGAGCGGTTCGTTTCGCGGCGCGGACGGGGTTCGCCATCGAACCGGCGACCTTCCGGGCGATTCGGGAACTGGCGGGACTGGTGACGACGGTGAGCGCGGAACGGATTGGCGCGGAGCTTTTAGGGATGTTCACCTGCCGCGCGCCGGATGCGGCGCTGGTGCTGCTGGAGGAGAGCCGCCTGCTACGCCATGTGCTGCCGGAGGTATCGGCGATGCTGGGGATGCCGCAGCCGCCGGAATTTCATCCCGAGGGCGATGTCTTCGAGCATACGCGATTGATGCTAAAAATGCTCGGAGCCGAATTGCCGGCGGCCCCCTTCGAGCGCGAGGTGCTGGGTTGGGCGGTGCTGCTGCACGATGTCGGCAAGCCGCTGGTCATCTCGGTCGACGGCCGCATTCGCTTCAATTGCCACGACAGCAAAGGCGCGGAGCTGGCGACGACGATTCTGCAACGGCTCAAACGCCCGACGAAGGTGATCGAGACGGTAAGCGATATGATCGGCCGGCATATGCACTTTGGCAACCTGAGCAAGATGCGGCTGGCGAAGCTGCGCCGCTTCCTGCGCGAGCCGGCGTTCCCGCTGCATCTGACGCTGCACCGCTACGACTGCGGTTCCAGCCACCGGATTATGGAGAACTACGAGTTCGGCCAGCGGATGCTGGCGGAGGAGTTGGCGAAACCGGAGGAGTTGGAACCGATTTTGAAGGGCGCCGACCTGATTGCCATGGGATTTGCGCCGGGGCCGTTGTTCGGAAAAATCCTCGAAGCGGTCGAGGACGCACGGCTGGAAGGCGAGATTTCCACCCCCGATCAGGCCCGCCTCTGGGTACGCAACCACTACCGCAAACAGATCGAGCCCCACGCTCCGCGCCCATAGAATTCGACACAAGACGATTGCATAAGAGGCAACTGGCGTGCAGAATGTAGCGTGAGGGTGGGTTGAACGGTTGCGGGGGCAGAAATGCTCCTGAGGAAAGTCCGGCCACCACAGGGCAGGGAAGCGGGTAACGCCCGCCGGAGGCAACTCCAGAGGCAGGCAACAGAGAACAGACCGCCGATGGCTCCGCAAGGAGATCAGGTAAGGGTGAAACGGTGGGGTAAGAGCCCACCGCGCGGACGGTAACGCCCGTGGCACGGCGACTGTCTTCCCGGTGCAAGCGCAAATAGGGGTCGAAGGGTTCGCAAGAACTTGCGGGGCTGCCCGTCCCGCCAGAAGATCCGGGTAGCGTGCATGAGGGCGCGGGCAACCGCGCTCCACAGTGAAATAACCGTTCTCGACAGAAGCCGGCTTACCGATCCGCCCTCGTTTTATCTGTCCCGCAGGTCCCGGCTCCGGCCGATCCGGCGATTTTGCCCCGCAGCCGGCCGTTGCGGGGCGTGTTCGTTTCCGAGGCGCTCATCATGCAGACCGATCTGCCGGCAGCAGAATTCCCCTTTGCCCTGCGCCAGACCGCCTCCGGCCCGCACCGGCTGGAATTCGCCTATGCGCCCTGGCGGGCGGCCGCGCCCTGGTTGCTGCTCGGCACGATCTGGTTCGGCATTTTACTGCTGGCCGATCGCAATACCGGAAACCTCCTGCCACAAATTCTGGCAGCACTGGGGGCGACGGAGCAGACGCTTCACCGCTGCAGTTTCTGGCTTTTGCGGCACCAGCACTGGGTTCAGGCGGGATACCTGACGGGCGTGTTCTTCTGGGCGGTGGCAGGCAATTGCTGGTTGTACCGCTGCCGTTTGCGGATGGGCCTGCAGACGGGACGGATCGTCTGCATACGAGGCCGGGGGCGCACGGCGAAGCGGGAACGGGCGAAGCTGCGGGCGGTGGAGGAGGTCGTGCTGGTGGAGGAGGACGGCATGTACCTCTGGTGCGGAGAAGACTTCCCGTGCCTGAAGCTGCAGATGCCGGTGGGGGACAGCGCGGAGCGGCGGCGGCAATCGCAGGAATTGTCGCGCCGGCTGGGCTGCGCTTGGAGTCACTCTGACCGCCTCGGCCACGTTCTCGGCTACCTCGCCTGTCCATAGCCCACGGAGCAACAAGTCACCTCATGTGGAATTCTATTCTCAACAACGTGCGTGTCGAAAACCATTTTCTTTCGTTGCGAGATATCTACCGGAACATTGCTATTCTGAAGGATACCCGGCATTTTTCCGTCGAAACGATCGGATACTCGGCGGAAGGCCGATCGATCGAGCTGATTCGCTACTGCACCGGCGCACCAAGGACCACACTGCTTTGGGCCTTTGAGGACCCGACCGAACCGGTGGGGGCTTCGACGATTTTTTCACTCTGCAATGCCCTCGCGGCACAGCCAACGACGCTTCACGACGGCAACTGCAACTGGGCGCTGATTCCCTGCATCAACCCGGACGGAGTTGCCCGTAACGAGGGGTGGTTTTCCGCCCCCGGAGATCCGCTGCAATTTCTCGAGAACGCGTGGGAGCCAGCCAAAGGGACCTCACTCTTCTGGGACGCTCCGGCAGATTGTCCTGAAGCAAACGCGCTAAAAAGCGTCATACATAAACTGCAACCGGACTTATTGTATAATCTTCATGACGAAAGTCACTTCCCCGGCGGAGAGTATTGCATCTACGCATCCACGTCCCTGCGGAGAACGGAACTGACAGCGCATTTGCAATTCATCCGTGATCTGGGGATGCCCATAGCGGAAGAACCATTCGCGCCGCCCGCACTCATGCAGGATTCACACTGGGCCTTTTCGGCCGCATATGAAGCGAGCGCGAATTGCCTTGTCTTTCTTGATGAGGCGTGCGGCTACTGCCCCACCGGCGTGCCGCCCATCCCGGCAAACAACCTGCAGGCAGAAATGAATGAATATCGCGCCGTGCTTGAAGAACTGCGCAGACATGACCCCGCTTGCGTGGAATCCGCAGACTATCATGCGCGATCTTTTTTGAGCGGAAAAGCGGCGAAAGCACTGTGTCTGGCGGCCTGCGCGCTCCCCTTGTTGCGTCGCTATGGATATACACGACAAGCAGATGTGTTCTACTCCGCGTTCAGAGACTATATCCGCACAACTGCCGGCCCGGAAATATATCGGGCGCTACCGATAGAATCGCTTGTGAAAGCACAATTACATTTGCTGCTTACACTTCTGCATCTGAAGTCTTCGCCGGCACCGTCCATCACGCCCTGACCGGCTCTGGAATTCACATTCTGATTCCACGCTACATTCCAGTGCTACCCCATCTGCGGATGCGCGACCTGCGCCCAGTAGCGGCCGGCGGGGTCGGCGGTCACCGTCACCGGAAGCCCGAAGACATCTGATAGGGTAACGGAATTCAGCACCTCCGGCTTCTTCCCGTTGGCAACCACCTGCCCTTCCCGGATCGCCAGCACCCGGCTCACCCGCACCGGGATCTCCTCAATGTGATGCGTCACGAACAGAATCGTCGGCCCCGTCAGCCGCTCCACCGCTGTCAGCACGCTTTCACGCGCACGAAGATCAAGCCCCGCGCATAACTCGTCCAACACCAGCAGCTCCGGCCCCGACACCAGCGCCCGCGCCAGCCGCACCTTCTGCTGCTCCCCCTGCGATAGCTTGCCGTACAGCCGCTGCGCCAGATACCCCACGCCCAACCCTTCCAGCGCCGCCTGCGCCCGCGCCGTCTCGCCGGCAGTCGGTTCGCGGTAGATCTCGTACGTATGATGCAGCCCCGTAATCACCAGCCGCAGAACGGTCTCCGATGGCAGCAGCCACTTGTCGATTGCCCCGCCCACCCAACCGACCTTCTTCTTCAAAGCCGGAAGATCGACCTTGCCAAGTTCGCCCCCTAAAAGGCTGACCGAGCCGCTGGTAGGCCAGAAATCGCCGGTCGCGCAACGCAGCATACTCGTCTTGCCCGAACCATTGAGTCCCAGAAGCGCCCAGTCCTCCCCCGCTCGGACCGTCCAGTCCACCCCGCGCAAGATCTCCACCCCGCCGCGCTGCAGCCGCACCTGCCGCAAGCCGATCACCGACGCCTGTTCCGTCATCGTCACTCCCGTCCTCCAGGGCTGCCTGTCTGCGCCACCCGGCCATTTCTCAAACATCCCGCATACCATCATAGAGCCGCGCCCGCTCAGCGCAACCCCGCATGCAAATTCACGGATTTCCCCCCCCACCCGGGCGCTCCGCCGGAAACCGGCCGCACGACGGGCACAGATCAACCGCGTCCGCGCATCGTCCCGCCGCAAGCCCGATTGAATTTCCATCGCGCATACTGCGGAAGGCACATTTCGGAAGGGATTCAATTTTTTTCGAAAAAGACCGCACATTCGGAGCCCCATCTCCTCCCGCATTCGTGACCGGCGCCTTCGCAACCCGCATAAATTGCGGTGGTTGCCACGGCATGGGCGCAGCGGAATGCCCGCCGCAAGCGGTCGCGCACACTGCTTGGTACGGGCGTTTTTTGCTTTGCTTTTTTACAAAAGAATTACATAATATCGGAAATGCGCAGCAGTGCGCATGGCTCTCGAATGTATCGTTTTTACCAAGCCGTCAGACACATCCGGAATATCCCGCAGGGCGACGCTGCCCCACACAGGCAGCGAGGCCGGCTGACAGAGCGATGTTTCGCAAGGCTGACACAGGCGCAGGAAAGGCTCGGATTATGCGAATTGTGACCCGTGGTGACTTCGACGGACTGGCCAGCAGCGTGCTGATCAGCCTCTGCGAGGATGTCCGTGAAATCCGGTTCATCCACCCCAAGGACGCGCAGGATGGCCGCGTCGAAGCCGACGAGGAGGATATCGTCATCAACCTCCCCTACATCCCCGGCTGCGGCATGTGGTTCGATCACCACGTCTCGGAAGAGAAGAAAACGGCCGATATGGGTAGTTTCAAAGGCCGTTTCGAAATGGCACCCAGTTGCGCCCGCGTCATCTACAACTTCTACAAAGACAAGTGCGGTGATAAATTCGCCAATTTCATGGAATTCCTTGACGCCACGGACCGCCTCGACTCGGCCCAACTGACGATGGAGGATGTAATCAATCCGCAGGGCTGGATTCTGCTGGGGCTGACCCTCGACCCGCGCTCTGGGCTGGGGCCGGAATTCCGCAAGTACTTCCGCTGGCTGGTGGAGTACATCAAGGAGTTGCCGCTTGAGAAGGTGATGAAGCACCCCGAGGTCAAGCGCCGCACCGATCGCGTCCTGCATGAGCAGGAGACATTCAAACAGATCCTGCAGAGCCACTGCAAAGTACAGGGCAATGTTATCGTCACCGACCTGCGCGATCTGGTCGAGAAGCCGGTGGGCAACCGCTTTCTGGTGTACACGATGTTCCCCGAGGCGAATGTCGAGGTGCGCCTCTTCCACGGCTTCAACGGAACGGTGGTGGCGGCGGTCGGTCACAGCATCTTCAACCGCACTTGCAAGGTGAATGCGGGGATGCTGCTGCAGGAATACGGCGGCGGCGGACACTTCGGCGCCGGCACGGCGCAGTTGGCGGCGGAAGAAGCCGATGCAAAAATCGCTGAAATCCTTGCGCGCCTGAACGCCTGAAAGCCCAAAAACACAGAACATGCGGACGCCCTCATGGGCGTCCGCATGTTTTTTTCATGGTCTTCTGCGGCCTTCCCCGTGCCGGAAACGTTACTCAGGCGGCGCGATTGTTGTTGCTCTGCTGGGCGCGGATGATCTCTTCGTTGATTCGCTTATGCCGGCGGATCTTCTCCTGAATCTCGTCATCATTCATGACGACCTTCATCAGATAGATCATCCAAATGCCACCCATGCATAGGGCGGCCCCGACGACAAAGAGCCAGATGATTGCAATCATCATCGGGTTCTGCAAAAGAGTTGCCAGTCCTGAATCCATCTGCCCCGTCCCCGCGCCATGCAACCACGTTACGGCATCAACAGCCGCCGGGAGTTTTATCGGACATCCGGGCCTGAAAATTCAGTCCGGCTCCGATTTATCCCGTTCGGGTGAAGCCAGCCAGTCGATGGCGGCTGTGGCGAGGCGCAGGCCGAAGATTCCGGTCAGGGTCGGCAGGCTGCCGAGAGCCTGCCGGGGACGGCCGCAGCCGGTGTGGGGCGTGGCGTCCTCGCTCATGCGCACCGAGGAATCATCGGGAACCAGTTCGGTGGAATAGACGCAGGATACGCCGGAAGCGATCCCGAGCCGGCGCAGACGCTTGCGGACCAGCCGGGCCAACGGGCAGTTGATCGTCTGGCTGATATCTCCCAGAGTAATGCAGGACGGATCGCGGCGGAGCGCGGCGCCCATGCTGCTGAAGACCTTGACCCCGCACTGCACGGCATGCGCCAGCAGCGCGACCTTGGGACCGAGGGAATCGATGGCATCAATCAGCAGATCCGGCCGCTGCTCAAAGAGCGCGGGAACGGTGTCGGCATTGAGGAAGGTTTCGCGGGCGTCAACGGTGCAAGCCGGGTTGATGTCGAGAACGCGCGCCCGCGCCAGTCCGGCCTTGCGCTGCCCGACGGTAGAATGCAGGGCGTAGAGCTGGCGGTTAAGGTTGCTCTCGCTGACGACATCAAAATCGACCAGCCGCAGCCGCCCGACGCCAGCGCGCGCCAGCCCCTCGACGACATAGCCGCCGACCGCGCCAAGTCCGCAGACAACCACAAAGGAGTCTTTCAGCCGCTGCAGTCCCTGTGTCCCCAGCAGCAACTCGGTGCGAATGAACTGGTTCATGATACCCCGCGCCTGCGCGCCTTCACTTCATCTGAAGAATCTGCCCTTTAAGCGTGAGCGTCGGCTCATGCGCGGCATTGCTCTTGACGGCATCGTCAATGGCGGTACGGGCGGCCAGCTTATTGCCGGTTTTGAATAGACCAAGGGCAATCACATAGTTGACCTCGGGATGATTGAAATCGGTACTCTTGCGCAAATCGGTCAACGCCTTGACGACGCCGGCCGGGTCTTTTTCGTTGAGGATATCCAGCCACATCTGGTAAAACTTCAATTCGTTGCTGTCCGGGAATTCCGCCTTCATCATTTCGATCCCTTTGGCGGCTTTTTCCTTATCGCCCTCGTTGAGGACCTTGCGGATTGCGCGTCCGTATTTGCAGGCCGGGAACAGCACCTTCTCGATATGCTCCCGCATCCCGGCGTCATTCTTCTCCATCTCCGACGAGGAAAACACGGAGCCGAGGCCCGCTTCGTCGGCACGCTTCATGTTCTGCTTGGCGACGGCGGACATGAACTTCTCAACAAAATTACGACCTTCGCGGCGGGTGAAGATGTAATTACAGGCCGCCCAGGCCGTGGCGTAATTCACCTGCGCCTCACTGGAGCTGGCAGCGTGCCAGCGTCCGCTGCTAATCGAAAAAACAGCCTGAAACGTCTGTAATTTCTTTTCATTCAGGAACATCACGGCCGCATCGGCGCGGTTGTTGATATACATTGCATTATAGAGATTCGCCTTGAGACTCATATCGCAGTTGAAGGTCTCAAAGTTCGTCGCCATCCCCTCGTTGAACCAGACCGGAACGGCCGTCCCCAGATGATAGAACAGCATCTGGTGCGTCCCTTCGTGGAGCAAGACCTCGGTCATGCCCGCGTAGTCCTTCTCCGTAAGGTCGTTCGTCATCGGGGAGCCTTCCTCCCGGAATTGCTCGTAAAAGGCGAAGAGGCCGGCCTTGGCGCTGGACTTGGTGACGGCATAGGTGAACATGCCGCCTGACCATCCGGGGTTGACCGGTTCTCCGGTGAAATCGCTGAGGGCGCGGGCATACCCGTTCTTTGTTTTCAGGACGTAGACCTGCGGGTCCCCGGGATTGAGTTTCTTTTTGGGAACGATGGTATTTTCCAGCAACTCGTCGGAATAATTATCCAACATCAGCGCCCAGCGGCAGGCGTCGGCCGCGCTGAGCTCGGAAAAGACGTTAAACCGTCCCATTTTGCAACTGAAGTAAAGTCCGTTTTTTTTCGCCTTATTCTTGGCATAAGCCGTCTGCTTCTCCGGCGTCATCCCGAGAAAGGCAGTGTACCGGTCCTCCCCCGCGCCTGTCGTCGCACACCACGCCACGCACATCAACAACCCCAGCCACATCCAGCGAATCTTCGTCACAGCCGTCCCCTTCCCTTGCAGCAGTCCGAATGACCATCCACATCGTATCCGGATAACCGCCGGGATTCAACCATCTCGCCGGGAAATCCCGCCGGATTTCCGTCCCTCCCAGCGTGCCCGCATTGTCACGACCCCCATCGTCCCGCGAAGGAAATTCCTGTCTCACGGACGATTTCTTCGGGCAAAAAAAACTCCCCGGAAGGGCACGGACCCTTCCGGGGAGTTTCGTCAGATACGTATCAGGATCATCCGGCAGGGGAACCCCAAAGCCGACAACAGGTTCCGCCGCAAGCGCGACCGTGTTAAGCGGCGATTTCCTTATGCTCAACGGTGTTCCGGGTAATTTTTCGGATAATGATCTCCGGGTTCCAGCAACCGCAGAAGGGAATGCCGATGGGACAAGGATGGCACTCACCGAGGGCGGCGTGCCAAGGGCTGCGATGTCCGGGGCATTCGGCGGGGCAGCCGACCCCGGCGCAGGAAGAGCATTTCATTTTAAGTCCTTTTCTTAAAATACATTATATGATTGTTGATATCTTTGTATTATCGGAACTACATCCATCAATTTCCCGTATGCCCGGTTTCATTTCAAAAAAAAACGTAAATTATCGGACCCCCTCCTTTTTCACCCCGGAAAAGGGCAGGAACATTCCGGGAAAGAGATAGATTTTTTTACTATCGGCATACAGCCGCTCGGGAAGCCAGTCTTTTTCAGAAAAGATTGATGCCGCGCACTGGCGGTTTTTCAGGTAAGGTGTTGATTTCAGATATAGTTGCATATAATCAGAGACCGGGCGTATTTTCCGGCCTTCCGACCGGCGGAAACCCGCCGTCCGCTTTACGCAACAGGAGAGGATCGCATGTCGGCCGACAAAAATCTCGACGCACTCTACACCATCGGCAACCAGCTCGCGGGGGATGCCCTGCTGAGCATATTTTCCGCGCAAGCCAACCCCGCAACCTTCGATTACGGCATGCTCTATGCCTGCACGCAAGTGCGCGCCGCCACCCCGGCCGAACGCGATGCGGGCATCGAACACTTTTTGCGCAAGATCCGCGAAAAAAGCCTCGACAACGACACCATCCGCACCATCCTTGAGACGCAGGAGGCAAAGCTCCCGGATGGCGAACTGCTGCTGATGCGCGCCAGCGATCTGGTCAGCTACCAATTCTTCGAGGCCCATCGCAAACACGTTCTTTATTTCAACCACCCCGCCATCCGCGCCGTCTTTGACACAGGCGTCAGCGCGGGCGCACCGGCCTGCCTCTGCGAACAGATCCGGGGCGCACTGGACCGCAACGCGGTACTGGCACTGTCTTATGACGAAAAACTGGAAATCGCACGGCAGGCGACGCTGGCGGTGGAGGTTCTGCACCGGCAGGGTTTGGCGCACGGCGCGTTACGGCCGGGGCAGTTCAGCGTTCTGCGCACGGATGCGGGGCTTTCGGTCAGGCTGACCGCCCTGGCAATGATCCCCGACCTTGAGGGCGCACTGATGGCCGGCGGCGGCGAGGACCTCAAACCGCTGTTCGCCTATACCGCGCCGCAGCAGTTGTCCGGCACGTCCCCCAATGATTCAACGGATCTCTATTCCCTCGGCGGATACCTGTATTACCTCCTGACCGGAACGGAACCGTGGGCGGAGTGCCGCACCCTCTTTGATCTGCTTGAAGCGCTGAAGACCGGGGCCGCAGCCTACGACGGACAGGAGCTGGAACTGCTGCCGCCAGCGGCGCGCGCCATCATTCGCGCCACGGCGCTGGAAGGCGCGCAACGCTACCAGAACGCCGGGCAGTTGCTGGCGGACCTGACAGCCTGCCGCAGCGGCCAACCGGTTCTGGCCACCCAGCTCCTGCAGGCGGAGGCCCCGGCACAAGAGGAAGTTCTGCCGAAAATTGTTTCGCCTGCGACCATTCCGGCCGCCCCGGCGAACCCCATTGCCGGCGCGCAGACGCAGTTGATGCCCCGCGTTCAAAGCTCCGAGGCGCCGCTGAACGTCCTTGACACGGACGACTTCGGAGATGAGGTGTCGCTCATCCAGACCAGCGGGACGGCTGCAGAGTCGGTCCGCGCCCCGCTCTTCAACGACCCTGCCGGGGCGGAACCGGAAATATTCAATATCACCAATCTCGATGCCGGCATGAATCAGGTCGGCCGCAACACGATGATCAAGGTGGTGGCGACGGTCGCGGTGCTGGCAGTTTGCGCAGGCGCAGGCTACTACTTCAGCGGCTCCGGCCATCCCGCGACTCCGCCCACGCCGCCCGCCGGGCAAGTCACGGCGCAACCCGTGGCGACCGATCCCGGCGCACCACAGATTTCCGTGGCGGGCCCGGCGCAACCGGGACAGCCCGTACAACCCGCGGTAACGGCGGAAACGCTGGTGCGGCAGGGCAACACCGCCATGCAGGCCAAAGATTACCCGGCGGCAATCACGGCCTTTGCTGAGGCTCAGAAAATTCAGCCCTCGCCGGAACATGAGGGGCTGCTCAAAGCCGCGCAGACGAGTCTGGAGCGGATTCAGAAACGGGAGGCTTCGCTGGTACTGGCGCAGCAGATGCTGACGGCCGGCAACCTTGACGCGGCGGAAACCGCCCTGCTGGGCGTACTCAGCATGCCCGGCTACGCCAAAGACGAGCAGGCACTGACGCTGCAAAAATCCATTTACGAAACCCGCTTCCGCGCCGCGCTCACCGAGGGACAACGCCAGCTTGAACAGAAGAACTGGAAGGATGCGGCGGCCTCGTTTGCGTGGGCGCTGAGCATCCGCGGCTACGAGAGCAATCCGCTTGCCCTGCAGGGCAAGACGCAGGCGGAGACCGAGCTTGCAAAGGCGGATCAGGCCCGCATCCGGCAGGAGCAGGAGAAGGCGCAGCGTAAGGTTCGCTTTCAGAATGCGCTGGCCGGTGCGCAGCAGATGGAAGCAATGGAGCGCTGGGAAGAGGCGGCGGCGGCTTATGACATGGCGTTGCAGATCGATGGCTTCGGCTCCGATCCGGCCGCGCTGGCCGGCCGCGCCAAGACGCAAGCGGCGGCGCGCCAGAAAAAGGAGCGTTGGGAACAGCGCAAGAACGCGGCGGTCAAGGCCCGCTACGAAGCGTTGCTGGAGCGGGGAAAAATCCTGCTGCAGGCCCGGCAGTGGTCGAAGGCGGAGGACGCGTTCAATCAGGCCGGCAGTCTCGATGGCTATGCCGGAAGTCCGCTGGCGCAGGACGGGCGGGCGCGCGCCATTCAGGGCAGCGCGGCCGACTCCGAACGGGTCAAGTATGACAATCTGCTGCTCGACGGCATGAAGCTGATTGTCGAGAAGAAATACGCGGAGGCAGACCAGGTGTTCCGGGATGCCCTCAAGGTCCGGGGACTCGAAGGAGGCACGCTGGCGCGGCAGTTGCTGATGTTCGCGGGAACGATGCAAAGGGTAACGGGGCGCTCCACCGAATACGCCGACAGCCTGCGCCGGGGCGACGAGTTAATGGCGAAAAATCAGGCGCAGGAAGCGGTACAGGAATACGGCCGGGCAATGGTGGCCGATCCCGCCAAGCCGGATGCCGCCATCCGAAGAGCGATGGCGTACCTCAAGTCGAACAACCTCGACAAAGCGCTCGACAGCTTCAACCGCATCTTGGAAAAGCAGCCGGGCCTGCCCGATGCGCTGGCGGGCGAAGCGCTGGTGCTGCTGCAGCAGGAGAAATACGAAGCCGCGCTCGAAGATCTCGGGCAGCTTGCACAGAACTCAGCCGCCACCCCGGCGCATAAAGCCTGGGCCGAAGGCGCACAGGGCTGGCTGCTCTTCAACCCCGCCGGCCGCGGCCTGCGCCGGCCGGGCGTGGAGGTGGACAACAACAAAGCCGTGGAGCACTTGAAGCTGGCCGCCGATGCCGGAGACGCCGAAGCGGCGAACAACCTCGCCATCGCCTTCTGGCGCGGCAAGGGCGCGGAGCGCGACGAGAAGCAGGCGCTGGCCCTGCTGGAGCAGGCGGCAAAGAACAACTCGGGCGTCGCGCTCTTCAACCTCGGGCTGTTCTATTACACTGCCAGCGGCAAGGACCGCGATTACAGCCGGGCGGCGGAGTTCTTCCAGAAATCCGCCGAAGCGGGGTATTTGCGCGCCTTCGGACGTCTGGCCGACCTGTACCAGCGCGGCCGGGGCGTGGAGAAGAACGCCGACAAAGCCAAGGACCTGATGCAGAAATTCGGCGGCCGGGTGGACAAGGATGACGATCCCGCGCTGGCCCTGCCGGGGCTGGGGTTCTTCAAGCCACAACCGCCGGAGCAGAGCAAGCAGGAGTTGAAGACCGAACTCGAGCAACAGTTCCGCTCGATCCTCGACGAAGGCCGGAAGCTGCTGGACAAGAAGGAGGCGGCATCGGCGCGCCGGACCTTCGTGCTGGCACAACTGGTAACGGGCTACGAGAGCCACCCGCAGGTCAAGGAAGCGCTCGCGGCGGCTCAGCAGCAGATCGACGATGCCGAAGCGATCGCGGACAGGCTCCCGCCGCTGCCGTCGCTCGATGTATCCCCGGAACCCGAGAAGACGCCCGCCAAGGTTGACGACAGAAACCCGGTTCTCCCGGACCGTGGCGAGCCGAAGACCGCGCAGCCGGCACAGCCGCCGGCCAGCGATCCGGTCGCCGCGCCAAAGACGCCGGCCGCGCCCGCGATCCCCGGCATTACCCCGGATATGTTCCGCAAGGAATACAACGCGCTGATGTCCGAGGGCAAGGCGCAACTGGCGCAGCAGAAATGGGGCATGGCGGAGCAGGCATTCCGGATGGCGCTCTCCCTGCCCGGGGCCAGCGATACCTCGGCGGCGGAGGCAGGAATGCGAAGCGCCATCGAAGGCCGGCGCAAAGCGACCGAGCCGGTCAAGTCGTCGGACTTCGAGGCGGTGCTGGCGCAGGCATCGAATAAGTTGCGTGACCGCCAGTGGCCGCAGGCGATTTACCTGTACCAGTACGCGCTCACGCTGGAAGGCTTCAAGAGCGACCCGGTAGCCAAGATCGGCGAAGGGGTGGCGCTCAAGGCTCAGGACGCCGTCGCGCTGGCGCAGCTCCAGCCGCAACCGGAAGCGAAGGCGCCCGCCAGCGGCGAACGGGACATGGACAGCTACCGGGTGGCGATGGCGCAGGCGCAGACCTTCCTGACCCAGAAGAATTATTCCGCCGCCGAACAGCTTGCGAAGATCATTCTCGGCATGAAGGGCTTTGAAGACGATCAGGCCGCGCGGCAACTGCTGGCGGCGGCGCAGACCGCCATCGCGCTGGAGCAGAACAGTCCCGAAGCGAAGCTGCTCAACCGGCAGAAAAACGCCAAGCTGTACGACGACCTGATTCTGGCCGCCAAAATGCACCTGAGCAATCAGGCATGGGAACAGGCGGAAAAAGTGCTGGGGATGGCGCTCAAGCTCCCCGGTTATGTCGACGACCCTGCCGCGCTGCAGTTGCTGGGACTGGCGAAGGCCAAGACCCCGCTCGAACAGGCGCAGCCGAACAATCCCAACGCGATGCCGGGCGTCATCACCGGTGGTGATCCCGAAGCGCTCCGGCGCAAGGCGGAGTTCGACGCGACCTTCTCCGAAGCCAAGCGGCTGTTCGATCTCGGACAATACGAGGCGGCGGAGGCCATTGCAACCGAATCGCTCAAGGTGAAGGGATTCGAGGCGAACGCGGACGCCCTGAACCTGCGGGCGAAAGCGGGCGCGCTCAAGCCCAAGCCGCAAGACGCGCCGACGCCGCCGAAACCGGAAAGCACGCAAGCCGGCCCGCGCGAGCAGGCGCAGCTTTTGCTGCAGGAAGGTGACGCCAAACGCCAGAGCAAGGATCTGCCCGGCGCCATCCAGACCTACAGCAGCGCGATTGATCTTGATCCGGAGAACATCCAGTTGCGCATCAACCGGGGCGACACCTACGCCGCCGCCGGGCAGTTCAGCCTTGCGCTCTCCGACTACGAACGCGCGCTCAAGGCGCCGAATTTGCCGGCCGAACAGCAGGGATACATCCACAACAATCTGGCTAACGTCTACTACTACGGCCTGAATGAGCCAGTCAAGGCGGTGGAGTTCTACCGCAAGGCGGCGACCGACGGCAATGCGGCGGCGATGAACAGTCTCGGCGTCTGCTATGGCGGCGGCAAAGGGGTCGAGAAGGACCCGGCGCAGGCGCTGCAGTGGTACAAGGAGGCCGCGAATAAGGAATACGCCAACGCGATGCTCAATCTTGGCCTGGCCTACCAGAACGGCTGGGGGACGGCGGCCAACAACGCCGAAGCGTTCAAGTGGTACGATCAGGCGGCCAAGCGCAACGTCCCGCGCGCCTTCCAGAGGCTGGCGATCATGTACCGCGAGGGGCTGAGCGTAGAGAAGGACGAAGCGAAGGCGGCAGACAACGAGAAGAAGGCCCGCGCCCTCGGCTACAACAAAGATCGCTAACCGGCTGCATTCCCGAACGTCACCGTGCGAAAGGGCAGAGTCAAATGCACAGGTCCGTGACAAGCGGGACCGTCGCGATCTGGATGCTCAGCGTCGCTATCCTGCTGGGGCTGTTCGCAGGCGGGACTTATCTGGTATGCTGGAAGCTCGAGCCCAGCTATGGGAACGAGATACGAGTTTGGGTGCTGCAGCAACGTCGTCAGCAATTCTGGGAATCCCTCTATCGCCAAAACACCGCTGGCTTGGCGCGGATGACCAAGCAACCCGACGGCTTGTTTATGGATGACCGGGGGCACACGGAAGTTACCCCGTGGAGCGAATGGAATATTCACATCCTAAATTTCTGTGATTTTGATGCAAGCATTGTCGATTTTACCCCGCTGATTGGATTGCCGCTGGAAGAGTTTTATGTCTACGACAATCCCCATATTCGCCTTGAGTATCTGCGGGGAATGCCCTTAAATCGCCTGTATGCGCGGGGATGCGATATTCGGGATATCTCCCCGCTTCGCGGGATGCCACTGACGCAGCTTGATCTGCGCGATAACCCCATAGGGGATATCGCTGCCTTATCGTCCATGCGTTTGATTTCTTTGGAATTCAGTGACTGCCGGATTCGGTCTTTGATTCCATTGCGAGGCATGCCCTTGGTTCATTTATCCTTGGATGGGGGGACGGTTGACGACATAACGCCTCTGCAGGGAATGCCGCTGATCGTTCTTTCGCTCGCGAACAATCCGGTCAAAGACCTATCGGCCCTGCGCAATATGCCGTTGCGAGAGCTTAACCTGAGCGGCACGCGCGTGGATGATATTACGGTTTTATCCGGCATGCCGCTGGAGGTTTTGGATTTATCGCAAACCAAGGTTGCGGATTTATCCGCGTTGCAGCACTCGAAGCTTAAATGCCTGGATTTACTCAAAACATCGGTAACGGACTTAGCGCCATTGCACGGCCTGCCGCTTACAAAGGTCTTTGTTGAGCAAGAGCGCAGGAACGAAATATCCGGTGCGGACGGCTTGCCTGTTGTCTGGATTGAACAATAACCTGCGGTGCGGGCGTGAAAGCGCATGGAGGCGTTGACGATGGAAGGAATCGCGGAGCAGTACGCGCTGTTGCGGCAGCGGCTGCGGGCGGAGATTGCGAAGGCGCTGGTGGGGCAGGATGCGGCCGTCGACGGGGCGCTGTCGTGCCTCTTCTGCGGCGGCCACTGTCTGCTCGAAGGTGCGCCGGGACTGGGCAAGACCCTGCTGGTGCGCACCCTCGCCGGTGCGCTCAACCTCTCCTTCGCCCGCCTTCAGTTCACCCCCGACCTGATGCCCGCCGATATCACCGGCGCCAACGTTCTGCAGGAAACCGGCAGAGGCGGCTATGAACTGGTCTTCCGCCCCGGCCCCGTGTTCGCACAGGTCGTACTCGCAGACGAGATCAACCGCGCCACCCCCAAGACCCAGTCCGCCCTGCTGGAAGCGATGCAGGACGGCACCGTCACCGCCGGCGGTACCACGCGTTCCCTCCCCTCGCCCTTCTTTGTCCTCGCCACCCAGAACCCCGTGGAGATGGAAGGAACCTATCCGCTGCCCGAAGCGCAACTCGACCGCTTTCTGCAAAAAATCATCGTTGCCCCACCGGCGCGTCAGGAGCTATGCCTTATCCTTGATCGCGCGACCGGTACGACCGGTACGACCGGTACGACCGGTACGACCGGTGCGACCGGTGCGACCGGTGCGACCGGTGCGACCGGTGCGACCGGTGCGACCGGTGCGACCGGTGCGACCGGAGTAACCGGAGCAGCCGATGAAGTTGGGGCGACCCATGCGGCAAATGCCGTAGGGTCGGTCTCGCAACGCGGCGCGTCATCGGCTCTGGCCGCGGGAGACCTCCTGCGCTGGCGGGAGGTTATCCGACAGGTGCTCGTTGCGCCGGAGGTGACGGATTACGCTGCCCGGCTGGTACTGGCGACTGCACCGGACAACGAACATTCCGCCCCCCTTGCGCGACAGTTCGTCCGCTACGGCTCCAGCCCGCGCGGGGGCGTGGCGCTCCTGCTGGCGGCCAAGGAACGGGCGCTGGCGGCAGGACGGGTGCATGCGTGCTTTGAGGATGTCCGCGCGGCGGCCGGAGCATGTCTGCGCCACCGCATCATTCTGAATTTCTCGGGAGAGGCCGAAGGAGCCGGATGCGAACAGGTGTTACAGGACGCGCTCCGGCATACTCCCGAGCTTCCCGCCCTCCAGACAAGGAGCTGAAATGTCCGCTACGCCCGAATCCGTCCGAACCTCGGCTGCAAGCCCAGCCCAAAAGGAAATCCCGGCCTCCTTCCTCCAGTTTCTCTCCGGCATGGCCGCCCAGACGCTGATGCATCTGGGGATGCTGGAAAATCCCATTACCCGTTCGACGGTCATTGATCTGCCCAACGCCAAATACTCCATCGATCTGCTCGGCATCCTCCAGCAGAAAACAGCCGGGAATCTGACGCCGGAGGAAGCGAAATACCTTGAGGCCGCCATTTGCGACCTGCAGATGCGCTACGCCGCGGCCGCCGGAAAGAAATAAGGGCTGCCCGCAGCGCGTCCACCGTTGCGGAGCGACGTGCGGGAGTCGATTCCGGGAAGCGCGCTTAACATCAGGCCGGAAGCAAGTCTTCCCCGCGAAGTCCCGCTGGTTTCCCCCCAGCGCGGCGCCACGATTCGCCTGTACTGCGCCGCGCGATCACAAAGAACACGGCGCAGGCAAACATCTCTTTTTACAGCGTACATCCGCCCTCCCGCGTCGCTTCGGGGAACTGCCAAAAAGGTTCCCGCGTAAGGTCCGCAAATGCGGCCCGCCCGTTCACTCCCCCCGGACGCCAGCCGGCCGGCGCAGCATCGTCCACGCCGGCAGCCGCCCGCCGGAATACTCCGCCCTCACCTCATTTCCCGGTCGCGCCAGCGGCCACTCCGTGCCGTCGACGGAGCATATCCGGCCGCAGCGCACCACGCCCGTCCCGCCCTGAGGAGTAAAGTATTCCAACTCCTGAAACGGCGCGAACGGATTCTTTACCTGAATCCCCCCCTGCTCCGTCACGTAGCCGCAATACTCATGGGTGGCGGCATACTTGTTGTTGCACTGCATGCGGCCGCGTTCGTTCTGGGGATAGCCGAAGGCAAACCCGCTGCAGAACGGGCGGTGACTCGCGGAACAGAGTTCCGCCAGCCAGGCCGGATCAGCCTGCCACCCTTCCGGATGCGCCGCATAGGCGTCCAGTGCCGCCCGGTATATCCTTACCGTCGCGGCAAGGTAATATTCGCTCTTCATCCGCCCCTCGATCTTGAGCGCCGCCGCCCCCGTGTCGCAGAGAGCCGGGATGTGTTCGATCAGGCACAAATCGCGGCTGCCAAGAAAGATCGTCTCACGCCCCGTTTCGAACACCGGCACGGTCTGCCCCGGCCGCGATTCCTCCACCAGTTGATACTCCCAGCGGCAGGCGTGTTTACACTCGCCGCGCGATGCGCTGTGCCCCGCCAGATGGGCCGACATCAGGCAGCGCCCCGACACCGCCATGCACATCGCGCCATGCGCAAAAATCTCTGTTTCGATCTCCCTCCCCGCCGCAATGCTCCGCGCCGTCTGCAGGTCGCACTCGCGCGCCAAGATCACCCGCGTCGCACCCGCCAGCCGCCAGAAGAGCGCGGCTTCGCGGTTGGCCGTCGACAGTTGCGTCGAAATATGCAGCGGCACATCCGGCAGGAGCCGCCGCGCCAGCGCGAATACCCCCGGATCGGACACGATCAGCCCGTCAAGCCCGGCTCCGCGCATCTGCCGCAGCCACACCTCCACCGCCGGCAATTCCGCCTCAAAGAGCATGCTGTTGAGCGCGGCGTACAGCCGCTTGCCGGCCGCATGCGTCAGCGCCAACGCCTCCCGCATCCCCTCGACGGAAAGCGACGCCGAATCGGGACGCATTGAAAAACCCGCCGCCCCGGCATACACCGCATCGGCGCCGTACGCCAGCGCGACCTTGAGTTTGGTGAGGTCCCCGGCCGGAGCCAGAAGCTCTGGAACAATCATCCGTTCTCCCTGCCCCGCCGGGGCGCTGGTGAATTTTTAACTTGCCCGACTGCCGCATTTACTTATTATAAGAGGATGTGACGAATTGACAACGGCAAAAGCCGGAGGCGACCTGATGCTATCCTTTCCCGAAGAAATCCTGTTGCTGGCGCTGGATGACAACTCCGGCAAGATCAAAGAGCTGCCCCGCGTAACGGTCGACACCGCTCTGGCGGCGGC
The DNA here is from genome assembly GCA_964460225.1 of uncultured Planctomycetaceae bacterium. Lineage (GTDB taxonomy): Bacteria > Planctomycetota > SZUA-567 > SZUA-567 > SZUA-567 > CAYWTJ01. The sequence continues at coordinate 118,146 of CAYWTJ010000026.1, read as the reverse complement.
GACGCTTCTGGAGTTGTCCTTTCTGGGCAAACTCGACGACGGGCCGCATACGCTTTACGTCTGCGACACGACGCCGCTGGGCGATCCGGTTCTGGACGAAGTGCTGCACGAGCTGAGCAAGGTCGCTGAAGACAAGCCGATCGTCTACTGGCTCAACCTCCTGACCGAAACGCTCACCGGCCTGGAGGAAAAGGTGCTGGAGGGACTCGTTCGGAAAAACGTCCTGAAAATCGAGGACCGCAAAATCCTCTGGGTCTTCCGCCAGCGGCGTTATCCGATGGCCGACAACCGCGAGATCACCGAGGTCAAACAACGCCTGCGGGAGGTGACCGCCAGCGACACCATTCCCGATCCGCGCGATGCGGTACTCATCAGCCTCGTCACCGCCTGCCACCTCTGGAATGAAATTCTCTCCGAACAGGAACAGATCGAACGGCGCGAACGGATCGAACGGATGGCGCGCTTCGACTTCATGGGGCAGGCGCTGGCCGAATCCATCCGCGACATCGAGCAGACCATATTCCTGATGAATGAGGCGCTCTACCAGTACACCTGAGGTCCCGGCCCCCTTCCGCACAATGCGCCCCGCACGCACCGGTTCCCGCTGGTGCGTGCGTTTTCTCGGATACCCTGCCAACGCCCCCGTTCCAGAGACCACCGTGAGCGAGAGGCCCCGCGCAGCCTCCGCGACGATTGCACGGTTGCGTGATTCGTGCGATTGCCCGAACCAGTGCCGCGCGGTTCAATTTTTTCCGTTGACAGATCCCGCCCGCGGCGTTTATATTCGGGCAGCGGATACTTCCAGTCACACATTTCCGGAGGCATTATGACCAGTGCCCGCCGCGACCTTATCCTTTACGCCGTGTTCCTTCTGGTTCTCGCCGGAATTGGGGCGTTCTGCATACCGGCCCTGCGTCAATCCTCAGAGTCCCTGACCGCACGGGCCCTTCGCACCGGAGCCGTCCGGCTGGGGTATGCGCCCGAGGCGCCTTACGCCTTTGTCTCCCCCGACGGCACCGTTACCGGCGCCTGGCCGGAGATCGCCCGCAAGGTTCTGCAAAGGATGGGCATCCCCCGCATTGAGTGGATGCAAGGAGAGTTCGGTTCGCTGCTGGATGACCTCAACGCCGGCCGGTGCGACATCATCGCCAGCGGCATGGTCATCACCCCCGAACGACAGACTCGCGCCTCCTTCTCACTGCCGGTTGCGGCAATCGAATCCGGTCTGCTCGTACGCAAGGGCAACCCGGCCCGGTTCACCGGCTACGCCGATGCCGCGCAGCGCACCAGCGAACGCATTGCCGTCATTCAGGGGGCGTTTGAAGAGCGGCTTTTCCTTGAATTGCACATCCCCCCCCACCGCCTGTTGCCGGTGCCGGATGCGCGCAGCGGCATCGCCTCGGTCCGCGAGGGACGGGCCGCCGCCCTCGCCCTTACGTTGCCAACCCTGCGTTATGTCGCCCAGAGCGACACCGGATTGGAAGCTCTGGCCGGGTATCCCGCCGGAGGGGCCACGCCGACCCTGGCGGCCTATGCCTTCCGCAAGCAGAATGTCAACTTCCGCAAGGAATTCGACCATCATCTGCGCGAGTTCCTGAACTCCGCGGAATACGGCGCGCTGCTGCGTTCCTTCGGCTTCAGCGGTGAGCTCCCGCCGCTTCCCACGGCAGGAGACGAGCCATGACCCCGCCCCGCCTCCCACGCCCCCTCGCCGCGAACGGAGCCGGCAGGCTGCGTTTTCCCGGCGAAAGCGCGGGGATTCTTATCGCACTTTCCCTGATCGCCTTGGCCTCGTGCTTTGCCTACCTGCGTTCGGTCAACAACTGGACCGACGACTTCCGCCGCCACATTCCCGCGCTGGATAATCTCAAGCAGGCCCGCAACGGGATCATCAAGGGCTATCTCTTTGCGCAGCTCGCACGCAATCAGAATGCGACCGTTGCGAGCGAGGATGCGCTCGCGCTGGTCGATCAGGCCATCCTCGACATCTCCGACTGCCGCGACGGCAGAAGCACCCTCTCGGACTTCGACGGCCTGCCCACCGAGAACCCGGAACTGGCGCAGACGCTCGATCAATACGCCAAAACCGCCTCCCGCTTCCGCGACGAACTCAGCCGTCAGCTTGCCGACAACGCCGACGATCCGGACAAATCCTCGCTGGCCTTGCGCCCGATCCTGCACGACCTCACCCGGCTGGCCGATCAGGCCGACCGCAGCCTGCACCTGAGCTTCCGCCGGCAGCTCAACCAGCAGCAGGAAGCGCAACAACTGCAGCTAGCGCTCTGGCTTGCATTTCTCGGCGTTCTGGGCGGAGTCCTGCTGCTCGCCGGCCGCGCCCGCCGCCGCGCCAACGAAGCGCTGCGCCGCAGCGAAGAAGACCTGCACATCACCATGCAGTCCATCGGAGACGCGGTCATCGTCACCGACGCCGGCGGTCTGATCCGCAACATGAATCCCGTCGCGGAGCTGCTCACCGGCTGGCCGCTGGCCGAAGCCGCCGGACGTCCGCTGCCCGAGGTCTTCCGGATCGTCAACGCCGAAACCCGGCAGGCAGCGGAAAGTCCCGTCGAAAAAGTGCTGCAGGAAGGCCGGATCGTGGGTCTCGCTAATCACACCGTCCTGATTTGCCGGGACCGTTGCGAACGGCAGATTGCCGACAGCGGCGCGCCGATCCGCAATGCTGCGGGGACGATGGTCGGCGTGGTGCTGGTGTTCCGAGACGTGACCGAGCAGTACCGGCTGGAGGAGGAGCTGCGGCAGGCGCAGAAACTGGAGGCGGTAGGAAGGCTCGCCGGCGGCGTCGCGCATGACTTCAACAACGCGCTCACCGCCATCCTCGGCGGCGCGCAGCTTCTGCGCGAGCACCTGCCGGCGGCCGAGCATCACTTCCGCTATGTCACGATGATCGAGTCTGCGGCCGAACACGCCGCGCAACTGACGCGACAACTCCTCGCCTTCTCCCGCAAAGGAAATATGCAAACGGTGGCGGTCGATCTGAACGGGGCGGTCCGCAATGTCTGCCTGATGCTGGAACACTCCATCGACAAGCGCATTGAAATCGCCTGCGACCTTGCCCCCGGCCCGGCCATGGTCACCGGCGACCCGGCCCAGCTTGAAACCGCCATTCTGAATCTGGCCGTCAACGCCCGGGACGCCATGCCCGGCGGCGGGCGCCTGCGGTTCTCCACCCGCATCACCGAAGTCACCGTGCCACACGCAGCCTCCGAACGGTATCCGGTTCCGGCGGGGATGTACGCCGAGTTGTCCGTAAGCGACACCGGAACCGGGATCGTCCCGGAGGTGCTACCGCACATCTTTGATCCGTTTTTCACCACCAAGGAGGTCGGACGGGGAACCGGACTCGGACTGCCGGCGGTATACGGCACCATGAAGCAACACGCGGGGGCGGTCTGCGTCAGCAGCAATCCGGGGCAAGGCTCCACCTTCCGGCTGCTGATTCCGCTCACCGATGACGCGCCCCGAAACGAAGCTCCCCCGGCCATCCCCGGCGCGGAGAGCGAACACACCATTCTCATCATCGAGGATGATCCCCTAATCCGTGAACTGGCGCAGGAACTGCTGACCGGCATCGGTTATCGCGTTTGTTTGGCTGATGACGGCGAGGCGGGAATGCGCGCGCTTCAGGAGCGCGCGCAGGAGGTGGATCTGATTGTTCTGGATCTGATTATGCCCAAGGCCGGCGGGGAGGATGTCTTCCCGATTTTGCGCCGGATTGCGCCGCAAGTCCCGATCCTGATCGCCTCCGGGTACGGCGAGCAAGAGGCGGTTCAAAATCTTATCGGCCTCGGAGCCGCCGGCTTTCTCCGCAAGCCCTACACCATCGCAGAACTCTCGCAAGCCATTGCCGACATCCTGCGCAAAGAGTCCTGATCTGTGCCGCCCGACTCCGGGCGGCGCAGAGCCGCTCAGCCGTTGGGCTGGCAATCAAGCCGGGCCAGAGCCGCCCGGTCAAAGACAAAAAGCACATGCCCGGTTGCCTGCCGTCCGGCGCATAAAATACGCAGGCGCAGGGCCAGTACCCGCGGGGTGTCTTCGGATGCCGATAAGACCAGTTCATCCAGAATGGCTCCGACCGTATCGCTTACCAACTGTGGCACGCCCTGCGTCAGCGCCATTCCCGACGCCGCGGAAAATCCCTTCAGGAAGCCCCCCAGCACGATGTTCGCCGTCTCCTCCATCACCGCACGCCGCAACAACGCCAGCCAGCCCTCCTCGTCTACACCCTTGCCGGCCTCCGCCCACGACGCGGCATTCCGCAACAGCAGCGCAAAGAGCGCCGCCCCGTCCGCCGGCGCAAACCACAACGCCCCGCAGCCTTCCCTCCCGCCCCCGATGCGGCAGAGCATCCCGATCGCCTCTTCCGTCGTATCCCCCCCGCACACACCGGAGATCTCCGGCAATGGCAGTTGCAGCAGATGCGACACCCGGACGAAGACCGGCTTCTGGATCAGGCGCGACAAGTCCCCCTCAATCAGCGCCGCCCCCTTCTCCACCGGCCCCGTCCACCCCCTCTGCACCGCAAAATCCAACGTTCCCCCTCCAGCCGAATCCATTGATAGCCCCTTCCCCGCACGCATTCCATCCCACCGGCACCCCGTGCCGCCTGTGACGCAACCCGGCACGCCTACTCGCACCCGCGCTCACCGGCCGCCATCTCTCTTTTTCCCGGCTGCAACGCCTGCCTGCCGGGCTCGTTGCAATCCGTCGGCAGGCAAAACGTACAGAGCGCGCCGCCGGCCTCCCGGTTCTCAAACGTCACCGATCCTCCATGCACCAGCGCAATCCAGCGGGTCAGGAATAGTCCGAAGCCAAATCGTTTGCGATGATTCCACCGGCCGCCCACGCCGCCGCCCACGCAATACTCCTGCAACGGCCGCTTCAACTCCTCCAGTTGCTCCGGCAGAAAGCCCCGTCCCGAGTCGGCCACCCGCAGCTCCATCCGCTGTCCGTCGGTGCGGCAATGGACCTCAATGCGCTTGCAATCGCCTCCGCTCACCTCCCGGAGCGCGTTGGAAATCAGATTCCCCGCCGCGTGCGTCACCAGATCCTCGTTCAGCCAGCACACTTCGCCGCTCAAATCGAGCGAAACCTCCGCGCCGCACCACGCCAGCTCCGGCTCCAGCATCGTCAACGCCCGCCGGATCGGCACCTCCGCCAGCACCAGCCGCTTGCCCAGCACCCGCCCCGACGCCAGTTCCAGAATCAGCTCCGCAACCCGCCGGCCGCGATCAAGCGCATCCTCCGCCTCGCGCAACAACCGCGCATCCCGTCCATCCAGCGCCCCGCTATTGAGCACCAGCTCCAGCCGCCCCACCGCGCAAGCCTGCATGTTGTTGAACTCATGAATAATGCCCGCCATCAACCGCGGCTGCAAAACCTCTCCCGATGCCGCCAAGTCCGCCTTCTCATCCGCATCACGCATTCGATCCCCCCACCCCGCTCAAAGCCCCCAGACCACCGCCGCCCCACGGGCCGAGTCCCCATCCCATCAGCGACCGCACCGTTCTTTCCGCCGGCGTACACGCTTTCGCGCTTCTGCTTGTATCAGATCACACCACGACAAAACGATCATCTTGTAGCAAATGATGTTCCAACATAATCGGGCTTTTTCACAGACAACGGAATGCCCGGCGTATCGCATCAACCAAAACGGAATACCATTCGCCGCAAGCAAGGTTTATTGACATTCGGCCGTAAATCAACCCACCCCGTACCGATATCCCCCGCTCCGCTGTAAAGATAAAAAAAACGCAATGCGCATTTACGTCCGGCAAGTTTTCTTGACAATAAAAGCACAGGTATTTCCGCAAAAATTGCAATGTCATCAGTAAACGAATTGACTTGCGTGCGGAACAATAATACCATAGGCAGCCGGGAGATGACTCCCCACATACACGCGCCAATCCACGCTTGCCGCCAGCCCCGCCGAACGTCGAATGCGCAGGAACGCTTGTTGCCCGTTGCAACAAGCGCGGACGCGGCCGGCCGGATCAGACACCACGAAGGCGCGGGGCGATACCCGGATGTACGGATAGTCCGAGAGGAAAATGATGTCAGAGCGACAACACCCCGCGCATCCCCTGCTGCTGGTGGACGATGAAGCAGCCTGGGTCCGCAGCTTCGCCACGGCGTTGCGCTATGTCGGCCTCAACAACCTGCTCTTCTGCCATGATCCCGACGATGTGATCCCTCTGCTGGAGCGCCAGCCGGTGGAGATGGTTCTGCTGGACGTGACCATGCCGAAGCTCTCCGGCGACCGGCTGCTGGAACAGATCCGCCGGCTGCACCCGGAGATTCCGGTGGTGATGCTCACGGCCTCCGACGAAGTCGACCTTGCCGTGCGCTGCATGCAGCTCGGAGCCGCGAATTATCTGCTCAAGTCCACCCACCAGAGCCAGCTTGTCGCACTCGTCCACCAGACCCTGAGCCTGCGCAATCTGCAACGGGTCAACAGCCATCTGGAACAGGTGCTATTCACCTCCTGCGTCCGCAATCCCGAGGCCTTCAGCGGGTTCATCACCGCCGACCGCGCCATGCACCTGCTGTTTCAGTATCTCGAAGCCATCGCGGAATCGCCCGAACCGTTATTGATCACCGGCGAAACCGGAACCGGGAAAGAGCTGGTGGCGCGCGCCCTGCACACCCTCAGTCGCCGGCCGGGGGCGCTCGTCGCCGTCAACGTGGCCGGACTCGATGACGACGCCTTCAGCGATACCCTGTTCGGCCATCTGCGCGGGGCCTTCACCGGGGCGCTCGACCGGCGCGGCGGCCTGATCGAACGCGCCGAGGGCGGGACGTTATTTCTTGACGAAATCGGCGACCTCAGCCCGAATTCGCAGGTCAAGCTGCTGCGTCTGCTGCAGGAGGGGGAATACCTCCCGCTGGGTTCCGACGCTCCCCGGCGCTGCGATGTGCGTGTCGTCACCGCCACCCACCGCGACCTCAGCGCGCGCCTGCGCGAGGGCGGGTTCCGCAAAGACCTGTATTTCCGCCTGCGCACCCACCATGTCAACGTCCCCCCGTTGCGGGAGCGGACGGGCGACATCCCGCTGCTGGCGGATTTTTTTCTCGACGAAGCCTGCGCGACCCGCAACCGCGCCCGCCCCGACATTTCCGCCGAGGCGCTGGAGCGTCTCAATGAATACAGCTTCCCCGGCAATGTCCGCGAACTGCGCGCCCTGATGCACGACGCCGTCGGCCGCATGAACGGCGAGGTGCTGTCTTCGGAATTGTTTCAGGATCTGCTGCGCGACGCGCCCGCCCGGATTGGACTGGTTCCGCCCGACCTGTACCGCAATCTCCCCATCCTCCCGACGCTGCGGCAGGCGCAGCAGATGCTGCTGGTCGAGGCGTTGCGCCGGACCAACCAGAATCAGGCGGCCGCCGCGCATTTGCTGGGCATCACCCGGCAAGCGATCAACCAGCGGCTCAACCGTTCCCGTCCCCCGCTCTGAGTGCCGTTTCGAATTTTTTCCTGTATGTTGCTCTGCGCTGAAAAGAACGCGGGCGGCAACGCGTTCCCGCCACGACGTTGGCGCGGATTCGCCGCGCGCAACCCCATGCCGTTTATAGACGCATCCTCATAAAATCCGGCAGTTACCTCCAATTTGCGCGGTTGAATTTTTCCTGCGGTTGCCCCGAGCGGCCGCATCGCAAGGGCAAGGACGTCTTGACACAACCACGCGCTTCGGCTATAGTTAGCCAATTCAACGGTCCCCGCGCGCCAAGGCTTCCGGCCGGATGCCGCAGGACCACATACAGGATTCGACCCCCGCGTCGCTCCCGTCAGTCTGCGCTTGGCGTCCGTTCGACGGAGGCTGGGCCGGGGAGGACGCCGGTCAAGATCGGAGAGCAGGTATGGTTGCAGCTGCGGCGAAAACGCTCGAGCCGTTGGTCAAGAAGCTGGAAAAGAGTTCGCTCAAACCCAAGTTCATGGACCCGTTGGACCGTCTGGTCCTGATGCTGCTCTGCGATTGCGGCATGCCCCTGACGGAGGCGGAAAAGGCGATGAAGCGCCTGCTCACGTTCTTTGCGGACTTCAATGAGGCGCGGGTCGCCCGCTGGGTCGAAATTGCCCGCACCTTCGACCCTGCACCGTTCTCCGACAAGGCGGCCATCCGGCTGCGCGATATGTTCCACCGCCTCTTCGATCTGCGCGGCGAATTGAGCTTGGGATTCATGAAGGATCTGAAGGTCACCGAAGCCAAGAAGGCGCTGGGCGAGCTGGATCGCAATCTGCCCAAGGAAGGGCTGCAGGTTCTGCTTTTTCAGTGTGTGCCGGGCATGACGCCTCCGATCACCCCCGAACTGGTGACGGCGGCGCGCAAGCACGAGGTGATCGGTCGCAACGGAACCAAGGAGCAGTTGCAGAAACTGCTCTCCACCGAAGACCATGAGAACGCCGCGAAGATTCTGCATTACCTCGACATCGAGGTAATGGAAAGCAAACCGGCCGAGACTCCGGCGCGCGCCTCCAGCCGCATCAGCAACCGACATACGGCGGCGGTCAAAACCGCCAAGGCCTGAAGTATTGTTGAATCCGGGGTTACGCATAGAAATCGTACAGCTTCTCCGGCGGCCCGCGGGCCAGACCGGCGCTCCCCGGAAGCCGGCGCAAAGACCCGGCGACCACCGTGAAACCTGATTGAATGAGGATTGATACAAAATGCCAGAGTTGAAGATCGGCCTGCCCAAGGGCAGCCTGCAGGAATCCACCTTCGCGCTGCTGCGCAAAGCCGGCTGGGAGTTTAACGCCAGCTCCCGCAGCTATTACCCCGAGTGCAACGACCCCGAAATCGGCGCGATGCTCGCCCGACCGCAGGAGATGAGCCGTTACGTCGAACGCGGCACCCTCGACGTTGCAATCACCGGCCTCGACTGGGTTCTGGAGAACGAGTCGAAGGTCGATGTACTGGAGCGCCTGGTCTACGCCAAGGCGACCCGCCGCCCGGTGCGCTGGGTGCTGGCGGTTCCGGAAGACAGCAACTACCGCAGCGCCAAGGACCTCGAAGGCAAGGTCATCAGCACCGAGGTCGTGGGGCTGACCAAGCGCTACTTCTCCCAGCATGGGGTGAATGTCACCGTCGAGTTCTCGCACGGCGCGACTGAGGTCAAGGTGCCGTACCTTGCCGATGCGATCGTGGATGTGACCGAGACCGGCAGCAGCCTGCGCGCCAACCGCCTGCGCATTATCGACACCGTGCAGGAGTCGGTGACGGTGGTAATAGCGAACCCCGCGGCCTACGCCGATTCCTGGAAGAAACCGAAGATTGACGCGCTCTGCCTGATGCTCAAGGGCGCGCTCGACGCCAACCAGAAGGTGCTCATCAAGCTCAACGTCCCGAAGACCCGGCTCGACGAGGTGCTCAAGACCCTCCCCGCCCTGAACTCCCCGACGGTCAACCCGCTGGCGGACCAGAACTGGGTCGCGGTCGAGACCATCGCTGACGAGAGCGCGGTTCGCACGCTCATCCCCGCCCTCAAGAGCTGCGGCGGCGAGGGCATCATCGAGCTGCCGCTGAACAAGGTGATCCGCTAAGCGCGCGCACCCGCTACATCTGCCCCAAGCTCAGTCCCCGTCCGTTTTCCGGACGGGGATTTTTTTATCCCCATCCACCGGCCGAAAAAAGAACGTATTCGCACTTCGTTGACAGATTTCCCGAAACACTTCCCACGCCGGCCGTAAGTAGGCAATATGGATACGTTCCGACTTCCTCTCCGATTGCGAGCATTTGTCTGCGGCTGCGCCTTTGCGCTTGCCGCCGGCTTTGCGTGTGCCGCCGAAACATCCGGCGTCATCGAGGACGATGCGCCGGTGGCGCAGCGGGCGGTCTTGCGCCCTACGGCGCCGGCTGCCCCCGATCAACCGCAGGCGCAAAGCCTGGAAGATCTGCTGACCGTCCCCGCTGCGCCCGCCGGCATACCCGCCGAAGCCGCCGCCTACAGTGCGCCAGCGGCCGTCATTCCTGCGGCGCAAGAGTCCGTGACGGCGACGACGGAACCCGCCGCCGAGGTCATCATCACCACCCCGGCCGCTTCCGGCACGCCCGCCGACGCCCCAAGCGCAGCCCTGCGGGAGGGCGGCCCGCTCCCGGCGAAAACGCCAGCCAGCCAGCCGCCTCAATTAGGGCAGGCGCGGGGAGACCCCGGCGCATTGTCGCTGACGCTGGCGGACGCAGTTCTGCAATCGCTGTCGAACAACATCGAACTGCGCTCCGAAAGTCTACTGCCGCAGCTGGCCGCCAACGCCGTACAAACCGCGCGCGCCGCCTTCGATCCCACGCTGGCCCTCGGCCTCTCGCGGACGATGTACGACCGCGATCACACCTCCGGTGCCGCCGGCACCAGCGGCAGCACCAGCGAATCCACCAGTGACAGCTTCACCGCCGGCCTCACGCAGTTCGCCCCCACTGGCACAACCGTCACGCTCGACACCGGGGTCGACGACAGCTTCAACCGGAGCTACAACACCACACGCACCTCCAGCCAGAGCTGGGACGGGTCCGCCGGCGTGAACGTCAGCCAGTCGCTTCTGAAGGGATTCGGACTGGCCGTCAACCTCGTCTCGATCCGGCAGGCGCGGCTGGATCTCGACATCTCCCGTTACCAGTTGCAAAACTTCACCGAGTCGCTGATCGTGGACGTCGAGGAAACCTACTGGAATCTTGTTCTGACGGCGCGGGAAATCGAAATTCTGGAAGACTCTCTACGCATTGCCAAACAGCAACTGACCGATACGCAGAACCGCATTCAGATCGAAACGTCCCCTCTGTCGGACCTGCCGGAAGCAAAGGCGACCGTTGCGCGGCGCGATCTGTCCCTGATCGAGGCGCGCAATCAGTACGAGCAGTACCGCCTGAAGATGCTCTGGCTGCTCAACCCTTCCGGCGAGAACAAATGGCTGCACACCCTCGCGCTCGATGCCATGCCGACCACGCCGGTCGTGCAGCTTGATCCGGTTGATGACCACGTCCGCCTCGCGCTCACCAAACGTCCGGACATCAATCAGTCGCGCCTGAAACTGCGCCGGGGGGAACTGACCGTTGTCCGGACCAAGAACGGTTTGCTGCCGGAACTGGATTTCTACGTCAACGCCGGAGGAGGGGGCGGCAATTCGTTCAACACCGCGCACGCTTACTTCGGCAGCGATAACTTCAACGTCGGCATCGGAGCCAACTTCAACTATGCCCTCGGCAACCGGGCGGCCCGCGCCGCGCACGACAGCGCGCAGGTCAACGTGACGCAGTTGAAACTGGCCATGGAGAATCTCGAGCAGCAGATTCAAGTTGAGGTCCGCACGGCTTTTCTCAATATCCTGCGCTACCAGAAGCAGATCGAGGCTGCCGGCCTCGCCCGCGAGTCCTATGCCGAATCGCTGCGCGCGGAACAGGAAAAACTGAAGAGCGGCAAAAGTACCGCCATCGCCGTCTCGATCGCGCAAAACAACTACATGGACAGCCGTCTGAGCGAGGCGCGCGCCATCATCAACACGATTAAGAGCCTCACCGCCCTCTATCGCTACGACGGGTCGCTGCTGCTTCGGCGCGGCGTGGTCATCCCCGGAAAATAACCGGAACCCCGCCATGCTTCCCACTCCGCAGGCTGAACAACGTGAACGCCGCCGCGCCCGAGTCCGCTCGCTGTTGCTGCTGCTGCCACTGCTTCTGCTCTCGCCGCTGCTGCTGGCCGTGCATCCGCTGGCAATGCTCCTCTTCGTGCTCTGCGCCCTCCTGATTTCACTGGTCTGCTACCGCCAAGGATTGCAAGCCGTACAGCGCCGCCGTGAAATCCTCGCCCGCCCCTTCCCCGATGAGTGGGAGGCGATCCTGCAGGAACGGGTGGAGTATTTCCGGCTGCTGCCGCCGCCGGAACAGACACGCTTCCGGCAACTGCTGCAAGTATTCCTTGCCGAAAAAAAAATCGAGGGCGCGGGGGTCGAGATCACAGACCTGCTCCTCGTTCTGACCGGCGCGGGCGCGACCATCCCCATCCTTGCCCTTGACGACTGGGAATACGGCCGGCTGGAGGTGATCGTCATTCGTCCCGAACCATTCGAGGCGCACTTCACGCCCGATCCCGACGAACCCTTCTATGCCAGTGGACTGGTAGGCGACCGCAATATTTTCAGCGGCAGTCTGATCCTCTCCCGCTCCGACCTCCTGCGTGATTTCCGTAAACATCACGACCGCACCAACGTCGCCATCCATGAATTTGCGCATCTGGTCGATCTCGCCGGGGGCGCGATCGACGGCATCCCGCCGACGCTTCCCGCCGACCGGCTCCCGGAATGGGAAGCGCTGGTCGCGGAGTTCCTCAAAAACCCGCAGGACTGGCGGAATGCGGATATCCCCGAGTATGCCTTCACCAACGAAGCGGAATTCTTTGCCGTCTGCAGCGAATACTTCTTCTGCCTGCCGTGCGAACTGCTGCGGCAACATCCGCAGTTGTATCAACTCCTTTGCCTCGCCTACCGCCAGCATCCGGCCGAGCGAATCGACAACCACACAGCCGGCGATCCGGATTCACATCCTGCGGACGACCGCTTTTAATGAGGTTTACCGATGAATACCGGCCGTAATCAGCCCTGCCCCTGCGGAAGCGGAAGAAAATTCAAACAATGCTGCGGCGCCGGCCAGCCCCGCCCGGCGCCCTCGCCCTTCGACGGGGATCGCCGCTGGGTCAATGAGCATGTCCTGCGGGGCGGCGACTTCTTTTTTTACGGCCCGCTCTATGAGGAGATGTCGAGCCTGCCGCCGGAGGTTTTCTGGAAAGAGCTGCGGAATGTCGCGGAGCGCTATTTGAGCCTGAGGGAAGACCGGACGGCCGCATTCCACAAAATCGTGGATGACCTGCTCACCGCTCTCGGCGAGCGCGACCGGCGCTACGGTTACCCGCCCCCGTTCTGCCACAAGGGCTGCTGCGCCTGCTGTCAGGAGCTGGTGTATTGCACCTCGGAGGAGGCGGAGTTGATTCTGAAGTATTGCCGGGAGCAGGCCATCGAAATCGATTACGATAAAATCCGGCGGCAACTGCGCTACATTGAAGTGGATGAACTGGGTGACCACACCGGCGTATCCACGTGGAACGATCAGGCCGCAGAAGATCAAAACTGCATATTCCTGAATCCGTGCGATCACGCCTGTCTGATCTGGCAGGTGCGGCCGTTTGTCTGCCGGGTCCATCTCGCCGAAGCGACCGACCGGCACTGCAAGCCGCACAATGGCGTCACCGACCCCGAGGTCCGGGGGATCAACTATCCCGAGTGGAGCTACATTCTCACCGCGATCTTCACCCTCCACCGCGATTCCATCAAAAAATCCCTGGGCCGCCTATTGCTCGACCTGCACCACCAAGCGAACCTTACCCAGCGCGAAAACCGCTGAATACGCCCACCTCTCACGCCCACGCGCCCGTTTACGCATCCCCTCCCGGGCGCTACAGGCTGCGGATGAGAACCGGCTCCAGAAGCGGGGGCGTTGCGACCTTCTCGCCCGCCAGCAGGCGCTGCAGCGCGAGAAACGCGCGACTTGCCACCTCCGGCAGGTCAATCCGCAAGGTACAGAGTCCCGGCAGCAACAGCGTCCCGTCACAGCCGACCACCAGCAAATCCTGCGGCACCCGCAATCCCGCCGACTGCGCCCGCACCATAAGTTCCACCGCCTGCATATCATTGGTCGCGCACAGACAGTTCAGGCTGCCCTGCTTGCGCAGCGCCTGCGCGACCGCCTCCGCCGCCGAGAAGAACCGCTTGCCCGCCGCCGGTTCGGGCTGCCCGAGCGCCTCATGCAAATACCGGAACTTGCAGGCGTAATTGATCCCCCACTCCTGTTCCGGCGCGTAATAGCCGATCCGGGTCCGCCCGCAATCGCGCAGATATTGCGCCAGCCCCGCATACGCGCTGGCGAAGTCGATGCCGATCTCCGGCGCGTCATCGGGCAGGGCGTTGTGGGAGGTAACGGTCACCAGTTTGGGGCTGTCCTGCAGCAGCTCCCGGATCATCGCCTGATTCGGAGCGACCAGAATCGTCCCGCAGGCGCAGGCGACCTGATTGATTTCCCGCACCCGGCCGGTGTTGTTGCAGAGCACCCCCGCCAGCCCCGCGTCCATCAAGCGGCGGGTAATCTCCCCGGCGAGCGTGCCGAAGTAGGGGTTTTCCGTGGTCTGAATGCCAATGGTAACGATGTTGGAGGACTTGCTGCGCAAGCCACGGGCCAGACAGTTCGGCCGGTAATTCAGCTCCTTCGCCGCCTCCAGCACCCGTGCGCGAATATACGACCGCACAGTCGGGTCATTCTTGAAGACCTTGCTGGCGGTCATGATCGCCACGCCCGCGCTCTTTGCCACCTTTGCCAGCGTCATGGCGCACCCTCCTCGTCCGTAGCCGGCGGAACGTTCCGCCGGGTTCGGACGTATTATATCCCCCGCCGCCGCCGATGCGATACCCCGGACGGGATTTCGCCCGCCGCTATTTCGCCGGCGCCAGCGTCGCCTTGAGATAATGCCCGGCGTTGATCCACGCCTCGTTGGTAGAGGTCCCGTACCCCATCTGCAAGGTTCGGCCTCGCCCGGCGGCGGCAAAGTCCAACTGGAACTCCAGCCCGAACTCCGCCGCCGGCTTCTGCGCAAAGCCCAGCGCCTGCCACGGAATCAGCGCCTCCAGCAGATATCCGCCTTCGGTCTTCGCCCGGCCGATCCGGATACCCGGATCACTCGCCGCCGGCAGATCCGCCCCGGCCTTGCGATACGCCAGAAAGAGCTGTTTTGCCGGTTTGCCGCCGCTGTTGGCCGGATCGGTAAAGAGTTCCACGCAATCGTTCATGTACCAGTCCGCCCGCTGCGCCACCACCGGCGCGCCGCCCTTCTCGACCTGCGCGATCACGCCCAGCCCCGAGTCAAACGCCAACAGCCAGAACTTTGCGCCCTCGCCCTTCTCCCGCTCGCCGCTGACGATGTGCGTGCCGAAAAACTGCCACTGCGGCACCGCGCCTTCATCCAGCGCGATCCCCAGCGCCTGCGCCCAGATCGCTTCGTCGATCTTGCCATCGGCGTTCGGCTCCGGCGTACCAGCCGGCGCCTGCGGAAGAGTGATCTTCTGCGCCGGGGCGGGAACGGCATCCTTCATCTTCGTTGCAAACGGATTCACCGTCGCCTCAACCTTGCCCTCAATCCCGAGCAACACGCCCGCCACGTAACCGACCGTCTTCTGTTCCATCAGCGGTCCGACGCAGTTAAAGTCGAGACGGCTAACCTTGTTGAAGTCCGTCAAAGGCGGCACCGGCTTGCCCGCCATTTTCTTCGCCTCGCCCGGATCGGGCGCAAAGTCCTCCGGCGAGAAGAGCACCACACGCCAGCCATCGTTTTCAAAGAGCGCTTTCTGATTCTTGCTGACGTACTTAATACCGCCGGACACCAGATTTACAAACGCATCGCGCGGCATCGTGCCGTCCCCGCGGAAGACGATTCCGAACTTCTTCGCCGCCCCGGCCGGCAACCCGGCCGGAGGCGTCAGGTTGCTCCACCATCCGCCGAACCAGTCCTTCTCGTTGACCTTGCCGTACTGCGCCTGCAGAACCGCACCCTTCTCGGCGTCGTCGGTAATCTCGCCCTTGTAGTTGCCGTAGCCGCCCGGCGCCTTGCGGTCGTCGAACTTCACCAGCCAGACCTCCTGCAGACCGCTGCCGGCCAGCACGGCCTCGCCGCTCTCCTCCTTCTTCTTCTCGGTGCCGACGCCCTTGTTCAGCAGACGCAGATACTCCGCCAGCGCGATCGTCTTCGGCAGCGGATACCCCGGCTGCGCCCCGGCGCTTGCCGCCGCAGCCACCGCCGGCACCGCTTCATCCTTGCGCGACGCAATCTCATACCAGATGGTCCGGTTATCCGGCGTCAGCGGAATCACCAGCACGCCGCCCTCCACCGTCGCCGCCACCCGCGCGGCCGGTTTGCCCGCCGGGTCCAACGCATACACCGCCAACTCGCCCGCCTTGGCATGTGTGAGGCGCACGGTGCCCCGCAGTCCCTCCACCAGCACCGGGGCCTTACCCGTATTCAGAACGGTATACCCCCCGTCCTTGTTCTTGCCGTTGACCTGCCCGGTGTTCTGAATCCGTCCCGCCGCCGCCAGCAGGATGCGCTCCGAGACGTTCAACGGCTTGCCGTCGGTCGAGGTCGCCAGCACGTTGCCATAAGGCTGCAAAAGCTTCAGGCTCAAGGCCGAGGTCTTGTTCTCCGGCCGCCAGCCGGGCAGACCCGAGAAGCCCTGCGTGCGCGGGGTATCAATCTGCAACGTCCCGAAGGCCCAGTCCGCCAGCAGCTCCCCCGTATCGCTCGCCAGATACGGCGCGCCAGCGGCGTTCTTGCCGGTGTCGATGTTCCATTTCTTCGCCGCCATCAGGTAGAGCCGCAACAACCACTGTTTGTCGCCGATCTTCTTATCCAGCGCTCCGGCATTGGGCACCACCAGATACTTCTCGTCCAGCCAGCCCATTACGTACTTGCCGTCCGCGCTCTTGCCGATGGTCTGCGCGCCCGCCGGCACCGTCCCCGCTTCCACCGCGCCTTCGTAGGAATCAAACGCCAGATCGCGCCCGTTCGCCCACGGCCATTCCACGCGGAAGGTGACGGCGGTCTTGAGGTCGGCGGTCTTCACGCCCGGCCGCACGGCGCGCGCCGGAGCGCCGAGATCACGCGACTTGTGATAGCGGTCCTGCCACGGGTTGTCCCCGATGATAACGGCGTGCCTGGCGGCGGAATAGTCGCCGCTGGCGGTGCGCCCGGTGGTGAAGACCACATCCGCATCGCCGTCATACTTCTGGTCGAAGAAGTAGCTCTCCACCTCATGCATCACCGGCAGGAAAAGCGCCGCGCCGCCCACCGTTTCGCTGCCGCCGATCTGCCCCAGCGAATGCTTGGTCTGCTCATGGGCATCCTCGGCGGAGAAAGCAATCTGCACCTTGTGTTTCGGCTTCTGAAAATCCCCGCGCACAAACAGCGCCGCCGCCACCGGATTCACCGCCATCCACGCCGCATCGTGGGCGTAGGAAAAATTCATGGCGATCTTGTTCAGATAATGCTTGTACAGGAAATTGAAGTCGCAATCGGGCATCTTCTCCCCCACCCAGCGGTGGCCGTAGGAGAAGTGCGCGCTCTGCGCCACGCCCTGAAAGGCGCAGGCCGCCGCCACCGCGACATTCACGTCCGCCCGCTGCGTGGTCGAACCGCCGGTCCATTCGCCGTTCACGCCCGGCACCCCCGCCACCTTGATCCGGAAGAGATTCGAGAACCAGTTGTTGCTGGTGATATCCACGCCGCTGATCGACACCCCCGCGCTTGCCGGACGCGCCCCCCAGGCCGGCAAAGCCGGCGCATACAGGTGCGAGGCAATCACGCCGGTCGTGCTCAACGACTGCCGGTCCAGCGGCCCCTGTTTCTCATGCGAGCCGATCACCGGCCCGGCGTGTCCCAGGCTGCGCAAATGCTTCTGCGCTTCGGCGTAAAAATTCTGCGCGATCTCCGCCAGATGCGCATAATAGTCATTCATGCGCGAAGCGCCGCGGGTGCGGGAGCGGTACGGCCGGTCCCAGTCCAGATCGCCCGTCAGACGCGGCCGGAACACCGTCCCCTTCGCCGGATCTTCATCCGGGAACAGACCGCCCTGCCCGCTCTGATCGGTCCATGCCTGGGCCAGTTTCTCTCGCGTGCCGTACTTCTGCTTCAGCCATTCGTTCCAAGCCGCATCGTACCACTTCTGCACCGAATCGGGGACTTGAAACGACCAGTCCCAGAACGGCCCGTTTTCGTTGATGATCTCCACCATCACCACCGCTGGCTCGTCCGCCCAGCGATTGCCGGTGTAAGGGTTTTTGTGATCGAGCAGCGCCGTCGCCGCCTTCTTCCATGCCGCCACCACCGCCGGATGCGGAAAGATCCCCTTCCAGCCGTTCGCGTTCATCTTGATCAGCCCCGGGAACGCCTCCTCCAGCCCGTCCTCAGGCTGCACGGAACGGTAATCAATCAGATCGACGTACAGATAGATCCCGCGCTTGATCAGCTCCGCCGCGAATTTGTCCAGCCGGTCGATCCCTTTGGGGTCCACCGCAGCGTTGCTCTTGGGGCTGGTGGCGAGGTAGCCGAGGCCCGCGCCGCAGATGTCGTTGTGATGGAAGCGCACCATGTTGTAGCCGCGCGCCGCGATCGCATCCGCAAGCTTTACGATCTCCTCCGGCTTCTCCGGGAAGGTCATCCCGTAAACCGTCGTCGTTCCCCAGAAGCGCGCCGGAGTGCCGTCGGCAAAGGCCAACTTGCCGTCCTTCGCGGCCTTCACCTTGCCATGCTTGCCGGCCGGCGCATCGAACAGCCAGCCCGCGGCGTTGCCGATACCCGACATATCCAGCACCGGGTACGCGCCCTGCGGCCACGGAATCAGATCCGCCGCATCCGGCAGGGACTCCGCCGGCCCGGAGAGCGGAATCATTAGCTCCGCCGCATCCTCTCCACTAACGCCCGCCGCCATCCAGGCGCCACCCGCCACAACCAGCGCAGCCGCCGCTGCCCGCAAGTGCCGACAAAACCCCATGACAAGTCTCCTTCCGTGCTTGCCGTGCAAAAAAAACCGACCTGACAATTGTTCGTTCAGAATCCCAAGCCATACCGCTTGGCGAGGCCGCCGGGCCAGAGCCCGAGCGTGACATGATTATCCAGAAACAGCTTGCTCTGCGACTCCGTGATGTTCTGCGGATTTTTATGGTTGTTCGCCGTGTCCGCCGCCGCGATATTGCCAGAATCGTTGACTGAAATATCGCACGCGACCATCTTCTTCGACGCTCCGTTGCGGGTCGCGCGGACAATCTGGTAGGTCGATGAATTGTAGTAGGCGCCGTCGAGATATTCATACCAGTACGAGGACCGGGAACCGGAGGACTTCAGCCAGTAATTGCGCCAGTTTGGCCCCATGGGGCTGAACGGGCACTGCGACAGGTCGCCGGTCATCTTGTACCGCGCAAGCTTGCTCCAGAAGTCGTCAATATAGCCCTTGCTCGTACCCTTGCCGTAGCAGATCGAGTTCCACATATCCGCCATGTAGGTCGGGAAAACATTGTTATTATCCCCCGAATACATGGTCGCCGCCATACCGATCTGCCGGAAGTTGTTCTGGCAGGTCACGATGCGGGCGGTCTTCAGCGCCTTCACCAAAGACGGCATCAGCAACGCCGCCAGAATCGCGATGATGGAGATCACCACCAGCAACTCCACCAGCGTAAACGCCCCCCCGGGTTTTGCCCTTCGCATGATTCCACCTCCCCGACGCCTGCCCGTTCATCCTCAAGGATACCACTAACTACAATTATAGTATCGTTATCATTTTCATTAGTCAAATTTGTTTTTCTGAATTTCATACAGGTATCGTGATCGCCGGCGCCGGATCGGACAACGAAAAGCGGGGGAAATATCGCAACCGATTCTCAATCCTGCTGTTAGATAGCGAAACATGCCCATGTGATGCTGATAAAAAAACGTCCGCAAGCGGGACGTTTTTTTATCAGCGAATCATTGTGCAAGCGGAAGTCTCACGCCACCGGAGGGGTAGAATCTTTGCCGGCCTCTTCGGTGTGCCGTCGAAAGGTGGTCGTCAGATGCGTCTGCACGCGGTCATGGCGGAGCGAGCGCCGCTCATCGCGAAGCTTGCGGACGCGCTTCACCAGATACAGCGTCGGCGGATACACCACCAGCCCCACCACCAACCCGGCGATCACCGACCCCAGCAGCAGGCTGAAAAACGCACCCCAGCCGTGGCTGAGCAGCTCCCGGAACGCCCCCGCCACACCGGAAAAGAACCCCCAGAAGCCGTTCTCATCCATGATCTGCTCGGCTTTCACCAGCGCCTTAGTAAACTCCTCATGGTTCGGCCCCCACCCCGTGATCAGATACCCGATCCAGTAATTAAAGGCGTAGATCGGAATCACCGTCGCCGGATTGGTGATCCAGCACGGCAGCAGCGTCGCCAGTTTGTTGGCGCGGAAAATCGTCGCCAGAATCAGGCCGGCCACGGTCTGACTGCCCACGCAGGGCTGCAACCCGACAAAAAAACCGATCGAATTGCCCATGGCGATGCTATGAGCAGTACACTCCGAACGGATGATCTTCTTGACAATCCGCATGAACTTGAACCACTGGAATGCCCACCAGCGCCGAAGTTTTCCCCAGTTTTCCCGACCCTTCATGGCTTCCTCGCCGTTGCGTATCTGCAACCACAGTCCCCTTCCACCCCGCAGGATGGAAATCCGCCCTTATCGAAAATTTACCGCCGCAAAAGCGCCGCTATCCCGCCAGCAATCCGCGAACGCGCCCCTCGAATCGTCGCATCCGCCGCAGCCGGCCGTACTCCGGCACATGCCGCCAATACGAAAAAATCAGGCCAGCGCCGCCGCCTCGGTGCGGATGCCGGCAAGCCGTTCATACGCCGCCGCCGTGCGCAGCAGAAGGTCGTCACGCAGGCGCGGCGCGATCAGTTGCAACCCCACCGGCAGACCGGCACCATCGCAGCCACAGGGCAAACTCACGCCCGGCAACCCCGCGAGATTGACGCTGATGGTATAAATGTCCGACAGGTACATCGCCAGCGGATCGCCGCTCTTTTCGCCGGCTATGAACGCGGTATCGGGCGAGGTGGGGCCGGCGATGACGTCGACCTCCTCAAACGCGCGCGCAAAATCCGCCGCAATGCGCGTGCGCACCTTCAACGCCTTGAGATAATATGCATCGTAATACCCCGCCGACAGCACATACGTCCCGAGCATGATGCGGCGTTTGACCTCCTCGCCGAACCCTTCTTCGCGCGAACGGCTGAAGAGCTCGAAAATATCGCCCGCGTTCTTCGTCGCATGCCCGAAGTGCGCGCCATCGTAGCGCGACAGGTTCGAGCTCGCTTCCGCAGTGGCGATGATATAATACACCGGAATTGCATACTTGCTCAGCGGCAGCTCAACGTCCTTTACCACCGCTCCGGCCGCCCGCATGGCATCCACCGCCGCCATCACCTTCTGTCGCACCCCGGCATCCAAACCCTCGCCGGCAAAATATTCCTTCGGCAGACCGATGCGCAGGCCGCGCAAGGAATCCGGAGTCGCCGCCGCCACCTGCGCCGGCAGATCCAGCAGATTCTGCGGCAACTGCGGCAAGCAGGTCGAATCCCGCCCGTCGGGGCCGGCAATGACCGACAGCAGAAGCGCTGCATCGGCGGCATCGCGCGCAAACGGCCCGATCTGATCGAGGCTGGAGCCGAAGGCCACCAACCCGTAACGGCTGACCACTCCGTATGTCGGCTTCATCCCCAGAATGCCGCAATATGCCGCCGGCTGCCGGATCGAACCTCCGGTGTCGCTGCCGAGCGAGAGCGGACAGAAGCCCGCCGCCACCGCCGCCGCCGAACCACCGGAAGATCCCCCCGGCACCCGCGCCAGATCCCGCGGGTTGCGGGTCACCCGGAGCGCGGAATTCTCGGTCGAGCTGCCCATGGCAAACTCGTCGAGGTTGGTCTTACCCACGATCACCGCCCCGGCCGCGCGCAGCCGGTCAACCACGTGCGCGTCATAGGGCGGACGATAGTCTTGCAACATCCGGCTGCCGCAGGTCGCGGCCTGCCCCCGGATACAGATGTTATCCTTGACAGCGACCGGCACGCCGGCGAGCGCGCCAAGCTGCGCCCCGCTCCTTCGCTGCTGGTCGACGGACTCCGCCGCCGCCAGCGCACCCGCACGGTCTACGCTCAGGAACGCGCCGACCTTGCCGTCCTGCGCCTCGATCCGCGCCAGAGCGCTTTCGGCCACCTCGCGCGCGCCGACCGCGCCACTCCGAATCTGCTCCGCCAGTTCCACGGCGGTAAACTGTTCGATCTTCAAACCACGCCTCCCACTCATTTCAAATCCGTTACGGATTATATGAGGTCTTGTTATTTGTCAAATTAAAACAGCATGCGCGCTCGCTAACCTGCGGCCAATCAAGCACTTAGTTTTTCAGATTTCTCAGAAACCGGTTCGCAGAAAAAGAGCGGTTTTTGCCCGTTCCGCACTAACCGACCACCGCCGGCACCTGAAAAAAGCCGTTGTCCTGCCGGGGGGCATTCGCAAGCGCATCCTCGCGCGGAAGCGATGCGCACACCACATCTTCGCGCAACACGTTTCCGGTCTCGGCGGCGCTGATGAACGGCTCCACGCCGGCCACATCGACCTCGCCCAGCATATCGACATACTCCAGAATATGCTCCAACTGCCCGGTAAAGCGGGCAATCTCCTCCGTCCCCAATTCCAGCCGGGAGAGGTGCGCGATCTTCTTCACATCCTCGGTGGTGATCTTGCTCATTTCGTGCGTTCCTTTGTTATTTGCCAAGGCCGATGCGAAGGATGCTTTTTCCCGGCAAGCCCGCCTGCTTCATGTCTTCCTGTTCCGCCGCCACGTCATACTCCGCCCGCAGATAAACCACCTGCGCATCGGCAGGATCATAAATACAGAAACACGCCGCCGGATTGCCGTCCCGCGGCTGTCCGACGCTGCCGGGATTGAAGAGATACTGCTTGCCCGGCGCGAGCGTCACCGAACCGCCCTCCTTGAAATCAGTCTTCGCCGCCGTCGCCATCAGAGCCATCGGCAGGTGGGTATGCCCGAAGAACAGCACCCGCGCCGGCGCATAGCGCTCGCTCAGCAATTGCAGGTTCAACCGCGCATCCTCCTGCTTGAGGATATAATCGTCACGCCCCTTCAGCGCACCGTGGGCAATCACAAAGAGGTCGTCCACCAGCAGTGGATGCGGCAGCTTCTTCAGCCACGCGATCTCCGGCAGGCCGACGGTCGAGAGCGCATAGTCCAGCGCCTCCACCGCCTCGGGGCGCATCGACGGGTCGCGCGGCGGTTGAATCTGCGCGTCGTGATTGCCCTGCACGATGTACTGGAAATTTTCCCGCACGATCTTCAGGCAGGCGGCGGAATTGGCGCCGTAGCCGATGATGTCGCCCAGACAGCAGAATTTTTGCGCCCCGTACTCGCGCGCCACCGCCAGCGCCGCCTCCAGCGCGCGCCGGTTGCCGTGAATGTCGGACAAAATCGCATAGCGCTCAGTAGCTGACATGGGTCGTCCCTTCCGGCAGGGGCAGACTCAATGCCACCCGGCGAAGAAGATTCAGCGCGAAGCTCACTGCCAGTTGACGGTTGCCGTTGCGGTCGCTCAAAAACCGTTGCTGCAGCGTGTACACCCCGTCCCGCGCCGCCACCGCCATCCAGACCGTCCCCACCGGCTTATCGGCCGTGCCGCCGCCGGGGCCAGCCACGCCGCTGATCGACAGCGCGTAATCCGCCCCCGCAAGCGCCCGCGCCCCCTTCGCCAGCGCCGCCACGGTCTGCGAACTGACCGCACCGTATTGCACCAGAAGATCTTTATCCACCCCCAGCCGCCGGGTCTTCGCCTCGTTCGCGTAGCAGACCACCCCCTCCAGCAGAACCTCCGACGCGCCGGGAACATCCACGATCGCGGCCGCCGCCAGACCGCCGGTGCAGCTCTCCGCCAGAGCCAGCGTCTGTCCCCGTTCGCGCAGCAGACGCACGATGCAGCCCGGCAGAGTCTCGCCGTCCTCCCCGAAAATGAACTCTGCCAGCCGCTGGCGGATCGCGTCGCGCGCGGCGGCGACCTTCGCCTCGGCCTGCTCCAGCGTAGGGGCGAACGCCATCGCCCGCACCATCGTTACCCCGTTGCCGACGGCCGTGCCGAGTTCACTCTCCGGCGAGAGGGGCTGCACGTCCCTGAGTACCTCGCCAATCCGCGATTCACCGATCCCGCAGAGGTGGTACAGCTTCATGTACCGCACCTGCGCGCCGGGAGCGCTCCGCAACTCGGGCAGGATGGCGCTTTCGAACATCGCCTTCATCTCGCGCGGCACGCCGGGCATCGCATAGGCGGTGCAGTCGCCGATCCGGCAACAGACGCCCGGCGCGGTGCCGCAGCCATTATGCAGCGCCCTGCCGCCGGCGGGCTGATAAGCCTGCACACGGTTGCTGTCGGTCATCGGACGGTTGAACGCGCGGAAGCAGGCGCGGATGTGCTCCAGAAGCTCTTCATGGAAGACCAGCTCCACCCCGGCGGCGGCGGCAATGGCCTGCCGGGTAAGGTCGTCGGGGGTTGGCCCGAGTCCGCCGGTAATGATGAGCGCGTCGGTCTGCGCCGCCAAATCCCGCAGGGCGGCCACAATCGCAGGCAGATCGTCATCGACGGTGCGGATCTGCCGGATGGTAAACCCGATCCCCGAGAGCTGCCCGGCCAGCCAGGCGGCGTTGGTGTCGACGGTCTGTCCCAAAAGAAGCTCGCGTCCGACGGAAAGGATGGCGCAAGATGGCATGATTAGGCCCTGTTTAGTGTTTTAGGAAGCAGAGAATAACGGACAACTGCTTGTTTTATTTAGTGATCTAAGAACTTGACGAATAAACAGATAAACCGCATGGGGCTACGCGCCCCAAACCCGCGCCAACGTAGCACGTTGGATCGCATTGCCGCAAGCGCCATTTGCTGCGCTGCTATCCCTCGTCCGGCGCCAGAGGCAAGCTGCAAAACTCTATACAGGGCCTAGTCCTCAAATTCGGGGAGGGCGACGTTGTTGATGTCCACAGCCTTGCCGCCCGGAGCCGCGGCGGGACGCTTGTTGAAGTCTACGGCGGGAGCCGGTTTTTCGACCCTGACCGGCGGCAGCGGGCGGTAGGTGGTCCGGCCGGTCAGCCCGGTGTCGTAGTTCATCGCCACAGCCTGCGCCTCCGGAGCCGCGCGCAACTCTCCTTTGGCGGGGTCCCTCTCGCTATCGAAGTCGCCTTTGTTTTTGACTGGGATGTTCAGTTCCGGAACCGGTGCCACTTCCTTATCGACCGACACAAAATCCGGCGCGGCCTGAACAGGCTTGACCTGACTCTTGAGCTGCGCCTCTTTGCGCGCATCCTCCGCTTTGTCCTTGGCGTCCTGAACCTCCTGCTTGGCGGCGAAGGACGGCGAAGCGAGGTAGGAAATGAAGCCCAAAATCACCCCGCAGACGAAACAGACGCTAAGGATGATCGGGCGGATGTTGCGGCGATCCCGGTGTCCTGACTGCTCCAGCATACGTCTTCCTCCCGCGGCGGCGATGACTGGCTGCCGCGCATCTTCCTAAGACTTGACAGATCGGATGTTACACATTTTTTACCGCGTATCGATTATAAGCCTGCCGCCCTTCAAGTCAAGTCAACGGCAGCCGTTTATATCTATCAGAAGCATTGCGGTTTCCTTTCCGGAAATCGCGGCGGATGTTTTATGGTTGTTTTGCTTTGACAAACAACCGGCATAGGGGAAAATCCACCTCATATGGAAACCAACGGCCTCAACCTCAACAGCCGCAGCAGGCTCCCTTCCGGACCGGGACTGCGGCCGGGCGAACGCCTGCAAGCCTCCGTGACCGGGCAATCCGGCGAGAGCCGCTACACGCTCTGCGTCGCGGGGCAGTCGTTGCAGGTCGAAAGCGCCACCGCCCTGACCACGGGGCAGAAGCTGAACCTGCTGGTTGTGCGACAGGAAAACGGCAGCCTCGGCCTGCAGATGCTCCCGGATACCGGCGAGCCGGAGGCGTCCACACCTCCCGCCGGAAGTCAGGCCGGAACCTCCGCCGCAAAGGAAATCGCCAGCGCGACGGCGCAGCTCTCCCGCCCGGCAGAGGTTCGTCTAGCCGCCGACGCGGTGCGCACCCTCCTGCCGGCATCGTCCTCCGCTCCATCCGGGTCGGACGCCGCCAACCGCAGCGGCAGCCAGCGCAGCGTCCCCGAATCCTCCGCCGGCGCTGCAACCTCGCCCGCGAGGCCACCGGAAAATGCCGCCGCCAGCGACTACGAGGGCACGGTTTTGCAAATCGTGCGCGATGACGCCGGCAAGCCCGTACTCGTCCCCCAGTCAGGAACCGGCGTTACCGCAAACGGCTGGTCCTCGGCATCCTTGACGGAGATTGCCTGGAAGGAGCTTTTTCAAGCGTCCGCACAGGCTTCGTTTCAGGTCCAGACGGTTCATCTGCAACTGGTGATTCAGACTCAACCCCACACCGGCGCACAGGCTTCCGGAGCCCTCTCCCTGCCGCCGCTTTTACCCGAGACGCAAGGCCCGGCCCCGACGACGGAAGAGACCCTCTTTGCGCGCCTGCCGCTCAACGCCCGCCTGCTGCAGGCGCTGCCGGCGCCTCTGGCCGGAGCGCAACTTACCCTGTTGCCGCTCACGGACGCCGCCGCGCCGGATAACGCCTTCGGGCTGGCGACGAAGGGAAATCCCTTACCGCTGTCGCAGCCCCTGCAACTGCCGGCCGGAACCACGGCGACTTCCACCACGGTCACCATCGCACCGGAAGCGATTCTTACCGGAACCCTGCAAACCAGCCGGAACGCGCCGGATTGTTCCGCCTCCGATTCCCTCGCCGCACATGTGCGGGCGGCAGGGCTGACGCCGGGAGCGGCAACGCTGGAAGCGGCAAGCGCATTGTCGGAGGAAGGCGTCGCCATCAGCCGCGGCAATCTGCAGACCCTGCTCGCGCTGACGGCGGGGCGTAGCAGCGAGGAGCGGGCCGCCTTCCTGCAAGCCGGGGCGCGGCTGCTGGGGCTGGATGCTCCGGTGGCGGCTCCGCTGGCGGCAGGCATGGCGAATCTGCTTGATCCGGAGATCTCGCTGGCGCAATTGACCGGCCGCACGGCCGATGCGCTCTCGGCGGCGGCGGCGGCGCTGCCGGAGGGGATCGGTGCGGAATTACAGAATCAGGCGCGCTTTGCCGGTTCGCTGGCGGTTCTCGTCGGCAACGAGGAAACCCCACAGACGCTTTCCGGATTTGTCTCCTCGCTGGGCCGCGAGGTTCTCAGCAGCGCGCAAGAAGGGGTGGAGAACGCCGCCGCCCGGTTGCTGGCCACCTCGCCGGCGCTCCAACGCATCGACGCCGCACTGGAGGTCGTCCTCGCGCGCCTGAACAACCGTCCGCTCTCCGCCGACTCCGCCTCGGCAGCCGCAGCGGGAACACCGGCCGCGTCCTCTCCGGGACCGGCCACACCGGCCGGAATCCCGGCATTCCCCGCAGCGGATGTCGAGGCGGTCGCCGTGCAAGGTCCGCCGCTCCCCGTCCGGAACAACGGCCAAGACGGCGGGAATACCACCCCTGCCGCCAACCCCGCCGGACCTGCCGGAGCGGCAGTCCCATCGCCCGCGCAGTCTACCACCCCCGCAATCCCGCAGACGGGCGCAGCAGGGGCGGATCTGGCGGAGCGGCTGCGACTGGCGCTTTCGCTGTTCAGCCAACAGAGCGCCGCCTTCGCCTCCCCCGCCGGTGCGCATCCGGGCGTGCAGGACTTCCCTGCCTACGCCCTGCCGGTTGATGCCCCGGCGAACACCGGCGACCGGGCGCGTCTGGAGCAGACTTTACTGGAGCTGGCCCGCGCCGGGACGCCTGAAGAGACCGCCCGCGCGGCCCGCGAAGCCCTGCGCGGCATCGACGCCCCGACCCTGCGGGAACTGGCCTCCGTTCTGCAGCAAGCCGAACGCGACGAGGCGGGAAGCCTGCCGGGAATGCAGCAACTGCGGGACGCATCCGACGCGCTGCGCGATCTGGGGCGAACCTTTGTGGCTCAGAAGGCGGAGACCCTCGCCACGCAGGACCAGACGGTCTGGGCGGGCAGCGTGCCGCTGCGCTTCGGGAACGAAACCAAGGATGGACATCTGCAGATGTTCTACCGCAAGGGCGGCAAAGAGGGAAAGGACTGGACGCAACGGGTGGTGCTGGATCTGGACATGAGCGGCATCGGCGCGGTGGTGGGGGACCTGAAATTCTTCAAGGGACAGCTTGCGGTTTCGCTGCTCTCGCCTGACGCGCAGACGGTACACTGGCTGGAGTCGGGCGCCGACGAATTGCAGGCGGGATTGGAGGCGGCAGGTTTCCCCTGCACGCCGGCCTTCCGCATACTCCCGCGCAAGGCATCCGGGACGACCGGGGCCGCAGACACGCAACCAGCCCCGCGCACCGCGCCCGGCCGGCTGGATGTCCGGGCCTAAGAAACGCGGAATACCTATCTGGCCGCTTGCTTCGCGGCCGGAATCGCACCCAAAATTTCCCGAACAGACTCCAGAGCGAGCGCCCGAATCTGCCCGACCGCCAAATCCTCAGACGGCCACGAGACCGAAAGAACCAACGGACGATTTGGAAGGAACTGGATCTCCAGATCGCGAATTCGCCCGCCATCCTTCGCACACACCGCTAATGTGTGAAACCCGGATTTGGCAAGATCACAGTTAATGTTCTGCTGCCCGGGGTCAGGATTAAGGTAGTAGTTGAAGCGGGCCGTTTCGAAAAAGGGGGTGGAATTGTACCGACTGCAATACGTTTGCCGACTTCCCTGCTGAATGATCCACTCCTGCACGCGCAGAAGGTTCTTCTTCGTCAAAAGCGTTTCCTGCGGATCGGCAGGATACAGCGTCACCTCCACGTAGATCATGCGACCGCCGCCTTCGCGCGGCTCCTACCCTTGCGCAAACGACAGGACACCGCTCGCGATGCAGGCGATCATCAGAGAGGACACAAAACGCATCTTCGCCCCCCCTGGGGCCGGAAAGCGGAACCGGGTCTACACCTCGATAATGACGATGACCCCGCCGATGTTGCCGTCGGCGTCGACAAGCGGTCCGCCGCTGACGAGCACCATGAGTTCCTCGCCGTTTTTCTTCCAGGCCGGAATATCCGCGCGCAACACCCCTTCTCCGCGATAAATCGTGTCGCGCATCGCCTGCACTGCCTCGGAATACGGCTGGCCGAAGACCGGCAGCAATTCGCCATACACCTCCGAGGCCTTCCAGCCGAAGATCCGCTCCGCCGCCGGATTCCAGAGCCGGACCCGGCTCTCGCGGTCGACGGAGATAATGGCGTTGGGGGAGCGCTCGACGATGCAGGCCAGAGTCTGGTACGCCTCCAACAACTGCGCCCCGGAACGGTTGGCCTCGGTGACATCGCGCGAAAAGAGCGCAATCCGCACCAATCGCCCGCCATCGTCAAAGACCGGAATAATCATCGTATCGAGGTCGTGGCCGCCGATATGGTCGGCCAACCGGGCAGGGGCATGCTGCGCAAGCGCTTCGTTGATCTTCTCCAGCCGCGCGGCCGCCTGCTTGTGCGGGAACACCTCATGCATCGTCAGCCCCGCGATCTCGGCAGCGCTGATATCCAGCAGACGCATGGCGGTCGGGTTCACCGCCTCGAAGCGGCAGTCCTTGTCCAGCAGCATGATGCTGGTCATCGGATTGTTCATCATCGCTTCGATGATGAGCTTGTCCGCCTGCAACGCCTGCTCCACATGTTTGCGGGCGGTGATATCGTAGAACGTGCAGAGACAGAGATCCGGCTCGTGCGGCACCAGCGTGGCCTCATAGTACACCCCGCTCTGCCGGACCTCCGCGACCAGCTTGTCGGCGCTCTCCATCGCCTGACTCAGCAGACTGGCGCAATCGTAGGCCGTTCCAACCTCCGTCCAGGCCGCGTTCCACGACTGCCCCGGTTCGAAGCCCATCTCGACGCCGGCGTGGTTCGCCGCCAGCACCTCGCCGTCGGTCTGCAGCAGCACCGCCGCAAACGGCACGGCATCCAGCAGCATCTCGTTGATGTAAGAGCGCTGCTTGCTCTCCTCCTCGGTCCGTTTCTGATCGGTGACGTCACGGATCACTCCGTCAAAAAACAGGATCCGCCCGTTGCTGTCGCGGTGGGTAACGATGGTGCTGTGTACCCAGCGGATGCGGCCGGACTTATTGAGAATCCGGTGCGTGATCTGCTCGACATCCTCGCCCCGGAGCATCCGGTTGGCGCGGTCTGCAATGACCTTGCGGTCCTGCTCGTGAACCATGTCGATCCAGAGATTGGGATTGTTGGTGAACTCCTCGGGCGAATAACCGGTGATCGGCTGGCAGGCGCCGCCGTGAATCGTTTCCGCGACCTTGCCGTTCTCGATGCGGATGGTAAAGACATAGTCCGACATGGATTCGGTAATCTTGCGATAACGCTCCTCGCGCGCGCGCAGGGTGTTCTCGATCCGCTTGCGGGCGCTGATGTCGATAATCATGCCGGTCTGGTGCAACTGGCCGTCGGGGTTGTTGCGGATGAACGCCCCCTTGTTGAGGATATACTTATCGGGCGCGTTGTTGAAGGAGAGGCGGTACTCGCAGGAAAAGGGGTGCCCGCAGTTGTGCGCGGCCTCCCACTCTTTGATGACCTTCTCGCGGTCGTCGGGGCAGACGAGGGAAAAAAGCTTCTCGAAAAACAGTTCCGCCGGCTCAGGGCTGATGCCGAGGATCTCCTGCGACTGTGGACTGACGTAACCTCCCTTGCAGGCAACGCCGACGGGGACATCGTAGAAGATGGCAGGAACGGATTCCAGCAATTCGCGGAAAAGCGGTTCCCGGGACGGCTCAAACTGGGCAGACATAACGTACTCCAATATGCCAACTGCGTATCGCACAACCGTTTAGTTCTATCACACGCCCCCGAAAAAGTCAATCGTAGATTCCGCTGCCAATGACATTCCGCATGTGTTCTGACACCATGTATTCCTCAGGGCAATTGCATTAAAAAACCAAAAGAATAAATCACATAATTACCGCCGCATTAAATAGTTAACTACGAACTGCAACTGCCAACCACGCAGGGCTACGAACCCTGCACCGCGCCAACCCCGAAACGGGGCAAGCTAGGCACGTTGGATCGCATTCGCGCAAGCGTCAAAAGGTAAGCTGGCGGATTTTCGCGGGATTTTAATGCGATTGCCCTGATGTATTCTCCCGATATGGTATTTTCTTATTGCATGCGTCAACGGGAATCATTACCCTACACGCCGTCGGAGTTTTGCAAAAAGAATTTCAGTCATCCGCACCACAATACATGGGAAGGGGCATTGTGTCAGCTTTTGGCCGAAAACTTCATTCACTGTTCACCGAGGCGGAATCTGCGGGCATCATTACCAGCGAGCAGACGCAAAAACTATACGATTTGGCGGAACAACGCAAGGCGGCGCGGATCGATATCTCCGCCGTGCTTCTTGCTCTGGGCAGCCTGATCGTGATTGCTGGCTGCATCCTGCTTATCGCAGCCAACTGGCAGCAGTTGCCGGCTGTCTGTAAATTCACGCTATTCTTCGTTCTTTTTGCGGGCATTCATGGCTGCGGCCTCTGGCTGCGCTTGCGCAAGCGTCCGCTCCCGCGCACAGCGGAGGTCCTAAACTTCATCGGCATGGGGCTATTTTTGGGCGGAGTCGGACTTGTGGCGCAGGTCTACCATCTGGACAACCACGCCCCTAACGCCATTCTTCTCTGGCTGGTAGCGACTCTGCCGCTCATGGTCTTGCTGCGCTCACCCTCGCTAACCGGCATGGCTGTCTTTGCCCTCCTCGTTTGGCTTCATATGGAGGGCTCCGCCGATGACTCACCGGTTCATATTCCCGAAAGCTATTCCCTCTGGATGGTATTGGAGGCCGGAACCGGCATATCGCTGATCATTGCGGCGCAATTGCTGGAAGTTCGCAGTTATGCGACCGCCATGGTGTTGCGCGCATTCGGCATGCTTCCCTTTCTTGTAGCGCTGTACTCCCTTACGTTTTTTCGGCATTACGGCAAACCAGACACGTATTCTTCGCATCATCATAACATCTGGGGGAGCGCTCTGACGCTTCCTGCCGCTGTTGCCGGGGTTGTGATCGCGCTTATCGTGTTTCTCGCCGTTCGCTCCATTTCCCAATACCGCCCGGGCTGGCGTTCACAGGCTGGAATTTATCTCCTGACGCTCCTC
This sequence comes from uncultured Planctomycetaceae bacterium, assembly GCA_964460225.1. GTDB lineage: Bacteria > Planctomycetota > SZUA-567 > SZUA-567 > SZUA-567 > CAYWTJ01. The sequence goes on along the minus strand of CAYWTJ010000026.1, from coordinate 86,287 downwards.
GCCACGATTTATGCGGCGCTAACAGCCAACCAAGGCCTGTATGAAGGCGATCCGCTCAACTGGATGGCGCAGTGCTGCGGCGTCTCCCCCTACCTGCTCTTTACGCTTTTCATCTGGCTGCTCTGGTTTTGGGGGTCATTCTGGTTGATTGCCGATGGTGCGCGTCTTGCTCGTCGCGGGACGATTGCGCTCGGAGCAGCGGGGATTGTCGTCGGCATCATAACCATTTTTTTCGATTTGATCCACACACAAGGCATTACGGGGATGATCTTCTTCGCGGCCGGTTTGCTGCTGCTGGGAATTACAGGATGGAGAGTGTGCAAATGTCAGAAGCGGCAGTAGCTCCGGCCCCGGCCGGCCGAATGGCTGTTAAAAGTGCTCTGGTGTGGTGCGTGCTCCTGACCCTGTTTTTTGCTGGATGGATCGCGTACGAACAGCACCAACTGACCGCGGGAATCCCCATCACGGTTCGTCCCGTCCCCGTCGACCCGCGCGACTTGCTGCGCGGACAATACTTAACGTTACGTTATGATTTTTCCAGTCCCGGCAAAGATAAAATCCCCCAGGGGAAGCCGGGGGATGTGCGTTGGGTGATCTTAAAACCGGGAGCAGACGGCCAGATGGTCTTTGCATCCTGCAGCAAAGATTGTCCCAATACGTTGACCAAGCCGGAGGTGGCCATCCGCGGAACTCTGGAGGAGAACGGAAGAACGCTCTGCTTCGGCATTGAAAAGTTCTTCATCCCCGAAGGAACGGAAACGCCATCCGCCAACGACATGCTCATTCAACTGCGCATCGCGCCCGACGGCAGCCCGCGAATCGAGTACGTTACCGTGAAGGGAAAACGTTGGCCGTAATGCGGATCAACTGTGCAGAAACCCTGTCAGCGGGCTGGAGGCTTCCGCCTGCGTCCGCTCCGCGCCCGGCCCCGACAGGCGCGCCAGCCGCCCCGCCTCCACCGCCAGCTTAAACGCCTTCGCCATCGCTACCGGATCCTGCGCCACCGCCAGCGCCGTGTTGATAAGAACCGCGTCCGCGCCCATCTCCAGCGCTTCGGCCGCGTGGCTCGGCAGGCCAAGCCCCGCATCCACCACCACCGGCACCCGCGCCTGCTCAATGATGATCTCAATGTTCGCCCGCGTCTTGATTCCGCGATTGCTGCCGATGGGGCTGCCCAGCGGCATCACCGTCGCCACGCCGATATCCTGCAGCCGCAAGGCCAGCACGGGGTCCGCGTTAATGTAAGGAAGAACGATGAACCCTTCCTTCACCAGAATCTCCGCCGCCTTGAAGGTCTCGATCGGGTCCGGCAGAAGATAATACGGGTCCGGCGTGACCTCCAGCTTGATCCATTCCGTACCGCTCGCCGCCCGCGCCAGCCGCGCCACCCGCACCGCTTCCGTTGCGTCGCGCGCGCCGGAGGTATTCGGCAGCAACTGGCACTTGCTGCGGTCGATGTGCGCCAGAACGTCGTCCTGCGGATTGTTGATGTCCACCCGCCGCACTGCGACCGTCACCATCTCCGTGCCGCTGGCCTCGATCGCCTGTTGCATCGCCGATGACGACGAAAACTTCCCGGTTCCGACAAAAAGACGGGACGCAAAGGTTCTTCCGGCGATCACCAGCGGATCGGCCAACACGGAGCAATTGCCGTTTGCTGCGGACATAGAGGCATTCCTTGTAATGAAAGACGTCCCGCAGTCCGAGCACAACCGGGGGACTGGATACTATCGATTTCGTATCAATTGTAGGCAATCCCGGCGCCCGCGCAAGCGCGAACGAAAAAAACGCTGATCCACCCCCGAGATCCCCCCGCCTGCAGCGCCGCCGAGCACCAGTTCTCTGCGGACGGCATCCATGTACACCGTTCCCATCCTCTCATCCCCTTACCTCTGAGGAACAAACGAGCGCAGCCGGACAGGGTTGCTGTCCGGCTGCGCGGGAAACTCAAACAACCCGTCCTGCCCATCTGGTCAGGCCTGTGAGGAGCGGCCGTGACGGTGCGCCTCCTCTGCCGATCTTCCGGCCTTGCGAAAGGTCACCAGATCTTCATAAACATCGGCAAGGATGGTATCGCCCTCGACGAATGCGCCTTCCAGTATCCGCATTGCCAGCGGGTTCTGCAACTCCTGCTGGATTACCCGCGTCAGCGGCCGCGCGCCAAACGCTGGATCATATCCCGCCTTCGAGAGATGCTCCTTCGCTCCCGGCGTCAGCTCCAGCTCCAATCCCCGCACGGCCAGCAACCCGCGCAGATGCCGCAACTGCAGCTCCAGAATCTGCTCAATATCCTTCTGCGAGAGCCGGTGGAAGAGAATCACCTCATCGATCCGGTTCAAAAATTCCGGCCGGAAGTGCGCCCGCAGCGCCTCGGTCGCAGCCTGCAGCAGCTCCGGCGACTCCAGATCCGCCGCCGCCTGAATCTCCCGCGCTCCGAGATTGGAGGTCATGATGACAATGGTATTGCGGAAATTGACCGTCCGCCCCTGCCCGTCGGTCAACCGCCCGTCGTCGAGCAACTGCAGCAGCACATTGAAGACCTCCGGATGCGCTTTCTCGATCTCGTCGAACAATACCACGCTATACGGCCGCCGCCGGACCGCCTCGGTGAGGTAGCCGCCTTCTTCGTATCCCACGTAACCGGGAGGCGCGCCGATCAGCCGCGAGACCGAGTGCTTTTCCTGAAACTCACTCATATCGACACGGACGATGTTCTGCTCGTCATCGAACAGGAACTCTGCCAGCGCCCGCGCAACCTCGGTTTTGCCCACGCCCGTCGGCCCCATGAAGATAAATTTGCCGATCGGCCGCTGGGGATCTTGCAGCCCGGCGCGTGCCCGGCGGACAGCATTGCCGACCGCCTCCAGCGCCTTGTCCTGCCCGACGACCCGCTGGCGCAGATGCGTCTCCATGCCGGTCAGCTTGTTCTTCTCGCTCTCCAGCATTTTGCTGACCGGAATCCCTGTCCAGCGGCTGACGACGCTGGCAATATCCTCTTCCCCGACCTCTTCCTTCAGCAGCGCGCCACTTTGCTGCTGCAAATCCAGCAACCGCGCATTCTCCACCTCCAGCTTTCGCTCAAGATCCGGGATGCGGCCGTGCCGGATTTCCGCCACGCGGCCGAGGTCGCCCTGCCGTTGCGCGAGGTCGCTCTCGGTCTTCGCCGCCTCGATCTCCTCCTTATACCTGCGCAAGGCGTCCACCACCTGCTTTTGGGTCTGCCAGCGCACCGTCAGTCCACCGATCCGTTCCTTGAGGTCTGCCAGTTTCGCCGTTAATTCCTCCAGACGCGCCTTCGCGGAAGGATCATTCTCAAGCGCCTTCTGCTCAATTTCGTTCTGCATCTTCTGCCGGGTCAGGACATCCAGCTCCTGCGGCATCGAGTCCAGCTCGATGCGCAGACAACTGCACGCCTCATCCACCAGATCAATCGCCTTGTCCGGCAAAAAGCGATCCGCGATATACCGGTCCGACAGCTTCGCCGCCGCCACCAGCGCGGCATCGCGGATCCGCACGCCGTGATGGACCTCGTACCGCTCCTTCAGGCCGCGCAGAATCGCGATGGCACTCTCCACCGACGGCTCACCGATGTATACCGGCTGAAAGCGCCGCTCCAACGCGGCGTCCTTCTCCACATGCTTGCGGTATTCATCGAGCGTCGTCGCGCCGATGCAGCGCAATTCACCGCGGGCCAGCGCAGGCTTGAGCATATTCGCCGCATCCGCCGCGCCTTCGGCCGCGCCCGCCCCGACGATGGTATGCAACTCGTCAATAAACAGCACGATTTCGCCGTTGGACTTTGCAACCTCGTTCAGCACCGCCTTGAGCCGCTCCTCAAATTCGCCCCGGAACTTGCTGCCCGCGATCAGCGCCCCCAGATCAAGCGCCAGCAGCGAGCGGTTCTTCAGTGACTCCGGCACATCGCCGGAGACAATCCGCCGCGCCAGTCCTTCGGCAATCGCGGTCTTGCCGGTACCGGGTTCGCCGATCAGCACCGGATTATTCTTGGTCCGCCGGCAAAGCACCTGCATCACGCGCCGGATTTCCTCGTCGCGGCCGATGACCGGATCGAGCTTGCCCTGCCGCGCAGCGGCGGTCAGGTCACGCGTGAATTTTTTCAACGCCTGATAGCGGTCCTCGGGGGTCTCGTCGGTTACGCGCTGATCGCCCCGCACCTCGCTGAGCGCGCCATATACCGCATCCTGCGTTACGCCCGCCTGCGCCAGCAATTTCGCAAGATCGCCGCGACCGCCGCACAGAGCCAGCAACAGATGCTCGGTCGAAATATATTCATCGTTCAGGCGCCCGGCCTCCTGAAACGCCATTTCCAACAGGTCGCCAATCTCCCGGCTCGGGCGATCGCCGCTGCGCACGCCCTCCACCTGCGGCAACCGGGAGAGAATGTCACGCTCCACCTGCTGCGCCAACAATGCCGGCTCCACCCCGATCTTCTTCAGAAGCGGCGAAACGATGCCCTCCTCCTGCTCCAGCAACGCCAGCAGCAGATGCGCCGGCGCAATTTCCTGATGCTGCCGCCCCTCCGCCTGCTTCTGGGCACCCTCCAAGGCTTCACGCGATTTGATTGTCAGTTTATCCAGTCTCATTTCACACCTCCCGTCCTGCCGCTCCCCATCGTGCGAAGCAGCTTCTCCGAGGACTACAAACAACTGACGTTCCACTTTGCGCCGCCGGCGCTCCACGCCCGCCGCCCCCCTGTTTTCCAACCGTTCCACGATTCAAGCCCGCGCCTACCACCAGTCCCGTAACGTGGCAAAATGCCACCCTGTGCCGCCCGTGCTGTCATAGTGGCCGGCCATTTTGCCTCTCGCCGGACCCCACCACAGGTCCGCCGCAAGTGTTTGCGAATCCCCCGGCATTATCGAGAACTGTCCTTGCGCACACGCCGGCGCTCTATACCGTCACATATCCTGAGAAAAATTCGGTGCTTTTTTTCACCCTTCCCGAAAAATTTTTTCTCCTTCCATCCGGCTACCGGCAGGTAGGATTTCCGACCGCCCTTGCACCCGAATTTTCATCTGTCTTGCGGAATTCCCGCAGTGCCGGGGAGTTGCGTGTTCGTTCAAGATTGCGAAAAAAAACCAGTTTTGCAATCTTGCATCTTGCGTTTTCCGGCAACTCCCGTTGGACGCAACCACAACTGAAAGGTTCGGTTTTGCCTTCTTGCCAGCGCGCGAACACGCGTTATAATAAGCCAGTCCAACAGAAAGGGCAGACAAAGATGACCAATCGCACCGCACATATACCGGCAGGGTTTGAACTCGTCAACGACACCCCGATGCACCGCTATCGCCGCATCTGGTCTGTAGGACACCGGCAGAAAGCCCAGCGTCCGAATGCTCAGGACACCCGGCGCAAACGTTCCGACCACCCGTAAGCCATTTTCGCCCTCGCCCGTCGCACGGCCCAAGCCGCCTTTTGGAAAGCCCGCCCGGACCGATGGCGCGGGTTGCCGCCCCTCTGCAAGCCGCTAAATATTATCCCGAACCGATCAGCCGCCCTCGCCCTCGCTCAGGAATATCCCTCCGGGCGGGACGCAAGTGTTCACTGCGGTCTACGGCACAAAAAAAAGAACCCCGGCGGAACGCATCCGCCGGGGTTCTTGATGATCGCTACTGGCACACGCCGCCTGTTCGGGGCACACCGCACATTTGGCAGAGCGGGGTTATTTCTTGTCCTTCTCATCGTCGACCACGGTGAAGTCCGCGTCCACAACGTTGTCGCCGCCACGGTCGCCGCCCTTGCCATGATCCCCGCAATTGCCGCCGCAGCCGCCTGCCGCCTCACCCGCGGCGCCCGCGCCCTGCTGGGCGGAAGCCTGCTGATACATCTTCTGCGCCATCGCGTGGCTGGCGGTCTCGACATCCTTCAAGGCGGACTCGATCTCAGAGACGTTCTCACTCTTCTTGACCTTGTCGAGCTTCTCCAGCGCCGCTTCAATGGCGCTGATGTCGGCGGCGTCAAGCTTATCCTTGTTGTCCGCAATCATTTTGCGAATCTGGTAGCCGGTCTGCTCGGCCTGATTCTGCAAGTCGATGACCTTCTTCTTCTCCTCGTCCTCGCGGGCGTGCTCCTCGGCGTCGCGCACCATCCGCTTGATGTCCTCCTCCTTCAGACCGGAGGAGTCCTTGATCGTGATGGTCTGCTCCTTATTGGTGGCCTTGTCGCGGGCGCTCACCGAGAGGATGCCGTTGGCGTCGATCTTGAAGGTGACTTCAATCTGCGGCACGCCGCGCGGAGCGGGCGGAATCCCGTCGAGCTGGAATTTTCCGAGGCTACGGTTGCCGTTTGCCATCTTGCGCTCGCCTTGCAGGACGTGGATGTCCACCGCCGGCTGGCTGTCAGCCGCGGTCGAGAAGGTCTCGCTCTTCTCGGTCGGGATCGTGGTGTTGCGCTCGATCAGCGGGGTCATCACGCCGCCCAGAGTCTCAATGCCGAGGGTCAACGGGGTGACGTCCAGCAGCAGGACGTGGTTCACGTCGCCGGTCAGGATGCCGCCCTGAATCGCCGCGCCCGCGCCCACGACCTCGTCGGGGTTGACGCTCTTGTTGCCTTCCTTGCCGAAGATCTCCTTGACGATCTGCTGCACGCGCGGGATGCGGATCGAGCCGCCCACGAGCACGACCTCATCGATCTGGCTGGTGGAAAGCCCCGCGTCCTTGAGCGCATTCTGGCAGGGACCGACGCAGCGGTTGAAGAGCGCCTCGCCGAGCTGCTCGAACTTCGCGCGGGTCAGGGTCATCTGCAGGTGCTTGGGGCCGGAGGCGTCGGCGGTGATGTACGGAATGTTGATGTCCGTGGTGGTCGCGGCCGAGAGTTCGCACTTGGCCTTCTCCGCCGCTTCCTTCAGCCGCTGCATCGCCATCGGGTCGTTGCTGAGGTTGACGCCCTGCTCCTTCTTGAACTCTTCGATGATCCAGTTGATGATCGCCTGGTCAAAGTCGTCGCCGCCCAGATGGGTGTCGCCGTTGGTGGAGAGCACCTCGAAGACGCCGTCGCCGACCTCCAGAATCGAGACGTCGAAGGTGCCGCCGCCGAGATCGAAGACCACGATCTTCTCGTTGGACTTCTTGTCGAGGCCATAGGCCAGCGACGCCGCAGTCGGCTCGTTGACGATGCGCTTGACGTCAAGGCCGGCGATGCGGCCGGCGTCCTTGGTGGCCTGACGCTGGGAGTCGTTGAAATACGCCGGGACGGTAATCACCGCTTCGGTGACGGTCTCGCCGAGATAGTCCTCCGCGCAGCTCTTGAGGTACTGCAGAATCATCGCGGAGATTTCCGGCGGGGTGTATTCCTTGCCGGAACATTTGACCTTGACCAGATCGGTCGCACCGCCAGTGACCTCGTAGGGAACCATCTTCTCTTCGGTGCCGACCTCGTTGTGGCGGCGGCCCATGAAGCGCTTGATGGAGTAGACGGTGTTCTTGGGGTTGGTGACGGCCTGCCGCTTGGCAAGCTGACCAACGAGACGCTCGCCATCCTTGGTGAAGGCGACGACGGAAGGGGTGGTGCGGCTGCCTTCCTTGTTGGGAATGACCTTTGCTTCGCTGCCTTCCATGACGGCAACGACGGAGTTTGTGGTTCCGAGGTCGATACCGATGATCTTGCCCATGATATATTCTCCTGTTCTGGAAGTCGTTCATTATATAAGATTACACTCAGCGGCGACAGAATCAATCTCCGTTCCAGAACCGACACCACCCGCACAATACTCCCATAACCCTATACACGACATACAGATACTTTTCGATCAATGATGATTTTTTTGATTTCGCAATGTCTCTTTGCCCGCCCGCCCCGCCCCGCAACCCGGTCAGAATGACATGGATGGTTGACCCAGAATCCGAATCCAGCTTGAACATATTTTCCGACGGATAGTTGCGTCCGCAGCCAAGTGATGGATAATCGGAGCATTGGGGTATGGTCAATGCGTGGGGAGAATCAGAGTGACGAGAAATTCCTTTGTATTGCCGGGCGCGATTCTTTGCGGAATAGGGCTCACACTCTCAATGGTATACTTGTTTACCGAAAATACAGAGCCGAAGGAAGCTCGACCGCCTTTTGAGGTAGAAGCCAGTACGCTATTTGACGCGTTTATTTCTGAAGCTGACGCAAATCAGAGGAACCAAGACAAATCAGCACAGAGCGGGCAGAACTCTCGCCGGCTTCTGCTGAGTCAATGTCTGGACCGCGAACGCGACTTCGTCATTCTGACGCAGATGCTTGAGAAGGCGCAAAAAGTAGATAATCGACAGGGGCAATTCGAATCCCCGTTGCATATCTACTTCCAACTGATTCCGAATCTTCATCCAAGAACAAGCTGGTCGCTCGACCTTCAACAACGGTTTCTATCCATGATTGATTACACCATCGACGCAAGCACAATGCCTGTTGGGATTAGTGTTAGCGGGGAGTTCTTCTATCCGGCTGCGGAGGCTTTGGTTAAAATTCATGCGAACCGGGATCAAGTTCTCAATAGCATGGACGTATTGAATCCTGCCGATGCCAACTACCAGAAGAAGCTCCGCCTTTTGTTGTGGGTACTTTGGAAGAATGAAGACGAAGACGCAGAAATCACCGTAGCCATTCTGAAAATTCATGCCCAACGAAAAGGCGATCACAAGAAAACGTATGCAACCGCCGTTTCGCTGCTGAATGCGCCACACGACATTCTTCCGGTTGCATTCAAAGTGGAAGGCGAAAAAGTGATCGCTCAATAGCTGGGAAATTTACCACCCTTTATGCGCTGATCAGAATTTACCCCAACTGGATGAATGCGATATGAGCTTGTTTGAACCGGCACAACCTTTGGCGGATCGGATGCGGCCGCGAACTCTTGCCGAATTCGTCGGGCAGGAGCACCTCATTGGCGAAAACCGCCTCATCCGCCGCGCCATCGGCGAAGACAAGGTCTCCAGCATGATCCTCTGGGGGCCGCCGGGATCGGGCAAAACCACGCTCGCCCGCGTCATCGCCAACACCACCGACCACCATTTCGTCTCCTTCTCCGCCGTCATGCAGGGCGTCAAGGACATCCGCGAACTCGTCGAAAAAGCCCGCATGTGGCTGATGACCGAGGGCAAGCGCACCATCCTCTTCGTCGACGAAATCCACCGCTTCAACAAGTCCCAGCAGGACGCCTTTCTGCCGCACGTGGAAAGCGGCTCGGTGATCCTCATCGGCGCAACCACCGAAAATCCGTCGTTCTCGGTCAACGGCGCGCTGCTCTCCCGCTGCCGCGTCTACACCCTCAAGGCCCTCACCAACGAAGACATCGACGCCATCGTCACCACCGGCCTCACCGACGAAGAGCGCGGCCTCGGCAAGCTGTGCGCCTCGCTCGACGCCGACGCGCGAGAGCTGCTCGTCAACTACGCCAACGGCGACGCCCGCACCGCCCTCGGCGCGCTGGAGCTGGCCGTCACCGGCGCAAAAGCCGGCGACGACGGCAAGCGCCAAATCACGCTCCCCTTAATGAAAGAGGCCATCGCCAGCCGCATCGTCGCCTACGACAAGGGCGGCGACGAGCATTACACGCTCATCTCCGCGCTGCACAAATCCGTGCGCGGCTCGGACGTCAACGCGGCGCTGTACTGGCTGGCGCGGATGCTGGAGGGCGGGGCGGACCCGATGTATATCGCCCGGCGTCTGGTGCGCATGGCCAGCGAGGACATCGGCCTCGCCGACCCGGTGGCGCTACAGCAGGCGATTGCGGCGAAGGACGCAGCACATTTTCTGGGCCTGCCGGAATGCGACGTGGCGCTGGCGCAGTGCGTGATCTACCTCTCGACCGCGCCGAAATCGAACCACGTCGAGGTGGCGATCATGGCCGCCAAAGCCGCCGTCCAGAACTTCCGGAACGAACCCGTGCCGCCGCACATCTGTAACGCTCCGACCAAGCTCATGAAAGAGATGGGCATCGGCGAGGGGTATCAGTACGACCACGACTGCCCGGACTGCTTCTCGGGGCAGGAACACCTGCCGGACGCGCTGGCGGGAACGGTCTTCTACACCCCCGGCAAATACGGCTTCGAGAAGGAAATCCAGAAGCGGCTGGAATATTGGCAGCGTCTGCGGCAAGATCGCCGCGCCGGCAGCAAGTAGTCACGTGGTGAAACTGATCGGCACAGAATCATTTCATTTATACCTCGCGCACCCTTGCCGTTCCGGGCGGGTGGCGGCCGTCGCCTTTGACTGACGCACCAGATCGGCTCTTTCGTTCCGCGCTGGCAGGGACGCCTCCTTCTCGTTTCCTCCTCTTCCTTCTATATTCCTCACATGCACCCCTTTCTCCACAGACTCTTGACAAGCGCGGCTCTGAGGCCAAAATCTCTTGTGACAATCATACAAGGAGCAACCAGATGCCGACTTATGAGTATGAGTGCGATGCCTGCGGGCACGCTTTTGAGCTGTTTCAGTCCATGTCCGACAAACCGGTGAAGAAGTGCCCGGTCTGCGACAAGCTGCAAGTTCGCCGTCTGATCGGCAGCGGAGCGGGAATCATCTTCAAAGGCTCCGGCTTTTACGAGACCGACTACAAGCGTAAGAGCAGCGCCGCTTCGGACAAAAGCCCCACCGCCAAAAGCGAATAACGCCTGACGGGATTTTCATTTCACAAACCGGCGGATGCACGAGCATCCACAGGGAGCGAAAGATGAGTGACAGCGCGGCAAATCTGCTGCAATCGCTGGATGGGAGACATGTGCTGCTGGGCGTTACGGGTGGGGTGGCAGCGTATAAGGCCGTCGATCTCGCCTCGAAGTTGCAGCATGCGGGAGCGCTTGTTGATGTCGTCATGACCCCGGCGGCGCAGGAGTTCATCCGGCCGCTGAGCTTCGCCGCCGTCACCCGCCGCACCGTCCATTGCGATATGTTCGCGCCCTACGTCGCCAAGCCGGGGCATATCTCGCTGGCCGACCAGAGCGAGCTGTGCATCATCGCCCCCGCCACCGGCAACACCATCGCCAAGCTCGCGGGCGGCATCGCGGACAATCTGCTCACCTCGACGCTGCTGGCCTGCACCGCGCCGCTGCTCTTGGCGCCAGCCATGAACGACAACATGTGGGCGCACCCCGCCACGCAGGAAAACCTGCAGAAGCTGATCGCACGCGGCGCAACGACCATCGGCCCGGATGTTGGCCCGCTCGCCTGCGGCCGTAGCGCAAAAGGGCGGATGTCCGCGCCCGAGGCCATCCTGCAAGCGGCCGCACGCATTCTGGCCGACCACCCGCGCTCGATTGACGCTGACGCACAAGGATCAAAATGACGGACCCCATTCATCCACCAGCCCCGCGCATCTGGGTGGACGCCGACGCCTGCCCGCAGGAGGTCAAGGGCATCCTCTATAACGCGGCGGTGCGCAACCGCATCCCGATGATTCTGGTCGCCAATTCCGCGCAACGCTTGCCGGCGCTGGAGGTGGTATCGCAGCACATTGTCGCTTCCGGTACCGATGTGGCTGACGATTACATCGCCACCCATTGCGAGCCGGGCGATCTGGTCATCACCGCCGACATCCCGCTGGCGGCGCGGGTGGTGCAGGCCGGGGCGACGGGGCTGAACCCCCGCGGAGAACTGTATACCGAGGAGAACGTTGAGAGCATCCTGTCGATGCGCGACTTCATGCAGGAGATGCGCAACATGGGCATGATCGAGGGCGGCCCCGGCTCGCCCAAAGCCCGCGACAACCGGGAATTCGCCAACGCCCTTGACCGGTTTCTGGCCCGCGCCCGGCGCGGTCGACCGGCCTGAATGGAGGCGGGACGCCCCCTGTCAACCCATCGGTGCAAAATGCCCGGACGACTGTTACTCGTTTGCCATTCCTGGCTGGGGACAACAATCGCCCTCGGCAGACGATCCACGAACGGCTTCCGGGCAAGTCGTCCGGAAATTCAGCGCAGACAGCGCACTGGCAGGCAGTCCGTATCGTGATATTCTCCTACTGCCCTGCGCGATCTGACCTGAAATGCGAAAACCGTAAATTAGCCCTGTATAGACAACAACACGCGACTGACCGCGCCCACCACCCGGCGGCGCACGGGCACAGCCCCGCCGCCAGAACGAAGGAACATCGGTTATGACAGAACCTCAGGAACTATCGGCCCCGATGCCGATTCAGAAGAAACGTTTCGGCCTTGCTCTCGGCGGCGGCGGCAGCCGCGCCATCTGCCACCTCGGCGTGCTGGCCGCACTGGAGAAGGCTGGCATCCGCATCGACTGCATCGCCGGCAATAGCATGGGCGGCATCATCGGCGGACTCTATGCCACCGGTTGCGGCCTACAAAAAACGCGCGAAGAGATCTTCTCCTGCTTCGGCAAGGGCGGACTGGTGCGGATGCGCAAGGGCGACGGGCTGGAGCATAACACCGGCGTAATTGCCTGGATGAAGCGCCGTCTGGGCTTTCTCTCCCCGGCGCTGACGGTGCTGCAGTACCTCAAGCGCGACCTGCGCGCGCTCTTCATTTCGCTCAACCTCTCCTTCCGGCGGGGCTTCATCTGGCGCAACCCGTGCAAGAAAGCCATCCAATCCATCCTGCCCGACATCAACATTGAGGAACTGCCGCTACCGTTTGCAGTGGTGGCGATGAACCTTACCGACGGCGTGCTGGAGAGCTTCACCTCCGGGCCGCTGCGCATGCCGGTGCTGGTCGGAACAAACGTCGGCGTCGTCTTCCCGCCCTACCGCTGGAACGGCAAGGAGTACGTCGACGCCGCGCCGGTATGCAGTCTGCCGGTGGACGAGGCAAGGGCGCTGGGCGCGGACGTGGTGCTGGCGGTGGACATCCGCACGCCATTGCCGCCGAAGTTCCGCGTCCTGAACGGATTTGACACCATCTTCCGCATCGAGAGCATGGAGAGCACCATCATCAATGACCTGCGCGCGCAGCGGGCGGACATCGTAATCAAACCCGAAACGGGGCTGCTCTTCTGGGGCGATTTTTCGCACAACGACGAAGTAATCGCGGCGGGAGAAAAAGCGGTGGAAGAAATCTTGCCCCGTCTGCGCGAACTATTGCTCTGATCGCCCGCGCATTTGTTTGACAGGAGCGCGGAGTTCTGATAGCGTTACCGCAGAAGTTTATTCCCGTGCGCCGGGGAAGGCGCCACCGATCCTCCTTGCAGGAATTACATGATGACGCTACGTCTACTCGCTCAAACACTGTCCCTGCTTCTACTGGCCTGCGGCTTCTGCCGGGGCGGGGAGTCCACCCCTTCGACTCCCGCCGCACCGCAGCCCCCGGTTACTGCGCCCTTAACCGGGAAGATCGACCGCACCCCGCCGGGCACGGAGCGAGCGCGCAACTGGGAAGGCAAGGTCATCGTCATTCCCGTAAAGGGACCGATCGCGCCGGAAAAAATGGGCGGCTGCGAGGAGAAAATTCTGACGGCAATTACGGACGCAGCCGGGGCGAAGCTGATCGTGCTGGAGGTGGACACCCCCGGCGGCGTGATCGACAGTTGCGACCATCTCTGCGGCGCTCTGCTGCAGAGCAAGGCGCCGGTCTATGCGCTGGTGCTGCGCAAGGCCGTCAGCGGCGGCTCCATGCTCTCCACCGCCTGCAAGCGCATTTACATGCTGACTGGCAGCCGCATCGGAGATTGTCAGCCGATGAGCATGATGCCGGGACAGCAGATGGACGACCGGACGATCGAAAAAATCGAGTCTGACGTGCGGGCGATCATGGCCGCCAACGCCCGCGCCAATGGCTACCCCGTCGCGCTGCTGGAGGCGATGGTCAGCCGCAGCCTGCAGATATACGAGGTGCGCTACGAGGGTTCGCTGGTGAGCGAGTTCCTCAAGCAAGAGCAGTACGACCTGCTCAAGAAGAACATGGCGGAAGGGCTTGACAAGCGCACCTTCGCGGCGGACTTCCCCAAGGTCATCGATGAGAAGGACAAAATTCTTTCGCTGGCGGCGCAAGACGCGCAACGATTGGGACTGGCGAAAGCGGTGCTGGAAAATGAGCCTGATTTCTATAAGCTGCTGGAAATTGATCCGACGCTGGTGTTGCGGGCGGACGTTCCCGATGGCGACCTTGACATCCTCAAGTCGATCGGAGTCAAAGACCTCAAGCTCGGCAAGTGGCTGATCTTTTTGCTGATTCTCTGCCTTGCCGCCGGCATCGCAGGCGCGCTGGCGGAGATGCATATGCCGGGCTTCGGCGTTCCAGGAGCCATCAGCATCATAGGCTTCACCTCCTTTTTCTATATCCTTTTCATGTATGACCGGGCTTCGCCGTTTGAAATCATCCTGTTCATCACCGGTCTGGCGCTGCTGGTGATCGAAATCGTCGTGCTGCCGGGCTTTGGGGTTCCCGGCATCGTCGGCTGCTGTCTGCTGCTGCTGGGTCTGGGGCTGGCGCTGCTGCCAGACTTTAACACGCCGTACATGCAGCAGTTTTTCTGGAGCGAGGTGACCGTCGCGGGAGCCTTCGTTCTCTCTGCGGCGGTGCTGAGCATCGCCCTGTTCATCTTCGTCTTTGAACGCGGCGGCAAGATTCCGTTCCTGAAGGGCATCTTTCTGGCCGAGGAACAGACCGGCGGCCTGAACGGAAACGAACCGGCGGCGATTTCCGCAGCAGCCGACCTCAACGAGGCGGTTCAGAAACGGCAGGCGCTGGTCGGAAAGGGCGGGGTGGCGTTGACCATGCTACGCCCGGCGGGCAAGGTCCGTCTGGACGACGGCGGGCTGCTTGACGTCGTGACCGAAGGCGCATTTGTCGAGGCCGGAACGCGGGTAAAGATCATCGAAGCAGACCTGAGCCGTTTCGTCGTCATTCCCGACACACACGCCTGAGAGAGAGCGCGCGGAACATGTCCCACGGCCCGCCACACGATGAAGGTGCGCGGGCCGGATTCATTCTCCGGTCGACCGAATGCGGCTTTGTCTTGAAACCGGCAGGGATTGTCCATACAGTTAAAGGCGGGTATCAACAGAGTCCGGATGCCAACGCCCGTTTCGGCCGGCATGCCGCTTGCAGGAGAACATTATGTCCAGAGCCATCCCGGTGCCACCGGCGAACGCCCACCGGATGCAATACCGCGTCCCTTATTCCGAAACCGACGCCATGGCGCGCGTCTATTATGCCAATTACCTCATCTGGCTTGAACGCGGCCGCACCGAAATGCTGCGCGAGATGGGTTACGCCTACCGCGACCTTGAGGAACGCGGCGTCCTGCTGCCGGTACGGCAATGCAACGTCCGGTATCTGGGCTATGCGCAGTATGACGACCTGATTTTGCTGACCACTTGGGTCAGCGCCCTCAGCCGCGCCCGCATCGAATTCACCACCCTCGCCTTCAATCCCGACGAGTCGCACCCGATCACCCTCGGCGTGGTTGAGCTTGCTTGCGTCAACCGGCAAGGCAAGCCCGTACAGTTCCCGGACGAAATCCGCCAGGCCTTCGCACCGTATCTGCACCTGATCTCCGGAGACGCCTGAAGAATGCGCCCGGCGCGCGCGCTGACCCTCTGCCTGCTCTCGGCCCTGCTGGGTTCCTCTGCCGTTGGGGCAGAGGAGGGGTTGGTGCGCGACGAAATCGCCGAAGCGGCCAGCGCCGATACGCCGGCCAAGATGGACGACAGCCTTGATGTGCTGGAACGACTCTTTGGCGGCGGCAATTATTTGCAGGCGCGTCAGCTCTGCGAAAACCTGCTGGGCAATCCTCGTTTCGGGCCGATCCCGCCAGCGGTGCGCGATGGCATTGACGGCACCACGCTCTCCCCCGAAGCCGTAGAAAACCTCAATAATCAATACGCCGCGCTCAACAGCGCCCGCGCCGCCCGCCAGCTCAAGCGCGAAATGGTCCGGCTGTTTCACGCCCGGACGCTCTACGAACAGGCGGCGCAAGGCGGTGACCGCGCCATCATGCGGCAGGCCATCGACGAATTCCTGCGGCTGGCCGACAACCAGTATCTTTTCTCCACGCAACAGTATCAGGCGGAAGCGGCTTACCGCGCCGGTCAGGGCTACTCCTGGCTGGGAGAGTATCCGCTGGCAGTGAAAGCCTTGCGAAGGGTGTCCACCCTCAACCCCACGGCCGACCTCGATGTGCAATCGTGCCTGTTGCTGGCGGACGCCCTCAAGGCGCAGGCGGACCAGACCGGCACCCGCGCCGACGACCGGCCGGCCCGCAGTCCGCAGGATGTGCCTCTGGATCCGCGTCTGGCGCTGAAAACCCGAGAAACGTTGCTGCGGGAGGCGGAGCAGGAGCTGGCGAAAATCACGACCAACCATCCGCAAAGCCGGCACAATCCTGAAACCGAGTTGCGGCTGATTGAACTGCGTTTTGAACTGCAGGAATACGAGGAGGCGGAACGGCTGGCGGCGGAATTCCTCAGCCGCGCCACGCCGGGAACCGAGAATTATGCCCGCGCCTCGTATTTCCGTGCAAACGCGGTGTATCTGCAGGGCCGAATTGCCGCTGCCGCCGATTTTTTCCGCACCGCGCTGGAGGAGAACAAAAACGCCTCAGTGCAGGTGCGTTCGGATCTGCTATACGGCTACGGCTGGACCAACGCCCGGCTCGCGGATTCCGCCAGCCCGGAGCTGCGGCAGGTGAATCTGACCCGGGCGCAGGCCGCGCTGCGGCAGGCCGTCAAGCTCATGCCCTTCGGACGCCGGCGCCAGGAGGCGCAACTGGATCTAGCGCGGGTACTGATTCTGATGCAGCAGTACCGCGATGCGCTGCAGTATCTGCAGGAGGTGCTGGCGGAGCCCCGCCTTCGGGCCGACGGC
Organism: uncultured Planctomycetaceae bacterium; assembly: GCA_964460225.1. Lineage (GTDB taxonomy): Bacteria > Planctomycetota > SZUA-567 > SZUA-567 > SZUA-567 > CAYWTJ01. The sequence goes on along the minus strand of CAYWTJ010000026.1, from coordinate 69,530 downwards.
AATTATCTGGCGGGACAAGCCGCGCAGGGCGAGGGGAACATCGAGGCGGCGATCCGGTATTTTTACGCTGCGCTGGCACAATCGCAACGCGGAGGCGGCAACCGCCTTACGCTGGACGCGCTGCAGCATCTGGCGGAACTGGAAAGCGGACGCGGCAACTTTGCCGAAGCTCTGGAGTATTACCGGCTGGCGCAAACCACGGCCGTGGACCAGAGGCAGTTCGATGTTGTGGCTACGGCATCGCTTGGCATGGCGGTTGCGGTTGCGGAGCTGGCGAACACCGGCGGCCAAGGCCGGGAAGACGCCACCCGGCGGCTAACCGAGGCGCTGGTGCTGGCCGGAGCGCGGACGGCGGACGCTCAGGAAGCGGGAGCAGCGGCGCGTTTGATCGCCTTCCGGCTGGCGGCGCTGCGGCAATGGACGCAGGCCGGGCCGGGCAATCTCAAGGAAGCGGAGGAGATTCTCGCCAAGCTGCGCGGACGCCTGCTGCCGCGTCTGCGCGAAGACGAATTGGAATATGTGCAAGGCAAGGTGTATTACCTGAGCGCCCGCAACCAGCGCCTTGCGCTGCCGCTGGCCTACAACATCACGGTGCCACAGTACGATGATGTCTTCGCGGCATACAATCAGGCGGCAGATGTTTTAAACGCCTCGCTGCAAGCCAATCCGCGCGGTTCGGTATCGCCGCGCACCCGGCATCTGCTGGGACAGGTTTACGACGATGCAGCGAGTCTGAAGATGGATCTGGCGGCTTTTTTGCGCGCACGCGGCATGGGCGCAGAGGCGGTACGGCTGGAGGGCGAAGGGATGCGCTTCTTCCAGATGGCAGTGCCGCCGTTGAATCTGGCCGTGCTGGACGCCGAAAGCGACGTACAACTGCGCATCGATGCCCGCCAACTGCTGGGGCAAACCTATCTGGCGCTCGGGCATTTCGGAGAAGATCCGGCCCAATACGAAAAAGGGCTGGAAGAGTTTCGCATTTTGATCAGCGAAACGGCGATCACACCTCAGAAGCGGCTCGCCGCCCTGCGCAGCATGGCGCAGGCGCTGGCACAGAAAAAGCGCAAGGAAGAGGCCGTCGACACCCTGTTGCCGTTCGTAGAGAAGGATCTGCTCTGCGCACTGCAGACACAGGAAATCCTGCAAGAGCTGAAGCAGCCGCGCAAGGCGTATGACATCCTGACCGCCGGAGTGCGCGCGGCCCGCGCCCGCCAGCCGGAAGACACCCAAGCCATGCCGCAGGCGCTTTATACCGCCCACAAAATGGGACTGGACCAGGCGACGGAGATCGTGCGCAACCCGACGGAGACCACAGCCCTGCAGGCCTCATCGGCCGACGGTCTTCTGGCGCTGAGCGACCAATATCCCGGCACGGAATGGGCGAGCATGGCGCTGCTGGATCTGGGACAATGGCTGCTGGGACAAGGCAAGTGGCAGGAGGCGCTGCAGCGCGCGCAGGCGGGCATCGCCAAACTGCGCGACAACCCGCGCGCGATCGATACGGTGCAGGCAATGTACCTGCTCGCGGGCCGCGCCCAACTCGAAGGCGGCAAAGCTTCCGCCTCACAGGATCTGATCCAAAAAGCGCGGGAGGCGTTTGTCCAGGCGGAACGGGCCTCAACCCGCACCAACCTCGGGCGCGAACAGCGGGCGGCAGCGATCCGCGAACAGGGCAACACCTACCTCGCGCTGGGAAACAAGAACGAGGCGTTGCGCTATTACGGCCGGGTTTTTTCACTGTTTTTCAACCAGTATATCCAATCGGATCTGGCCCGCATCGAGGCGGCCAAGATTCATGCCGCAGACGGCAATTACGAACTTGCATTGAAGATTCTCGACGCCGGATTCAACCAAGACATGCTGCTGCAATACAAGATGCTCTATAAGGAAAAAATCGGAAAAAAAGAATAGTGCTATTTATCGAACGGGCAACGGGCATTGCAAACGGCCATTCCCGCTTGCATTCACACAACGTCCCCCGGACTTCCCCTTGTAATGTGGATCTGTAGACGGACCAAAGGCGAGTGCGCAAAGTCAAACTCCGGAGGGGGCCGGTCAATCACCCGGCGGAATGTGCGGATTTTTTGGCAGGAGAGCGAACAGGAATGCAGGCACGGATACGGGCGATGCTGGAAGGCCGGGCACCGGGTTGGCCGGGGCTGTTGTTGCGTTTGGCCCTGGCGCCAGCGGGGGGGATCTACGGCGCGGTGGCTGGTCTGCGCAGGGCCCTGTATGAGGAACATCTTTTCTGCCGCCAACGTCCGCCCGTCCCTGTCCTGAGTGTCGGCAACCTAACCGCCGGCGGAACCGGAAAAACGCCATTCGTTGCCCTATTATGCCGGGTTCTGAAGGGACTGGGGCGCAATCCGGCCGTACTCCTGCGCGGTTACGGCTGCGCCGACCCGCAAAAGGCCGATGAAGCATTGCTTTATGCCCGTCTGCTGCCGGGCGTCGGCATCTACGCTGGAGCCAACCGATCGCTGTCGGTTCTGCGCGCGGTGGCAGACGGATACGATACCATCGTATTAGACGACGGCTTTCAACACCTGCGGCTGATGCGCGATATGGACATTGTCCTGCTGGACGCAACCTGTCCCTTCGGCGGCGGCTGGCCCCTGCCGGCCGGCATGCTGCGCGAACGGCCGACCGCCTTGTCCCGCGCGGACCTGATCTGCCTGACCCGCACCGATCAGGTCAGCGCCGGCACGTTGGAACTGATTCAGGAGCGCATTCGCCTCAACGCCCGCAACGTCCCGGTCATGCATTGCATTCATCGTCCCTCGCGCCTGACCGACCTCAGCGGACGCGTGCTGCCGCTGGAATCGCTGACCGGACGCAAGGTAGCGGCTCTCAGCGGAATCGGGCGGCCGGATGCTTTTGCGGCCACGCTGCGCGATTTGGGCGCGGAGGTCTGCGCGGCCGTGAACTTTGCCGATCACCAGAAATATACGCCGGCGGGCATTTCGGCGGCGTTGCGACGGCTGGACCGGCAATGGACCCCGGTCGTAACGGAAAAAGATGCCGTCAAACTGGATGGCCTTCTGGAGGAGCCGCAACGAGTGCTGGCACTCGGCATTGAGATGCGTCTGACCGGCATGCCGCAATTGCGCGAGCGCGTCCAGCAGGCGCTCACAGACTCCCCCCGGCTCTAATCGCGCGTCCCACCGGCTCACGCCCTAATGTTACCGCAACCATCCGGTGGCGGAATGTTGCGCCTTGCGCCCTCTTTCCTTTCAGGTTACAATGAGTGCCGGCCCTACGTACGCCCCGGCTTGCCGGGCAGACGGGGTGGCATCCGTCTTTTTCAGCCGCAAGGAGCGCCTGACGATGAATCCGGTTGACTTATATGTCTTCAGCGGCACAGGCAACACCTGGCTGGCGGCCAATAGAGTTTGCGAAGTCCTGACCCGTGAAGGACCGGGTGCCCGACTGAAATTGCTGGAACGCTCCATCCCCGAAAACATTGATACCAGCCGTACTCTGGGCATCGCCTTTCCCATCGCTTGCTTTGCGACGTATCCGCTGGTTACCGACTTTCTGAACCGTCTGCCGGCCGGCAACGGCTGCGCCGTCTTCCTGTTGACCACCATGGCCGGGAACTCCGGCAATTACCCCGGTCGGCTGCGCGGACTCTTTCAGCAAAAGGGCTACACCTTGCTTGGAGCGACGGAAATTATCATGCCCGACAACATCTTCGGAAAAGGCGAGCTGAGCGAGAAGCAGCAAGGCCTGCTTGACACAGGCAAGACCGCGGCCGCGACCTTTGCGCACTCGCTGCTGGCAGGCGAAGGCGTCTGGCCCGAAGAAAGCTCCTCGCTTCTGGCGCGCCTGAGCGCAGGCGTCTTCCGCTGGCGGTTCGGGCAGCATTTCCGTCCTCAGGTCCGCCGGCAACTCTGCACCGGCTGCGGGCTCTGCGTGCGCCTGTGTCCGGCCAAGAACATCCGGCAGGAGGGAGATCAGGTCCGGATTGAACCGCATTGCCAATATTGCCTGCGCTGCCGGGGACTCTGCCCCGCCGGAGCAATCCGTACTTTTTTTTCCCGCCCGTATCACAGTGTCGACTGGACGGAGATTCCCCATGACTGACCAAAACACCCGCCCCGAAGAGGCGCCAGCCCAATCCCGGCAACCGGAGGCGGCCTTCACAGAAACGGTCGATCTTCCCGCTGCCACCCCGGCGACTCCGCCCGCAAACGCAGCGCACGTCGCCGCGCCTGCCCCGGCCGGCAAACGACGCCGCTGGCGATGGCTGGCATATGCCGTTGCCGGAACACTGGGGCTGTTGCTGCTGCTGTGGGCGGGGTTACGCCTTTACTACTCCGACGAGCGGCTGCGCGTACTGGCGGAAGAAAAAATCTCTGAGGCGCTCGGAGTCCGCTGCCGGATCGGCGTACTGGCGATCTACTCTGGCGACCTCAGTGCGGAAATCAAGCAGATCAGCCTCGAGGAGACCCAGCCTGCCAGCGGAACGCAGAGCCTTGAAATGGTGGCGCTGGAGAAGCTGCGCGCCGATCTCTGCTTCTGGCAGAGCATTATGCGGCGCGAACTCGTTCTCGATTTGAAGGCCGAGGGCGTAACCGTGCGCATCAACCGCGTGCGGCTGCCAGACAAGGGGGTGGACGAGGCGGACCGGTTCACAACGAATATTCATCCGCTGCTGGGCAACATCCTTGGCCTTCCTTGGAAACACTGGTTGACCTCCTTCGACTGGCGTCTGGCCGCCGGCAGCATTTCCATCGAACGTGCGCAGGTCCAGCTCAACGATCAGGCCGGCATCCTCGGCCCCTGCATTTTTCACGACATCCAGCTTTCCCTGACCCGCGAAGGTCGGCTCTGCAAACTTTCCGCCGCCTTCCAATCGCAGACCCCCGCCGCCCGCGATGGACGTTTCGCGCTCAAGGCGCAGGCGGAAATCGGCGATCCTCTGGCCGTCTCGGCGGAACAACTGGCCTTCATAACCAACCTTGGACTGGAGTCCGATTTCGATTCGCTGGATGCCCCTTACGTCGCGCGCTACTATGGTGCCGGCGGACGCGGACGCGCCGGCTGGCAGCCGGGCGCTCCTCTGGACGGCAAGCTCCGCGCCAGCGCACCAACCATGCAGGCGTTGACTCTGGAGCTTGATTTCTCCACCCCTGAAGCGGTGCGGATTCTGGAAGACGGCAAGCCGGTCCCCGGAGCGCCGCAACTGCGCCTGAACGCAAACGGGATCATTGATTGCAGCCGGGAGTGGAATGCCTTCAATCCGCTCAAACTGCATATTCTGGGCGGCGGACTGCCGGGACAACGAAAGAATGAATGGCTTGAATTGAACGCGGAGCTGCGCGGCTCGCTGGCGGATTCGCTGATACTGACATCCAATTGCCGGGTAACCGGCGATGGGTTCGGCGAAAGCTCTTTCGGGCGGGTGGCGCATCTGGACAAGACCTTTTCCGGAATCTTCAAGACCGCGCTCTCGGTGAAGCTGGAAAAAGGGCGGCCCCTCAAATTCAACCTCAATGCCCTGTCGGAAGACCTCATTTTTCACACGCCCAAAGGCGACGCGCCCGCCCCGCTGGAACTGGACCTCTCAGGCGGCCTTACGCTCGATGAGACTCTCGCGGCGCAATCGGGCGATCTGAGCCTGCGTCTGAACGCCCAGACCCTCGTCCTGCACAGCCCTAAGCCGTGGCTTCTTTCCTTCAAAGACGGCGGCAGCGCAGCGGGAGCTCTGGAAATCAAGGCCGATCTGGGCGCGTTAAGCCGCAACCTTGCCCGGCCGCTGGAGGCCATCGGCATTGGAACCATTGATGAAAATGCCGCCGGCACACTCGCGTTGCGCGAGGACGGCGCGTTGGAATGGAACCTGACCTTCAACCGGCCCGACTACGGTGCGGTTACCGTACAAGGCGCGGGAAGCCTCGCCGCCGACGGGGCGTTTTCCATACAGACCGCACTCAACCAAAGCAGCGCCGGCGGAATTCTCTTCAACCTGAAAAGCAGCGGCAAACTGACGCCCGCAACCTTTGAGGCGACCTTTGAAAATCAGTTATCGGCGCAGCTTGACAGCCTGTATGCACTCCGCAAGCGTCTGCAGGGATTCTTCCCCGGTGCGGAGCCGCCAGCCCAAAAGCTGACGGGACTGATCCGGGAGGCCGCACGGGGGCGCATCAGCCGTGCAGGGCCGAATTTCTCGCTGGTGGCCGGCGTTTCCTCCCAGGCAGACAACATCGGCGTCACCGGCGGCGGTGCGCTCTGGCAGGAGAAGCAAGTCACGCTTTCAGGCTCGTTGCAGGTCAACAGCACACTGGCCGGGACGCAGTTTAAAGTCGCGCAACTGGATCTTCTCTCCTCGGCAGGCAACCTCAAGCTCAAAAGTGAACTGGTGGATACCGCGTTGTTTCACCGTGATCTTGCCACGCTGGTTCTGGGACTGCCGGCCTTTCAGATTGATGCAAACCTCAGTCCGGTTTTCTTCTCCCGTCTGAGCGGCTTGGCGGGGGAAGCACTGCCGCCCTTTCTGCGGGAAGGACAGAGTCTGCTGCTGAAGGCGAACTCCGCCGGCGGACGGGGCGCATGGAACGTGGAAGCCTGCCGGTTGCAAGCGAAGGATCTCGCACTGAATCTGCTGCCCTTCACCTTTAACGCCGATCGCTTCACCACGCAACTGCAGGCCGGCAACACCAAGGGCGCGCTGGCTGCGTTCTCGCCACTGAGTGCCACCGCCAGTTGCGGGCCTGGATTCTGGGCCGCGCTCCCCCTGCCGCCGGGTCTGCGCATGGCAGGAACCTTGTCCGTCTCCGCCGCCTACAACCCTGCGGAAGACCGCCTGCGTCTGCCGAAGGTCGAGTTCGCCGCGCAGCGGGAAGACGCCGCACTCGTCAACGCGCTTCTGGCCTCCGTCGAAATCAGCGACTTTTCGCGGCTGCTGAACGGTGCCGACCTGTACACGACGCTGAGTTGCCTGCCGGCGGGATTCACGCTCAGCCGGGCGGACATCTCGATTCCCGCGCTGCAATCGTTCGCTGACCTGCAGCACGCAGCCTCATTGCGGGCGTTGCAAGGCAAGCTTTTATCCGTCCGCGACCTGCAGCTAACGCCGGTCAAGCCGACCACCCCGGCCGCCGACGGCAGCCTTGAGTTCAATCTCTACGCAAAAACCAATCTGGACATGGCGTTCTATTCCGCCGACTCCCGCTGGCCGCTGCTCTCGCTCAACGGCGGACTGACCGTCATGCCGCAAGCGCCCCTGCGCGTCCGGATCGGCAAGAATTACGCGGGACTGGCCGGCGCTCTTGACCTGACCGGGGCAGAGGTGCGCTTCGCGGCGCTGTCGCCTTACGTTTACAACAAACCGAAGCGCATTCCTTCGCGGCTTTCCTTCTCTCTGGTACGCCAGGATTCCGGAGCGGTGGCGCTGGCGGGGGCGGAGTTAAGCGGTGGTCCGTTGGGCGTCAAACTCGGCGACCTCTCGTTCTCCGACTTCGGCAACGGGGTATTCCGTCTGCAACTGAACAAAGCGGAAATCGGCGCGCCGTTCAACCTGAAGATCAACGACATTCTGATCGACAAATCCGCCGACCAGATCCGCGCCGACGCCGTCACCAGCGGAATCGACCTCACCGCCCTCGGCAACCAGCTCACTCTGGAAAAGGGCCTGAGGCTGAGTGGCAAAATCGGGCCGACGGAACTGCATCTGAACGACCGCTACCGCAGTTTCCTCGGCGGCAGGGACGCGCCCGGCGGCGGTCTGGGGCCGAACAACCGGCTCACGCTCGGAGCGGTGGATCTCTCGCTCACCGCACTGCGCGGTGAAGAGACGATCCGCGCGGGGCTTTCTTTGGCGGGCGGCAGCGTGGATACAGGACGCAGCGAGGTGCTGCTGCAAGGCATCCGCATCGACAAGCCCGATGGGTTTTCCGCCGAAGACCCACTCGTCATTCGCCAGATCCGTTTGACACCCGACACCCGCACGATCTTCAGCGACAGCTTTGTGATTGACCGGCTGGACATCAAAGGACTGGAGGCGACCTTCGAACTCGGGCTGAAAGGCAATAACATTGAGGCCCTGCGCCGGAACACCGACCGGCTCTTTTCGACCGTACCCGCCGGCACCCCGGTTACGGCGGAACCAGCCGATCCAAAACGAAAAACATGGATCCGCGACCTTTACACCGAAGGCGGAAACGTCAAACTGACCTCAAAGCTTTTGGGCGGTAAGGCCGCTCTGCCGGTTCTCCTGCCGCCGATTCATATGCAGAATATTGGTGGCGAGGGTTCCAGTAATGTTTTCCAGCAACTGAGCGAGATTCTTTTAAAGTCCATCCTCACCAACGGCAGCTCCCTGCTTAAGGGCGTCGGTGGGCTGGCCGGAGGTGTTGCCGACAGCACCGCTGGAGTTCTGGGCGACGCAGCCAGCGGCGCAGCGGGCGCGGTGGGAAATGTCGCCGAGGGAACGGCCGGACTCTTCGGCGGCCTTGGCCGGACTCTCGGCCGCACCGTGTCCGGCGGAGCCGACGGAAAAAAAGCGGATGCCCCTTCACCCTCTGCGCAACCGGGCGGCCAACCGCTATCGCGGACGGCGATGGCGGAACTCCTGACCCGCTCCGGCCTCAAGCCGCTGGCGGGGGAACCGAACACCTACGCGATTTCCGGGGTCAAACTTGCAGACATTGCGCAACGGCTGGGGTTTGACCCCAAACAGATGCGTCCGGCCCCGAATCAACCCCGAGCTGGCGACATCCGTACCGCAATGGTGCAGGGACGCTATGCCACCATCGAGTCACAGGTCCGCGACCGGCAGGGACAGGTCGTCCGGGGTTCTCTGGACAATCCCGACGCCATTTGCAGCGTGCAGATCTTTTTACCCCCGGGCGAATAGGGGGATCGGCGGCGATTCTCGACATTACCGGATAGCTGGCGGTGCGGTGTCGCCGGATAAATTCAAGAAATGCGAAAAATACGAGGATGCGTATGGAGATTTGGAGGAACCTGGCAACCGGCAAGCGGATCACTTGGATCGGAATTGCCGGGCTGCTGATTCTGGCCTTGGCTGCGGTGCCGTTCGATGCCAAATTGAGCGCGGCGGCGATGGCATTCAAACACGACGCCGGCAACGAGACCCTGCGCATCGGTGAATTTTTTCAAGTGACGCGGATCTTCGGTGTGGCTGACACGCTGATTTTTCTGGGGTTGTTGCTGGGGTTGGCCGGTTGGCGACGTTTTTTTGTCCGCCTGATGCTCAGCCTGCTGGTCGTCGCCGCATTGGTGCATCCGGTCAAATACCTGACGGATCGCCACCGCCCCGATCAATCGAATTACCGCTCGTTCCCCAGCGGCGACGCCGCCTCCGTTTTCGCGCTGCCGGTCGCCCTGAGCGGACATCCGCTGCTCGCGGCAGCCGGCGTGGTCGCCGCCTCGGGTACGGCGACCTCACGGGTCTTTTACGGCAAGCATTATCCCAGCGACGTCCTGACAGGAGCGGCGGTGGGGCTACTGGCGGGCCTGATCGGCGGTTGGCTGGCACGCAGGATTCGCTGGCTCCCCTCGCAAAACCTCCTGCTCTGGACAACCCTTGCATTTCTGGGGGTGGAGTTGATGAATGCGCTGGTCGACGGGCATCACCGGCACATCGTGCAGTTCATCGCTTTTTACGGTCCGGCGCTGGCGCTTTACCTTGCCCATTCGCGGCTGACAATTCGCTTCGGCAGGGATCGACGGCCCGACTCCCGCCCAAGCGGCGATCTATACTATTTCATCCGGCGCGCCGTCGCCTGTTGCAGTCTGCTCGGGGCGGTGATGATCGTTCTCCCCTGGCTGACGCAGGCACCCGGCCTGCGCGCGCCTGCGCTGTCCGCAGGGCTGCTGCTACTGCTCTTTGCGCAACTGGCCGGAAAGGGCCTCCGCGCCGGGCACTGGAAGCTGGTCGCCGCCGATGCCGCATCGCTGCTCTACATTGTCCAGATTTACGCTCTGGGGTACCTGACCGGCGTCCTGTAACCGGCCCGGCCTAAAATTTGGTTGCGCTTCCGCCTTACGCCGTCCATGCCAAACCAGCCAGCGAACTACGCCCACGGCGGCAGAATCGCCTTCCGCTCCCCTCGTCCGGCCCTCCGCCGGCGAAGCAAAGATGCCCGGCGTCGCCGGGCATCCTGTATAGAAGATCGATTCAAAAACGCACAAGAGCCAGCGCATCCGCCATTTCGTCGGAACTATCAAATCGTCCGGCGGGATCGACACATAAAGCGCGCTCAATGATGCGGGCAAGATCCTTCGGCACCCCCCGGCAGAACTTGGCCAACGGCGGCGCGCCCTTGAGCATATCCTTACGCAACTTCGCCAGCGCGGAGGTCTTTTCAAACGGCGAACGCCCGGCCAGACAATAATAGAGCGTCGCGCCAAGCGAATAGATGTCGCACCGGAAGTCTACCTCTGCCTCCCGGCTGAGCTGCTCGGGAGCCATGTAACGTAACGTCCCGACAAAAGCCCCGGTGACGGTAATGCCGGAGGAACTCTCATGCTCACTCCGCCCCTTGGCGACGCCGAAATCGATGATCTTCACCTGACCATTGAAGTTAAAGAGGATATTTTCCGGCTTGATGTCGCGGTGCACGACGCCTTTGCGGTGCGCGTAGGCCAGTCCCATCGCCGCCTGCCGGCCGATGTTCACCACCTGCTCATACGTTGCGGGGGTATGCTCAAACCAATCCTTCAGGTCGCGGCCCGGGAAGTACTCCATTGCAATGTAAAGCGACTTGCCGACCTGCCCGATGTCATAATAGCTGATGATATTCGGGTGCGAAAGATGCAGCGACAACTCCATCTCCAGCAGAAACCGCTGCAGCAGCTCACTGGATGCCGTTCCCTGCCGGGAAGGCAGAATCGTCTTCACCACGCACGGCTGCCCCGTCGCCTCCTTTTCGGCGCGATAGACCCGTCCCATCCCGCCCTGCGAGATGATCGCCAGAATCCGATAATCCCCCAGCAACCGGCCGATCAGCTTGTCGTCCTCGCCAGCGCGGATGTCGGGGAATTCCAGTCCGGAGTCGGCAATCTCCTCCAGCAAAAGCGGACGCGGCTCGCAGCCGCTGCCTTCTGGGGAGAGATAGCGAAAATTCATATCCACCAGCCGGATCAGATCCCCGCCGCGCAGTTGCACCGGACTGTTTTCGGGAGTGACTTTGACCTCATTGACCCATGTGCCGTTGCGGCTGCCCAGATCGAACAGGGCATATTCGCGTAAATCCTCGTTCCAGACCAGACGGCAATGATGGCGGGATAAAACCGGGTGGTTGATCTCCAACGGAGCCTTGCGGCCGGCAATGATGTCCGCCCCTTCAAGGGCATACTCCTGATTGGAGGCGCGCAGAAGATGGCTGGCGGAATTCTCACACTCGTAGGTGACGATGACTCCGGATTTTTTACAGCGCAGGTAGGTCGTGGCGCCAGGATCGGGGATCGCGTGCTTCTCGCCGCACGAACAAGGCAGGATGACCATTCTGCGCAGCGCCATTCGTTTCCCCGTTCCGTGAAAATTCCCATTCAACTGCAGCGCCCGCCCCTTCGGCAGCCAGCATCCGTCCCCTGCCCCCGAGCGTCGTTCACAGCCGGAAAACGGCGTCAGCAGCCCATTCAGCCATCGTCCGTGCCTGATCCTATACGCCTCATATTACAGCAGATTCCGGCTTTTTCCAACAAAAAATCTCCAACCTCCACCGTTGCTGACGCGCATTTGGTGCTTCCGAAAGCCCTCCCCTTCCCGCCTCCCTCCGTAGGCGCGTCTCCTGCGCATCTTCCTTTCACCGCCGTCCCGAAAACAAAAGCCCCCGCCGGAATGCGGCGGGGGCGTATTCGAGAATTCGCCTCAAATGCTCAACGAACGATGATGTCCTCGGCGGTCATCTCGGCGGGCTTCTTCAGCCCCATCAAATCAAGAACCGTGACCGCGATGTCGGAGAGTTTTCCGAATTTGATCAGCTTCTTGTCGGCGGAATCGCTGGCAACATAAATCAGCTCCACCGGGTTCATGGTGTGGCTGGTCTTGACCATGCCGGTCTCGTAGTCGATCATCTGATCGGAGTTGCCGTGGTCGGCGGTGATGAGGATCTGGAAGTCGTAATCGAGCATCACGTCCACCAGAGCGGCGACGCACTTGTCCACGATTGCAGCCGAACGCTTGGCCGCGTCGAAGACTCCGGTATGGCCGACCATGTCCGTGTTGGCGAAGTTGATGGCGATGAAATCGAACTGGTACGGGTCTGCGGTAAGATACTGCATCACCTTGTCCGCAACGGTGAACGCCTCCATCTCGGGGTGAACGGCGAAGGTTGCGGGATCATAACGGCTGGGAACCTCAACCTGAGTCTCGCCCTCGAACGGCGTGGTCGCCTTGCCGTTGAAAAAGCTCGTGACATGACGGAATTTCTGGGTTTCAGCAATGCGCAACTGCTTGAGGCCAGCCTTGCTGATGACCTCGCCCAGCAGACCGCTCATGCCGCCCTCGCCGCCGAGCGGCCCCATCAGATAGTCTTCGAACTCGTCGTAGTAGCGGGTGAAGCCCATGAAGGTGACCTTCGGACGGGCGTGGCGCTCGCCCTGATACTTGTCATCGATGAAGGCCAGCGTGAGCTGGATCGCACGGTCCTGCCGGTAGTTGGTGTGGAAGACGCAATCGCCGTCCTTCACGCCGGCGTAATCGCCCAACACGTGCGGAAGAATGTACTCGTCGCACATCTGGGTGCCGTCGGGGGTCTTGTCGTTCTCGTAGGACGCCTTGACGGTGGCGACGATGTCGGTGCTATTGATCCCCTCGGCGCAGACGATGGTATTGTAGGCGATGGAGGTGAGTTCCCAATTTCTGGAGCGGTCCATGCCGTAGTAGCGGCCCATGAAGGTGCCGATCTTGCAGCCGCCGACCTCCTTCATCACCTTTTCCAGCGTTCCGATGTACTCAAGGGTGCTGCGCGGCGGGGTGTCGCGGCCGTCGAGGAAGGGGTGAATGACAATCGCGCCGGCGGGATTCTCGCTGCGTGCGCGGTGCATGATCTTGAAGAGGTGCTCCTGATGGGCATGCACGCCCTCGTCCTGCAGCAGCCCCAGCAGGTGGAGCTGGGAGTTGTTCTTCTTCCAGTTCTCCATCATTGCCGCCCACTTGGGGGCTTTGAAGAGCTCGCCGCTCTTGAGTCCGTCATCGATACGCTTGAGCTCCTGAACCACGATGCGCCCCGCGCCCATGTTCATGTGCCCCACCTCGGAGCTGCCCTGATACCCCGCCGGAAGCCCCACCGCTTCGCCGCAGGCATCAAGCAGGGTCCAGGGGTAAATTTCCTTCAGGCGATCCATGCAGATGGTATTGGCCGCCTCAATGGCGTTGCCCTCGGTACGCTCGTTGTAGCCCCAGCCATCACGAATGATGAGGCAGACGGGACGCTTTTTCATTGCAACCTCCTGTTTGGCAAGAAAAAAGAAGCAAATCGCAATTCGACAAAAATGTGTTTATTCTCCAGCGCAGACTCTACCAGATTTTCCCTGAAACACAAGGGGAAACAAGGCCGGATTTCCGCTCCGGGGAGGAAGTGTTTAAAACCTGTGGAAAAGGAAGAGCATAACCGATTGACAACTTTAGGAAAAAAAGATACCATGCCCGATGGATGATTGTACGCCGCGTGTATGTCCCGGCGAAGCGGTAACGGGAAGTTTCGAGAAAATTTTTGAAACCAAGCCGTCCGCACAGGCAATAAGAATCTGATGAATTTTCCCGTTGCGGAGATGGCCGGCGGTGGAGTTGCCGGAAAACGGCGGGCATTTTTTTTTTGCGTCAGGGGAGGCCGTCACATGGACATCGCGCAGATTCTGCTGCAGGCCGGACTGGCCTCGCAGGAACAGTTACTGCAGGCGCTGGAGCTGCAGAAGGAAACCGGCAGCCCGCTGCCTTACGTCATCTGCAAGCTCCGTTTCGCCCCCGAGGACCGCACCGCGGCGGCGGTCGCGGCGGCCTGCGGCCTGACGGTAGCAAGCCTCGAAGGCTTCAAGGCCGACCCGGACCTGCTGGCGAAGTTTCCGGCGGAATTTCTGGAACGCAACCGGGTTCTGCCGCTTAGTCGCAGCAACGGCGCGTTCCGTCTGGGAGTCATCGAACCCTGCGAAGAGAGCGTTCTGGACGAGATGCGCCTGATTACCGGCGAGAAGGTGGAGTTGGCCGTAATCCCGCCGTTGACGGCCTTTGCGGTGTTGGCCGACGCGCTGGCAAGCAAGCAGGATACCCCGGACGGCAAGGTGAAACGGCCGCACCGTCACGCCGACGCCCGAACGGCGTTGAGCGATCTGGTGCAGGAGCTGGAGGGGGAGGCGAAGACACCCCAGGGGACGGTCTGCGCGAACCCCGACGAACAACTGTACGCCTTCGAAACCCGCGAACTTCTCTTCGGGCTGATAAAAGCGTTATGCGATCAGGGGCTGGTGCAAAAAGAAGACCTGATCCGCGCCGCGCAGGAGCTGTAGCGCGCCACCGGCCAGCCGCTCTTCGTGGTTGCGCGGTCAGGGCGAGTACCTGACAACATGGATGTGAACGAACCGGCCAACGGCCGGCATGATCCTGGAGGGGTTGAGTTGAACAGTCTGGAAATGGCGAAGAGAATCACCGCGGAGTTGGGGGAGCAAGCCCCGACCCGCGAGGTATTGGCCCGCGCGGCTGCGCTGATCAAATCGGAGCTGCAGGCAGGCAACGCGGTTGACATGTTCGGCATGGTGCGCATGCAGCTCACCCCAGCCGCCCTGAGCGGCGAAGCGAAGGGAAAAGCCGCGGTCAACGTCTTCCCCCTGCCGGGACTGCTTCCCTCGCACCCGGCCGCGGAAAAGACCGAAAGCCGGGTGGCGCTGGTCGTGGAAGCCGTCGATCCATTCAGCAAGATCATGCAGAAACGGCTCTCTGCCGGCGGCCGTTCGGTCGAACTGGCCGAGGGCGTGCAGGCGCTGATGGAGCTGGTCAAAAAGGAGTCCATTGACGCTATCGTGCTGGATGCGATGCTGGATATGAGTGACGATGTCCGGCACTGGCTCAAGACCGATCCCCGCCGCAGCCTGATTTCCCTGGTCGCTCTTTACCCCAATGCCGAATCGCGCGACAAACTCGACGCCCTGCGCGTCTGCGAGGATGCGCTCCTGGTGGAGCCGTATGAGGCCGAAGAGCTGGGCGAACTGATCGACAACGAAATCACCCGCGTCAGCGCGGAGAAGAAGCACTTCCGGCACGTGATGAGCTTTGAGTGTCCCGCCGAACCGAAATACCAGCAGATCTCCGCCGACCTCATCGAGGCGGTCACCCGAAAATCCGGCCTCAGCGAAGAGGGCCGGATGGGCTTGGTGGTGGCCTTCCGCGAAGCAGTCGATAACGCCATCCGCCACGGCAGCCGCAACAGTGACGTCGCTAAGGTCAGCGTCGCCTACGTACTCGACAGCGAAAAGATCACCGTCACGATCACCGACGAGGGTCCGGGCTTTGACAGCTCGGTATACTTTGACAACCGGGTGTCCTCCGATGCGGTATCGGCGGCGCGCGCACGGCATAAGGAGGGACGCCGCGGCGGACTGGGGATCATGCTGATGCTCAAGAGCGTGGACCGGCTGGAGTACAACCGCGAGGGCAATGTCGCGAAACTGACTAAGTATCTGCGCCCGCAGCGATAGCGGCGCAAATCCGGCATTTCTCCCGTCTGCCGGCCGTTGTTTTATTCAGCGCCCACAACTCGAAGGCGCCCCGATGTTTCAGCAGCGTAGAGGTTCAAGAAGCGGATGATTCGTTATTTCCAGATCATGAACGGGAAGATCATCGCCTCCGACGCCAAGAGCGCGCAGGTCGAGGTGTACATCAACCCCGATGCGATGGAAAAAGAGCGCATCCGCTCCTTCTGCAGCGTGGACGATCACACGTTGCTGTCCGCGCTCGACCCCGACGAGGTGCCGCGCGTCGACATTGAGGATGATTTCCTCTTCATTGCGATGAAGAAACCGAATAACGCAACAACCATCGACGCAATGATCGAATTTCAGGTATCTTCGATCGGCATGCTGCTGGCCGGCGGCCGGCTGCTGCTGATCACCGCCTCGGACAACATCTCGTTCGAGGAACAACGGTACATGCTCAAGATCAAGACCATCTACGACGTAGTGCTGGATATGGCGTATAAAATCATTCAGCATTACAACGAGCATTTGAGGGTGATCCGGATGCTCTCGAAAGAATTGCAGCACAAAATCAACGAGTCGATGGAGAACAAGCACCTGATCCAGATGTTCGGCCTGAGCGAGAGCCTGATCTACTATCTCAACGCGATCAACTCGAACAACAACGTACTGTTGCGGCTTTCGTCGCACAGCACCCGGCTGGGGTTCTCCGAAGATAACAAGGAGGTCTTTGAAGACCTCCTGATTGAAAACAACCAGTGTTACAAGCAGGCGGAGATCTACTCCAGCGTTCTGTCGGGGCTGATGGATGCCCGCGGCTCGATCGTCAACAACAACATGAACCAGTTGATCAAAAACCTGACGATCATCAACATCATCTTCCTGCCGCTGAACGTGATCGCGGGAATCGGAGGAATGTCGGAATATTCTGTGGTCACCGAGGGCATTCCCAAATGGGTTTCCTACGGTTTGTTCACGCTGGGGTTGGTGGCCATCGGCTGGCTGACGCTGATCTTCCTCAAGCGCATGAATGCTCCGAAGAAATCGCAACATTGATTTTCAAGCCGTCGCAACCCGGCCTCCGCACGGCAGGCGGGTCCGCGACGTCCAAAAAGCTCAGCAATGGGAGTTACCGGCAATGGCGCAACTTACGTACACCCTGCGGGAAGTGGAATGCCCCGATGGGCAGAAGGCCACGGTGGTCGAGCTCAACGGCAGCGTGGACCCCTCCAGCATCGACGATTTCGATGCCATCTTCGATACGCTGCTGGAGCAGGGCAGCGTCCGGATCGTCATGGATCTGGCGAAACTCAAGTACATCAACTCCACCGGCATGGGCATGATGGTGCAGTACTACGACCAGCTCACCGATGAGGGCGGCGGTCTGGTACTGATGACAGTCCAGGCGAAGATCATCCTCGTGCTGGAGATGCTGGGGCTGCAGGAGTTATTCCCGATCGTCGCCACCGAGGACGAGGCCATCGCCGCGCTGATGGGCAAAGACGTCACGCCCGCCAGCATTGAGGTCAAGCTGGAGGACGCAACGACTCCGCACGCGCAGGGCGGCAGCACCGCCAATTGCGGCTCCTGCGGAGCGGATCTGATTGTCGGCGGCGCCGGCACCTATCTCTGTCCACGCTGTCGCGCGGTGATTGAAGTCGAGAAATCAGGCGTTTGCCACACCAGTTCTCCCGCCGGCGCAGGTTCGGTTGAAATTTCGATTCCGGCGGTCGGCGCGTTCTACAAGAGCGCAGCGGCGCTGATGGCCCGCATCGGCATCAAGTCCGGTCTTGACGATGCCTCCGCAATGAGTGCCGCAGCCGCAATCCAGACCGCCCTCGGCCGTCTGGGCGAGTTCTGCCTGGACGAATACACCCGGGAGACCCACCGGCTGCAGATGATCGGCAGCGGTACAGAACACTCGTTTGAAGTGCGTATCTTCTGCAGCGGCCGGCCGCTGGGGGATGAAAACGAACTGGCCTCCTGCCGCAGCGGATTTGACGATCTGCATCTGCTGGCGGTGCCGGGAGGCAACATCGTCTGCCTGAGCAAATCCATCCGCTGATTGCCGGCGGACGCCCCGGCCGGGTGCGGCGGGACAAGAACCGGCGGGTGCTGACGCCCGCATTGTAGTGGGTTACTACGACCATCAAGGACCACACCGGTTTTCGACCGGCGGAAACAACAGAGGAAACAAGCATGTCGTTTTTCGGATTCGGCAAGAAGAAGACCGAGCCTGAGCCGCACAAGGCGCCCGCCAAAGCCCCCTCTCCCGAGGACGCGGCGGCCCACCTCAAACGCGCGAAGGAGCAGGCAAGTTCCGTGATGTCACGCAAGCCCAAGGCTCCGGTTCATCCGGGACCGGGTACGGCCAGCGCGCGTCTGCGCCGCCTGGGAGCGGCCGTTGCACCCGGCGCCGGAACGACCGCCGTAAAGCGGCCAAGCATCGCTGTACAACCCAAAAAAGCCGAAGTTGCAGCAACGCCCGCCGCGCCTCACGCCGGCCTGACCCCGCCGCCGGCGGACGCCTCGCAGCGCAAGGTCCGCACCAGCACGGAGAACAAGCTGATCGGCCAACTGCTGATCAAGGACAGCAAGATCAATCAGCAGCAGTTGAACAAAGCGCTCGATATCCGCAAGACCAAAGGCGGCGTAACCGGCCAGATTCTGACCCAAATGGGCGTCTGCACCAAGGCCGATGTTGCTGCCGCGCTCAAGAAGCAGCGCACCATCACTACGGTGGATCCCACAACTCTGCTTTTTGACAAAGATGCGCTGGCGTTGCTGCCGCGCGCGTTCTGCGAAAAGAACCGGCTGATTCCCTTCGAACTCGCCGGCAACCAACTCTGCGTCGCCATGAGCAACGCGCTTGACACGCTGGCGAAAAATGAGGTCAAAGACCTCACGCAGATGCACATCAAAATCTTTGACGCCCCATTTGACGGCATTCAGGAGGCGATCAGAAAACAATACGCCCAGCAAGCCGCCTCACCGGCCGCGCAGACGTTGGTCGATGCCGCCAAGCAGGAACTCAAGCAGGCTCCGGAGGACATCGTTATCGAGCTGCCGGAAGAGGAAGCAAAGAGCGTGCCGGCACTGGCGGACCTTCCCGTGATAGAGGATATCATTCCGATTGAAGAGGAAGAGATTCCGCTCGAACTTTCCGAGGAGGACATCATTCCCCTGCCGGAAACCGCGGAAGCCGGATTGCCGGTGGAAGAACCTCTGGTTCTGGCAGCCGAAAAGAAGACAGCGCAGCCGGCGGAACTGGCACTAACGCTGGAACCGCTTGCGGAATCCGCCGCAACCGGCCACGCGCTCCACGGCGGCGAGATTCCATCGGTGGGGGATCTGGATGCTTTGGACGCAAGTCTGGTGCAGGAATGTGCCCGCGCACTCTGGAGCGGGCAGGGCCTGCGGGCCATTCCGTTGCCGCAGGCGCTGGCCCGGGAGATTCTGGAGGACGGCAAGGTCAACACTCTGAACCTCTGGATGGCCGAGCATGAGGGAAAGCTCGCGGTTCCAGTTTGCCTCCCGTTATAGTATCCTGCCAACCTGATCTTCAGAACAGGCTGGTTCTGGGTTGCCCGTGGTGGTATTGCGGCACCCACCCCTTGCATGTGCTTGACCGCTGGAATTGCCTCCCTTTTTTCGGCAAGAGGCCGTTTCCTTCTCTCCAAGCGCAATTCACGAATACAAGCAAATCAGCGGCAAGACTTGAACGTCCTGCCGCTGATTTGTTTGCTGCCGCCAAAGATATCCCGTTCAACTTCACATGCCGCCGTACGTCCCCGAATGCGAACCAGCCCCCCTCATCGTTAATCGCGCACCGGCGGCATTGAAGGCCGGCGTCCATCTGCCACTCCTGATTCGATAGGCGCTCCCAAGCGCACACAAGCCGGGCTTTCGTTGCCTTATAACCCTAAACCGGACCATATCACACAGGCCATAAGCAATCGTTTTCACGGCAATGGTTGCGCACCCGGTACCACGCAAGCATCCCTTTCCGGACAATTCGCATCCCTGCGGACGGGAAAAGAACGGCGGGAAACGTTTCGCACGCCCTAATTTTCTGAGCGATTCGCCAGTTGGCGCGCCCGCATAAGCTGATTCGGAGAAAGCCGCATCGGGCCGTCTGAGGCAAGCTCATGGTATTTTATAGCTTCTACGGCCTCGATCCGGGCCGCAGCGGGGTCCCCCGCATGAGCCAGCGCAAACGCCAGCGCCAGCCGATATTCGGCTTTGGTGGGGTAGCGTTCGACCGCCTGCCGCAACAGTTCGACTGCCTGCCGCCTGCTTTCCGGAGAATTGGAGTTCAGCTTCAAAACCTGCTGCGCCCGCGCCCGCCGCAGCGCCGAACTGCGTGGCGCGCAATCAGTCGCCAGCACATACTCCTGCAAGGCTTCCTTGCGTAAGTTCTCCCGCTGTGCCGCATCCAGAACCAGTCCCTGCTGCAAAACAGTCTCCAGCAACTGCGCCCGCATCCGGTGCAACTCCGCATCTTGCGGCCGACAGAGCAAAGCCGCATCGGCTTTCTGCAAAGCCCGCTGCAATTCGTCCGGCCCCGTAAGTCCGAGCATGAGCTTCTGCACAATCGTCGATGCCGTGCTCCCCTCCAAGCGTGGCTTCAGATCCAGCATGAAGAGCAACAATCCCCCGGTCAACAGCAGCAGCATCGCCAGCCGGGCCGGCAACAGCGGCAGCCTGACCATGGTGGTGCCCGACGCGTCCGGAGCAGACTGTTTCCGCCCCAGCGCGCAGACCGCCCAGAACAGCCCCGCCACGACCGCATGATACAAAACGAAATCAAACAGAACATGAACCAGCACCGCCCCCACCCCCAGCAGCAGCCAACCGCGCAACCGTCGCCCGCCCCCCGCCCCCAGCAATTGAAAGACCCCCAGCAACACCAGAATGCTAACCGCCGGGAAGACCAACAGATGCGCACCGCCATGAACAAACACGCCCCAATAACTGCCGGTTTGCTGGCGGATGCTGCCGGGCGCGGCGGACAGCTCACTCAGGAAAAAATCCATTCCCAATCCGGAAAACGACTCCATTAAGTAAAAAATGTAGGTCAGCAAAAACGCGCAAATCGCCGCCAGCACGCCACAGTTCCGGTAAAAGTCTGGTGAAAACACATCCTTCGCAGCCAACGCGCTGTCAGCTGGCCGGCGCGGGCGAAAGAAAAATCCGATAAACAACAGGAACGAGAACAACAGCGGCAGTCCCCCATCAGCCGCCAGTTGCAGATAATGATTGTGCGCGCGCTTGACCTCCCACCCCTCGGGCAGCTTATAGGCCGGATAATTCTCGCCGAAGTTATCAAGCCCCACGCCACGGGCGGGGTGATCCTGCACCATCCGGATGCCGGCGCGCCAATAATTCAGCCGGACATCCGCCTGCCGAATCGCTTCCGAACGCGCTCTGCCAACCGCCGAATCCGCCGGAGAACTCGCCACCACCACAACCCCCGCAATGCCGGCCACTCCTCCCGCAACCACGGTCAACAACCCCGGCCAATGCGGCAGCCGCTGCAACCAACCCGGCAGACGCAGCAGCAAAACAAACCAGAGCAACGCGAAGACCGTCAATCCCGCCGTAAGGCCAGAGTCCCCTCCCACGGCAAGAGAGACGGCATATGCGACGGAACACGACACGCCCGCCAGCAGCGCCAACCAGCCGCCCGCACTCAGCACCGTGCGGAGGGTGCGCTGAGGCATCTCCCAGATCACACAAAAAAACTGAAAAAGCACGGCAACCGCGATGCCCGCTTTGCTCCCGGAATACGCCAACGCCAGCACAGTCAGCAGCAGCGCCGCCAGAACGGCATGGCGCAAGACAAACGCCCCCCCCCCCGCAAGGCGCTTCGTCTCCGAGCGCAAACGCGAGAGACCGCTCAGCAAAGGCAGCGCCAGCAGACACACCGCCGCCAGCGCATTGGCATAGGAAAACGGGCCGCTCACCCGGTCGCTCTGCAGGCGGATATTAAAATTTTCATTGAGGTTATAGCCATTGGCTACCGAAAAAATGCGGCGCATGTACTCCAGACCGAAGAAACGCTGATACACGCCATACGCAGCCGCTGACGCAACCCCGGCGGCAAAACAGGAGATATACAGCCGGAACGCCCCCGGCTGCTGCACCGTGCCGGACAAAGCGAGCACCAAAAACAGATCCGACAACCAGAGGTTGCCCAGATCGGCCGCAAGCTGATAATTCCCCCCGCCCGCAGCCTGCACCGCTGCGGCCGCGCAGAGAACAAACACCGACAACGGCCCCCAGAAGCCCCACTCCGGATGAGGCCATTCCTGACGCGCCAGCAACGACATCCCGCAGAGCAACGCAGCCAGAAAGCTGATCCCCGCCAGAAACGCGCTCTCCGGCTCGGAGACATCCAGCCCCGGCGACAGCGGACGCAACAACAGGTAAAACGCACACAAGCCCACCGCGCCTTTTCGCATCAGAAGCGCAGCACGATTCATGTCCGGCGATACAGCAAGCTGGTTGATATCCAAAATCAGTCCTTACAGACAGCCGCACACCGGCGGCAAGGCATAAAAAAAAACGGGCGCATAAACCCTCAACCGGCCCGGCTGCGGCGCCGAAAATCCGATGGCGGCTGTCCGACGATCCGCTTGAAGAAGCGCGAAAAATGGCTGGTATCGTGGAAGCCGCAGGCGTGCGCCACCCGCTCGATCGTGTCGTCAGTGGCGACAAGTTGGCGCGAGGCCTTATCGATGCGCAGGCGCAGCAGATACTCCGCCGGACTCTCCCCCATCACGCGCCGGAACAACCGGTTGAACGAACTCTCCGAGAGACACGCCATGCGCGCCAGCTCTCCAACGGTCAATTTGCTGGAGTACGCCGCCTCCATGTGCCCCAAGGCGCGGGCAAGACTGGCAAGCCCGGTCTGCGCCGGCGAGGTGCGGTCCAGACACGCCCGCGCCACGACGCAAAGAATTTGCATGAGGAACCCCGATGCGGCAAAGAGATAACCCGGCTGATGGCGCTCCAACTCCTGCTCGATCATGCCCGCGAGATAATCGATGGTTTTCAGCGCCTCGAAGCCGACCCCGAGCGGTCCGCCAAAATGCTGGATGCCCCGCTCCTGCGGATTGTAGGTATTGAGGGCGTGATAACCGGGAATGCTGGCAATATCCAGCTCCGGCAACTGCAGCCGTCCGGGCAGGTACAGAATATTCACCAGCCGGACCTTCTGCGTGTCGGCGTAGCCATGCGGCGTATCCTCGGGGATCAGAAAAACATCGCCCTTTTTGAGTGGATAGCTGCCGGCGGGGGTAAGGTGCCGGCATTGACCGGAGAACACCACCACCAACTCTTTAAACCTGCCGTGCGTATGCTGGGCGGTCGAATCCTGATTGTTAATGAACACGATGTCCAGACAGTCTTCCGGACGTGGATTCGTAAAGTTGATGCGCGCCATCCTACCCGCTCCCGCTCCGCAAGCCCATTACTCCGGTTTCCGGCACAAGCACCGAATGATTGGATTGTACACCTGTTTGACCGCTTTTGCCATAGCCGGCAGAGCAAATCGGGGGTATATTCAGGAAGTTCCGTTTGATTCTTTGTTTTTTCAAGGAGAGGCTTCATGCCTGATATTTACAAGAACGAAAAAGCACAACCGTTGGAATCCGTCTTCCACGCCCCTGGCGCAGTCTTCCGCGGCGCGCCCTTCTGGAGCTGGAACACCAAGCTCAACCAGCAGACGCTCACCCGCCAGATCGAGGTCTTCAAGGAAATGGGCATCGGCGGCTTCCACATGCACTCCCGTGTCGGTCTCGATACCGAATACCTCGGCACCGAATTCATGGACTGCGTCAAGGCATGCGTCGAGAAGGCCCGTCAGGAAAACATGCTTGCCTGGCTGTATGACGAAGACCGCTGGCCCTCCGGAGCGGCCGGCGGATTGGTGACCAAAGATCCGCAATACCGCATCCGCGTCCTGCTCTTCCTGCCCGACGCGCTTGCCGCCGGCAAGGAGAAGGAGCGTGTCGCCTCCGGCATCTTCCTCGCTTCTTACGCGATCACCATCCAGAACGGTTTTCTGGCTTCCTACCGGCTGCTGAAGGCCGGCGAGAAAGCCGGCGCGGGTGAAAAAGCATGGTCCGCCTATCTGGTGCAGCACGCGCCCTCATCGTGGTACAACAACCAGAGCTATCTCGATACGCTCAACCCCAAGGCGGTCGAACGGTTTGTCGAAATCACGCACGAAGGATACAAGAAAGCGGTCGGCAAGGACTTCGGCACGCTCGTACCGGGCATCTTCACCGACGAGCCCGCGTTCAGCTCCAAGGACTGCCTCGCCAATCCGGATGAAGAGCGAGCCCTGACCATCCCCTATACCGACGACCTCCCCCAGACCTACCGCCAGACATACGGCGAAGACTTCCTCGCCACCGTCCCGGAAATTTTCTGGGAGCTTCCCGCCGGCAAGCATTCTGTCGCCCGCTATCGCTTCCACGATCACGTCACCGAACGCTTTGCCGAAGCCTTCGCCGACACCATCGGCGGCTGGTGTGAAAAGAACAATATCTGTTTTACCGGCCACATGATGGAGGAATCCTCCCTCCGGTCGCAGACACATATGATCGGCGAGGCGATGCGGCATTACCGCTCCTTCCAGATCCCCGGCATCGATATGCTCTGCGATGCGCACGAGTATACCACCGCCAAACAAGCCCAAAGCGCCGCGCACCAATTCTCCCGCTGCGGCGTACTCAGCGAACTGTACGGCGTCACCGGCTGGGATTACGACTTCGCCGGCCACAAGTCGCAGGGCGACTGGCAGGCCGCCCTCGGCATCACCGTCCGCGTCCACCACTTGAGCTGGGTTTCCATGAAGGGAGAAGCTAAGCGCGACTATCCCGCCTCGATCTTCTACCAATCCCCGTGGTACAAGCGTTACAGCGTGGTAGAGGATCATTTCGCCCGCGTCAACGCGGCGCTGGTGCGCGGTACGCCGCGTGTGCGCATCGGCCTGCTGCACCCGATCGAATCCTTCTGGCTGAACTACGGCGTCATGTCGCAGACCTCGATTCTGCGCCAGGAGCAGGAGGACAACTTCCAGAATGCGATCCACTGGCTCCTGCTGGGACAGCTCGATTTCGACTACCTCTGCGAAGCGCTCCTGCCGCAGCAATGCCCGCTTTCGGCGCTGCAGCCGGGCAAGGGCTTTGTCGCCGGCGCGATGGCGTATGACGTCGTAGTCGTCCCGCCGATGCTAACCATGCGATCCACCACGCTGGAACGTTTGCAGGCCTTCGTCAAGGTCGGCGGCCGGGTGATCTTCGCCGGCGATGTTCCGGCCCTCGTCGACGCCGCCCCGTCGGACCGCGTGCGCGCCTTTGCCGCCACCTGCGAACAAATCACCTTCTCCCGCACCGCGCTGCTGGCGGCGCTGGAGCCGGTGCGCGAGGTTCACGTCACCCAATACAATGACGACCCGTGGGACGGCACTATTTTCGACCACCTGATTTACCAGATGCGGCAAGACGGTCCCGACCGCATCCTCTTCCTCTCCTGTGTCGAGCGCAAGAACCACATTCACGGCTGCAAGGTCGCCGTCGCGGGGGAATGGGTGGTTGAGCTGCTCGACACGCTTACCGGAGAGATCACCCCCCTCGCCGCAGAATACACCGGCGGCAAAACCGTAATTATCAACACCTTCTTCCCGCACAGCCATCTGCTGTTGCGGCTGCGTCCCGGTAAGCGCACACAGGGCCAGCTCACCACCCGACAGGTCCGCAGCTACCGGGAGGAAGACATCCTCGGCCGTCTGCCCGACCGCATGCCGGTAACCCTCAGCGAGCCGAATGCGCTGCTTCTGGATCAGGCCGAATGGCGCATTGCGGGCGGCGCCTGGCAGCCGAAGGAGGAACTGCTGCGCGTCGGCAACCTTGCGCGCAACGCCACCGGCATCAATAAGGACGGCGGCTTCTCCGGACACATGGCTCAGCCGTGGGTCAACCCCAAGGATGAAACCGTATACGGCACCGTCGAGCTCCGCTTTACCATCGACAGCTCCGTCGCGGTCAGCGGCGCAAAACTGGCGGCGGAACTGGCCGCCGGCGAAGAGGTCTTCTTCGATGGCGCAAGCATCGCCGTCCAGCCCGACGGCTGGTGGGTAGACGAAGCGATCGCAACGGTTCCGCTGCCGGCGTTCGGTGCGGGCAAACACGAATTGCTCCTGCGCATTCCGCTCAAGCGCGCCTTCTCCATCGAGTGGTGCTATCTTCTCGGCGACTTCAGCGTGACGACCGCTGGCCGCGCCACCACCCTTTCCGCGCCGGTCCGGGAACTTGTTTTCGGAGACATCACCCGGCAGGGTCTGCCGTTCTACACCGGCAACATCACCTATCACTGCCAGGCGGAGGTTCCTGCCGATGACGCCGTGCTGGAAACCCAACAGTTCCACGGCGCGCTGATCGATCTGACCGTGGATGGCAAGGCGTTCGCCCCGATCGCCTTCGCCCCCTACCGCTGCCAGCTCAAGGGCGTGAAGAAAGGCAGCCATAAGATCGACCTGCTGCTCTACGGCACGCGCGGCAACGCCTTCAACCCCCTGCACTGGGCCAATCCCAAAGAATGGGTCGGTCCCGGCGCGTGGCGCACCGGCGGCGATGACTGGTGCTATGAATACAAGCTCCGTGAAACGGGCATTCTCATGGCTCCCATCTTCACTGCGCGCTAACCGCGCCGCAGACATCACGGCACGCCTCTTACGTCAGCCGCTCCCCCAGGGGAGCGGCTGTTTTATTGGCACAACGCGCACGCACGGCATATAATAGAGTTGCAGACGCGGAACGTCTTCCGCGCGCATACATCGCGGCACTCCGGTCGCGTCCCGAGCCGAAAGAGACCCAATCATGCTGTATTTTGACTCTGATGACCGCGCGTTGCTGGATGAGGTCCGCCGCATCCGCGCCTGCCCGCCGGAGCAACTGGCGGCGCAGTTGCATCCGCAGCTTCACCCGCGGGGAATTCAGGAACTCTGCGCGCACCGGGCGGTCCGCGTAGCCGGGGCGGTTGCCACGCTCTTGGAATCCCTCGCCCGCGCCCAAGCCCCGACCCGGCTGCAGGCATTGCGGGTTCTACGGGAAGAAGCGCTCTCGGGCGGCAATCCGGCGCTGCGGCGCAACACCGGCCGCGTGCTGCTGCAACTGATGAAGGAGCTGGTGCGCTCGGGGGATGACGATTTGCGGCAGTTGGAACTTGCACGGGATTTTCGCACCGCCCTCAGCGGACGGCCGCGCCTGATCCGCCGCCTGCTCGCGCAGTATCATCTTCTGGAAATTCCCGAGGACTGCGCACCGGCAAGCTTTGACGACCACGTCCACGACGCCAGCACCAAAGGCCGCAAAACGCCGTCGCACCTCCTGCTGGATGCGTGGATCAAGGGCATCTCGGAATTGACGGTGGTATATTACAATCACTTGCCCCCCGAAGCGGGACGCGAACTTCTGGAAGCCGCGAGCATTCTCGGCATTCAAGCGCGGCCGGCCATTGAGTTTCCAGCGGATTTTTACGGAAACATCGTCAACCTGATCTGGCTCCCCAGCGGCATCCGCACCCCGCGCGCGCTGGCGAATCTCCTCGCGCTGCCCGCCGTTACGGAGCTGATGCGCCTCGGGCGCGAGGTCAGCGACCTGCGCACGGCCCAGCTCACGCATTTTCTCGACATTCTCAACATCGTACTGATGCCCCGCCTGCGCGCGGACTTCTCCGCCGAGTTGCCCGATCTCGTCCCGCCGGGACTTGCCCACACCGTAGCCGACGGCCAGCCCTCGTTGCTGCACATCGCCGAATACATCCACTCGCTGCTCCAGCCGCTGCTGCGCCAACGGGTGCAGGACACCCATCCCGTTCCCGGCACCGCAGAATACGCCAACCGCCGGCGCTGGGCATCGTTCGGTCCGGAAGAACTGAAGGCCGAATACCTCAAACCGCTGGCGGACCGTTTCGCGCTCCGGCGCAGTCTTCCCCCCGGAATCGACGAACTGCCCCTTCTGCTGCGCGAGGGGCCGGGCGAACTGGCAAACCGGCTGCGCGCCTGCGGCTGTCCGTTTCAACTCCTGCTCAGCACCACGCACTTACAGGCATGGGACATCCCCGCCCTGCTCGCGCTCTGCCGCGGCTCCATTACCGGGCTGGAAGTCTTCAACCTCAAGGATTACCTCCACCGCGCGCGCTACGACACCACCCGCATCAACGAACTGCGACTGGCGGTCAACCGCAGCGACATCACCGCCCTCAAGCGGCTGATGGACGCCCTGCATGAGGAACTCCGCGACAGCAACCCGCCCTACTGCGCCCGCCGGCTGAATGAACTGCGGCAGGTGCGGGCCAACATCGGCAATTTGCTCGAAGAATACGCCGGCCGGCCGCTGACCGCGGTGATCGGCAGCGACTCCGCCGGCCGCAGCCGCCATCTCTACGGCATGGGCCTCGCCGCCATCGACACCCTCGCTCCCGCGGCCCGCCGCCGGCTGCGTCGCACGCAGGAAACCGGGCGCCTCATCCTACCCGTGCGTTGCCGGCTCATGCTCCACACCATGACGGAGCCGACATCCGTCCTCCCGGCTGTCGCTCGCCGCCCGCAGCCGGCTGCTGCGCCGCTCCCTCCCGCTCCGAAACTTCCGCGGACCGGAGCCCCCGGAACTCCAGACGCCGCCCCCGTCACAGGCTCCTGCTGCACAAGAGCGGACGGCAGGAAGGACGCCGGCAGGGGGATTTTTTCTTCCGTGGCGGCACCCCGGACACACTGGTTGCGACGTTTCGCCCGTCGAACGCCCGCGATCCAGCGTGAATGGGTGGTGGAGGACCGTGCGGCGGCACTGGAGCAGCCGGGCAATCTCGTGACCCTCGGCGGCTTACGCGAGGGCAGCGCGATCTCGGACGGCATCCCCGGCGGTCCGCCTGATCGTCTGCTGGCGGGGCTACACTGGCGCTGGCGGAATCTGAACTCCCGCGCGCGCAACCTCATCAAGGTGCTCGCCGGTTTTTTGCCCGCTTTCCTGACGTTTTATCTGACGCGCGACTGGTGGGTGCTGGCCTGCGGCGGGGCGCTGATCTGGTTCGGCATCACGGGGCTACGCAACATCGCGCAGGCGGTGCTGGCTGGCGGACTGCACCGCTCGCATCTGGTGCGCTGGCGCTCACTGCTCGACGCCAACCGGATCGCTGACAGTCTGTTCTTCACCGGCCTTTCGGTGCCGCTGCTGGATCTATTTGTGCGCAATTTGCTGCTGGCGAACACGCTCCACCTGACTGCAGCCAACCACGCGTTGGTGGTCTTCGGCGTCATGTCCCTAATCAACGGGCTCTACATTTCAGGCCACAATTATTACCGCGGCCTGCCCAAAGCGGCGATGATCGGCAACCTCTTCCGGTCTTTGCTGGCGATTCCGCTGGCGCTGGCAATCAATGCCGGACTGGCCCTGCTACTCAATTCGGCCTTCGCCGGTGCCGCCGCCGTCAACGCCCTCGCCTTGCTCAGCAACTGCTCTGCGATCCTGACCAAACTCGCTTCGGACACCATCGCCTGTGTGATCGAGGGCTTTGCCGACCGCGCCAACCACCTTGCCCG
Organism: uncultured Planctomycetaceae bacterium; assembly: GCA_964460225.1. Classification (GTDB taxonomy): domain Bacteria; phylum Planctomycetota; class SZUA-567; order SZUA-567; family SZUA-567; genus CAYWTJ01. The sequence goes on along the minus strand of CAYWTJ010000026.1, from coordinate 40,261 downwards.
CCGCCGCGAGGAATGGCGACAGGTCCTGCGCAGCTTCTTCACCGCGCAGGAGCAGGTCCAGTTGGCCCTGCCGGACACCGACGCCCGGACGGTTCTCCTGACCGGCGATCCGTTGGCGCTGCTGCGGGCGCACGGCCACGATCGAATAGCGCAAGCGCTCTCGGCGGCAGTTCTGGATATGCTATATTTCTGGTTCTGCCAGCCCCGCTCGCGCGGCGCCTTCCTGCAGGCGGTCCGGGAGCTGAGCAATGAGCAGTGCGAGGAGTTGCGGGCGGGACTGGATCTGCTGCGGCACGAATCAGCGATCAGCACGCTGATCGTCGCCGGCTTGACGGGCCGGCCGCACGAACGGGCGCTGCGGTTTTACCGGGAGAATCATGCGCGTTTTCACGCGCAACTTGCTCAGTCCGAAGTACTCCGCGCCGCCCCCCCCGTCCGCCAGCTGAGCCCGCCCGAAGCCGGCGAAGCGCCCCCTGTCAGCGGCGCATGCGCTCCTGTCCTTCCGGCAATCCGATGTAACGGAGAATCACCTCATACACCTCCGGATTTTTGAAGAACAACTTCCGACCGGCGTCCAGCGCGCTCATCAGGTACAACTCATAGTGCCGCCGCCAGTTGGTGCGGTCGTTGACCTCGTTGAAGATCAGCGCCTTTTCGCGGTTTTCGCGCTTGCGCTTGCGGTAGTCCCAGCGCACCGCCGAGTACGCCGCCGCCAGCGTGTCGCTGGTCAGTACGTCCACCCCCGCCGCCGCCTTGCTGGTGTCCCACCGAAAGTCCGCGAGCATATTATACAGCATCCGGTCAATCAGCCCTGCGCGCGGACAGTATCCCGGCAGCACCAGCTTGCCCGTTTCCACGCCCACCCGCGGGTTCCACGAATACCCCAAAAAACCGCAACTGGGCGTAATCAGAAACACCGGGTGAAAGCGCAGATAAATCCGCTGCGATTCCTTGCGGGAGTTGACCATCGTCTCGTTGAAGATGTTGCGGTCATACACCTCCACCGCCTTCAACCGTTTCTCGATTTCCTTGCGGGCATTGACCACCCCCGCCTCCAGCCGGAAGTTGTCACGCAGCACAAACGGCAGGAACGGGTCCTTCAATTTTGCGCACAGCCGGCAGACCCGATGGATCGCCCCTGCTTCCTTGCGCGCCAGTTGAAACGCGGTCTGACTCACCCCCGAATGTTCCAGCCGGTCGCGCGCCATCGTCTCCCGTTCTTTCAGATCGGGAATCTCTTTCTCGTCGATCCGCTGCACGATCCGCTCGAACCGCGCCGCCTCCACCTTACAGTGCTGCACGCCCTGCGCCAGTTCGGCGTTGCGCTGTTTATAGTCCTTGGCATTCTTGATCAGCTTATCGCGCGCCAGCTGCAACTGATCCTGCTCGGCACGCAGACGGGCGATATGATCCACCATATCCAGCCGCCGTTCACGCAAGGCAGCCGCCCGCACCCGGCTATAAGCCAGACGCCGCATGGCCTTATCCGCATTCCACTCCGGCGAGTTGCGCGCCGTCAGCTCCAGATTCTCATCAATGGAAGGCGCCAAATATCCCTCGACGATGAACCGGATGAATTCGTCCGCATACAGGATGTGTCCCGCGCTCATCGCGGTATCGAACTCCAGCTTGACGCTGCCCATGCAATCACCGACGATATAGCGCTGCACATCGGGACAGACGAACCACGGCGCATGCCCCATCAAGCCGTAGCGGATGAACGCGCGCAGGACTACCTGCCGGTTTTCCGCGAATTTTCCGCTGACCAGCATGCAGGCGCAGAATTCATACGCCCGCCAGAACTCCGCCGACAGCGTCTTCTGCAATCCCGCGATTTCGCGCGCGATGCAGTTAATCAATAACGTGTGCTGCTCAATCTGCTTATCCAGCCGCTGCCGCAGCTCCCCCTCTTCCTTCGTCACGCGCGCGAACAGGCGTTTGCTGCCCTCGCCGGACTCGGCCAACTGCCGCTGCACTTCCTTGCGCGCGCTCTGCGCCCGCTGACTCCAGTTCTCCAGCCCCAACTGGTATACCGCCAGCCCGAAGAGCAACTGCGCCGGATAGCGCACCGAATTCAGCAACTGATAGAGCGGTTCGGTCTTGAGATACTCCTGCGTATACTGCACGATCTCCGGCAACGCCTGCCCACGCTCCAGAAGCAGCGCATATTGGCGCAGCCCCAGCTCCCACGCCCGCTCCTGATCGGTGCTGATTCGCACGGACGGAGCCGGATGCCCCTCGCCCTCGACGGGCGCGGCCTGCGCCCGCACCTTGTGAATCTTCGCCTCCAGCGCTGCCTTCTTCTCCTGCACCGCCGCCAGCTCCGGCATGCTGCGCGCCTCCGCGACCTGCATGGAGAGCTGCATCTTCACCGACTCTTCCAAACCGTCCTTGGCCAGCAACTCCTGACGCTCCGCCTCCAGCGCCTCCAGCCGGACCAGCGGACGGATGCGCGCCTCCAGCAGCGACTGCATCCTGGCCGAAACCGGCAACGCCCGGACCCGGTCCGACACCGCCGTGGCGAAATGAATATCCTCCTCGCTGTCGGCCTCGAACTCTCCCAGCAGATTCGCCGGGTTGTCCGAATCCTGTTGCGGAGAAACAAACTCATCCTCGCCGGCGGCTCCCGCAGCGCCGGCGTCCTCCGTCACCGAGTTCAGGTATGCGTCATCTTCTTCCGGCACAGACCCTCTCCTCCCCCACGTCCCCTACCCGTGTCCCCGCCGCGCCGCGCTTACTTCGCGTTTCCCGGCAGAACGCTGAACATTCCCGGATTGTACAAAAACGGAGACTGCAGTATCCCCTTCTCCGTCCCGCGCGACCAAGCACCCATTTCTTCGCGCAGATACCGCCAGAAGCTATTGAGGTCCTGCTTGCCGCAGGGAGCCTGCAACGCCTCCAGAAACAGTTTACCAAATACCGTCCCCGCCGGACTTCCCTCCAGAACGTGTGACCGGTCATAACGCGCCCCCGCCAGCAGCAGGCTCACCCCCGGCAATTCCGCACTCACCGGCCCGCCCAGATCTTCCCACTCCGGCATTGAACTGTCTTCCTGATTCGCATCCAGCACCCACAACGTCTGTTTGCCCTGCAAGCTGCCCAGCGTCGCCGCATGCAAATCCCCCAGAGGCAGCTCCCCCTGCTCCAGCAGCAGTTCAATCCCCCGCCGCTCTCCGCCGAGGTTCACCTGCTTGGCATCGCCGGTGAAGAAGAACATCACCGCATCCTGCGGACCCGCCGCCGCCCCGAGTTGGTTCAGCGCGGCCTTGACCGTCTCCGGCGTGGCCTTGCCGCTGCCGCCGTTGCCGAGCACCACGACCTTATCGTATCCCGCCTTGGTCAGCGCCTGCGCCACCGCCGCCCCTTCCGCCGCCGGAGCCTTCAACGGCCCCAGCCCTTGCGGAACGCTGACAACCAACGCGCTGCGCTTGCCTGCGGCGATGTCCACGGCCTCCGCCTTGCGCCCCAGCGCCCGCTCCAGCTCCTCCGTCACCTGCTCATGAAATTTTCCGCGCCCCATCCACTTGATCAGCCCGTCCTTGCCGATGATCACGAGGTACGGAAACTGACTGATGTTGCCGATATAACGGGCCACAAACCCCTTGTCCGCAAAATAAGCGACCGGATAATCCCCCACCCGCTTCTTCGCATACTCCTCGACCTCGTCTTTTTTCGGATGCGCGGTCAGTCCCACCACCGCAACGTCATCCTTGTTCTGCAACGCCAGCCGGTACAGATGCGGCGCGAAGTGATCGCAACTCCCGCAACCGGGCAGGAGGAAATACAGGATCACCGCCTTCTTGCCCTTATAGTCCTCCAGTTTCACGGCCTTCCCGCCGAACCACTCAATATTCGCCGGAATCTCCGCCGCCGGATCGCCCGGACGCAGCAGCTCCCCCCCCGTCGCGCGCAGTGCAAAAACCATCAAAAACAACAAGCAACCCGCCGTTAGCCAACCGTTCATTCTGCCAGACATTGCGAAACCTTCTCGAATTTAACACATCTCACAAAAAAATATTACCTGAAATAAAAAAACCGCGCAAGCGCGCGGCCGGTAACTAAGACCGGAAAATTTCCTCACCTGCCAAGTGCCGACAGCACCCGCTCCACCTCCCCGACCTTCTGCTCCAGCAGATTCTGGCTCTCCGCCTCCACCAGCAGAGAGGTTTGTCCCTCTGCCACCAGCCGCAGCCAGACCCCCCAATCATAGTGAAAGATCGCCAGCCCCTCTTCCCGCAAAACCGTCGCCTCTGCCGTCTGAAAAGCCCCCTCCAGCGCTTGCGCCGCCGCCGCAAACACCCCCGCTACCCCGGCAAGTTCCGTCCGGAATGAAGGCGTGGCGCGCAGTCGTAGCAGTTGCGACACCTTCCCCCCCTCCCGGCTCATGACCGCCAGCAAAGCCAGCAGCGCCAGCTCCGGATTGGCCGCATAATGCGTGTCGCGGAAATAATAGCCGCCCTCGCCATCGCAGCCCAAAAGCGCCTTTTCCTGACGCATGGCCGTCGCTACCGCCACGCTGCCGCAAGCCGAGACCACCGCCGAACCGCCCGCTTTCCGCGCCGCCTGCGAAAGAACCCGCCAGTCACGCGGAGTACACACCACCTTCGCCCCCGGCTCCCGCTCCAGCAAATACGACACCAGCAACGCCCCCGCCCCGCAGAACGGCACCAGTTCCCCGTTTTCACACACAAACCGGCACGCGCTGCCATCGGCGCTGAAGACAATCCCCAGATCCGCGATCGACTCCCGCACTGCCCGGCTAAGCGCCAGCGGCCGGCTGAAGCAATCCGACGGACAGGACGAAGATGCCGACGCGTCGCCCGGCGCGGCCGGCGGAAGTTGATCCGCCAGATCCATCAACTCGCAGGGAAGTTTTTCAAACAGACTTGGCAGGAAGCCGCCCATCAACCCGCAACCGAGGTCGGCCATCACGCTGAAAGGTTTGAGATCATCGGCATATTTCATCAGGTCGCCGAGATATTCCGGATGAATGTCAAGCTTGCTGGTATGCCCCGCCGGGCCGGCTGGGGTGGCGGTTCCGTTTTCCCAGAGGCGCTGCACCTCCCTCAAGCCACTTTCGGAACCGACAGGCACCGCACCTTTTTTCCAGAGGCGCAGCCCGGTACAATCATCCCCGCCCTCGCCGCCAGTAATGAGGATGCCGCCGGTTGATTTGTGGTTGATAATCGCAAAGGTCAGCATTTGCGCACTGCACAGCCCGAGGTCGATCACCTCCCCCCCCGCCTGCGACAGGCCGCGCAGGATTAGCCAGTGCAACGAGCGGCTGGCCAGCCGGTTGTCCCGGCCAATCACCCAGACGCCGCCGCCCAGAGCAGCCGCGACCGCCCCGCCCAGCGCCAGTGAACGGTTCTCGCCGAAGTCTCCGGGAAAATGCCCCCGGATCGCATCCGCCTGAAAGATCCCCTGCCCTCTCATAACCATCCTGTTCAGAACCTGCCCCGGAAGCCGACAAGCCCCCCGGATTGCCCGTCACAAGCAACTGCATAATATTAAAGAAAAGGGGAATCCGACGCAATCCCAATTTCTCCCGCCCCCCTTCGTCATCGAGGCTATCGCAGTAAATCAGCACGACTGCATTTCACGCAAACGAATAAAATATTTCCATTTTTAATTACCACAAAGAATTCAAATCACTCGGTTGGCGCAACTGCTGACTGGCCGCCGATTACGGAGTCCGTGGCCCTGCGCGGTTCATCGTCGCCCCGATTATTTTTTGTATCCAGTTGTCATTCTTATAGTTGTCTGTCATTTTCTGCTCCGAAGACACGCCCCCCCCTGCGACTGCTCTGGCTATGTCGGGCTTGACGTGTGGCCCAGACGGGATATGCCGGCAAACAGAGGCATCCGCGCCAGAGAATTTGAATGCGCTCCCTCTGCCCCAATCGCACCCCCTCCTCCCCAGAATCGGCATTTTGTCCCAGTCAAACAAATTTATCTGGCTCGCAGTTGCGAATTACTAACATATATGATATTATCAAGCCATTCATCACTGCGGTTCGAAACGTCCTCTGATCTACCTGAAAGGATATGCGAATGATTTCCGAGCAGATGCACAAGCGTCTGAGCAACCGCAACCTGCTTCTGCGTGAGCTGCACTTTCACGGTCCCCTCAGCCGCAGCGACATCGCCATCCGCTGTCATATCCGCAAATCCAGCGTTACGGGGCTGGTTGCCGAGTTGTTGCGCGAAGGAGTCGTCAGCGAACTGGAGCCGGGCCGTCTGCGCAGCCAGCTCACCATCAACGGTCAGGACTGCTTCGTCCTTACCGGCTGCGTTACCGAGGACGGGCTGCATCTGGCCCGCGTCGGTCTCGACGGCCGAATGACAATTTTCCCGCCTGCCAAACTCTCCGACCGTGCGCCGCAGACCGTCCTCGCCGCAATCGCCAAGGATTACGGAGGCTATACGGCACCCGGCTGCCTCGGTTTCAGCCTTGCCTTCTCCGGGATCATCGACCGCGATGGGCAGCAGGTTCTCTCCTCCGCGCATATGATGAGCTGGAACCACTACCCGCTGGTGAGCGAACTGACCCAACAGTTGCACAACCGGGTCTGGCTAATCAACGACATTCACAGCCAGATGCTCGCCTGCAACTGGTTCCACCGCGAGATCACCTCCAGCCGCAACATCCTGTACATCGGAATTGACGAAGGCATCGCCTGCCGCCTGACCGCGCAGGACCGGGAGCTCCCCGGCGAACACGGCGCCGCCGGCGAAATCGGCCACATCCGCCTCGGCCGCGAAGGACGGCGCTGCGGCTGCGGCAAACTCGACTGTCTGGAGAGTTACTGCAGCGTCCCGGCGATTGCGGCAGCGGTCAATGCGCTGCTGCCAGAATACCGCCTGACGGCCAGCGCGCTGGAGTTGCGGCTGGCGGCGGAGCGCGACCTGCGGGTGCGCAACGTCCTCGACCGCGAAATCGCCCGGTTAGCCGAAGCGCTGGTGCCGATCATGGCGGCGGTCGATCCGGGGTGCATCCTGCTCGCCACGGCCGACGCTGATTTCTCAAAACTGCTGGCCGGTCGTCTGCGGCAGCTTCTGGCGGTCGAACTGGCCGGGATTCTGCCGGAACAGGCGCAGGTCGTGGTCGCGCCACCGATTCTGGAATCGACCCTGCAAGGCGCGGCGGTCCCGGCGATCCGGGAGCTGTTCCTCGGCGGACTCCCCCCGGAGGACTCCGCCCCCGAGTGACCCAGCCTTCCGTCCCCACCTGCCCCGGCTCTTCGGTTGAATTGTTGTTACGTTGGTGCTTCTTTACTGGGTCCATGGCTCAACGCCATGCACTACCGGATTTTCTTCGAAATCGTTCCTTCCGCTCCATTGTCAACCGTGCGCAACATTTCCGGAAGACTCGCCCAAGTCAAATATTTGCTATTCACAGTCAAGTGAATGCCATTTAACATGTATATTAGGCGATAAACAAATTTCTAGATGAATTGGATCTTTGAAATAGAAATCCGCATAAAGCATATTCTTTTCGATCTTTATAAATCGTGCTCCTTCATGACAAACCGTAATTGAGTTTTCCCCATTACAAAAGATGTCAGTTTGCACAGACTTTTCAAAAATGTTATAAGAAAAAACCAGTTTAACGTTTTTTGAATCTGAAACCGTATATTGCCAAAAGCCATCACTTGGGGCGCTCTTTGATGGAACCGCATTGAAAAAATTGATAAACTCGTATTCGCATGGTAAATGTGTTAGCATAATCTTCCTAAGTATAAAATGACAACTATAAATACACTCAGTTATGTCTTGCATTCATAATTATGTGACATTATTGAGATTATTTGAGTAGAGGAAAACGGCTTCTTCGCACCTCTATAATGCCGGCACTCGCCGGCGCTCGTTCAATCCCCTTTCTCAGGAGCTGTACACCTCACGTCTTCAGACCAGAATCCAGCCGGTGCAATCGTCCAAAAAGGAAAGCATCGCCGAGAGAGAGCGAGCAATCCGGAAGCATTCGAAATGACGGCGTAGAACCAGACAGAGCCTTACCCTTCCCTTGGTAACCCACGTAGAATTCAGAGGCTGGATGAGTTAGCGCAAGTTGTACGTAATGTATACACAGCTCGTTGGGGCGCATTGTCGCAAGCGCGGATCACACCCCGCCTATCAATTGTGACTTACTCCACCCGGTCCGCGCTGATGATCGCCCGGGCGCGCTGCCGGATTTCGCGCAGAGCAATTCCCGTTTTCTCCGAGATGCGCACGCAATCGTCGTATTCCGGTTTCACAAACACCACTCGCCCGGCGTGCCGGCCGATCTTCACCCGCACCGGCTCGCCCTCCAGCGTCACCGTCTCCTGCTCCCTCGGCAAAATCACCCGCTGCAACCGGTTCTTGCGCATCCCAAGGGTCAGACCGCTGCCGAAGACCGCCGCCTCCACCCCGCCGCAGGCATCGGCCGGCGCAAGAATCACCAACTCATAACCGGGCCGCGATTTCTTCATCACCGCCGGTAAAAAATACGCCTCCAGCGCTCCGGCCGCGTAACAAAGCTCCAGCACGCGCCCCGCTTCCTCGCCCGTAGCGTCATCCAGAACCGCCCGATACTCGATGACCGCATCCTGCAAGACGCCGCCCGCAGACTGATCGCAGTCCGCCGCCGGGTCGGAAGATTCAACCAGCACCGCGCGCACCACATTCGCCCTGGACGCGAAATCCCGGCCGCCCGCGCCATAGCCGCAAGCCAGAACCGTCCCGGCCGGACAGGGGGCGAACTCGTCAACCAGCACGCCCAGCAAAGCCGCCCCCGTCGGGGTCAGTAATTCCTTCTGCACGTCCCCCGCGCAAAACGGGATGCGGCAAGCTTGCAGAATTTCCAGCGTCGCCGGAGCAGGAACCGGCAGAATGCCGTGCGCACAATGCACATGCCCGCTGCCCGTAGCCACCGGCGAGGCGACAATGCGCGCGACCGGCAGCAGTTCCAGCGCCAGACAGACCCCGCAGACATCGATCAGCGTGTCGATCCCGCTGATTTCGTGGAAATGCACCTCTTCCGGCGGCTTGCCATGCACCCGCCCCTCCGCCTCCGCCAACAGCCGGAAGACCCGCTGCGCCCGTTCCCGCGCCCGTGGCGGCAGCGGCGCATCCCGCACAATCGCCAGAAGATCCGCCAAATGCCGGTGCGCCCCCGCATGGTCATGGCTATGCCCAGATTCCTTCCCGTGGTGCAGGTCGCCGATATGCCCGCAACCTTGTTCCGCCTGCGCGTGACGGGAATGGGAATGCCCCCCTGTATGCTCCGGCACAGGATGAATGCGCCCCTGCGCGACGGGATGCCCCTGCCCCCCGCATGAGTCCTCCTCGCCGTCCCCGGGATCCTCCGGATGTTCCGCCTGCGTATGCGCGTCAGCGTGTGTCAAGTCCTCAACCAGAACCTGCAACCCGCCGATGCCGCAGCGCTGAACCCGCCGGGTCTGCAGCCTCCAACCGGAAACCTGCAGCCCCCGCAACCCCTCCAGCAAGCGCGCTTCATCCGCTCCGGCCGCCAGCAGCGAGGCCAGCAACATATCTCCCGCCGCGCCCGTCGAGAGTTCCCAGAACAACTCCGCCATGTTTCACTCCCCTACCCGGATGAGACAATTGCCCCATCGGTGTCGTTTTTATTCCAAATTCGCGTTTGCTGCGCCAGCCCCGGAGCGCAACCTTCATTTTCTGCCGCCGAAATCTTAACAAACACGGCCCGTGCGCGCAATGCACCGCCCCGGAATGCAGCAGAACATCCGGTTGCCGCAGTGGCAGATATCCGGCCGGAGCCCTCAACCTTAACGGGAAATCGACCGGATTCGCGTTTCGTCCATCGTTTTTTGCGTGAATCGGCGTATGCGGAAACGTAAGATGACCGATTGCTCCTTACGAAAGGTTGTGCGCCATTATGCCCGCGAAATTTGTTGAACATGACCGTCTGCGCAAGCGTTATCTGCCCCTCTGCCGCACCCTCGCCCCCGGTGATCTCTGGACGCTGCAGCTTCTTTCCGTCGTTTACGTCCCCATTTCGCAGGACGACCTTGCCCGCTGCATCGGCCGCTGCGGCCGCAGCGCCATCGACCTGACAAAGATCCTTTCGCGCCTGCTCAAATCCGGTCTCGTCGAGCGCTGCGACGAAGGGTTCCGCTGCCTGCCCGCCCTGCGCGAGGCGTTGACGCGGCAGACCGTGGAAAGTGGCAGCTTCCAGACGCTGGCGGGCAGCGTCCGCGAGGCGCTCTGGCGCGGCGCGGGCTGGAGCGAGCGCGAGGTGCGCTCCTACGAACAGGGCGTAGCGCGTCTGCGCGTCTCGCTCTATCAGCGCAATCACCGCGACACGCAGGAGGTCCTGCGCCAGTGTCTCGGCCTCTTCCCCTCCGAGTCCGAGCAGGAAAACCCGTTTCTGCTGATCTGCTGCGACCCCTTCGACAAGGACTGGCTCGCCACCTTCCCGCCCCGGATGCTGCTGGAAATCCTGCTGGCGATCCTCAACTATTCGTTGCGCACCCTCGACGACGCCGAAGAGGCCTTCGCCATGCTGCGCGACTGCTGCGAAAAGAACCCCGACTCGCCGGCGTGGCTGTATCTGGTGCCGCACTGGCTCTACCGCGGCAAGCTCACCAAGGCCCGCAAGTCTCTGAAGAACGTCGGCAAAGACACCGCCGCCGCCAGCGTGCTGTCGTTGCAAGGCTGGCTGGAGACGCTTTCCGGAGAGGTCGCCAAGGCGGTCGAACTCTTCGGCAAAGCGGCGCACGAAGAGCGCTCGCTGCCCTCCCTGCTCAACCTGTTTTACGTTCTCTGTTTGCTGAAACAAGGGCAGGACGAAGAGGCGGCGCTGCTGATCCGGCAGGAGGACCGCAAAGAACGCAACCCGTATCTGGAGGGTTTCGCCGTCCTCGGCTGGCTGCGTCTGCGGCGCGACAACGTCTGCTCCGACGCCGCCCCCTGCCCGGACGAAAACGCCCTGCCGCTGACGAAGCTGTTTTATTTTCTGGTCCTGTTCTGGGAGGACGCGCGGGAGTTGCAGCAGCGGCGCGGCGCGGTCGCGGAGTTTTACGAGAACTGCCTGCGCGGCGGCTATGACTGGTTCGCGGCCGAGGCGGCGGAGCTGCTGGCACGCACCGAAAGCGCGTCCGAAAGCGACTGGGCCGGGCGGCTGGCGATTCTCCGCAAGCGCGTGAACTCCGCCCCGCTCTGCGAACTCTTCGCCCCCAAAGCCGGCTGGGAACGTCCACTGGAAGCGTTGGCCATGGTCCCCCGGATGGTCGAGACGCAGCGCGATCAATCCGAGAATCTGCGCCTCGCGTGGCTGGTTTCCTTCAATGAACCAACCGGGATTTACGAACTGCTCCCCGTCGAGCAGCACCGCACCGCCGACGGCGGATGGGGCAAGGGCCGGCGGCTCTCCCTGCAACGCCTCTTCGAGGAAAAGCAGGAACTGACCTTCCTCGACCGGCAGGATCTGGAGCTATGCAACACCATTGCCCCCGTCAGCTACGGCCTCGGCCGCGCGGCGCAGGTCGGGTACGAAATGGACTACGGCAAAGCCCTGCCCGCACTCGCCGGCCACCCGCGCGTCTTCTGGTCCGACGCGCCCGAGGTGCGGGTGGAGATCACCGCCGGCGAGCCGGAACTGCTGGCGGTCCGGCAGGGTCCGCAGTTGCACATCCGCCTTGAGCCGCGGATTGACGAGGATTCGCCGGTCACCCTCAAACGCGAAAGCCCGACCCGGCTGCGCGTGGTCAAGGTCACCCCCGCCCACCGGTTGATCGCGACCATCATCGGTCCCGACGGCATCGTGCTGCCCGAAGCCGCTTTCCACCGCGCCGGCGAAATCATCGAACGCCTCAGCCATCTGGTGTCGGTGCAGTCCGATGTCGGCATGAGCAACACCCTCGCGGAGGAGGTCGCGGTCGACGCCCGGCTGCGGGTGCACCTGATGCCCGCCGGCAACGGCCTGAAAATGGAGATGCTCGTCCAGCCCTTCGGAACGCAGGGCGGTTATTACCGCCCCGGCATCGGAGCGCAGACCCTGCTGGCGGAGGTCGGCGGCAAGCGTCTGCGCACCACGCGCAGCCTCTCGCAGGAGCTAACGGCGGCGGAAGAAGTCGTCCGCGCTTGCCCGTCGCTGAAGCAGGGCAGCGAAAGCGACGGCATCTGGACCCTCGACGACGCCATCGACTGCCTCGAACTGCTGTTGGAGTTGAGCACGCTGGAAGAAAAAGTGGTCATCGAATGGCCGCAAGGCGGACGGCTCAATGTTAAGGGCCAAGCCGGTCTGTCGGCATTGGGAGTGCGGGTGCGGGCCGAGAACGACTGGTTCACGCTCGAAGGCAGCCTGCAGGTCAGCGAAGATCTCGTCATCGATATGCGCCGGCTGCTGGAGATGTCGCGCCACGCGCGCGGCCGGTTCATCCCCATCGGAAAAGACACCTACATCGCGCTGACCGACACCTTCCGGCAGCGGCTGGAAGAGCTGCGCGACTTCGGAGAGGCCGACGGCGACGGCGCACGGTTTCATCCGCTCGCGGCGCTGGCGCTGGAAGACCTCGCCAGCGAAGCGGGCAGTTTCGCGGCCGATCTGGAATGGAAAAAGCTCCTCGGCCGGCTGCACACCAGCTCCGACCGGCCGCTCCCCGCGACCCTGCAGGCGGAACTGCGCGGCTACCAGCTCGACGGCTACCGCTGGATGAGCCGGCTGGCCGACTGGGGCATGGGCGCCTGTCTGGCCGACGACATGGGCCTCGGCAAGACCGTGCAGACCCTTGCGCTGCTGCTCGACCGCGCCCCCAAAGGCCCGGCGCTGGTGGTCGCGCCGACCTCGGTCTGCTTCAACTGGATCTCCGAGGCCCAGCGTTTTGCGCCCTCCCTGCGCGTCACCCTCTTCGGCGGCACCGACCGCAAGGGGATGGTGGACGCGCTTGAGCCGTTCGGCATTCTGGTCTGCAGCTATGCCATGCTGCAGCAGGAAGCCGAGCTCATCTGCGGCCGCCGCTGGCATACGGTCGTGCTGGACGAGGCGCAGGCGATCAAGAACGCCGCCACCAAACGCTCCAAGGCCGCGATGTCCCTGCAATCGGACTTCCGCCTCGTCACCACCGGCACACCGCTGGAAAACCACCTCGGCGAGCTATGGAACCTCTTCCAGTTTCTAAATCCCGGTCTGCTGGGGAGCCTGCGCCGCTTCAACTTGCGCTTTGCGGTGCCGATTGAGAAGGACCGCGATGAAGGGGCGCGCACCCGGCTGAAAAAACTGCTGGCGCCCTTTATTTTGCGCCGGCTCAAGACGCAGGTGCTGGAAGAGTTGCCGCCGCGCACCGAGATCGTCAAGCACATCGAGATGTCGCCGCACGAGATCGCCTTTTACGAAGCCATCCGGCGCGAGGCCGTCTCGCGGCTGGAGGGCGACCAGAGCGTCCCGGCGGGCGAACGGCGGCTGCAGATACTCGCGCAGATCATGCGCCTGCGCCGCGCCTGCTGCAACCCGAAGCTGATCGACCCCGCGACGCTGGTGGAAAGCTCGAAGATGGACGAGTTCCTCGAAATCGTCGACGAGCTGCTGGAGAACAGCCACAAGGCGCTGGTCTTCAGCCAGTTTGTCGATCACCTCGACCTCTTGCGCAAGCAGCTTGACGCGCGCGGAGTGAAGTATCAATATCTCGACGGTTCGACCCCGGCGGGCAAGCGCAAGAAGCTTGTCGAAGCGTTCCAGGGCGGCGAGGGCGATCTCTTCCTCATCAGCCTCAAGGCCGGTGGACAGGGCTTGAATCTGACCGCCGCCGATTATGTGCTGCACATGGACCCGTGGTGGAATCCGGCGGTCGAGGATCAGGCGTCCGACCGCGCGTACCGCATCGGCCAAACCCGTCCGGTGACGATTTACCGGATGGTGGCGCGCGGGACGATTGAGGAGAAGATCGTCGAGCTGCACAAGAAGAAGCGCAGCCTCGCCGAGAGTCTTCTGGAGGGCAACGACATGGGCGGCCAGATGTCCGCCGAGGATCTGCTCTCCCTCATCCGCGACGTCTGACAACGCCCGCGCATCCGCGCTCTCACACAAAAGCATCGTCCGGCCCCTTTCAGAGCCGGACGTTTTTTTTGATCCTGCTTTCCGAATGAATGCGAACGGACAGGCGTATCACGACCGCAACACAACTATCCGGCTTACCATCATTCGTGAAGTACGGTAAGGGTGCTCACGCCCGCGCTTTTCTGGAGGGACGACCGAAGAGAAGCGCGGCGACCAGCGCGGTCAGCGGGGCGGTCGCGACCAGCCCGAAACTTCCCGCCAGCGTGTTGAGAATCTCCGCCGCGATAAATCCCGTATTGAGCAGAATCTCCAGCGGCACGTTCTGCGCCATAAACCACATCAGGCACGCCGCATAGCCGCCGCTGTACGCCAGCAGCAACGTGGTCGTCATCGTCCCCACCACCGCCCGTCCGATCCGCAAGCCCGCCCGCAGCAGCTCCAGCCGCCCCAGCGCCGGGTTGCTCCGCGCCAATTCCTGCAGCGCCGCCGCAACATCCATCGCCAGATCCATCACCGCGCCCGAAGCCGAGATGCAGATGCCGGAGAGGAAAACCGCCCGCAGATCGATCTCCGGAAACCGCTGCGCCAGCACCTTCGCAAACGGCCGCGCCATCCCGTTGACATCAAATCCGCGCGCAAAGAGCCACACGACCGCAAAGCTCGCCAGCACCCCCAGCAGGCTCCCGCAGAAGGCCGCCGCCCCCCGTCGGTTCACGCCGCCGATCAGAAACAAAATCACCGCCAGCAGCACCGCCGTCAGCGCCAGCCCCGCCGCGTATGGATTCGCCCCCGCCAGCAAAAGCGGCAGCAGCCCCTTCCAGATCAGAAGCGCCGAAAAGACGAACGACAGCAGCGCCTTCACGCCTGTCCACCCCACCGTCAGCACCAGCAGCAGCGCAAACGCCCCGCCCAGCAGCAGTTCGGCCCGCAACCGGTACGGCCCCGAGACATGCGCCCAGACGAACTTCCCCGCCGCGTCAAAATTCAGCACCAAGAGCGCCCGCTCGCCCGGCCGCAGGAAATAGTCGAACTCCGCGTCGCCGCGCAGAATATTTTCCGCCGCCACCTCCTGCCCCGCCAGCGCCCCCGACTCGACGCGCGCGAAAACCCGCTGCTCGCCCTGCCGGATCAGCCCGTACTGCCCGACCTGCGTGTCGTCGGTGCGCAACACCAAGCCGACCACTGTCTGCGCCCCGCCCGGCTGCCCCGCGTCAAATCCCGTCGGCAGCAGATACAACCCCGCACACGCCGCCGCCACCAGCAGACACAGCAGCCCGTCGCGCCAGAAGTTCCGCCGCGCCTCGCGCGCACGGGCAATCAGCAACACCGCCTGCCCGGTCGTCACGGCGGACGCGGCAGGCGCTTGCGACGGCGCATGATCAGGCATTACTGAATTCCCATCAGAGACTTGAGCTTGCGGAAGATATCGGTGTTGTCGTAATAGCCGCCGAAGAGCTCGCAAGACGCGCCGACAGCGGAGGTCACCACCGGCACGCCGGTGTGCGAGTAACTCGTCCACGCCAACCCCGCCTGATTGTTCAGCAGGTGCGTGCAGGTGACGGTGAGCGGATCGTAGCCGCCGTAGTTCAGATACGAGAGGTCGGTCTCCTCGCGCTGCTTCTTTTCTTTCATGCTCTGCTCATACGCCTTCTGCAGCCGATCCTCCTCGGAGGGCTTGAGTTCCTTGAAGCCGAAGGCGTCCTTGATCTGCGGCAGGGCTTCGGCATAGGGGGTCTTCGCCTCCCGCCATTTCTTCACCTGCCCCTCGAACTTGTCATAGCTCTGCTTCTGCGACGCCAGCCGCTCGGGGAACTCGCGGTATCCCGTCCCGGCAAATCCCACCGTCATGCCGCCGGTTTCATGATCGCCGGTGATGACAATCAGCGTTTCTTGCGGGTGCTGTTTGTAAAACTCATACGCCGCCGCGACAGCCTCGTCGAGCGCGAGGTTTTCGGTGATCGCGGTCTTGGCGTCGTTGGCGTGACAGGCCCAGTCGATCTTGCCGCCCTCGACCATCATGAAAAATCCCGTAGGCGAATCCGAGAGCAGCCGGATGCCGGCGCGCGTGAAGTCCGCCAGCGTCGCATCCGCCGGTTGCCGGTCCACGTTGTACTGCAACGCCGCCCCGCCGGCGGGGTTTTCGGTAAAGGCGATGGCGCGCGTCCCCGGCTGCAACGAGTCGAGGCCGGAGCGGCCATAAACAATCGTAAAACCGTTCTTCTGCGCAAGCGCGTAGAGGTCGGCCTTGTCCTTGTTCTTCTCCGGATCGTACCCCAGCAGACGCCCCCCGCCGAAGTAATCGAAGTCCTTGTTGACCAGTTGCTCGGAGATCTCGTAGTAGCTGCCCCGCCCGGCGGTGTGAGCGTAAAAGCTGGCGGGGGTGGCGTGATCCAGAGACACCGAGGTGACGATGCCGACCTTGCGCCCGGCGCGCTTGGCGAGTTCGGCGATGCTGTCGAGCTTCTTCGTGCGGGTGGCGTCCATGCCGATGACGCCGTCCTTGGTCTTCTGCCCGGTGGCAATCGCAGTGCCGGCGGCGGCGGAGTCGGTGATGATGCTCTCGTTGGAGTAGGTCGTGGTCAGCCCCTGCACCGGCAGCGAGTTCATCAGCAGCTTGTCCACCGGAACGCCGTTGACCTTCTTGCCGTTCATCGCGCCGTTGTAGTAGTCTGCCGCCGCTCGCTGCCCGCTGCTCATGCCGTCGCCGATGAAAAGAAAGACATACTTCGCCTGTCCCGTCTCCTGCGCGCAGACGGCGCAAGCGCCCGCAAAGGCCAGCAAAAACGTCAGAAAGCACCACCCACTCAACGCACGCATCTTGATCTCCCAACCTGAGAGCGAATGAGCATATCCGGCGGGCCGCTCCCACCAACGCCGGTTACCGTGCATTATAAATCATGAATGCGCCAAAAAAAGCAGTTAGCTCAAATAGAAGGCGTTATTTTAGCCAAATCGAATGGTTGCGTATGCCAATTCCTTTTCGCCTGCCGCCGGCACAGTCCCCAGTACCATTCATAGCGAACCTCTCGAAGCTGCATGACAGCCCCGGAACGCGTGTCCCCCGGCCATGAACGGTCGGAATCACCTCAGCCGGAACGCCAAAATAACGCTCAAAGCGCGTCGCATTGCACCGAATCGACGCGAGGAAGGATTCACCTTTTATTCCGTAGAGCCATAGTAAGGGCTTGACCGCCCGGAAGATGTGGATTAAATGATAACGCGCACGCGGCGTTCTTCGCCGCACCGTTTGCGCCAGTCCCGCCCTTCCGCGGAGAGGGCGGGAAGTTCCCGCGATTTTTCCCGGTCCCGCGCTTCATGCGCCTGAACGAAAAAGGATTGCCTCATGGACATCGTTCCCGCCAACCGTCTGCAACAACTGCCGCCCTATCCCTTCGCCAAGCTCCGCGTCGCAATTGCGGAAAAGAAGGCGCAGGGCATCAACGTCATCTCCCTCGGCATCGGCGACCCCGACCGCTTCTGTCCCGACCTCGTGGTCGAAGAACTCTGCCGCGCGGCCTCCGATAAGAGCGACCCCAGCAAGGACCGCTACGGCTGCGACCAGCCCGTCGCCGGACTCCCCGCCGCCATCAAGAGCTTCTACCAGCGCCGCTACGGCGTGACGCTGAAGGACGACCAGATCGCCGCCACCTCCGGCAGCAAGGACGCCATCGTCCAGTTCTGCATGGGCATCCTCAACCCCGGCGACATCGGCATCGCCCCCTGCCCCGGCTACCCGACCTACAACATCGGCCACGTCTTCGCGTCGGCGGTGACCTACCGCATGCCGCTCTTGGCCCAGAACGGCTTCAAGCCCGATCTCGCCGCCATCCCCGCCGAGGTCAAGCGTCTGGCGAAGGTGATGTGGCTGAATTATCCGAACAATCCGACCTCCGCCACCGCCGATCTGGAGTTCTTCAAGCAGGCCGTCGAGTTCGCCCGGCAGAACAACATCCTCATCGCCCATGACAGTGCCTACTCCGAGAACACCTTCGACGGCTACAAAGCCCCCTCGATTCTCGAAGTCCCCGGCGCGGACGAAGTCGCGGTCGAATTCTTCTCGCTCTCCAAGGCGTTCAACATGACCGGCTGGCGCGTAGGCTGCCTCGTCGGCAACGCCTCGGCGGTGAAAGCACTTAAGTCCGTCAAGGACAACGTCGACAACGGTACGCTGCGGGCGGTGCAGTTCGCCGGCGCGAAGGCACTGAACAATGCCGAGGCGATTTTTCAGGAGGTCAATTCCGTCTACAAGGCCCGCCGCGACATGGTGATCTCCTACCTGCACAAGGCCGGCTGGCCCGCGCAGACCCCGCAGGCGACCATCTACGTCTGGGCGCCGGTACCCGAGAAATACAAGGGCAGCAGCGAAGCTTTCGCCACCGATCTGCTCAACAAGGCCGGCGTCGTCGTCACCCCCGGCCGCGCCTTCGGCGAACACGGCGAAGGATTCTACCGCATCTCCCTCTCCTACCCCGACGCCCTGCTGAAGGAGGCCATGGAGCGCATCGTGGAGATGGGGCGCTAACCAACTCTGACCGGAAATAACGGGCATGCCCTGCGACAGCGAACCGCCGGCTGCTCCAGAGAGCTATAGAGCTCTATAGCTTTAACAGGAAAAAAACAGCGATACGCAGCCGGGCCTGACGGGAGTTTTCCCGTCAGGCCCGGTTATTAGGATTCGAGTCCGTCACTCTGAAAACT
Organism: uncultured Planctomycetaceae bacterium; assembly: GCA_964460225.1. Lineage (GTDB taxonomy): Bacteria > Planctomycetota > SZUA-567 > SZUA-567 > SZUA-567 > CAYWTJ01. The sequence continues at coordinate 21,543 of CAYWTJ010000026.1, read as the reverse complement.
TCAGGAACGCCGCTTGCGTCCGGGAAATGCCAGAGCGCTCCGCGTCTGCGCAATTTCCTCCCCGCTGCCGCGCCGGTGCGTATCAGCCCTGCTTTTCATCCAGCATGGTTTTGAGCTTCTTGATGATAATCACCAATTGACGTTTCGGAAGCCCCTCGAGGTAAGTCGGGTCATAGCTGATGGTTTCGATGGAAACTTCCTCTTCGCCGCCGCTGGCGATGATGGATTCGGCCCGGCTCTTCATCGAGGGATACAGGTCAAACGGAACCGCATCCACCCCCAGCGCCTCATAAACCGTATAACGGGCGCAGGCCGTGTACTCCCCATCGCAGAACAGCTTCTTCAGCCGCTCCGTCGCGTGGGGCATCCCCACCATCATTTCTTTGAGGAAGGGGCATTTGCCCCAGTACGTACATTTCGCCATGGCACCTTTCCGTGCTTCCGGTCACAGCACTCCGCGTCACACACACCCGATCCCCGCATCGCCCCGAAAGCACCGTCGCATGGCAATGCGGCCGATTGAAGAATCTGCCTTCCGGCAGGATATCCAATTCATTCCAAAAGTCACAATGTAACTTTACAGCCTTGCACAATTGTATCCAAGAAAAAAGAATCGGAAAGGTGTTTTTCGTCAAAATGTTTTGGCAATCATGCCCGTTGGGCTATAATCAACTCACCGCTATTGCGTCATACGAGACAATCGAGAGCGAAGAAAACCCCATCTACGCGATTCGACCAGCCGCCTGTGTGCGCTGCTGATTGCGCAATTCGAGGGGTGGCGGAAAATGCTCGTCAACCGTCAACGCAGCGTGAAAAAACATAGGAAATCGCTTCATCAGGGTGTATGATAGAACCGGTGGGGGAATCGTCGCACACAACGCACGCCGGAGACCGGCGGAGCAAAGAGCGGAATGGGGAAGCAGCATGAACGGAATTGCACGGACGCGCAGTTGCAGAGTGGCGGCCATACTGGGCTGCCTGCTTCTGGCAACGGTCGGCGCCGCACCCGGCTGGAGCGAAGAGGCGCCGGCGGAAGCAGTCAAGGTTCTGCACATCGGATATGAAAACACCAGCTATTATCCGTGGTCCATGCCGGAAGGCCGGGGGGTGGATCTGCTGCTTTTGAAAGAGATCGCACCGCTGTGCGGGAGCCGGATAGAGTTTCTGCCGCTGCCCTGGAAGGATTGTCTGGACCGGCTCGCGGCGGGAACGCTGGACGGCGTGATTAATGCATCCCATACCCCCGAGCGGGGCAAACTGTACCGCTATCCCATCCGCGACGGACAGGTAAACCCGGCGCTACGGCTGCATATCGACGGCTACAGCCTGTACCGCCGGAAGAACCAGCCAGTATGCTGGCGCGAGGGGAAGGTGCAGAATTATCTCGGCCCCGTTGCGGCGCAGCAGGGGTTTTCGGTGGTGGATGTTTTACGGGCGGCAGGCGCGGCGGTGGATGACCACTACACCTCGGCGGAGGAAATCCTGCACCAGATGCAGCAGGGCGAGGTACCGGCGGCGGCACTGCTGTACACCAACGCCGACCACCTGCTGCAGCGGCACCCGGAATGGGCGGAGGCCATCGAAAAGTGCGATGATGACATCGTGTCCAAACCCTATTACCTGATCTTCAACCATGATTTTTACACCGGAAATTCCCTGCTCTGCGAAAACATTTGGCAGCAGATCGCCGGCCTGCGCGCCTCGGCGCGTTACGGCAAACTCATCGCCCGGATTTATGCCGAGGAAAGTCCGACGACGCCGCAATACACCCCTGCGGCAAACCACCGGGAAACGCGCTGACAAGAACGCCCCCTTTCAGCCACACAATTCCGGCGGCGTCCGGTCAAGGCACCGAACGCTCCTGCGCGACCGTCCGCGTTTTCATTCATAGCTCGAAAACGCGCCTCGGCGGAATCCCCCCGAACGGATACGACATAAGGATGAGGTCGGAGGGGGACTCGCCCCGCTTTCGTCCCCGGCCTCCTTCATTCCGGGCAATGAACGGTAAAACAACCGGAATCCTCTCGCACACAGGTCCGCTTCTGGTTGACGGGCGTACCACGAACGGGTTGATATGCTGCACGGATAAAGCGGAAATTCGCGCCCGGCGGCGGTTTTCTTGTTTCCCAAAACGACGGCGGGGACTATGATGCGGCAGAGGGGCGGCCTTGCGGCGGCGGGCCTGCCCTCGCGCCGGAACAGGCTCCGGCATGAACCGGCCGCCGGAGGAAACGATCATGAACGAGAATTCCACCGGGCTGAAGGTACTCGTCTTCAGCACCAAAGAGTACGATAAAGCATTCCTGCAGGAAGCGGCGCTGGTGACGGACTTTCAGCTCAAGTTCGTCGAGGCGCGGCTCAATCAGGAAACCGCGCCGCTGGCACGCGGCTACCCGGCCATCTGCGCCTTTGTCAATGATGTCGTGGACGAGGCCGTCATCAAAGAACTGGTCGCGGGCGGAACGAAGTTCGTCGCGCTGCGCTGTGCGGGCTTCAACAACGTCAACCTGCACGCCGCGCAGGAACAGGGTCTCTGCATCGCGCGCGTCCCGGCGTATTCCCCCTACGCCGTGGCGGAACACACCGTCGGACTGATGCTGACGCTCAACCGGAAGATCCACCGCGCCTACCTGCGCATCCGCGAAGGGAACTTCGCCCTCGGCGGACTGCTGGGCTTCGACCTCCACGGCAAAACCGTCGGCGTGATCGGCACCGGAAAGATCGGCGCACTGGTCTGCAAGTCGATGGCGGCGGGCTTCGGCTGCCGGGTGCTGGCCTACGACGTCAACGAGAACCCGGAGGTCAGGACGCTGGGGGCGGAATACACCACCCTCGACCGGATCTTCGAGGAAAGCGACATCATCACCCTGCACTGCCCGCTGATGCCGGAGACCTACCACCTCATCAACGCCGAGTCGCTGGCAAAGATGAAGGAGAAGGTCATGATCGTCAACACCAGCCGCGGCGCGCTGATCGACGCGGCGGCGGCGGTGGAGGCGCTCAAGGACGGACATCTCGGGGCGCTGGGACTGGATGTGTACGAAGAAGAAGCGGACCTGTTCTTTGAGGATTTATCAAACGAAGTGATCCGTGACGATGTGTTCGCACGGCTGCTGACCATGCCCAATGTCCTCATCACCGGCCATCAGGCGTATTTTACGCGCGAAGCGCTGCAGAACATCGCCCGCACCACCATCGGCAATCTCGCGGATTATGTGGCCGGACGCCCCTGCCCCAACGCGGTCCTCTGCAGCCGGGTGTCGGCGCGTCTGGTCGCCAACCGGTCGGGAAAATAGCGGCGAGAGGTCTGCCGGGCGCTTTATATGAACGATCAAGACGGCTGCCGGTTCCGGCGGTCGTTTTTTTGGCATAAGCGCAATATCGGCCCTTGGGAGAACCGACCGTACCGATCGGAGAAGCAGGGAAATCGCATTAAAAAAGGCGAATGAATAAACCGCATAATTACCTTTATATTATATAGTTAACTGAGAACTGCAACCGCCAACCACGCAGGGCTACGCACCCTGCACCGCGCCAACGTAGCACGTTGGATCGCATTCGCGCAAGCGCCTTAAGGCAAGCTGGCGGATTTCCGCAGGATTTTAATGCGATTGCCTTGATCGGAGAAGGCGGAAACGAAAAAAACCCTGTTTTTTTTCTGTCTGCCGCCTATAATTTCTCTCCCGGCTACGGGGTGCCGCCCCGACCGCGAAAGCGGCCGGATATGAACCGGACGCGCTCTTCCCGCCGCCCAACATGTTTCCTCCATCACGCTGGCATCACGAAGGAAAGGTCCACACGCATGAACCCGCAATACCTTGCTCACGTTCAGGAACGCGCCTCACTCGGCATTCCGCCCCTCCCGCTCAACGCCGATCAGACGACCGAACTCTGCCGCCTGCTGGAAAACCCGCCCGCCGGCGAGGGGGAAAACCTGCTGCGTCTGCTGGCCGACCGCGTTTCGCCCGGCGTCGATCCGGCGGCGGAGGTCAAGGCAACCTTTCTGGCGAACGTCGCAATGGGCACCAAAGCCTGTGCGCTCATCACCCGCGAAAAGGCGGTGGAACTGCTGGGAACCATGCTCGGCGGCTATAACGTCGGCTATCTGATCTCCTTTCTGAAAGAGCCGTCGCTGGCCCCGCTGGCAGCGCAGGCACTCAAGCAGACGATTCTGGTCTTCGACAGCTTCAAGCAGGTGCGCGAACTCTGCGAAGCCGGCAACGCGCACGCCCGCGGCGTGATGGAAAGCTGGGCAAAGGCCGAATGGTTCACCAGCAAGCCAGAACTGCCCGCGCTCATCAAGGCCAAGGTCTTCAAGGTCGACGGCGAGATCAACACCGACGACTTCTCGCCGGCGGGTCAGGCCCCGACGCGCCCGGACATTCCCCTGCACGCGCTGGCGATGGGGGAGACGCGCTTTCCGGGCGGTTTGCAGACCATCGCCAACTTCCGCGACGAGGGGTATGAGGTCGCCTTCGCCGGCGATACCGTCGGCACCGGCAGTTCGCGCAAATCCGCGACCAACTCGCTGATGTGGCACACCGGAAAGGATATTCCCTTTGTGCCGAACAAGCGCCGGGGCGGGGTCGTGCTCGGCTCCTCCATCGCACCGATCTTCTTCAACACCTTCGAGGACTCCGGCGGCCTGCCGCTGCGCTGCGACGTGTCGGCGCTCAAGACCGGGATGCTCATCGCCATCGACACCCGCGCCGGAACCGTCTGCGACGAAAGCGGCGCGGTGCTGACGCGCTTCACCCTTACCCCCGCGACGATGGCCGACGAGTACCGCGCCGGCGGACGGGTGGCGCTAATTATCGGCCGCAAGCTCACCTCGCGCGCCTGTGCCGCGCTTGGTCTGCCGGAATGCCGGGTCTTCATCCAGCCGGAGCAGGCCGCCGGAGGAGCGGCGCAGGGCGGTTTCACGCTGGCGCAGAAGATGGTCGGCAAGGCCTGCGGCAAGGCGGGCGTTCGGGCGGGCGAGTCCTGCGAGCCGGAGATGACGACCGTCGGCAGTCAGGACACCACGGGGCCGATGACGCGCGACGAGCTGACGGAGCTGGCGTGCCTGAGCTTTCAGGCGCCGATGGTGATGCAGAGCTTCTGCCATACCGCCGCCTACCCCAAAGAGACCGACAAAAAGATGCACAAGACCCTGCCCGCGTTCATCACCGGACGCGGCGGCGTCGCGCTGCAACCGGGCGACGGCATCATCCATAGCTGGCTCAACCGGCTGCTGCTGCCCGACACCGTCGGCACCGGCGGCGACAGCCACACCCGCTTTCCGCTGGGCATCTCCTTCCCGGCCGGGTCGGGGCTGGTGGCGTTCGCGGCGGCGCTGGGCTGCATGCCGCTGGACATGCCGGAATCGGTGCTGGTGAAGCTGCGCGGCGCCTTCCGCGAGGGCATCACCCTGCGTGACGTGATTAATTACCTCCCGATCGCCGCCATCGACAGGGGCTTGCAGTCCCCGTTCGGCAAAGGAACGGAGAACGTCTTTAACAGCCGGATTCTGGAGATTGAGGGGATGACGCGCGAGCTGTCGGCGGAGCAGGCGTTTGAGCTCTCCTGCGCGGCGGCGGAGCGCAGCGCGGCGGCCTGCACCGTGGAGCTGTCGGTGGAGGAGGCGGTCCAATACGTCCGCAGCAACGTGGCGCTGATGCGGATGATGGTGCAGATGGGCTACCAGTCGGCGGGCGCGCTCAAGGCCCGGATCGCGGCGGCGGAAGCCTGGCTGGCGAAACCGGAGCTGTTGCGGCGCGACGCGGACGCGCAGTACGCCGCGACGCTGGAGCTGGACATCAGCAACATTCAGGAACCCGCGCTCGCACTGCCGAACAATCCCGACAACGTGGGCTGGCTCTCGGCGCACAGCGGGCGGGCGGTGGACGACGTGTTCATCGGCTCGTGCATGACCAACATCGGACACTTCCGCGCGGCGGCCCGGATCCTCAAGGGCAAAAAGCTCGGGGCCAAGCGGCTCTGGATCACCCCGCCCACGCGGATGGACAAGGACCAGCTTGACCGCGAGGGAATTCTGGCGGTCTTCGCGGAGATCGGTGCGCGGATCGAGATTCCCGGCTGCAGCCTGTGCATGGGCAATCAGGCGCGCGTGGAGGATAACGTGACGGTCTTTTCGACCAGCACGCGCAACTTCGACCACCGCATGGGCAAGGGCGCGCAGGTTTATCTGGGCAGCGCGGAGCTGGCGGCGGTGGTGGCGCTGGAGGGCAAACTGCCCACGCCGGAAAGCTACTTCGCCACTTACCAGAAGTACATTGCTCCGGACAAGGCGAGCATCTACCGCTACCTCGACTTTTCCGCGATGGAGTTCAGCCTGTAGACGACGCAATGCGCGGAGAATCGAACACCGGGTACTGCATGCTGACGGCGGAGCCCCGTTACGCAGGAGAACACCGAAATGATAAGACGGCTATTGACCGTGCTCTTGTTCCTTCTGCCAATGATGCCGGCCAAATCCGAAGAGACGCGGGGGTTGTTCGAAAAGCAGATTACCCTGACCATCAAGGTCCCTTATCTGCTCATTCTCCCGGACGGCTACCAAGCCGATCAAACGTATCCCCTGCTTCTGTGCCTGCATGGCTCCGGGGAGTGTGGCGATGACCTGAAGGGGGTGACGAAGAACGGGCCTTTTGCCAAGATCAAGGAGCGGAAGCTCCCTCTGATTGTCCTCGCGCCCCAATGTCCCCCGAACCAGTGGTGGGATGCGCTGGCGCTGGAAAAACTGCTGGATGAGATCGTAGCGAAATATCCCGTGGACAAAAGCCGGGTCTATTTGACGGGGCTGAGTTTGGGCGGATATGGGGTATGGTCGCTGGGTCTGACCCGGCCGGAGCGTTTCGCCGCACTCGTCCCGATCTGTGGCGGCGGAGAGCCGGGCAATGTTACGCCAGGGGTGAAATACCCTCCGATATGGGCGTTTCATGGTGCGCTCGACGACATCGTTCCTCCGATTGAGTCGGAACGAATGGTCGAGGCCCTGAAAAAAATCGGCGCGGAGGTCCGTTTGACCATCGTCCCGGAAGCCGGGCACGCCTGCTGGGACAAGGTCTACGAAGACCCGGCATTCTTTCCCTGGCTACTGGCCCAAAAGAGGACGCAGTAAGTCCCGCCAACCGACTCAACGCGCCTCTGTGAAGAATCGGATTGTCGCCACGAACGGGTTCCGGATGATCGACATTCTGTCTGATAGACAACCTTGATTTACGGTCTACTTCATCAGCACATAGAAAGGCAAGCATGTCTGCAAAAAAAGAAGAGATCGCCCAGCGGGTACGGGAGCTGCGCGAATGCCGGGGGCTGGCCGTCCAGACCGTCAGTTCGCGCGCCGGGCTGACTCCGGCGGAGTATGAGCGCATGGAATCGGGAGAGGTCGACTTCCCGGCCAGCGTGCTGGTGGAGGTCGCGCTGCTGCTGCAGTCGGATTTGACGGAGCTGCTGACCGGCCGGCCGGCGCACTCGAAAATCTTTACCGTCACCCGCGCCGGAGCGGGCGTCCGGGTCAACCGCCGCGCCGACTACGGCTATGAGAGCCTCGCCTCGGGCTTCACGCACAAAAAGTGCGAACCGTTCATCGTCGAGGTCCGCAAGGATCACGGCCTGCCGCACGGTAACACGCACCCCGGCCATGAGTTCAATTATGTGCTGCAGGGACGCATCCGCCTGCATATCCACGATCAGGAGCTGATCCTCGACACCGGCGATTCGGTCTACTTCGACTCAGCCTATCCGCACGCGATGGAAGCCCTTGACGACCAGCCGGCGAAGTTCCTCGCGATCATCCTGTAGGCGGTTTGCGATCCGCCGCCCTGTGCGCGCGCCGCACGCGACAGGGCCTTTCTATTCCGATTTGCTGCTATTGATGGGAGAGCGTCATGTCCTTGCTTGAGCGGTTCTGTCCGCGTACCGACTTTGCTTCTTACGATGATTTCGCGAAACACTTCGCGCTGAACATTCCGCAAAACTTTAACTTCGCCTACGATGTCGTCGACTGGTACGCCCAACACGAGCCGGAGCGTAAAGCCCTCGTCTGGTGCGACGATCACGGGCACGTCCACATCTTCACCTTCGCCGAGCTTGCCGCCCTCAGCAACCGGGCCGCAAACTTCTTCGCCTCGCACGGCGTCGGCAAGGGCGACCACGTCATGCTGCTGGTGAAGGGCTGCTACGACTTCTGGACGGCGCTTCTGGGCCTGCACCGCCTCGGCGCCATCGCCGTCCCCGGCACGCACATGCTCACCGAACACGATCTTGTCTATCGCTTCGAGGTCACCGCCGCGAAGATGATCGTCTGCGTCAACGCCCCCGGTCTGCTGGAGCAGGTCGATCTCACCGCGCAGCACTACAAGGGCACCTTCACCCGCTGCGTGATCGACGGCGAACGCGAGGGCTGGATTGATTACCGCAAGGGGCTGGTGGCGGCTTCGGCAGACTTCACGCGCCCCGCGGGCACAGCAGCGACCACCAATGACGACACGCTGCTGGCGTACTTCTCCTCCGGCACCACGGGTTATCCCAAGCTGGTGGTACACGATTACATCTACCCGCTGGCGCATATCCTGACCGCCCGCTACTGGCAGAACGTCATCGACGGCGGGCTGCACTATACCGTCGCCGACACCGGCTGGGCGAAGTGCGCCTGGGGCAAAATCTACGGGCAGTGGATCTGCGGCAGCGCGGTCTTCATGCACGACTACGATAAGTTCGACGCCAAGCGCACGCTGGAGCTGGCGGCCAAGCATCAGGTGACCACCTTCTGCGCGCCGCCCACAATCTACCGCTTCCTGATCCGCGAGGACCTCACGCAGTATGACTTTTCGCACCTGCATTATGCCGTGGTCGCGGGCGAACCGCTCAACCCGGAGGTGTACAACAAGTTTCTGGAAGCCACCGGCCTGCGGCTGATGGAGGGGTACGGGCAGACGGAGCTGATCGTCACCGCAGCGACCTGGCCGTGGCTGCAGCCCAAAGCCGGCTCCATGGGCAAACCGACGCCGGGGCTGAATGTGGTCGTGATGACCCACGACGGCCGGCCGGCGGAAGCGGGCGAGGAAGGCGAGATCTGCCTGCGCACCGCAACCTCGCGTCCTTACGGGATGTTCAAGGGCTACTACAAGGCCGACGAACAGACCAAATCGGTCTGGTACGACGGGCTGTACCACACCGGCGACGTGGCGTGGATGGATGAGGACGGCTACCTCTGGTTTGTGGGCCGCACCGACGATGTCATCAAGACCTCCGGTTACCGGGTGGGGCCATTCGAGGTGGAGAGCGCGCTGATGGAGCATCGAGCCGTCATGGAATGCGCCATCACGGGCGTACCGGACGATTTGCGCGGGCAGGTGATCAAGGCGACGATTGTGCTGGCAAAGAATTTCGCCGCCAGCGAGGAGTTGAAACACGAGCTGCAGGAGCACGTCAAGCGGGTGACCGCTCCGTACAAATATCCGCGCATTGTGGAGTTTGTGGAGGCGCTTCCGAAGACCATCAGCGGCAAGATCCGCCGCGTCGAAATCCGCAACAAGGACAAATAGCGAACCCTGTTCGCCGGATGCGGAGACAGGAATCGAAAAAAACGTAAGCGACATTGCTCCTGAGCGGAACAAGAACAAGGCGATAACCTGTAAATGGTCATCGCCTTTTATTTTTGGTGGTGCAAACATGTTGCCTGTAACGATCGCCTGCGGCAATATCCCGTTCGCGTAGCATTGCCGCAATGCAAATCTTTGCGATGCAGCGCGCGAAGGATTCCGCCCCGTATCTGCCGACTGGCGCGTATAACGCGGAATTGATTACGCCAATCAGCGCAAGCATGAAATCGATACTGCAGAAGGCCGCAGTCATTCCAGCCCGATAGCACAGCCGATTATTTGCGAACGGAGTTGGTGGACACCAAGAAATAAGGAACTCAACTACGCGGGGCGACCCGCACCCCGGAAAACGCGGCGCATTTGAGCGCATTCGCGTAAGCGCGAGCCGGAGCGTTGTTGCTTTGCCATCCGGTTCAAATGTCCACTAAATTCGTTCGGTATTAATAACCGGTAAATGATTGGGAAAGAGCTTTCCTCGGCAGGTGCCAAGAGCTTTACGCCTTAGAATTTTATTACAACGGAATAATCCCACGCGTATAAAAGTGATCGATTATAATTGTATATCTGGTTTGTGACAAGCGGAGGGATTTGCCCCCATTCCCCAATGCTCATCGAAGATACGTGCCCGTCAAAAAAGGACACATTGCATTCATCGGAGTGCAGCATTCCGATATATCCCCCCAGTGCGGTCCAAATGATACTGCTCATCTTTCCATTGGTCCCCAAGGAATCCAGCGTAAATGGAACTGCGGAAGGAGTCTTGATCCGTTGCACCATCAGATTGTATTTTGTGGATGCAACACCGACAAAGGTTCCATAGGTTTGCTTGGTTTGTTTTAAGACTACTCCATCCATCTGAGGAATCGGAGTCGAAGGGCACAACCAGTAGAGATCTGACACAACATTCGTTTTGGGGTAAACCGTGCAATAGTAGCACGCGCCTTCCCAACCGCCCACGCTCTCGGCTCCACGCGTCGGAATCGCCCCGGAGTTGCTGTCAGCATACTGCATTAATGCGCTGAAGGTCTGTCGTAAATTATTCGCGCACAAAATCTGCCTTGCTTGCGCCGTTGCTCGATTCAGACTGGGCATTAACAATGCCGCCAATATTGCAATGATTGCAATAACGACCAGCATCTCCACTAACGTAAAAGCATTCCTCAATGTTGACGGGCATAGCGGCGACCACCGGCACAGAGAATTGCTTTTCATGGGGAGCGATACCATGATGGCATTTTTCCTTGTATGAGGCCTCATTTGTTTTTCCCGAGTCACATGCCGAAATGCTCAAGCCAGATGCACGCCTATGTGCTTCAAATGCGCCCAGGCGGATTCCCAACCCGTGGTCGTCCCATGCCACAAGGGCACGACACTTGCATATCCCCCGCTTAGGAACTCTTAGCCAAGTCCGATCATACGTTCCACATAATACTCGCCAACATTTCCGGTATCGCTGCAACAGGAAGCACGCTGGATGGCATACGCTGCCGGTATCCGACCTTTTCCTCTCGTCCACGCAGAGAAAATCGCCCCGCTTCAGGGCAGAGGAACAAACATGTCGGTCAGCCAGTTCTTATCGAGCCCGGCAAATCCAAAGAGCAGCGGCACTTTGTGCATTGTATCGTTTACCGGCGCCAGCCCGACCACCAGCAAGTGCTCTCCTTGCTCGAGTTCAAGATCGGCGTACTGGTTTAGGGGCGGACGATGGAACGCCGGGACCAGATCACCGCCCTCGCGCCCGAACAAATAAGTTCCATCCACCCAGACGCGCATATTCGCCGTGGTATTCACCAAGAGCCGGACCTTACGCCGCTGCGGGCATACAAACGGAATCTCCAGCAGTAACATCGCATTCACCGGCAACACGTCTATGTCCACTTCACAGAAATTCCCGGGCAGACGGAACTCGTCCGCACCGGGTACTGGTTGGGGGTTGAACTTTCCGGGGTCACCCGCAAACCACGGATGAAATACCGCACGACGGCAGGCAATGGCGTAACGCTGCCAATCCGGCTCGGGTGGCAGGGGAGCGTCCGCCAGACGTATCTTCCCGCGCAACCCGGCCACCAGCCCGGTTAGCTCATCAAGCGTCCGCGGCGGCGTAATGCCCGTCACTTCCTTGCTTAGAACGACATTCTCACCCACCGGAGCCAGCCACACAGAAGGGATCGCCTCTGGTGCGACGATGCCCATAGTCGCTCCGACCGTCGCTGCCGTGCAATCCGCATCTTCGCCAAAGTTGACGGCGAGGCACAACGACCTGCCGAAATCCCCCCCGCCCAGCAACAAGGCGGCAACAACGCATGCAAGGTTGGCCTTGACATCCGTGAAGTTGGCACACACATAATGTTGGCGAATCAGGCGGAAGACGTCGTCCGGAGCTTCGCTGCCACACCAGTTCACGGTCGTTTCTATCGTCCGGCGCAATGGAGACTCTGCCGGAATAAACGGCAGAGCCTTGCGCACCAAGTCCCCATAATCCCCTGACCCAAACGCCATGCTTTGCAGCGCCGAAAGAAAACGGATCGCAGCAAGCCCGTCGCCGTAATGGTCAACACACCCGTCCTCTTCCGCGTAACGCGCCGCCAACTCCGGTTCGCCGGGAGCAAGACAAGCCCACAGCTCACTGCGGATCGCCGCCCCCATGCCATCGCCAAAACAGTTATCATACCGCCCCGACCACGGCGCGGGTATTCCCATTTTCAGATTGCGAACCGCCACTCCGTATTCATCATACGGGAACCCCACGCATTCCTGCCACGCCTGCCCCAGCAAACGGCGATCAAGCACTCCGCTCCATTCTCCCGCCAGCTTGCACGCCCAAAGCACCTGCAGGTCGAGGTCATCGTTCGGAAGCGCCCCCTGTGGCAAAGGGTCATAAAATGTCAGCGCCAGCGGCCCCCGGCACCCCTCCCACGGCTGCCCCAAGGTTCCTCCAACCGCCTTCCCGACCCACGCCCCCCGTACCTTGCGGCGATATAACTCGGCGTTCATTTTTTTCCTCATATTCAACAGACCACAACATTGAGGCTACAGCGTGCAACTGCAGCCGACACGTGCATACTCAGCGCATGACTGGCAGACAACGCAAAGGCGCGCCGTCCGCTTTCGCCCTTACCTGAACCGTCATGCCAAATTGTCTGGCCAGCCAGTCGGAAGTGATCGGATTGACAAATACGATGCGATTGCGCCCAGCCAGCACGGGTATGGTGCACTCATTTTCCGCGTTCCATTTATTCTTCCAGCCGAACTTCTTTTCTTCGCCGTTGAGATAAAACAGCGACAGGTTGGTCGGGTGCGACGGGCAGAACAACACCGCCTCACCGGCCGCCGGCGCCTCGAAATCCAACACCAGCAGGCGGGAGCCGGGTGTTTTGCGGGCAAAGAATTCCTGCGTTTCCTTATTCCACTGGCCATATTCCTTGTCCGGAGCACCGCGCCAAACCGCATTAGCCAGAAACTCCTGATACCCTTCGGCATGATAATTATACTTCCGCCATTTCTGGCTGACCTTCTCGCCGAAATCCTTCAATGCATTCTGCGGCTGTGATAACTGCGCCAGTATTTGCGGCGTCAGTTCCGCATTCGCAACCGGCCCGACAACCAGCACCCGGTCGCGCGGGCAGTCGGAATCCGGCAGCGGCCGTTGCTTCGTCAGATCAACATAAATCCGCCCCGCCGTTTCGCCCTGCAAAAAATCCAGCCGGCAGATAAACGGCCAGTCCCAGTCGCTGTACACCCGAGCCTCTTGCCGCGCGCCCAGTGCAACGCTTACCTCTTTGCTTTCTCCGGCGGCCAACCGGCCCACCGTCTGCTGACTCACCCCGTCCTTCCAGCACATGGGCAGGACAAACCGCAAATTCAAATCCGTCAACTCTGCTGCCGCGCGATTTTCCAGTTTTAGCAAAAGACGATCCGCCTGTTCGTCGTACTTCAATTGAACTTGCACGCCCGGAAATTTCGCATCCTCCCCCTGCCCCCGCACCCATCCCACCCGCTGCGGAATTTTACCGGTTGCGGGGAGGGTATATACCCCGTTTGCTGAAACGGCAATCTCTTTTCCCTCGATGCGCACCCGTTGCGGCGGCTGTGAAAAGCGCACGCAAAGCGGCACTTCCGCGCCCAGATCGGCGGCATGGAACCGAGTCAGGGTGAACACCGATGACTTGCCCTCCGGTTGCGCCTGCGGTGCCGCATGCACGGCGGCATAGTGGTACGCTGCAAACTCATTCGGGTTGCACTTCCAGATCTCCGGATCATCCTTGTGCATCTGCAGCCACTTCTCAAGGCTCTCCAGCCCCGCAGCGTTGTACTGCGTATGCGTCCCGTACGCCACGATGCGCGGTTGCGGTTCCTTCAGCGCCACTTCGCGCGCGGCCTGATAGGCCTTCTCCAATTCCGCCGGCTGCGGGTTGCTGTCGGCACCATTGAACCACCTGAGGCGGTTTGCGATAAAGAACTCTTCCGGCGGCAGGCCGTGATCAAAGCCATCACCGCTTATCAGGATACCCGCCCGCCGCAAAGCCTCGGCGGTGTAGGTCCGACCAGCCGGGTCGGCCGGATTGTCCAACACCGTAAAAGGCAGGGTAAAGGAGACCGAGCAGGTATTGAGGCTGCTTTCGATGCGTGCCTGATGCAGAACGATCTCGCTGAAAATCTTGTTCGGCAGCAGATCGGGCAAGCGCGGGTGCGACAGCGTATGGTTGCCCGCCGAAGAACCGGCCGCGAGAAAATCCTTCCCCGCACCGGCAACAAACTTGCTATCCAAATCGTTGAGATAAAAACCGGCCTTGAATCCGTATTTGGCCAGCGTCTGAGCGAGCTTGCCGTGCCCGCCATTGGTGTCGTCGCCGCGGACAGTAAAGGCGATTTTACGGTCATCCGGCAACGGGCAGATCAGAATTTGCGCCTGCTTCGCGGCGTCTTCCGAGGCGAATTCCGCCGTAATACGTTGCTGTTCCTGCGCAAACCCATAAAAATTCTCCGCGCCCAAGCAGAACGCCGGTAAAGCGGCAAATAGAACCGTCAATGCCCCCAGTCCGGGACGCGCAGCGGTTATAGCCCTCGAAGCGATATCCGTCATTGCACCATTCATCATAGCTCCTTTTATGGCATAGCGTGCTCTGCAATACGCAATCACCCACCGCATCGATTTATAACCGTTACCAGCGGTAGTAGCGATAAGGATCATCCTCCGCCAGCGGCAAATCGGGATATAAACGGTAATCCGCCAGCCAGTGCAGCGTCGGCTCCCCCAACAGACCGCCGTTGTATTGCTTATTGTTACACAAGATCACCAGTACATTTCCCTTCTGTTTTAGCTCCGCAGACGGCACCACAAACGTGCCGGGGAAGTTCTGCACCATCGCCTTGTCGCTGATGAGCTTGCCATTGAGCCAGACCCACGCCTCGTCATCCGCCTCCCCAACATGCACCAGCACCTGGCGACGATCTGACAACGCCGGAAAATCAAACTCCCGACGGTACCAGAACCAGCCGTCACCAACAAAAGCGGGGTTTTGCGGCTCGAAGTATTCTCCGACCTTTACCGGCTGCCACTCCTTGCCGGGCGTGAAGTCCGGGCGCATCCAGCCGGAATCCTTGCCCTCCTTCTTCGAGTCGAGCCGTCCACGCCAGCCGTCGGCATAGAGCGGCAGGAAACCATCACGGGGCGTTCCGGCGCGACCAAGGTTTTCCAGGAAGCGGCTGTCGGAGCCTGCACCAAGATTGTGTGCCAGCCGCGCGACGAGATAGTAATTGCGGCGCAGAGAATGGCGCAGGATCAATTCGTTTTCATCAAACATCCACGGCGCAAGCGTGCAAAAGACCAGCGTCCCCTTACCCGTTCCGACAGCCTTGATAATCTCGCCGGTCTTGCCCTGCTTGTTGAACACCGCCAGCCCTGCCCCTTTCTGGAAGGGGAACATCCATTGCAAATCGGCGTTGCTGACCCCGCGGAACGCCCCCACCTCGCGCAGATTTTCGCCATAGGCCGGATAGATATCGTGCGCGTCCACCGCACCGCACCCCGGCAGCAGGCCGTTCATTTCCTCTGCGCCCAGTCCCAGCGCCAACACATTCAGCCCCGCCTCCACCTTATCCCGTACCGCCGCGCTGCCGCAGCCGGGGCCGAGGATTAGCAATTCACCCGCCCCGCATTCGTTCGCATTGCCGACCTTCCTGAACGCGATCTTTAATTTCCGTAAAACCTCCTCACCACGTCCGTCGCCCAGATAGCACACGCTACGGATTTTAGCGGGTAGCGGCGCATCCGCCGCCTCCAGCACCGTCGCAAGAGCCTCCAACGCCTCAGGCGAGTTTTCGCTGCGCCCGCTGATGTCCAGTTGGCAGAGGATCACCCGTTTGCCCGGTTCGCGGTACTCCAACACGGGGGCGTATTGCAGATGGAACCCCGTCTGCACCAGCGGCACAAAGTCCCCGATAGCCGGCTTTTCGATCTCAACCGAGCAGAGAGTCCCCATGTTGCCAGCCCGCCAATGGCGGCGGTTCTTCCACCCCATCCAGTAACGGGTGGGGAACTGCGCCACCTTTGCGCAATACGCCGGATCAATCGTCTCCGGCAACAGCGTGGACGCCCCGCGCCAGTGATTGAGCGGAACAGGTTCAAACGACTTATCCAGCGCGTATGCCTCGCGCATACCGTGTTCATTCCAGCGCAGGCCGATGTTCTCCAGCGCCGCCGCCGGCTGCTCCAGCAGCACGATCTTCGTCCCCGCGTCGGCAACCTTCTTTAGATCAAAGGGGATCTGCCCCAAAGCCCCACGCCCAACCACCAAGATTCCGCCAGCCGCCGGTTGCTTCTGGGCCGCAGTGTAATTCACGCCCACCGCCTTCAGCAAAGCACCCGCCTTGCCCTCCGGATCGAACAAGGCCACCGGAGATTGAACCAGCGCCTTGCGCCCCGCTCCGATCGTTATCTCAAAACGATCGTCAGACGTTTTGCCGTCACTGAAGGTAAAACGCACCGTCAGCGTCAGCTTCTTTTGCTGGCAGAAGTCCGGGATGACAAACTCCAGCGGCACATCCGCCCGCCCGCCGGCTTCAACTTCAACGGCGCCATTTTTTCGTATCCCCAATTCCGCAACGCTAAGTTCATAGGCGGTTTTGCCGGTAGACCGGGAGTCGTTGAGAATGACCAGCGATTTCTTTACCGTTTCGCCACGCAAATAATAGGTGTTATACGCGGTGAAATTTCCAACCTCGCCCGCAATCCACCCGATCTGCGGTTGATACAGACGAGAGGTCAACTCCCCCGTTGGCGTGCGCTGCAACTCCGCCTGATCCGCGAACGCGCCGTAGGTGTAATCGCACTTCAGCACCCCCGCGCGCTTGAGTCCCTCAAAGCGGTCGGCGCGCAACTTGCGCAAACGGGCGATCTCCTCCGGCCCGCCGGGGCGCACCCAGTAGTCTTCCTCCTGATCCCACGGCAGAAAGGCCGACACGCCGCGCGCCCGCAGGTCGCGAATGTTGCGCTGCGAGAAAATGGACAAGACACTTTGAAAATCCGGCTCGTAGCGGAAGCGCGCAAGATTCCCGCCATACGCCACCTTGCGGTTGCCCCGGACAAAGCTGTCATGCTGGCGCATCAGGAACTGCTTCATCTCGGAAGGCCGGTACGCCTGCTCCCCCAGATATTGCGCGTTATATTCGTTGAGCCACGCGCACTGGATACCGGTGCCGCCCCAGATAAACTGCGGGCCGCGATAGCTCGACCACGACGCCTTGTGCGGTAGCCCCCACTCCACCAGAAACAGCGGCATCACGCCCTCACGCTGCCAGTGCGCGAACCAGTCGCTGCGCTCCTGCACCGGCACCCAGTTCAAGTAACAGTTGATGGTGTACATCGTTCCCAGCGCCCCGCTCTCGTGCTGATACACCGGCCGGGTCGCATCCAGCCTGCCGATCTCCGCCGCCGCGTCCAGCGCCATCTTGCGGAAGCGCTCGCGCCAGTCCACCGCCGGAGGCACATGTTCCTGTTTGCCGTCAATCAGCATCGGGTCCTGATCGCATTCATAGCCCGTTGCGTTGTGCGCCGAAGCGTACATCACCAGCCCCGGAACGTTCTGGTAACGGCGCACCAGATACTCCGCAAGCTGCCGGTATTCCCCCATTACCTTCGGGTCATTGAGCTTCCAGTCAAACATCGCCGGGTGCGGCAAGGTAAGCGAGAAGAGCATCCCCGCGCGGGAATTCCCGAAGCAATACATATCAAGATAGCCCGTGTCGCCCTCGGTAAAACTATAGTTGCCGTTAATCAGGAAGTTGTAGCCGAACGCCTTGTGCAGTTGCGCGCTGCG
This sequence comes from uncultured Planctomycetaceae bacterium, assembly GCA_964460225.1. Taxonomy (GTDB): domain Bacteria; phylum Planctomycetota; class SZUA-567; order SZUA-567; family SZUA-567; genus CAYWTJ01. The sequence goes on along the minus strand of CAYWTJ010000026.1, from coordinate 3,617 downwards.
CAGGCAGTCGTCAGACGAAGCGTACGGCGCGCCGAAATACTGGCTGGTGCGCGCCCGCAAGTGAATGCGCTTGCCGTTGAGCAGAAAGTCCTTGCCGACGATGCGAAACTCCCGGAAGCCGAATTCCTGCGGATACAGCTCATCCGCCACCTTGCCCTCGGCGTCGGTTAGGGTCAGAACGACCGAATACAAATGCTCCGGCGTATCGGTGTCCCAGAGCTTTGCGTCCCTCCATTCACCGGAAAAATGAAAGCGTGCGCCGTCCGCAGAAAACACCGGCGACACAAACGTCTTCACCACCTTGCCCTTCTCGCTTACCGCCGCCTGCAAGGTATAACTTCCCGGAACGCACCCCGTAAAACCGACATCAAAGGTGACATTCGCCTTCTCCACCGAAGTGATGACGTGCGCGTCGCTGATGCGCATTCCCATCGACTCCGCGCTGAGCAGCACATCCCCGGTTATGCCCTTGCGGGCAATATTATGCTTCAGCGATTTCTCCGCCCGGTCGGGGGCATTGAACGAGGTTACCGCCTTCTCCGGTATCTCAGACGAGAAGTACAGGCTGATCTCGCAGCTCTGCCCCGGTTTCACCAGCGGGGTAATGTCCACCTTACCGGCGGGAAAGTAACAGCCTCCCGCCTGTTTGCCGTTGACGTAGACCAGCGTAATCGCCTGAATGGAGGTCAACTCCACCTCAATTTTACGCCCCTGCCAACTTGCAGGGATATCAACGGTGCGGCGGTACCACGCGTTTTTAGCTTTCGCGCCGTCAAACTCGCCCTTGCCCGCCTCACTGCCGTCCGGTTTATAAACAATCATCGCCCCGTCCGGCTCAAACCAGCCCTGCGGCGAAGGCCACAGCCCCGGCACCTTAAAGTAATACGGAAAATCGCCAGCCTCCGGCGCCCGGCTCAAATCCGGCGACTGCCCTTGCGGCCGGAATTGCCACAATCCATTGAGAACAATCCGCTCACGCGTCTGCGTTACAGTTTTCTCGGCGTCATCTACTTTCCACAGGCTTTTCTGCGGCGGCAATGCCCCCAACCCCTCGCCGGCACAGAGAACCGGACAGAGCAGGAACACGCAAACTATCACCACCGGATAAAGCCTCATGGATATCTCCTGACAGTAAACACCGGTATGAAGACAAACAATCCACCACGCATACGCAACGCCTCGGCGCGGTATGAAAAACAGGACCAATATGTTAGGGAAAATAAAACTCAGGCGCTGTCGCGAATGATCAGCTCCGGCTCCAGCAGGAATTGCTCACCCGCATTCACCCTGCCCTCCAGCCGGGCAAATAACCTCTCACAAGCCAGATGGGTGATGCGCTCAAACGGCTGGCGAACGGTCGTCAAGGCTGGAGACACCAGCGCCGCCAGATCAATATCGTCAAACCCGGCAATCGCCAATTTATCCGGCACCGCCACCCCGCACTGGCGCGCCGCCAGCAACGCCCCCACCGCCATCAGGTCATTGCCGCAGACAATCGCGTCAACCATTCCCTGCTTAATCAGCAGCCTGGTCAACCGCTGGCCGTCGTCCATCCCGAAATCCTCGCCCAGAAGGACATTTTCCGGCGCATATTCCAAGCCAACCGCACTCAGCGCCTCCCGAAACGCGTCCACCCGCACACTCGTCGCATACAGGTTCTCCCGCCCGGCCAGAAAGCCGATCTGGCGCCGTCCGGTTTTTTTCAGGTATGTGATCAGTTTGTGAAAACCGAGGCGATTGTCGACAGAGATCATGTCCGCCGGCAAGCCCAACGGCTCCTTGCCGATAAAGATCAGTGGCGCGCCCCGCTCCAGCAACACCTCCATACGCCCGCGGATGCCGGAGTCGTCCTCGCCCTCGCAAATATTGAGTATCACCCCATCCACGCATTCGCGCTGCATCAACTCCAGCGCCTCCAACTCCTCATGCGCCGAGCCGTAGGTGATGCCCAATACCAGCGAATATTCCCGCGAACGCAAGAAGTCATGCACCAGACGCACAGTAGTACTGTAGACCGGATTATCAATGCGAGGAATAATCAGTCCGACCTTGCGGGTCTTTCCTTTACGCAGCCCTACCGCCCGACTATCAGGACTGAACCCCGTCTCCTGTATAATCTGCTCGACTTTCTGGCGGGTTTTACGACTGGCCAGACCATTATTCATCACCCTCGAAACCGTAGAGACAGAGACCCCGGCCAGTTTGGCAATTTCGTAAATCGATGCCGGTTTTTGTGGTTTTATGACGTTCATCACATTCACCCTGATGTTCCTACAAAAAAACCAATCGTAGGGTGATTATAAAGAAATCGATTCCAACACGAGCGACATAAAGCAGAGGCAGCTCACGCACACCACATTAATAATATCCTTTCCATCTTCTTAGTCAAATTTTAAATTCACGGAAATCCATAAAAACAGGACATATACGCCCCACACCATCCCAAAAAAGCACCCAGACATGACAGAAATAGTGTCGATTAGCGATTATTAATGGTATCGATTCCATTTCAGCGCGGGTCCCCGGAAATCTGCCCCCCCGAGTCCGGAAGTCCTCTGCACCTGAGTCGGGATGCCACCCTGCCCCCGCCAGAGCGTAAGTGCTTGCTCAAAGACAGGATCGAGTCTTTCTTTCCCGCAGTGCGCATCCAATTTCTTGCGTCTTATCTGGACTGGTCATCGCAGAAGGCGCTCAAAGACAATTGGTGTAATTTTACTCGCCAGTCACCTCCCTGCCGCAACCGAGTATTCCGCGCCCGTTGCCAGCAGGGAGGAGCCCGCCTGCAAAGCGCCCCGCAATGCTGCAACTGTTTCATGGATCATCATCCTATGTTGTGAGGCAGGTTTGCCTTCTCATTCTATGCGATAGATTGGCCCATAAGCGCCGCGTTTTGCCGGGAGCGCCCGGAAGTTCATGCTCCCGTGGAGCGGTTTGCGGATGGCTAAAAAGTGACATCTGGCGTTTTTTTGAAGCGACCTATTGACAATGCTGCGGGAACCGATAGATTGTAGTGGCGTATGGGGTGTCTGACCAACGTGGATATCAATAGAAACACATGGGGCCGTAGCTCAGTTGGGAGAGCGCTGCGTTCGCAATGCAGAGGTCGAGAGTTCAACCCTCTTCGGCTCCACCACTAAAATTAAGCCGTAACTCTCGCGCAAGTAGAGAGTTACGGTTTTTTATTTTTTTTGCGCAAGTGGTTAATATGTTCAAAATCGGTCAAAAATAGGCTTAACTTTCAAAACATAGGCACAAATTAGGCACAGGCTACCCTTTAAATCTCAGGGCTCAGGACATAGATTACACTAAAAAGGCTCAGGACATGGGTAACACTGTAACAAAGAGTTTGAGATTCGCGCAGCAACGGAGGGAGCCCGTAGGGCGACCGGTGTTGCTGCGCGAACCGCCATGTCCGCTACCGCAGGCGATACGCAACTTCGCCTATTTTCGTGCCGCCCATGTCCACTGTCATTCGCTCCCGCGCCACGTCAATCGTGGCGGTCACATACTCGTAAACCACTTCTTCCGGCAGCTGGAAGTGCTCACCGAAGACATCCAGAATCCCGTCGCTGCGAATGAAGCGCACCACATGGTACGTTCCCTGCACGGGCTTGGGA
>CAYWTJ010000025.1:0-49553 GCA_964460225.1 uncultured Planctomycetaceae bacterium | reverse complement strand
AGGCATAAAAAAACTCCCGCCCCATAAAAGGCGGGAGATTTTTTATGCTGACCGGCAACCGGCCCATCCAAACCCGAAATCCTCTCCAGAATTGTTGATAAAGTGAAAAACCGGGCATTTCTGCCCGGTTTTCTGTGAAATATAATTTGGTTGGGAATACGATAATAATGTGGTTGAGGACACTATTATATGGTGCGCGCGACGGCAGAGTATGCCGATGGCGCAACCATCGGCACGGAAACATATGCGGCGGTCGTGGGCGAGCCGCTTGCGGAGGAGGTGCGTCTGAAGTCGCGGTTCGGCTCCATGCGCGTGCATGGCAACAACGATCTCTGGCGGAAATCCGGAAGCAACTGGGATTGGGGCTGCAACGAGATTGACTTGAACGCCTATCGCTTGAATGCCGACGGCACGGTCAGCGCTCCGGCGGGCGGACAGCCGCTGAAGGACGAAGTGAACTATCACAAGATCCGCTCGATCCGGCACCTGCCGAATTGGCTCTATGGGGCGGAGAGCCGCGGAAATGGCCTGTTTCCGCCCAAACAATGGCAGGCGCTGGAGAATCTGATGGCGAGCTTCGCCCGGAGCAATCCCGACCTCTCGTGGTTCACTCCGTTTAACGAGCCGGATGCGCACTTCCGGGGCAATGACGAGGACTTTGTCCGCCTGCATAAGACGATTTGCGCCGGGGTCAAGAAGGGCAACCCTGGCATGAAGGTCTTCGGTCCGTGCATGTATAGCATCCGGATGAAGGATGTCCGCAAGTATGATGAGCTGGGGCTCTTTGACGCCTTCGACGGTTACAATATGCATGCCTACGTCAACGCAACCGCTCCGGAAGGGGAGTTCATCGACAACATCGCATCGTTCCTCGCGTTTCAACGGGAGAAGGGACGGTCGGACCGCCCGGTGTACCTGACCGAGTTCGGCTGGTGTTCCGGAGCAGGCGACTGGCAGAAGATCATACCGTCGCTGACCAAGGCGCAGTACTGTTCGCGTTCGCTCTGCCTGACGGGGGCGCAACCGATCGACGGCATTGTCTATTTCTGCTATCAGATCGTCGGGCTGGATGCCAACGAGGGGTACAGTCTGATCCGTCCGAACGGTCTGCCGACGCCGGCGTACGCGGCGTATGTCAATGCGCTCAAGTGGCTGTCGGGAACCCGGAAGGAAGACGGCCGCTGGTTTAAATTTTCGCCGAAGCTGCATCTGGTGCTTTTCAACGCGCAACCGAACAACCTCGGCGCAGCGTGGTGCACGGAGGGCACGGCCACCCTGACGCTCCCGGCAGCGCCGCTACGGAAGGAAGACATGCTGGGACGGCCGTTGCCGGCGGGAACGGAGCCGGTGCTGGCGGTCAGTCCCAGTCCGACGTTCATCGAACTGCCCGGCGGCGGAGCATTCAAGGACATGACGATGTTGCCGGAAACGACGGCGACTCCGGGCGGAACGGTCACTCTGCCGTGGCCGGGCGTCTTTGCGGCCTCCGAGGTCGCGCTTTCCGGAACGGAAGCGCGGATTGCGAATGCCGCGACTCCGGGAGATTATTTAGTGATTGGACAAGTGGGGGAACGCTGGCAGGGACAGCCGGTTCGGGTGGTCTCGCCGGTGACGGTGCAGGCGGTCGACTTCCTGCCTGAAGGCGAGGGACTTTCGACGGCGGTACGCGTGGTCAGCCAGATGGATGCGCCGGTGGAGGCGAAGCTGACGGTGCGGCTGGAGAACGGCGAAAGCGTTGAATCGCGGATGACGCTGCAGAAGGGGAAAGAGGGCGTACTCCGGCAGTCTGTTCCGGGATTTGCCTATGGCAAACGGTTGCGGGGAAGCGCGGCGGTGGAACTGTTGGGCGGGGTGCCGTGGCGGATGGAGCAGACGTTTGATCAAACCATTCTCCTCTGCCCGCAGATCACAGACGACGCGCAAGGAGCGGCGGATCTCCGTGGCGTGGCGGCGATTGACTTTACGAGTTGGGAACCGTGGCCGAAAGGTTTTCCCGCCGCCGACCTCTCGGCATCCGTGAAAACGGCTGCGGGAAAATATGGGTTGCACCTGCAGATTGAAGCGACGGATGACATCCATCGTCAGAATCAACAGGCGGCAGGAATGTGGCAGGAGGATTCACTGCAGGTAGCCTTTGACGCCGATGCTGACAAAGAGTGGCAGCCCAACAATGTCGGCAACGGCTACAACGGACACCGCATCCTCGAATATGGGATTGCGTTGCCAACGAAGGGCGGAGCGCCGCTGGTATGGCGGTTCCGGGCCGATGCGCCGGATTTCAAGGTCGGTGTGGAGGAACGAATCCGGGCACAGGTGAAGCGCGACGGGGTGAAAACGATATATGAGGCGTTCTTCCCCTGGGCGGTCTTGGGGTTGACGGAGGCTCCGGCGGCAGGCCACAGCCTCGGCTTTGCGGTTGCCCTGAATGACCGGGATGAGGTCGGCGGGCGGCATGTCCTGCGTTTGTTCGGCGGGATCATCGACGGGAAAAACCCAGAAACCTTCGGCCGGCTGCGTATTGCCGGGGCGGCGGAATGAGTGATGTGTTCATGATGCCGGAAGGACGGCGGGGCGCATTGCGGAGGAGGAAGAGCGCCCGTTGCGGGCAGCCGTTCATTGGTACGGCGGCGCGATTTCCCGCAGTCGGTGCGTGTGTATTTGCGTATCCCGAACATCCTATGGTTCATTTTCTTTGGAGAGGAAGATCATGCAACAGTCATTGTGTTTAATTGGAATCCGGGTGATGATGGCCGTGCTGCTGGGTGCGGCGCTCACCGCCGGCGCGACGGCACGGGCAGGCGAGGAGAGTTCTGTTGCCGCTTTGAAGCTGGGCGGGTTGGCGAATCTGGCGTATTTCGCGGAAAAGGTGCGGCAGAAGCAGCCTGTTGTAATCGGCTTCATCGGCGGCTCCATCACGCAGGGGGCCGGCGCCTCCACCTATGGCAACAACTACTACTGGAAGACGCGCACCGCCCTCGCTCAGGAGATCGTCAAACGTGGCGCGCAGGCCGCCATCTATAATGTTGCTATTGGCGGCACGGGGTCGGGTTATGCCTGCTACCGCGCCGGAGCGCAATTGCTTTTCCGGAAGCCGGACCTGCTGATTATTGAATTTGCGGTGAATGACACGAGCGATCCCAACGCCGCTGAAAGCATGGAATGTCTGGTCCGGCAGGCGCTGCGCGCCAATCCACGGATGGGCATTGTGTTATTCTATACAACCACGGAAAAGATCGATAACGAGAGCTATGCCAAGGGGGTTCTCCCTCGCGCCGTAGTTTTGCACCATCAAGTGGCGGTTCATTACGGCTTGGCGGAGGTGCTGGCCGGACAGAAGGTCAGCGATGGCTTTAAGTCCGGCACGTACGCTCCGAAAACATTTTTCGTCGATGGCGTTCATCCTTCCGATATCGGTTATGGGGTGTATGCGACGCTGCTGACGGAGGCTCTTCTGCCGATGTTTGATCTGCCCGCGCCGGCTGCCGAGCCGGCGGCGCTCCCCGCTTTGCTGGGTAAGGGAGCGCTGGAATATGCGCGCCTTGAGGCCGCCGAACCGCAGGGGACGCCGGAGGGCTGGGTGAACAATCCCAAGGCCGGAAACTGGTATGAAGTGGGCATCTGGGTCTGTGATCAGCCGGGGAAGCCGCTGGTGTTCCGCGCCAAGGGCGAGGGGATTCAGATCGTTTTTCAGGGAAAGATTAAAATCCGCTGGACGGTAGGCGGAAAGGAGCATACGCAGGAGTTGACCGGCCGGTCAAATATGCCGATGCCGGGGAGCTGGATGTTCCCCAAGGATGCGAACCCGGATCAAGCCGATATTACCGCCGAGGCTGTTCCGGATGCATCCGGCAAGGCGCACGGCGAGGTTTGGGGGCTCTTTTCGGTTCAGCAACCGTGAGTGAACGGATAGGAAGCCGGGCATGTTCCGACATCCGACCTAAATTGATGTGACTGAGGTGAAGACATTACGCGCTCCAACATTACCGCCGCTTTACGCTGATTAACGCTTATGGCATGTGCATTTGTCTGTGCGGCTCTGTTATAACGCAAAAAAACGCCGAGCAAGAAACAAAAAAAACGGCTTGCAACCCTATGGTATGCAAGCCGTTAAATAAATGGTTACCCCGTGAGGATTCGAACCTCAAAAAGCAGAACCAAAATCTGCTGTGTTACCGTTACACCACGGGGTAGAATCAGTTGCGCGCTCGACCAACTCGAACCGACGGACGAAACATCCCAACGGACAAGCACGCCAGCAGTAGTATAGCGCAGCGGCATAGCCAGTCAAGCCGGAACGATTTTAAATTTACTATTGCATCGCAAGACCTTTCAGCTAAGATTAGCTACCCTGAAATTGCCCTATTCGCCCTTTATTTTTATCTTTCTCAGGAGTTTGCATAAAATGGCAAAGAAAAAGAACCCGGTTGAAGTTTATCAGCTGATCTGCAAGGATTGCGGTGAAGCAAATTATGTGGTCCGTCTGAAAAAGGCGCATAAGGGTCTTGAACTCAAGAAGTACTGCCCCAAGAGCCGCAACGTCCAGCTTCATAAGGCGAAGAAGGCCTAAGCATTACCATTCGCTTCGTTTGCAACACCTCTAACCCGTCGGTTTTCCGGCGGGTTTTTTCATTCCCGCCGGCCGTCTGCCCATGCGTTCCTGACGCCCCCCCCATGAGGAGCCGAATCGATACGGAACGGACGAGCGAAATCGGACAGATTCCGGCAGGATTGATTTCTCTTGCTGACAGTAATGGATGCGCTATGATAGAACGCATTCGATTCGTTGAGGAGAACATGATGATCGCCAAACTTCCTGTGCTTGGAGCGATGGGATTGCTATTTGCCGGAATGATCTATGCCGCAGACGCCGCGCCGGTCGCTGGCGCGCCGGCCGTGCAGACCGAGCAAACGACAGGGCCGCAACCGTTCAAAAACTACGGCTTTGTGCTGATTAACGTTGAGAACCCCAAAGAGGCAAGTTTGTTGATTCAGATAATGATTCCGGGCAAAGACGGAAAAACCACCCCGGAACAGTTCGGCATTACCATCAAACAGGACGCCACGGGCACGAAATTGATTCAGGAATTCGGAGTAAAAAGCGCGAAGCCCGACGATGCCGAGGGTGCAAAAAAAACCCAGCAAGAAGCGCTGCAAAAGTTTGTCATGGTTGAAGGAGTGCTGGATGTCACCGCCGAGGGCGATCCGATCCTGACGGTGAGCAAGTATGAAAAGACAAAGATTCCCGTTGCGGACGCGGAACCGGCGAAGTAATGCGGGAACCATGATTTCACCGGCCAGAAGCAGCGGTCGCAGATCACTCTGCGACCGCTGTTATTCTCAAACACATCAAGGAAGAGACGCGCGAACTGGGGCTCTTTCGTTCTTATCAGGCGTAATACAGCCAGTACGAAAGAAACGCGGCCGCCGCCATGGTCAGGATCACCAGCGCCAGAAAGTCGACCAGTTTCCACCAGTTATCCTGAAAGCCGACATGATGATCGATGGAGTGGTAGCAGAGCAACCCCCATTTTTTGAGAATTCTTTTCATCGCCAGCAGCAGCGAGGCATGGCTGGCGGAGGACGCTGGAATATCTTCGGGGGTCTGCGCCTCCGCATCCACAGAAAGATCAAACTCATCCTCCAGATTGCCCAGCCCCAGTTCACTGTCCTGCATCAGCATATCTGCGGTTGAGAAGCTGAGATCCTCTTCCGGGAGAATGTCTTCCGGCGGAAGGATATCCTCCGGGGGAAGATTAGGATCGGCCGCATCCGCCGGCGCGGGCGGCGCCCCCCAGTCATCGGTGGCAGGCGGCGCACTTTCCTCAACCGGCGCAGGCGACGCCACCGTCCCCCACTCCTCATCCCCGCCCGGATTGTCCGGAAAGAGAAGGGCCTGCTCGTGGTCATCCCTCTCTCCGCCCTCGGAATCGCCGGAGTCGAGACCATACCCGTCATCGGGTACGGGATCATCCGGCAGCGGAGTACGTTTCCAGCGAAAAGGCGATAGGGAATCCTCCATGCCTACGAATGAGCGCAATTTGTCCAGCCAGGCAAGCGTGCCGGCGGTCAGACCTTCGCGTTTGACCTCGCCGCCCCACGAGTGCAGCAGGGAAAGCCATTCGCGGGTGGCGGAGGTCAGTTCGCTGAAATGCGGCATCCGGCGCAGCACCCGTTCCACCCGCCGGATAATTGCCCGGCCTTCGGGCGGAAGCTTTGACCGCGCATCGTCCGGAGCCATTTCGTCGTCGAAGGAGTGAAATTCTTCGCCTCCGGCATCGCGGTCCCGCTCCACTCCATCCAGATCATCCAAGTCCAGATGCATTCCGGCCAGTCCGTCGCCATCCTCCGGAGTGCCGCTCCAGCCGTCGAGTGCGTGGTCGACCCCAAGGCCGCTGAGGTGATCCTCCGGCGGGAGGTCTTCCTCTTTCTTCTTGCGGCGGACGCCCGGCGTGCCGTGCGTCAATTCGTGCGCCTGAGAAAGGAGCGCCTCGATTCCGGCATCGGAAGCGGCCGCCGGCGCAACGGAGGGGGCCTCGTCCTCCTCGGACCAGAGGGACGCCCCGGCGTTTTCCGGGGCATTCTCAACGTCCCCCCAGAGATTGGTCGGCGCAAAATCATTGAGCAATCCCGAAAGATCGCCTTCCGCGGAACCGCGCTGCGGGGGAATCTCCTCGTCCTGCAACGTGCCGGTGCTGTCTGGATTGTCTTTTTTTGTCTTGTCGGAAAGTTCCGCAAAGGGGTCCGCAGTCAACCGTCCGCGAAGCTTCAGCGGAACGCGTTCCGGTTCCGGCTTGGGAGTCCGTTTGAGAGCGGAGGTCGTGCGCCGCCCGGCCTGTTCCTCCTGCAAAAACGCCCCGAACTCTTCGTTAAGCCCCTGCGTGCCGACTGGCCGGCGCGGGCGGCTGATTTCATCCTGTTTCTCTGAATCCGGCGCTGCTTCGCGGTTGTAAGCGGATGTCAGCGAAGCGGAATCATCGGCCAGCCCATGTCCGGCCGGCGACCGGGCGACCGCAGCCTCAGCGGTGTGTGCGGCGGCTTCATCCGCAAAGAGAGAGCCGAGCACATCTTCTTCCCCCCCCTCAAAACCAGACGCAACACCCTGTCCGGCAGACATGGAAAGATCATCAAGCAAACCGCCGAAGGCAGGCAGACCGCCGGAAGCGGGTGGAAGATCCTCCCCGGATTCGGTGTGTGTCTGTGTGGAAACATCCGCAGACTTCGGTTCGGGGAGCTCTGCGGATTTCGGGCGTTCCGCGCTCCTCCGGTCGGAGGTGCCGCTGGAAGGGGGAAGGTCGGATAAGTCTTGCTCCAGACCGATCAACAGATCTTCATCGTCGGAGTCATCCAACTGATCCGGAAAGAACGGCTCCTCGTCTGCGGAACCTGCGGCTGCCTCCGGCGTTGCCGGGTGCAGGGCGAGGACGTCCTCCTCATTCGCCCCTTCTTCCGCGTCAACCGTGTCTTCTTCCTCGTAAGGAGCGGGCGCGGCCCGACGCGGCAAAACCACATCTTCATCCGGCTCGAAGTCAATCTCGAAGGAATCCAGCTTCACCACGGCAGCAACGGGATGGTACACCGCCCCCTCCGTTCCGGCGGATTGCTCCCCCAGATCGAAGGTAGTGAACTCCAGCCCCTTCTGCTCCTCTTGCGCTGCCATAGGCTCCTCTGCCTTCGGGCGGCCATACGACGCCCTCGCCTCCTTCCGGCGGCGCGATCCAGCCCCTCCCGGGCAGAATCCACCCGCTATCATATTTTTTTACGATAGAAGTTGCAAGCAACCCTTCGCCCCGAAGGAAAAAAACCGGAAATTCCCCGTTCTGCATCGAAGCGCCTCCGGCGGGCTGAGGTGGTGAGCGCGCAGGGCACTATGGTTTCGGTACGGAAGCGGCGGAGAGCAGGTGGTGAACGGCCAGCAATTCGCGCGCGAAAATGGTGCGGCTCCGCAACCGGTGGTCGGGGAAGACGGAAAGGGTGTAAATTTCGACCTCGAAATGCCGGGTGCCGGTCTGACGCGCTTCCGCAAAAAAAGCCGGATCAATCCCAGCACGAAGGCATTGCAGGCCGTCGCCGCCGCTCCAGGTCAACGGGACGTGAAAATGCACCCGCCATTCGCCCCCCGGCTGCGCCGCCAGCGCCTGCGGCAGATCGGAAAATGCCGGGCCGCTGGCATCGCCGGTGCGGGTCTGATGCAGATAGACGCCGTCCTGAAAGGCGGCAAGGGGCGAACGATCGCCCTCTACGCAGCCGAGCGCGGCCCCGATCTGGATCTTCGGCACCCGGATGCCCCGGCTGGTGAATGTCCGCAGGGCCGTCAGCGGATCTTCAAAGAGCACCAGCGCATGAACGGTGTCGAGACAGACGCCGATGTGCCGGCGCAAGCGCCGGGCTTGCTCCGCGCCGGAGGCAAGGGAGAAGAGATTCTCTTCCAGCCACTGCGCTGTCGCATCGCTGGCGTCAAAAAAACAATCCGGCTCCGGCTCGATGGCGAGCACGATCTCCCGCCCCGTGTCATCGTACAGCCGGGCAAGGTCCTCCGCCAGCTGGCATAACTGCCGGACGGCGTCCTGCAGAATCGCGGGGGTCATGCGGGCGCGGTAGCCGAGGGGAAGGGTGCTGATGCTGCCGGTCTGCCCCTCCGGCAGGAGGACGGCCAGAATCTGCGCCAGAGACCGGGTATACTCCAGCCGGCTGGGTTGTGACCAATCGGGGGTGTACACCCGCTCCTTGACCGCTCCGCCGTGGAACAATCCGTGAGGAAAACCATTGAGCGAAGGACAGTACAAACCGGCCGTGCGCAGACGTCGGGCAAATCGTGCCGCATCGAAGGAGGGCAGCAGCAGCGAATTCAGCCAAAGCCCGACGGCGTGCGGCCCCGGCAAACCGGACTCAGCCCAGACACCTGCCGCTTCGCCAAACACGGCTTGCTCCAGTTCCGCAAGCGTTCCGGCCGGATACGCATTCAGACAGTAAAACAGATGGCAGTCGTCCTCGCCGGAAATCCGCATCGTTCCGTCCTCATAGCAAACACCACACTCGTTTCCGGAGCAACACCGCGCCGCATGGTCTGGCCCCAGCTCCCTGTCTGCCCGAAAACGCGAGTCCCCGGATATCGTCCGCCGACCGGATGTTGAAGCTTTCTGCCGTAGACCGGCCGCGAAAGAGCGGCCGTAAATCATGAAGGGTCCGCCGGCACGCACAGCGCAAGGGCACCACTGGTCAGGAATCGGAACGGGAGCGGGCGTGAAGGTATTCGCGGAAGCCTTCGGCAAGCTTGTCGCGCAGCTTCGGGGCCGCGTTCAGAAAATCGGTGAAGTTCACGAATGATTGCGCCGTCGGCTCCGGCAGAATGTGCTCCATCGAGCAGGCCGCTTCCTCCGCATCCGCGACCGGAATCAGCAGCACCTTATGCAGGAAGTCATAAAGATTGTGGTGCCGCTCCAGCACCTTGCGCGCCAGAACCGTCCCCGCCGGGGTCAGGGTGATTGCGGCATACGGGGCGTAATTGATTAACTTGCGTTCACACAACAGCCGCAGAGCCCCCGTCACCGATGGCCGCGTCACCCCCATCTTCGCGCTGATTTCGCTGGCCTTCACCCCATCGCGGCCCTCGCCAAGCTCCAAAATCGCCTCGAGGTAATCCTCCAGACTGGCGCTGAGTTTTTTCTTCATCTAAAAAGCCCTCTTTCGCGCTGCCCGCGCCCAGCGTCAGCCGGTTACAGCCGGAAACTTCGAAAATGAACAAGGAACCCGCCAGACGTGTCCGCGTGCGAAGGTTCAGCGGTTGCGCTCCAGCATCACCAGCGTGACATCGTCCACAAAGCGCGCCCCCTCGACGAACTCCCCGACCTCCTTGAGCACCGTCTCCAGCACTCGCGCCCCCGGCGTCTTGCCGAGTCCGCCGAACAGGCGCACCAACCGTTCGGGACTGTACTCGTTGCCCGAAGAATTGGCGGCTTCCGTGATGCCGTCGGTGTAGAGCAACACCCGGTCGCCTGCCTGAAACGGGATGGCCGCGGATTCGTAGCCCGCGTCCTCCAGCACGCCCAGCGGCACCCCCGCGCTGAAGAACTCCCGGCACTCGCCATCCGTTGCCGACGCTAGCACCAGAGGACAGTGCCCCGCGCCGACGAACTCCAATTCATTCTGCCCCGGCCGCCAGACCAACCCCGCCATGGTCATCAGATAGGCCTGATGGAAGGTCTCGTACATAAACGAATTGAGGTCATTCATCACGGCCGCCAGCGATTGCCCGTTCTGCAGATGACTGCGGGCCAGCGCGCGCAATTGCACCGTCACCAGTGCCGGCGCGACGCCGTGCCCCGTCACGTCCGCCACGCAGAGGAAGACTCCGCCGTCGGGCAGGCGCACGTAATCGTAATAGTCGCCGCCCAGGTCCTCGGCCGGAATGTAGCGGTCATACAAGCTGATATCAAGACCCTCGGAATAGCCCCGTCCCGACGGCATCAGATTGATCTGCAGCGAAGCCGCCAGCTGCAATTCATGCCGGAGCGTGTCGAGGTGGCGCTGGATCTCCGCCTGCTGCTGCCGGATGCGCTGGTCGCGTTCGCGCAATTCGTCGTTCTGTTCGCGGATGCGGCGGCTGGCTTCCTCCAACTGGACGATGATGTCCGCCGCCTCGGCGCTGGCGCGCGCCAGCGAACGCGAACGGCGCAGATATTCCTGCGCGACCTCGCCCGAACGCAGCAGCCCCGCCAATTGCACCACCAGCGCCTCCGGATCTTCGCCGCCAAAGCGGACAAGCGCGTCGGCGCCCGCCTCAATGGCGAGGTCGCGTTCAAAGGCGCCCGCCTCCGCCGCAGCGACGGCAATCAGTCCGAAGTAGTCCTTGCACTGATTGCGGATCTTCTGGCAAAGCGCGTAAGCCGCCTGCCCGTCGCTGCCGGCATACAGCAGAACCAGCCCCGGCGCGACCTTGGTCAATGCCTGCGCCAGCACCGCCGGATGCTCCAGATGCCCGACCTTGAAGGGATAGCCCCCGCCTTCCAGCAGCCCAGCTTCCCGGCGTTGGGCCGGAGATTGAAACACCACCAGTATTTTTCCGTTCATGATCTCACGTCGTCGCCCCGCCTGCTCTGCATCCGGGCGCGATTTCCGCGCCCCGGACGTGGTTGCTTTCAGCAACCGGCTCTATCGCTCTTCTCCACATACACCGCCGTACCGTAGCACAACACCTCCGTCACCCCCTGCATCACCTCGTTGGCATCGTAGCGCATGCCGATGATGGCGTTGGCACCCCGCTCCTGCGCGTGTTCCATCATCATCTGGAACGACTCTTCGCGCGCCTTTTCGCAGAGGCTGGTCAGCAGGCTGATGTTGCCCCCGAACAGGGTCTGCAGACCGGCCCCGATGTTGCCGAAGATCGAACGGGAGCGCACCGTAATGCCCCGGACGATGCCCAGATTCTCCACCACCTGAAAGCCGTCGATGGTGAACGCCGTAGTGACCAGTTCCGGTTGCATGGCTTCTCCTTTGTCCCTGTACGGAATCTGCCGGCCGAACCTCGCGCGCCTATGCCTACGCCGGTCCGCCGGTTCCGTCCGTCCCCCCGCTACGGGGAATGACCCTCGTTTTGATGTACTCCGTCCCGAGTTCGTAATTGCCTTCGTAGACGCACTTCGTGTGCGCCACCCGAACCAGTCCGCGCAAGTCCTGCTTCTGGAACGCGCCGGAGTCCCCCCGGATGCAGATCGCCAGCACCTCACCGACGGGAATATCTTCTTTTGCGACAAAACCGACCCCGCTGCGGCTGATATCGATCACCGCGCCTTCGTGCGTCTCCTCCGATCCCTTGCGCTGATACCATACCGTCAGCAGCAAATGATGGCGCGGATCGCGGCGTTGGTCGTGCCCCGGCACGGTCAGGAACCGCCCACCGATCTTGTAGGTGTCGCCGGACTCCTGATTGCAGCGCACAACCTCCACCTGCGAAGAGAAACGCACGCCCCCGGTGTCGGAGCCGGCGGCGGAAATGTTAACATCAATAATCTCGGCCGGACGCAGCGCGGTCGCCGTCGAAAAGCAAAGTCCGCCCTTGGAGAGGTCGTGTACGCTGCCGATCAGGGCCTCCGGCTGATCCTTGCGCCGAAAAGTAACATTCAGGGCCACTTCGTGACGCTCGTATTCGCGGCGGTAATCCTTCTGCTGCCCCTCTGCGGCATACGGCGTCAGACCCAGACTCGCGCGCAGGCCGTTGAGCGAACGCAAAATCTCCGGCGCAAGATCCTGCGCCGGGCGCATCAGCCAGCTCAGATCCCCCGCCTGCGGCCAGCGAAGGCGGGAGGCATCCGGGCAGCGGCGACAACGGGTGGACCAGTGCCCCCCCTCCTCCCGCACCAGGACGATGTCCTCCGGCGCAAGGTCTTGTGCGCCACATTTGTTGCAGACCCGCATACGCATTCCCTTCCGACCAATCCCTCCCTGCATTATATGTGCAGATCGGCCGATTTACAAATGCAAACCGGCAACGGACGCGCCGCTCCGTCAATGCCGGTCGGAGTCGGTCCCGAACCGGGGCGGTGAACGAATACTCGTGCCGGCGACGGAGGGCGTGCCGGCTCCCCGACTCGAAACGGGTACGGGGAATTTTCCCGCCTCTGTTTTCCGGCCGGACATGCAACGGCGCAGGGACAAACAGCGACGCGTGTATCACTTTTTGCGCCAATCCCACGCCATGGAGACAAAAAAACAACCTCTTTTCGCCAGACTTGTGGCATTTGCATAACAAGTCAGATATGCGATCCCCCCTCCCGTTTCTCTCGTTATAGCCCCGCAAGCATGCGCAAAAAACTCGAATGTCTCGAGTTTTTACGTATCGATGTCCGTTTTCTGCATCTGAAAAAGGCAGACACAAACCAATTTATTACGTTTTCTTGTCAAAAAAAATGATATTTAGCAGTTGATTTTCTATAAATATACGATATGATTTGATACATATTAAATCTGGGGTCGGTTCCGGGGAATGGAATGGAAAGTTCGTTGGTAGGCCAAAGAATCAGCAAGGCGCGCATAAAGCTGGGAATGTCCACCCAAGAGCTTGCGGAAAAGATCGGCAAGAGCCAGGCAACGGTCAGCCGCATCGAAAATGGCAAGCAGGGGGTCACCCTTCCGCTGTTGCTCACCCTCTCGCGGGTTCTGCAAACCAATCTGACCGCGCTGATCGACCACGATCACGTCGGCGGCAATGAGATCCAGAAGTATGGCTTTGTGCTTCAGACCATCCTCAGCGTCTCGCGCGAGCGGGCTCATCTGACGCTGGACCTTGTGGCTGCGGAAACCGCCATCCGCCCCGAGCGGTTGCGGGCGATTGAGGAGGGAGCGCTGCAGCCTGTGGAGGCGGAACTGGAAAAGCTCTGCGTCCTCTACAATCTCGATTATGAGCCGATTTTCCAGATCTTCTTCGCCGAACAGCATTGTCCGCTGCTGATTGCCCATCTGGGTAAGATCAATTACGTTCTGGGCGAATGTCTCGATCTATTGCGCGCATCGCGGCAGATTGCGGACAAGTCCCGGCTAACGGGACTGACGCAGCGCATCGAAAATTGCCTCACCGACTTCAGTTGCGAACGGCAGGGGGATTATTTTTCGATCGGTCATATTTCCGACCAGTTGATGAAGGCGCTGCAGGATCCGGAATTTCACGCCCGCGCCGAGGAGTTGGCTCGTCAGTGGCGGCAACCGGCCTCCGAGAGGCCTGCCCGGTCGGCGGAAACGGACAGCGACTGCGTTTCAGAGGGCGACCCGCTCTTTCTCCACTCCGAAGCGCGGCTGTTGGATTCACCCCGTCCGGCGGACCGGTTGAATGCAAAAGCCGTCTATTATACCCAACGCCCCGACAGCCCGACCGAATCCTGAGCGGCAACACGAAGCCGGCGAAGGAATTACGTCCATGATTTTCAGAATAATCAAAAACCGCCCCGTGGCGGTTTTTTTGTCTCGCGGCCCCGAATACGCCGCCACGATTGCCCCCAGACCGTGACAACATCCACGCGGGGAGGGGATTGTTACCGCGCTTTGATCCGGAATTACGCGGACGTTTTTATGCCTGCCTCACCGCGATCCGGCTTCGTAACGACCGATCATAATCTGGCACAAGTCGTGATTTCCGGCGGTGGCCGAAACAAAAGCGGAGGACCCGAAGGTCCTCCGCCAAAGTGAAAACAACATCGAACCGCGCAAGGCGACTCTTTAGTTCTCGGACTTGCTGGCGCTGCTCAGCTTCTTCAACTCGCGCATCGCGCCGGGGTAGTCCATGAAAGCGCCATCGACATTGAAAATGGGCAGGGTGTCAAGCAGGGTGTGAGCCGCCATGGCCTCGACCGACCCGTCCTCGCGCCACCCCTCGTGGTGTTGGATGTGGTAGTACAGATTATGCTCGTTGTACTCAAACCCCATCCGCTTGAGCTTGTCCTTTGCCGCTTCGCACTTGCCGCAACCCGGTTTCGAATAGACCTGAATCGTCATACATCCCCCTTCCATAAAAAACCCAACATGCTGTTACGCCCCCCTCTTATCGCTATACCCGCACCGCCCGCGCACAACGACCGGAAGCCGGCACAAAGCGCGAACCGCCCCCGGCCAGTCCGTATCGTCTGGCGGATTTTATTCCGGATTCTGGTATCAAGCGCAAAGAGATGGCACCGGAACCGTCCGCTATCCCCCGTCTTGCAGACCGCCTGAAAATCAGGACAGGTCAAAAAAACGGCAACTATCGGCAAACCGGTTTCGGCATACTACCTGGCCGGCCCGACCCGGCGGGTAGGAACCTTCGAGACATTCGCCCCTGAATTCAGGCCGGCGCACCCTGCTTGCCGGTAACTGACTGGAGACGTTTCGAAAGCTCATACTCGCTGGGGCTGGCGGCGGCGCGAGGCAGATTACCTGGAGCGCGCATCACCCTTGATGCATTCCCTCAACTCTTTTCGTTATATCCTTCGGTGCGGGGCATTGCAAGGGAAAAATAACAAAATATAGGGATCATTTTTTATCCATACCTATATATAGTGGTTTTCTCTGGTGGCAAAATTTGCCGGTTTATTAAAACTCCTTGCCGCTTCGTAAGTTGTAATCAACCAGAATCGTATGGAACGGGGCTATGTAGGGGGTCAAATTTTTATGTGGTTCCGGATTTTTCAGAACGAGAATTTTATGTTTTGCTTCGCTTTCAGGGGGAGCGGCGCCGAATGATGCAGGACGGCGGCCGATCCGGGATCTGGCGCCCTGGCCTTGCGCGTTTATCCGCCCGGTCACGCAGGGAACTTGCGGATCTGCACGAGGAAGGAACCGCCCCCCAGCAATTGTCCGGAATCGCCGTTCCGGCAACGGGTATTCTGTTTGCTTTGCCCGGGTGGCTATGGTAGACTAATCACCCGGGAAATCGGACAGAAGAGAACGCCGCCAGCTCGGGCGGCAGAAAAGAGCGGCTGGCGCGCCCGGTCGCGGGGGATATAACGCACGAAAGGCTGGCATGTCAGGCAATCCCAACCACCACATCTGCGTTCATGGTCACTTTTACCAACCCCCGCGCGAGAACCCCTGGCTTGGGGTCATAGAGCCGCAGTCCTCGGCATATCCCTACCACGACTGGAATGACCGGATCACGGCGGAGTGCTACAAGGCGCTTTCGTGCAGTCCGGTAAAGACCGCTGCGGATAAGACCGCCGATCTCTTCAATTGTTACGCACACATGTCGTTTAATTTCGGCCCGACGCTCAACGACTGGCTGGAGAAACACCAGACCTCGCTTCTGTCGCGGATTTCCCTCGCCGACGAGCTTGCCCGTCAAAGTTACAACGGCCACGGCGCGGCCATGGCGCAGGCCTACAATCATGCGATCCTCCCCCTTTGCGACGCCCGCGACCGGCACACGCAGATCCTCTGGGGGCTGCGCGAATTCCGCCAGCGGTACGGCCGCGACGCCGAGAGCCTCTGGCTGCCGGAAACCGCCATCAATATGGACACCATCCGCGCCCTGATCGATCACGGCATCCAACACGTGATTCTGTCCCCGCTGCAGGCGGCGTACGTGCGCCCCTTCGGAGGGGAGCAATGGATCGGCGTTCCCGATGGCACCATTGAGACGAGACATCCTTACCGGATCTTTGAGGTTGACGGCGCGGGACGCACACACTTTGACCGCCATCTCGATATTTTTTTCTATGACAAAGAGCTCTCCACGCGCGTATCGTTCGACCACCTGCTCACCGATGCGCAACGGCTGGAGTGGTTCGCGCGCCAGCGACTCGACGACAAGGCAACGCTGCCGCAACTGGTTCTGATCGCTACCGACGGCGAAATTTACGGCCACCACGAAAAACACGGCAACCGGGCGCTGGCCTATTTCTTCCACCAGCTTCTATCCCGGAAGAACGTCCTGCTGACCAATCTCTCGCTGTATCTCAAGGAGAATCCGCCCTGCTGGGAGGTTCGCCTCTGGGAGGGAGCCGACGGCAAAGGTTCAAGCTGGAGCTGCAAGCACGGCGTCGGACGCTGGGAGCGCGATTGCGGCTGCGGCGACGGGCCGCACGACTGGAATCAGCGTTGGCGCGCCCCGCTGCGCAAGGCCTTTGACGAATTACGCGACCGCCTGCGCAAGATCTTCCGCCGCGAAATGGGCGGGCTGGTCCTGGATGCGTTTGAAGCCCGCAACGATTACATCCGCGTGATCCTGGACCCGGCGGCGCGCGAAGGGTTTGTCGGCCGCCACGCGCGGCGGGAACTGACCGAAAACGACGAGCGGCGACTCTGGCAGTTGCTCGAGATGGACCGCTACGCGATGCTGATGTACACCTCGTGCGGTTGGTTTTTCGCGGAGTTGTCGGGGCTGGAGCCGGTGCAGAATATGCGCTACGCCCTGCGCGCGGCGGAACTGGGCGACGAGCTGGAAGGGTATGCGGGGCCGGTCGAGCAGGGGACGCTGGTGGCGCTGCTGCGGGAACGTCTGGCGGCGGCAGAGTCGAACCTATCAGACCCCAAAACGGGACGGGAGATTTTTGACCGCTACGTTCTCGGCACTCGTTATACCGCCCGGGAGGTGGCGGCAGTCCATGCGCTGTCGCTGCTGCTGGAACTGCCGGAGCCGGAGTATGCCATCGGGTGCGAGGTGACGGTGGAGAAGAAAAAACTCGTTGATTCGGAGGTGACGCTGCTGTACGGACGGGCGGTCTGCCGGGACGGACGGACGAAGGCGGAGTCGTCATTCAGCATTCTGGCGGCGCGCTGGCCCGATGGTTGGGCGAGAGCGGGGGTCTTCGACGACCCTGCCCGGAGCAAGGAGCTGACCATGCTCCCGCCGGATCAACTGCGGGAGGTGCTGAAGGCAGAAGGGGTTCCGGGGACGCGACTGCCCTTTGCCGACCGGCAGCGCATCTTTGAAAAATTGCACCTGAATGAGCTGCAGGATTCCGAAGAGGCGCTGTTCGGGATTTACAGCCGCTTCCGGCCGCTGCTGGAAAAAATGACCGCGCAGGGGCTGCCGCTTCCCGACTCCCTGCGTGCCTCGGGTGAGCGGGCGCTGGCGCACCGTCTGTTGGCCGCAGCAAAAATAATTGCGGCAGAGCCCGGCGTATGCGCAACGGCGCAGGAAACCATGATGCAAATCTTCGCGGAAGCGCAACGTTGCGGCCTGAATGTCGAGCGGGCGGCGGCAGCGCGAGTGCTGGCCTCCGCGCTGGCGCAGCGGCTGGAGGATCTGATGACGATCCTGGAGATCGAAGACGTGGAGAGTGCGCTGACGCTGCTGCGTTTCATGCGCAAAGCCGGTTACCATCTGGACAATCTGGACATGCTGCAGGACCGTTTCTGGCGGGTGCTGCATCTGGCTCCCCGCCCGACCCCGCATCACCGTGCGATCGTCGACCGCATGCGCGAACTGGGGGGAGAATTCGGCTTTGAAGAGGCGCTGCTCAAGAAACGAACGCAGTTGCTGTTCTCCACGCCGGTCTGAAGCCGCAACCGGCGAAGAAGGGGAAACGGGGCAGGGAGGCGACACTCCCCCGGCGTTGTCTGCAGTCCGGCATTATTCCGGGGCTTTGATGACCGAAATCCAGCAACCTCGCCTGGCGCCGCCGACAAGACGCTCGTAATCGGCGCGCGCGACGGCGTGGAGTTTGATGCCGAGGCGGCCGCGAAAAACGTGAATGACCTCACCGAGGAAGTTTTTTTTGTGGCCGTCGGGCCAGTGAAGCTCGAGTTCCAGCACCGCGCTTTCAAGGCTCTCGCTGAAGGGATTGGGAAAACTGATGCCGTCGGAGCCGATCAGGATGGTGTCGCCGGGGGCGAAGACCAGAATGGGCGGCAAGTAGAGCAGGCGGCAGTTCAGACCCATCCCTGCCGGCAGCGAACGGAAGCGCTGAGCGATCCCATCGACAGTATCTGCGGTGTTATCCGCCGCGGCATCGTCTTCCGGCCGGCAGAACTCCATCACCGTGGCACCGATTTGGATGCTCTGGCCGTTTTCGAGGACAGCCTCTTTGATCCGCTTGCGGTCGAGAAAGGTTCCGCCGGTGGACTCCATATCCTTGATGGTATAATCCGAGCCGGTCAGCAGGATCATGGCGTGCATCCGGGAGACGGCCGGGTCATCAAGGACGGCATCGGCAAAGTCGGCATCTCGGCCGAGAATCAACCGCTTGCCGGCCAGATGAATCTCGCGCATCTCGCCGTCGGGGGCGAAAATCTTCAGGTATGCCACGCACGTTTCCTTCCAGCGCAAGATGCGGTCCAGACCTTGCGAAGATTGCCTATCGCCCGGCCTCAGACCTGATCCGCGGCGGTTTTTTGCACCTGAATCCAACTGCCGCGTTTGACCGACGCCAGCAACCGGTTGTATTCTTCCGGGGTCATGGTATGCAACTTGATACAGAGCCGGAAGTTGTGCTGAAGTAAAATCTCTCCAAGATAGACCTTGCGCGCGCCGGTGGGCCAGATGAATTCCAACTCCAGAATCGCGTCGCGCAGCTCTTCCGGGAAAGGACTGTCAATCTTGAGCCCCCCCTTGCCGACCAGAATGGTGTCGCCGGGAGCAAAGACCTTTTCCGCCTCGATCTGCAGAACCCGCAGATTGAGGCCCATTCCTGCCGGCAGCATCTGAAAGCGGCTGGCAATGCCGATCATCGTCTCATCGGCATCGGCCATCTCGCGGTCGGGCTCGCGCTCTTCCTGAAACTCCATCACCACCTGCCCGATCTGAATGTTATCGCCGGGGTTGAGGCAGCATTCCCGGATTTTTTTCCGGTTCAGGAGGGTTCCGGCGGTGGATTCCATGTCTTTGACCGTGTAGTGCCCGCCGCTCTGCAGGATCATGGCGTGGACGCGAGAGACGGAAGGATCGGGGATCACCAGATCGGCGTATTCGCTGTTGCGGCCGATGATGAGGCGCTTGCCGTCCAGGGGCAGCTCCCGCACGCCATTATTGCCCTCAAAGATGCGCAGATATGCCATAATGTGCTTATACCTTGTTTTCCGGCCGTGATTCGCAAACGGCGGGGTTGTATACCGTGACCCAGGGGCTGATGCGGGCCAGACTCAAGAGCCGCGCGTGTTCCGCCGCCGTGACTTGGTGCAGTTTCACGCAGAGCCGCAGGTTGTGCTGCACCAGCACCTCGCCCAGAAAGGATTTCCGGGTGCCGTTGGGCCAGATCATTTCCAGCTCCAGAATCACCTCATCAAGAGGTCCGGCAAAGGGTTTATCGATCCGGATGCCGCCGTTGCCGACCAACAGCGTGTCGCCGGGCGAAAAAACCTTGCCGGGTTTGATGCCGAGAATGCGGCAATTGAGCCCCATGCTCTTTGGCAGCTCCTGAAAATTCCGGGCGATATCCCGAACCGTCTCGTCGGCGTCGGCCAGCGTGGGATCGTCCTGCAACTTCTCGCGAAATTCCAGCACCACCGCCCCGATCTGGAGGCTGTCGCCGTCGCGGAGATAGGTTTCCTTGACCCGCTGGCCGTTCAGAAGCGTTCCGGAGCTGGATTGGTCCCGAATGACGTAACGTTCGCCCTCGCGCAGAATTAACGCGTGAACACGGGAAACGGAGGGGTCATTGATAATCAGATCCGCCTGGTCGGGACTGCGGCCAATCACGAACTGCGCGGAACTGATGCGCATATCCCGTGAGCCATCCTCCCCCTGAAAGATCCGCAGGAACGCCATCGCGCCTTCTCCGGCTGAAAGACATGCACCATCCCTGCGCGAAGGCTCCGCCGAGCGGCTGCAACGAAATCAGAAAACCCCGGCGATCCGGGGAACATACATCTTTAATTGCATCGGAACATTCAGTATAATCGGGGTGGGATTTTTTTGCAACAGCAATCGACCGGGGCCGCAGGCCCGGCGTGGTTCGTGCGCCGCGAGGTCCGCGGTCCTTCGATCATCCGTTTGTTCTGCGTCTGGCCGCCCCTTTTCGGGCGGCGGTCCGGGACGCATAAGGAGCGCCATTTTGTCCAATCTGCTCAATCCGCGCGTACAGACGGCGATGAATGTTCTCGCCGACGGCTTTGTTTTCCGCAAGCTCGGGATCTGTTACGATCTGCGCGCCGGAGACGGGGATTTCCCCTCCAAGCTTCTGCCCGCGGCGAAAGAAATCACGCAAGGCAAGCCCGATGCCCGCGGCAGCTACACTGGCATGGCTGAGACCGCGCTGAACAACGCCCTGCTGTTCGACGGATATGCGTTGCGGCTGGAGATCGGCTTTGCCGAGGCCGAGGAGGACCGCATCTTCGACCGGCTGATCGGCGGCGCAATCCGGCTGGCGACTATCGCCCCAAAAAGCGCCCTGATCGGCGGCCTCTCCCCCGACGGCAAGAGCTATTACCCAGCGCCGGGCGCGGACAATTACGTCGCCTGGGCTTTTTATGCCTGGCGCGTTGCCACCTCCGCTACGGTTGCGCCGGAGAGTCAGGGCAAACTAAAAAACATTGCTTCGCGTTGGATCGCCCGGCTGGAGACGGACAAATTCGTTCTGCCCGGCTCGGACAACACCCTGAATGAAAAAACCTGGCAGAAGCAGCCGCTGCTGCCAGGCATCCTCGCGGCGGCGTGGGCGCTGACCGGCGAAGAGAAATGGAAGAAATTGGCGCTGGAGTCGGCGGACTTTTCCGGCACCCTGCCGCCGGAAGCGCCGGCGCGGGAGCT
Source organism: uncultured Planctomycetaceae bacterium (assembly GCA_964460225.1). GTDB lineage: Bacteria > Planctomycetota > SZUA-567 > SZUA-567 > SZUA-567 > CAYWTJ01. Next base: position 28,405 of record CAYWTJ010000025.1, on the reverse strand, counting down.
TCTGACGGTTCAACTGGCGCTGCATCTTTTCACCCGGATTTTCAGCGCGGAGGAGCACCCGGCGGTCGTCGCCGCCAAAGAGAGGATGCTGGCGTTACTGCCGCTATGCGGGGCGCATCTGTCAAAATACCAGGAATTTGTTCCGGCGGCCATCCCGCCGGCACCGGTCAAGGCGGCAACGGCAGAGGCAACGGAGAAACCGGGGCAGTCGGCGAAGGCGGAAGATACCGGCGAAGGCTCCAAGGTGGCGAAGCTTCCGGTGGCGGACTGGCGGGAAATCCCGGCTTCGGGCGATGCTCCGACGGGGTGGCAGGCGGTATTTGCCGAGGAAAAAACGCTGACGGCGGCGGCCGGAGCGGCGATGGCTTGCGTACTATGCGGCGAGAAAGAGGCGCTGGAGCCCTATGTCGCGCAACTGACGGGCTTGCTCGGAGATACGCCCTGGGAGGGCGCTCGTCTGGCGGCTTCGCTCTGCCCAGCGGTGGCGGTGCATGCGCGGGGGGTGGAGTTGGGACTCTGGGACGCGCCGCTGGGGGAGTATCACTTTGAGTTTGACGTGACCAAGACGCTGGTCGAAAAGTTTATGCTGCCGGAATTTGACGAACAGAACCCGCTGCTTGCGGGACATGCAGACTCGCCGGAGAAGCCCAAGCAAGCCGAAGAAGAGGGCGGCGAAAAGACCGGCCGGCGGCGGCGGCGGCGGCGCAAGCGCAAGTAACGGATGACAACCGTTGCGCCGGATGGTGAAAGACTGAAAGAAGCAGTGGGTTTCGGACAAGTTACGGATATCCTATATATAAGCAGGAAGCGTGCGAGAGCGATGGAAGATTTCGGTGACGAGGGCAGGTTTGAGCGCGCGCGCGAACTGCTGGACAATGAACAGGATCAGGAAGCGGAAGAGGCTTTTTCCGAGCTGATTGCCCGCCGCCCGGACTGGGAGGGAGCATACGGCAACCGGGGGCTGGCGCGAATGCATCTGGGCCGGGACGAGGACGCCTTATCCGACTTCGCCCGCGTGGCGGAACTGGACCCGGAAGATGCGATGGCGTTTGCGCGCAAGGCAGAGGCGCTGCGCAATCTCGGGCGGTATCCTGAGGCGCTGGAGAACATCGGCAAGGCGCTGGAGCTTGATGCGGACGACCCGGATGCGCATTATCTGCGCGGCTGGCTCTTTTTTTATTGTCAGCAGTATGAAAGCGCGATCGAGGATCTGGAGCATTTCATCCGGGAAGCCGAGGACTACGGCGAGGTGGAAGATATGCTGGCGCTCTGCCGGACTCTGGCGACCGGGGATGGCCCGCGAGGGGAAGAGGCGGAAGGATTGTTGCGCGAAAACGGTTTTTCACTGGACGCGCGGGAAAATCCGAAGTATGTGGAAGAGGGCTTGTTCTGCCCCTATGCGCATTGCGTGCGATTGTTTCCGGCGCGGGGGATGCAGGCGGCGGACGCCTGCGCGGTAACGGGATTTGCCTGCCCGGGCGGCGCACAACAGGCCGAGGGGTGCGAGTATGCGGCCGATGAGGACGCGACCGGCCTGTAGAGCGATTGCGACGAGGGGGAAGGGTGAACCCAAAGCGATTTGAAAAATGGGGGCACACGCGCGAGGGCGGACGCAAACGCTTTATCCTCCTCAACGGAATGTGCGGCTTCGGTTTGTGCTGGGGCGTGGCGATGGCTCTTCTCTACGGCTTTCACCTGATCCCCGGCGGAACCGAGGGAACGGGGTTCGACGGGAGCCGGTTTCTGATCTACCTTCCGGCCGGTTTGGCGGCAGGCGCGCTCTGGGGCTGGTGGATGTGGCGTCACATGGAGCAGGCGTACCGCAAGGCTTCTTTCGGCGGGAGGGAGCGATCCGAGAGCTGAGCGGTTCGGCGGAACGCGCCGGCCCAACCATGCCGACGCGGCAGGCCGGCTTGTTCCGGGAATAGGATGAAACAAAAACGGTGAACCGTACCGGCGAAAGAATGCTGATTGCGGCTGGTGTCAGAAGACCAATACGGGATGAATCGCAGGCGGCGCGATGCGGCAACTGCGTGCAAGGAGAGCGAATTGATCACATATTGCCCGGAATGTAAGGCCAAATACGACCTCCCCGATTCCCGCAAGGGCATCAAGTTCCGCTGCAAGATCTGCGGCGGCACGGTGTATACCGACGATCTGCGCCGGCTGGAGTGCATCGATCCCTTCGGCATCGAGGACGCTCCCTCTTCTGCTTCGAAGCCCGCTCCGAAGCCTGCGCCGAATCTGCCGGGATTCAAGCCTGCCGCGCAGGCCTTTGATACACACTCCAAGCTGGACGATATGGAGAATGATCTCTTTGATTTCAGCGATACCCGCTCCATGCCGGCCGATATCGCCCGTCAAGCGGTGGAAGAGGCGGACGCCGCCGCTCGTCCTGCGGCCGTAAAAAAACCGGTCGTACCGGTCGCACCGGTCGCGCCGATCGCGCCGGTCGTGCCCGCTGCGGCAAACGCGTCTTCGACATCAAAATCCGCCACGGCAGCGCCGGGGAAGGCTGCTGCTCCTGCGTCGAAACCTGCTCCGGTAACGTCCGTGAAATCCGCGGCTGAGGCGAAGGCCGAATCGACCGCGGTGACGCCCCCGGTCGTCCCGGCAGCGCCGGTCACCCCGGTCACCCCGGTCACCCCGGTCGAGCCGGTCGAGCCGGTTGAGCCGGTCGCACCGGCGTTGCCAGCCAAGGAAGAGAAAAAAGCAGAGAAGACCGCGATTTTCAAGAATGAGCCGGAGGAAGAAGAGGCACTCTTTGATTTTGGAGATGAAGTTCCGCAGGCGGTGGTCTCGCAACAGCAGGTGTCTTCGATGCCGGAAGAGGAATTCGGCGAGGACGATCTGATGGATTTTGGGGGGGAGGAGTCGCCAGCGGCATCGGCGGCGACCATCAACCCAGTGGAAACGCCGGAAGAGCTCGCGGAAGAAACGCTGACTCTGGATGAAGAGCCGGCCACAACCAACGAACTCCTCATCGAGGAAGAACCGGAAACTCCGACCATGGAGAAGCCGGAATCTCCGGTCGCTCCCGCAGCGCCGGCTGTCGAAGAGTTCGCGGTTTTGGAGGAGGAGGAGCCTGCCGCATTGGAGGAGCTGTCCGACGAACTGCTCCCGATGGAGGAGTTGATCGCGGACGAGCCGAGTTCCGAAGCCGAATCATCGCCGGAAGAATTACCGGCGACGGCGGAAGAGATCGCCATCGCGGCCGCAGAACCGGCAGAATCCATGGAGGAATCCGAAGATCTGCTGGTAGAAGAGGAAACAACGGACGAGCTGGCGGCTGTCGATGAAGTACTACCCGAAGAATTGCCCGCGACAGCCGAAGAAATTGCAATCGCAGCGGAAGGACCGGCGGATTTGACGGAAGAATCCGAAGATCTGCTGCTGGAAGAGCCAGTTGCCGAAGTGGCTGCTCCGATGGAAGAAATTCAGGAGGAGGAGCTGACGGAAGAGCCGATCCTTGAAGAAACGCTGGAGGTGGAGGAAGCGTTGGAACCGGTCGCACGGGATGAATCGGCGGAGGAGCCGATGGAGCCCGGGGCGGAGGCGGAGGCCGTTGCCGACAAGGATGCGCAGGACGAGGACTTTGGATTTGATGAGGCAATCGCCGGGGAAACTCCGGCCGCAGACCGGGGCGCGGTGGAGAGTTTTCCGGAGGAGACGCAAGATCTGCCGGAGGCGGAAGAACCGGCCGCAGCGGCATCTTCGGAATTCGCCGCTGCAGTTAGCCGCTGGCGCAAGGTGATCCACGACGACAACGATCTTGAATTTCTGGATGAGGAGCCGGCCGGTCTTCCGGAAGCGCCGGTGGTGGATCTGCATGCGCTCTTCCCGCCGCGCCTGCGGGAGGTCAAGGCTGTCTGCAGCGCCTGCAATGCGCGCTATCATCTGCCGGAACATTACTCCAATCGCCGCAAACTGCGTTGCGCGGTCTGTTCGCAACCGGTGATGGTTTTGCCGGCGGGTGAAGATTTTCCGCCTTTGCCGGCGGTCCCGGAAGCGCTGGAGTCTCCCGCGCCGTTCGAGGATGATGCGAATTTACTGGGGCAAATGCCGGCCGAGCCGGAGGTGGTGGACACAGCCTCGGAGGAGCTGGAGGAGGCCGAGGCGGTGGCGGCGGTGGCGGAATTTGAGGCGGAAGTGGTCGAAGAGGCCGGTGTTGTCGAAGAGATTGTCGACACGCTGGCGGAAGAAACGCGGGACACATGCGAGCAAGCGGAAAAAGTCGAGCTCGATCTGGGCGAGCTGGATGAAGAAGCCGGTGAGCTGGATCTGGATGCGGCTCTGGAGCAAGCGCCGGAGCAGCCGGCGGCCCCGGCTATTGAACCTGAGGAGCAGCGGTCTTCGCACCGTCCGCGACGGATGGAGATGAAGCCCCGTCCGGAGGCGGGGAAGGAGGAAGATGCGCTCTTTGACTTCGGTGACGCGACGGGACTGGCGAATGTCGTAACCGGCAGTGATTCTTCCGTGTACTCACCGATCACCAACGACACCGCCGCCGAGATGAGAAAGAAGAAAAAAGCCGACGGCGAAAAAGACGAGGATCTGATCGATTGGGAGTAGTCCTTTTCGGATTGGGCCGTCTGCAGGAAGGCGGGCGGCACGATCAGAGAACGCCTGACCGTCAGGGCGGATTCCTGAGTTCAGGCCGTTCATCCGCCACGGAGTCGGGATCATGCGCGGAGATCAGGAGTTGCGCCAGTGGGTGCGTTCCCACAATCGGCGGGTGCTCCTTTGCAGCGCGGGAAATATCGCCCTCGTTGGCGTGCATTTTGTTGTCTGCGCGGCCGTGCTGGCGGGCTTGTGGGCATATCTGGCGGCGGATGTGCCACAGATGAACCTGAGGCTGCTGCTGGCGGCCTGCTCCGCGGGCGCCGCCGGACTGATTCTTTTCTCCGCCTTATGTTGCCTGCTTGCCGGGGATCGTCCCGCTCGAACATTGAAGGGCAGCCTTCATAATGGTCGCACCGACCATTGGCAGGAAGAATTGCCGGCCGAAAACCCGCCGACCCTCGCATCGTTCACCTTTCCCGAACTCACCTTATATGTATTGACCTGCTGCACCCTTGGCTCCGGAAAACGTCTGTTGCGGGCGATCGGACTTTTGGGCGAGTTGCACCGTCCGGAGGGAGCTCTCTTGCGAGCGGTCGCGGCGCTGATGCAGGAGGTGAGCGGGAGTTCGGACCGGGATGCGTGGTACCCTGTGGCCGCTTATCCGGAGCTGTTGCCGCATTTGCAGGAGCTGCTCGAACGGCAGGTTCTGCAAGGAAAGAAGGCGGACGATGGCGGATTTCTCGTCCGTCCTACGGCAGCGCTACGAAATTCTCTCTGCCATTCCTGCTGACCGTTCGCCGCAGCGACAATCTGCGAACGGAGTGACCGGACCTGATGAGATCTTAGGGCCTGTGCAGAGTTATAGAATCCAATAACGCAACAGACGGTCCGTTCTACTACAGGGAAATACGGGAAGCGATCAGGGAACCAACCAACCGCGCAGGGCTGCGCACCCCACAAGTCTGCAGCCGCGTTTGGCGGCATTTGCCCAAGCGCACCGCAACAGATTGGACTGCCCTCAGAGAGACAAGACACTCTACCCGCTCAGACATTACAGCATGAACTCGAACGCGGGCCGGTTATTCATAAACGCACTGCAATAAAAAACCGTCCGTCCGGGAAATGCGGCCCGGACAGACGGCACGAAAGAGGGTCATGAGCGAACGGGCTTCTTCCGACCGGTGACGGTGAAACAGGCTTTTGCGGTGCGCGGCCAATCGTCAACGGTTTTTTGAGGGGCGGAAATCAGTTGTATTCGTTGCTGGCAGTGATGGCGTTAATCATCGGCTGGAAGCGCTGCTGGCTCTCGTAGGAGCCGATCTCCCGGCTGGGATAGCGCCCGGTGCCGGTGTTGTAGAGCTCATACACCTTGTTCGCACTCAATACGTTGGCATCGGATCGAACGGCACCATCGGCCTGCAGCGGCAGAGCCTGCCCTTTCAGAAGCACCATGACCGGGGCCGGCGCCCCGCCCTGCGCGTAATCATCTCCGTCCTCAACCCGCAGGAAGGCCATCGCACCCGGTTGAAGCGCCAGTTCCTGCTTCGCCAGATGAAGCTCGACACCCAATTTGCTGTGGGTCAGCGAAACCACGGCCCGCCCGTCCTGTAAGCGCAGATCCTTTTCTCCCACCGCAATCCGGCTCATGCCGTCAAGCATCAGCATCGTCCCGTTGCGGATCGCCACCGTCACCGGGTCGGCGGTTCCGACCGGGGTGCGGATCTGCATTCCTTTTTTCAGCATGAATTTACTGTCGGCCTTGAGCGCACTCCAGTCGCCCGTTCCGGTGCGAATCTCGATCGCGTTGATGGCATGGGCGTACTGTCCATCCAGATGCGTTATCTGCGCCGGCGTCACAGTCCCGGCCAAAACCGGAGCGACAGACGCTTCAACAGAACGACTCCCTCCAGGCGCTGAAACAAAATCAGCAAACGGAGCCGTCCGGAGATCGCCATGAGAGGCGATTTTGATGGCGCTGGGGGGGAGCGGACGGTAATGACTTCCGGTGGCAAACGGCTGCGCCGCCCCCGGTTGCGGAGCAGCGGCAACGCCCGGCTCCGGGGCCGCGACGGGTTGCAAACCGTTCAGGGGAAGGACGCCGATCACAAACGCGGCGGCGGCCGCAGCGGTGGCACAGGAAGTGCAGAGCGTGATGATTTTGCGACGGCGACGCGCCCGAACCTGCATCTGCTTCCCGCGCAGCCGCTGCAACAGCTGGTTGCGGAAGATTTCGTCCGGCTCGGGACGGTCATACGCCTGATTCAGCAGCAATTTCAGCCCCTTCTCAAATCCTTCGTCCGACATGATTCTCCCCCGCTTGTCCGTTGCCCGTACCTTGCGTCCGAATCGCAGAAGAGACCGGCGCACCATCATGAATATGATCCAGCCAGCCGCGCAGAACGGCAGCGGCGAAATTCACGCACTCAACTAACCGAAAAACCCACCGCCAGAGACTGGAAGGTTTCACGGAATGCCATCCGCGCCCGCGTCAGTTGACTCTCCACCGACTTCTCCGTCCGCTTGAGCGTTCCTGCAATCTCCCGAACCGAGAGATTCGACATATATTTCATTTCCAGCACCCGGCTGTACTCCTCGGGCAACGAGCCCATCGTCGCTCCGACCAGACTCGCCAGCTCCTGATTCTCCAGCACCGCCGTCGGCAGATTGCCCGAATCAAGATCGGCAAAGAGCGTGTCCAGCTCACCGTCAAGCATACTCCAACTCTGCTCGTAGGCTCGCGCCTTGCCGACCGTGGTGTTGGAGGAACGAATGCGGTTGCGGCTGAGCGTAATCAGCCAGGCTTCGATGCTGCCGCGCTCCGGATCGTATCGCTCGGCTTTTTCGATCGCCTCCATGAACGTGTCGTTCACCACCTCTTCGGTGTGCTGGTGATCCCGCCCGACCCGGTAGTAAATGTATCGGTAGAGCTTGGGGAAATAATTATTGTAAAAAATCTCCAGGGAATCATCGTCCCCCCGGATGATGGCCTTGACCAACTCCAGTTCTTCGCTATGTTCCGACTTCTTACCAAACCCGAAAAGCGTCACGGCCAGTTCCCCCGGCACCGTCACCATAAAATGCCCAAATCATTTTATGGCAGACTGTTATAAGGTTTACGCCCAGCAGGACACCTGCCATTTGCGATCGGCGGCAACCCCTGCCGGCCGGCTCGCAACTTCCTGCGCAACCTCTACATCCCTAACTGTCAGCCAGCGGCTTGAATCCCGCGGAAATTCTCCGGCAATGCTGAAAATCCGCTCCGGGTTGACGAATGCTCCGGCAGCCCCTATTTGAAGGCAAGGATCTCGCCGCAACTGCGCATGCAGTGAGAGGGCGGAGTGACGCGCATCACCTCTTCGGCGGAGGTGATGCCCTGAAAGACCTTGAGCATCCCGTATTCGCGCAGCGTCAGCAGACGGGCGGACTCGACCGCCAGTTTGCGGATCTCGCTGATCGGATGCTTGTCAATCACGGCGGAGCGTAACGTGTGATTCATCTGCAAGATCTCGAAGATCGGAATGCGCCCTTTATAGCCGTTGTTATCGCAGTTGCCGCAGCCGCCGCGCTTGTACACCACCTTCTGACCCGCTTCGGGATCGTTGTGGAAACCCAGCAGAGTCAAGAGGTGTTCGGAGAGAAAATCCTTTTGCCGGCAGTGCGGGCAGAGGTTGCGCACCAGACGCTGCGAGACAATGCTGTTGAGCGCCGAAGCGACCAGAAACGGCTCAATGTCGAGGTTGATCAGACGCAGCAGGCCGCCGATGGAGTCCTCCGTGTGCAGCGTGGAAAAGACCTTGTGTCCGGTGAGCGCCGCCTCGACCGCGACCGCCGCCGAAGGCTTGTCGCGGATCTCGCCCAGCAGAATGATGTCCGGGTCCTGACGGACGATGGCCTTGAGCGAACTCTCATAGGTGCGTTCAATGTCGTTGTTGATGGTGCACTGGCTGATGCCGTCGATCACCACCTCCACCGGGTCCTCGACGGTGATGATCTTCACCTCGTCGTTGCGGACGTGCGAGATGCAGGCGTAGAGCGTAGTGGTCTTGCCGCAGCCGGTGGGGCCGGTAAAGAGGATGATTCCGGCAGGGCTGCTCAGACTGTAGTCGATGAAGTTGATGAGCATTTCCGACGGCATTTTCATATCCATCAGCGCCATCGGGGTTTTCTGCCGGTTCAGCAGACGCATGACCACGTTTTCGCCCCGGATGGTGACGAAGCTGGACATCCGGACGTCGAGTTTGATTTTGGCGAAATCGAACTGGAAGCTGCCGTCCTGATGCAACCGTTTTTCGGCAATGTTCGCCTTGCCCAGAAGCTTCGCGCGGCTGACGGCTTTTTCCCCGATGTCGCGCGGAAAAAGTCCCGCATCGCGCAGCAGCCCGTCCACGCGAAAGCGCACCCGGTAACCCGCCGCCACCGGCTCAAGATGGATGTCGCTGGCGTTGAGATGCGAGGCGCGGTAGAAGAGATCGTTGAGCATATCCACCCCGCGGGCGATCGTGACCTTCTCGCCGCACTTGGTGCAGGAGAAGATCTGGCCGTCGGGATAAGCGCTGGTATTGATGCGCGCGCCGCACTTCTCGCAAATCGTGATGAGCTTCTCGAATTCCATGCGCAACTCCCTCGTTCCGTCCCGCGGTCAGCCGTTCGATCGTTCCAATACCACACAAACCATCAGCGCAACGCATTTCGTGACAAGTCCCGTCAGACGACGGACTGATTGCCGTATTCAGCAGGGACTGGCAGGGCGCAAACAAGCGCGCCGGACGCCCATCCCGGCTTCCGCCACGTCCGGCGGCACTCTCACCACGAGGGATATTCGGGCGAAGGGCGAAAAAGTCACCTGAATTTTTCTTGGCACGCAAACCCAAGTCCAGAGGCGATCCGGCGAATCTCCGGATCGCGTGCGCTCACCTGCGTATGCGAAAATTCCAGCCGCAGCGGATACTCCTGCCGGTACTGGGCAAAACATCCGGGGTCCGCCCGCAGCGTCCTGTCATCGCGGAGAATATTGTAGCACGGCTCGACCAGCCGCAGCAGATCTTCCTCCAGACTACCAGAGCGCTCCAGCTCGATGACATCCGTCTCCGGTTCCGGCATTCCGGGGCGATAGTCCCAGGTACGATGGAGGCCGAACTGCCGGCAGGCGGCATCAAAAATCATCTGCGTCCCGACCACCTTGCCATCAAACGAATGCCCCGCGATATGCGGCGTCGCCAGAAAAAGCGCATCGTGCAACGGCTGCGGAATATGCGGTTCGTTGTAAAAGACGTCCAGAACGGCCCCCGCCAGTCGTCCGCTCTGCAGCGCGGCCAGCAACGCAGCTTCGCACATCGCCTTGCCGCGCGCGGCGTTCAGAAAAAAAGCTCCCGGCTTCATTCCGGCGAAAAAGGTCTCGTCCGCCAACTCGAAGGTCGGGTGTCGCCCGCCCTTCTCCAGCGGCACATGCAGGGTGACGATGTCGCTTTCGCGCAATAATTCCGGCAATGGCGTGAAGCCCGCCTCCCCCTCGACCTCCGCGCGCGGCGGATCGTTGAGCAGCACCCGCAGCCCCAGCGCCCGCGCCTTCGGAGCCAGCAGCTTGCCGACATTGCCGACACCGACAATCCCGAGCGTTTTTCCGGTCAGCGGCCAGTTTTTGGCAACCGAGAAATTCAGCACCGCAGCCAGAATGTACTCGCTGACGCTATTGGCGTTGCACCCGGGGGCGGCCGCGAAGCCGATTCCGCGCGTTTGCAGATACGTCTGGTCGACGTGATCGGTACCGATGGTACAGGTGCCGACAAACCGCACCGGCGTTCCTTCCAGCAGCGCTTGGTTGACCTTGACCGTGGAACGGCAAATCAGCGCATCGGCATGCCGCAGGGCGGCGCGGTCAATCCCGGAGAACGGCAGCGTCTGCACCTCCCCCAGCAGCCCGAAAGCCTCCTCCGCCAGCGGTTGGTTGCGGTCACAGATAATTTTCAGAGACATATTGCTCCTAAAAGGTTCCGCTCGAAGTTCCCCAGTTCTGGCCGGGGACGTCGGTAAAGTTCAGATAAATATTCGCAGCCGGGATCGTCAGTTCCCGCTCCAGCAGCGCGCAGATTTCCCGGCTGATCCGGTCATTGACCTTCTGCTCGATCTTGCCAATCCCCCGCACGTCGGCAAAGGCGCCCACGCAGGGGGCTCCGCGCATCAGAAACGTCCCCTGCTCCAACACGGCCATCACGTAAGTTTCGGGCTTGCCGGTGGCCGCAGCGACGATTTTACTCACGCCCGCCAACACCGCACCCGCATTTTTCGAGACATCCGGCACCGTCAGCTTAACCAGGGGCATCTGCTTCTCCTTGCAATGGGGAAGGTTCCTAAATCGCGGCCACGTCCGGCGGCCGGAACGGGGGAAAAACGCTCCGCAGAAAATTGTCGCCCGCGTTCGTTTTCCATATAAGACCACCCGTCTGAAACGAGTATAATATCCCGGCGGCCGATGGCAATCTTTTTCCACGGTTTTCCGCCGTCGCCGCCGGCCGGCTGTTCGTCTCCGGAGCCGGCCGGCCGGGATCAGACATAGAATACATGGCGCCATCCTTGCGCAGGCACCAGCAGGGGGAAGGGCGATAACATCGTTGACGGGAAGACAACATGACATCAGATGCACGTATCGGGCAGTATCCCTTTGTTCTTGCATTTTTCTTCGGTCTGTGCGCCCTGTGCGGTCTGTCAGCAGGCGTTGCGGGAGCAGACCCCCTGCCGCTGCTGGACAGCAAAGCATTGCTGGCGGATGACCTGGATGCGCTATATCAGCATTATCTGAAACGGGCCACGGAAGCGGACGCCGCCACCGCGCCGGGGCGCCAAATGGCCCGTACCGCGATGCTGCTGGCCAGCAGCATCGCCCCGGCCGTACTTACCGATCGCCCGGCCGCGATCACCGCTTGCGAGAGATACCTCGCCCTCGCGCCGGCCAAGCAAGATCCGCTGGCCTGCGATCTGGCGCTCGCGCAGCTTGCGGTGTTGCGGTATGCCAGCGGCGATTTTCCGGCCGGCCGGAAACTTCTCGACCAGCGCGGAGCCGTGGCTCAGTGGCTGATTGCCGGGCCTTTCGGCCGCTATGACCGCGCGAGCTTTTACGAGCAGCTTCCGCCGGAAAAAGCAACGGAGCTGGACAAAAAAATGCACGCCGTCGGCCGTGACGCCGAGTGGCGGATGCTGCCCGCCGGGAGCGGCTTGCTGAGCTTTGATCCGTGGGATTGGATCTCGCCGCGGCGCGGCATCGCATACCTGCAAACCGCGTTCCGTCTCCCGCAGGATGCGCCGGTGGTTCTCGACCTGCAGACGCAGTGCGCGTATCAGATCTGGATTGACGGCCGCCCTGCCGGAACCGCCGATCGTCTGGAGCAGGAACTGCCCGAGCGGCAACTGATCCGCGAAGCGAAAGACTCGCCGCTGAAGGCCGGTTGGCACACCTTGCGCATCAAGCTCTATGGCTGCACCGGCAACCGGAACCTGACCTGCCGTTTGCTGGATGCAAAACTGCAGCCGCAGAAGGGACTGGAATTTGCCTCCACCCGCGAAGGCGTGCAGAAAGCGCAGGAAGAGGTGACCAACCTCGGCACCCCCGCGCAGTCGCAAACCTATCAGTTCCAACCGTTGGTCGATCAGGCGACTGCCAGCAGCGGCGCTATGGAGCCCGGTAGCCTTGCGTATTTGCAGGCGGCCTATTTGCAGGCAAACGGCCAGCTTGATGCCGCGTTGAGCTACTGGAACAACGCCTTGGCGCTCACCTCCGGCAAGTCCGGCGCTGCCATCTGGGCGCAACGCGGGGAGTGCGAACGGCAATGCCAGTTTCTGCCGGAACCACGCCGCGAGTCTCTGGCCTACGCCTCCCACCAGCAAGCGGTAAAGGCCGATTCCGCCTGTGTGCCTTCGTTGCTGGCGCTGGCCGAACATGAGCGGCGCAATCACCGGTTCGCGGCTGCAGCGGAATATTATGATCAGGCGCTCAAGGCCAACCCGGCCTCGCTGCGCGTTCTCGCGGCCCGGGTGAGCATGGCGCAGGAAAACGGCTGGACCGCCGAGGGGGAACGCTGGCTGCAAGAGCTGCAGAAGCGCTATCCGCAAGCGCAGGCTTCCTTCCTGCTTGAGGCGGAACGCAAGGACGCGCCGGGCGGCTTGCATCATTCCGCCGGAGCCTTGGAGAAAGCCTTCCAAAATGACCGGCTCGGAGTGCAGCTTGCTCTGGATGCCGCCCGCTTTTTCGCCAGCGCCGGCGAGCAGCTCCGTGCGCAGGCGATTCTTGCGCAACTCCCGCCCGAGCTTTCTTCCCTGCCGCAGGTGCAGGAGGCGCGCGGGCAGCTTCTGTTGCATGGCGGACAGGCCGCGCAGGCGACGGAGGCCTTCCTTGCCGCTTCCGCTGCTGCCGGCGGGGATGCCCGCTGCCTGCGGGCGGCCGGCGAGGCGAAGATGCAGGCCGGCGACACCGCCGGCGCGCTCAAGTCCTTCGAGGAGAGCCTTGCGCTCGCACCCGAGCAGCATTCGCTGCGCCGGCTGGTCAGTGAATTGAAAAAGGCCAATTATGCCTTCTGGACGGCCTACACCCGCGACGCCGTGGCCGCCATGAAAAAATTCAGCAAAGAGAACAAGGAAATGGCCGGCAAGACCGCCCGCCTGATCGACCAGACAATCCTGACGGTTTATCCCGATGGGTCCTATACCAATTACACCCACGAATTGCAGCGCGTCCTCAATCCCGCCGGGGTCAAGGACGCCGCGCAAATTCACGTCTTCGGGGAACTGCTCTCCGCCCGCACGCTGATTCCGGAAAAAGATCTGGTTCTGGAGCCGGTGGTGTTACCCGGGCAGGACAGCATTACCATGCCCGCTCTGACTCCCGGAGCGGCGGTGGATTATTCGTACCTGCAATCGGAGGATGCGCCGGGCGATCTGAGCCTGAATTTCCCGAAGTGGTACTTCCGCAGCCCCGACAGCGAGGAGAATTTCCTCTTCTCGCAGTACATTGTTCGCGTCACGCCGGGGACGTCCTTCGCCTTCGCCGCGCGCAACATGAGCCGGAAAATGCGCTTTGAAAAGAAGACCGAAGACGATGGAACGCAGGTTTTTATCTGGACCGGGCAGGATATGCCGATGGCCGTCCATGAAGAAGGAAGCCCCGGCATCGACGAGACGCTCCCCTTTGTCGCCGTTGCCAGCGACCGCAACTGGGACGGCGTCAATCGCCTCTTCCTGAACTACTGCACCGGCCGGCTGTACGTCTCGAACGCCATGCAGGAGCAGGTGCGCCAGCTGATCGGCAAACCCGCCGCGCCCGGCGCGAATGCATCCGCTTCCGCCGGTGCGCCCGAGGCAAAGACCGAACGCCAGAAGGTCGAAGCGATCTTCGACTATGTCTGCCGCAATATTGAGCGGACTACGGCGTTCTCTCCGGCCAGTTTCATCTACGACCAGCGGGCGGGCGACCGGGTTTTGCTGCTGCTGGCGCTCTTGCGCGCGACGGGCGTGAAAGCGGATTTCGCCGCCGCCCGTCCCTCCGAAGCGGTGCTCATGCAGCCAGTCTGGGATCTGCCGGCTTCCGGCGCCTTCACCACATTTCTGGTGCAGGTACGCCTGCAGGACGGCGGCATCCTCTGGCTTGATCCTGCCTTCCGCTTCAATCGCGCCGGCAGCCTGACCGAAGAGCTTGCCGGCGGCTCCGCGTTCGTGACCGGCAAAGACAGCGGCTCTTTTTCGGTTCTGCCACCCGCGCAACCCGAAGATTACACGGCCCGCGAGGACCGGCGCTATACCCTGCGCGGCCGCGATCTGCTCGTCGCCGGAACGCGGATGATTCCCGGCTTGGAGGGGCTGCAACTCAAGGAGAAGCTGGAAGGCGCATCGGAGTCCGAGCGCCAGAATCTTGCGGAGGAGCTTCTGGCCGGCGGGCTGCCGGGGATGGAGCTGGATCAATCCGGCTTCCCCGGCATGGACAACAACCGGACGCCGCTGCGGATGCAGTATTCGGCCACACTCCCCGCCGCGCTACGCGGCCGCGAAGACGGGATGCAGGGCCTGCCGGCGGGGCTGCCGCCACTGCCGCTGCTGCCCCAGGAGGATAGCGTCCAGCGCAAGACGCCGTACCACCTCAGCCGTTACGTCGCACAGGAGTGCACCTTTACACTGACGTTGCCCGAAGGGGCGCAGCAGACGGAATTGCCGCCCCCGCTGCTGTCTCGCACGGAATTCGGCTTCTATCAGCTTTCCTTCGAGCGGACCGGGAACACCGTGGTCATCCGCCGCAGTTGCCACTTCCCTCCGCAGCGAATCGCGCTGGAACGCTGGAGCGCTTACTATGCCCTCACCCGGCAGATAGCCGAAGCGGAAGGCGCCCGCATCTGGTGGAGGTAATTCATGTCGCAACCGCTGACCCTGCGTTTTCTGGTCGAGAACACCTCCTGCGAGGACGAGATCGTTCCGGAGCACGGACTGGCGGTTTCGGTGGAATTTAACGGCTGGCGGGGCCTGTACGATACCGGACAGACCGCGCTTGTGTGCCGGAACGCGCTTGCCATGGGCGTCCGCCTTGACCAGCTCGATTGGATTGCGCTCAGTCATGGTCACTACGATCACACCGGCGGGCTGCTGCCGGTACTGCGCGAAGCGCCGGGGCGCATCCGCGTGCACGCCGGGCTGACGGTTTTCGAGCCGAAGTTTGCCCGCCGCGAAGATGGAGAGGTCTATCCCAACGGCATTCCGGCCTCGCGGGCGGAGGTCGCCGCGCTGGCGGCCGGCATTGAGGAGCACGCCGGCGAATGCGCTCCCATTGCTGAAGGGGTGTACCTGATCGGCCCCGCTCCGCTGCGGAATCCTTGCGAGGGGGTTATGCCGCGTTTTCTGGTCGCTGACCCGGCGGGCGACTACATGCAGGACACCTTTGTTGACGAACGTTCCCTTGTGATTGACACCGCGGGCGGACTCGTAGTGATGACCGGCTGCGCTCACCGCGGGCCGATCAACATCCTCCTGCATGCGCGAGAACTTTTTCCGGACCGGGATATTTTCGGCATCTTCGGCGGCTTCCATTTGAATTATGCCACCCCCGAAACGCTGGAAAACAAAGCGCGGGAACTGCAAAGGCTGAACATCCGGGTGATTGGCCTCGCGCACTGCACCGGCGGCCGCGCCTCGCGTTTTCTGCACGAACGTCTGGGAGAGAACTGTTTCCTCTGCCCGGCCGGCACCGAACTGGAGATCGAACACGCCGGCGGCGCATAGCCTGCGCACATATTTCCCATAAAAGTTGCAGCCATCCCCCCTTGCCGGCCGATAGCTCCTCTGTGCCGGGCGACCGGCGAGTCAGCGCCGTGCGCGCGATGAATCGGGGGATTTCATGCTGCTGCTTTCGTTCTGGGCGATTCTGCTGGCAATCATGGTGACATACAATGAGGATATGGGGCAGCTCTTCCGCCCCCGCAAAAAATAGCCGGCATGCATCCCGGAAACAGACGCCCCCGCAATGTCCCGCGGCGGACGCCGAAGATCCGGTGGCTCCGGCCGGCTCTGCTCCGGCGTTTGCGGGCGGCAGGAAATGGTGACGCCGATCATCGTTCTGGAGTTCCGCTAACATTTTGTGCGGCCGTCCATCGGGGCTGGCCGATAAAGAAGGAGGCGATATTGCCTGCGTTGAAACTGGATACCTCCGCGACCGAGGAACGGTCATTGTCGCGCGCCCGGGCCGTGGCAACCCTGTGCAGCGATCATCGTGCAGTCGGAATACGTTTGCTGGATCTGCGTGGCCTGTGCGGATATGCAGATTTTCTGGTGGTGGCGACGGTCGCCAGCCGTCCGCAAATGCGCGCGGTTTTGCGCGATACCGCGCGGGCATTCGCGGCCGAAAATTATCGCCCGCTCAATCCGCGAACCGGTTGCGACGAGCGCTGGCTGCTGGTGGATTACGGGGATATCGTCATCCATCTGTTTTCGCGCGAGGCGCGGCAGTTTTACGGAATTGACGAGATGTGGGCGGATGCTCCGGAGCTGGACTTTCCGCATACGCCCGAATATGACGACCTGTAGCGTCCGCGTTCCGGCGATCTCCTGTCCGGCTGCGCGTAACGCAGCCGGTTTTTTGTGCCTGTCAACGGGGACGCTGATGCGCAGTGCCTATTCTTTCCATATTACGTTGTTGCTCCTGGCGGCACTGCTGGCAACGGGGGGGTGTTCGATGCTCAGCGCGGCCAAACCCGTCTGGGGCGGGCAGCAGGCCGATGGCGTGCGGTATGAATACGAGCCGCAGCCGGATGTACACCTGAACAAATACCGCGAGACGGTCTATCAGGAACCGCCGCAAAGCGTGCCGGTCTGGCGGACCAAGCCGGGGCCGGAAACCGGACCGTTCGGGCATGAGCTGATCCAGCCGGAATACGTGGGCTACGAAGCGCGCGACGTGGTGGTGGAGCAGCAGCGGATGGGGATGACGCCGGGCGCAAACCAGTGGCCACAGGGCGTATATCCGGTCGCGGTGCCGGGTACCTCGAAGGACCCGGGGCTTCTTGCCAAAGTGGGCGGAATATTCAGCAAAAAGCAGACACCGGCTGCTTATGGCTACCGCACCTACAACAGCGACTACAGCGGCGATGTCGGTTACGGACATGGCACAAACTTCGGCACCAGCTATGGCGCGGGCGGGACGATGAATTATATCCCGGTCAATACCGCCAACTGGGACGGCGGCCCTGCACCGGGGACGGTTACGCCCCGCATCGCGGAAGCCCGCAAGCAGACCGAAGATAGGGATGTGGACGGCTTCACGAGTGCCGATACGCCGCGCTGGGCCAAGACCAATTTCGGCGACTTTACCTCTCCGCAGGCAGAAGCGCTGTACAACAAACGAATCGCCAAAACCTACAAAAAGAAAACCAAGTCGCAGACCAAGCCCGACTGTCAGATCACCCCGCCGGACGCGACCGCCAATTACAACACCGCCTGGTATAGCACCGACGATCTGAAAAAATAACCCGGGCGGCGCGGATTGTTCCGCATGAAAGAGGACGCCCCTCGCAGTTGCGGGGGGCGTCCTTGGCATCTTGCGCAAAAGAGGGCGCAATCAGTCGTTGCATTCGCCGTCGGCATCGTAGCAGCCGGACGGGCAGGTTTCGCAGTACCCGCAGGTGCCGCAGCAGCTATGGCAGGTCTTGGCGCAACCGCCAAGAGTGAACATGCCAGCCAGAACCAGCGCAATCAAACCCAACTTTTTCATAATCATTCTCCTTCATCCCGTGGGACACCCGATCTCGGGATATCCCGATCCCAAATCCCATGCGCAAACAATAATCGCCAGCCGGATTTTCGGCAAGAAAAACCTTTTCGCTCCCGGTAAAAAAAATTCAGGCTTCCGCATTACGTCTGGAACAGATCCCCCAGCAACGGCAGCAATGCCTGCCGGTCGGCAACAAAATGCGTATGTGGAATTTTATGCAGGTCAAAATGGGGAAGCAACTCCCGCACGGTGCTGGCGGAGGCGGCAGACGGCAGCAGGCCACAACTCCAGCCCAACCAGCCGATCACCCGCTCCGGGGAGACCCCGGCCGCACGCAGGGCGCTGATACGCGTATCGCCATGACGCTTCGCCAACCGCCGGCCATCGGGCCCGACGATCAACGGAACATGCAAAAAATCCGGCGGCGTCCAGCCGAAGACCGCGTACAACGCCAGTTGCCGGTGCGTGCTCAGCAGCAGATCGTCGGCGCGAATCACCTCGCTGACATTCATCAGATGGTCGTCCACGACGACCGCAAGCTGATAAGCCGGCATTCCCGCCTCGCGCGCAACCACGAAGTCCCCGCTGAAATCCTGCAAATCAGCAATCTGCGGCCCGCAAAAAACATCCGTAAAGCAGCTTCCGCCCGCCAGCGCGACGAACCGCCACGCAGGAGAGCGCCCGGTCGCCTCCCGCGCCGCCTCCTCACTCGCATAACGTCCCCGGCAGTTGTTGGGATAACGCAGCTCCTCGCCCGGATGCGGCGCGGACTGCGCGCCCAAGATGTCCGCCCGCGTACAGACGCAGGGATAGATCAGCCCCCGCTCCCGCAGTTGCCGGAAATATTGCGCATACACCTCCGACCGCCGGCTCTGGATAAAATCCCGCGCCGCACGCTCGACCTCCCCCTGCGCAGGGACACGGGCGAGATCGAACGGCACCGATCCCTCGTCCCAATCAATACCAAGCCAGCGCAGGTCCTCATAAATCCCGTCGGCCGCGCCGTGTTTGATCTTCGGATGGTCGAGGTCCTCCACCCGCAGGATCAACCGCCCTCCCCGCTGCCGGCAGCGCAACCAGGTAATAAGAAACGTCCGGGCATTGCCCAGATGCAGCGCGCCGGTAGGACTGGGCGCCAATCTCGTCACGTAATCGCGGCCATGCATCCTGAAGTATTCCCTTCCATCCTTCGCTACCACGGTGACGTTTTGTCCGGGCGTAACATCCGTACGAGTCCCCCGGAAACCGCTCATGGTCAGCCCGGCAAACCACGGACGTCCACCATTCACGCACCCGCCTTGTAAGCTGGGAAGAATCCAACACGTGTAAAAATGCCCCCGATTGCACCCGCTCAGCGAAAAAAATCGGGGCATTCACAGCCCGTGCGAACGCCCCGATATGCAACGTATCTGGCAAAAAATATCGAAACTATTTCCGGCGGGCGTGGGCGCGCAGCGGCAACCCGTGCAGGCGGATGAAGCCCGTCGCATCGGCCTGATTGTACGCGCCGCCGTCGTCTTCCATGCTCGCCACCTTGTCGTCATACAGCGACACCGGGCTTTCGCGTCCGATCACCGTGATGTTGCCCTTGTACAGCTCGATCTTCACCTTGCCGGTGACATAGTGCTGGGCGTTGTCGCTCAGAGCCATCAGCGCCTCCATCTCCGGCGCGAACCAATAACCGAAATACGCCAGTTGCGCAAAGCGCGGCATCAGGCTGTCGCGGAGCATCATCAGGTCGCGGTCCAGCGTCATGCCCTCCAGATCGCGGTGCGCGGCATACAGAATCGCGCCGCCGGGGGTCTCGTACACGCCACGGCTCTTCATGCCCACAAACCGGCTCTCGACCATGTCCACCCGGCCCACGCCATGCTTGCCGCCGATGGCGTTGCACGCCGCCAGCATCGCCTGCGCGCCGAGCTTCTTGCCGTTAAGCTTGACCGGCGTACCCTTGTCGAATTCCAGCTCGATGATCTCCGGCGTGTTCGGCGCCTTCTTCGGATCGACCGACAACTCGAACATATCCGCATCCGGCCGGTAAGCAGGGTCTTCCAGCACACCTGCTTCAAAGGAGATGTGCAGCAGGTTCTCGTCGGAACTCCATGGCTTCTTCTTGCTGGCCTTGACGGGAATCTTGTGCTTGGCCGCGTAATCAATCATGTCGCTGCGGCCCTTAAACTCCGCAGCCCAGTCGGCCATACGCCACGGAGCGATGACCTTCATCTTCGGCGCGAGCGCGGCAACCGTCAGCTCGAAACGAACCTGATCGTTGCCCTTGCCGGTAGCGCCGTGGGCGAAGGTAGTGGCCTTCTCCTTCTTGGCGACCTTGACCAGCTCTTCCGCGATGCACGGCCGCGCCAGCGAGGTACCGAGGAAGTAACGACCCTCGTAAAGGGCGTTGAAGCGCACCGCCGGGAAGACGAAATCCTTGACAAATTTTTCCTTGAGATCCGCGACAATCAGTTTCTTCGCCCCGGAAGCGAGCGCCTTCTTCTCCATGCCCGCCCAGTCCTCGCGCTGACCGACGTCCGCCGAGAAGCAGATGATTTCATAGCCCTTGTCCGCCAGCCATTTGCACATCACGCTGGTGTCCAGACCGCCCGAGTAGAGCAGAACCAGTTTTTCCGCCACGATATTCTCCTTTGTATGTAAATAATAGAGCACACCATTCGCCAATCCGTCCGGCTGGGGCGGGGTATGGCGGGCGCGTTCCCGCCCCGTCGCCGCCGCCGGGATGCGTTCATTATAGCCTTGGCGAAAAAAACCTCAAGAAGTGCTTTCCTCCCCGGCCGACAAATCCATATAATCGTCTGCCACCGGAGGTATCCGGGAAAACAGGGTGGCCGCCGGTCGGTTTTTCTGCAACAATGCTCCGCGCCGCCGCGTTTATAGAGTCACGGGAGTTCTATCATCCGCGCATGAAAACATGGGATCGCGTTCAGCAATGGGCAAGGACATGGAAAGGGAAAATTCATGTCTTGCTGTTGGTTACGAAGCACCCGCGGACGCCGTGGTATGCCAAGGTCTGGCTGGCTGGGGTGGTGGCCTACGCGCTCAGTCCGATCGATCTGATTCCAGACTTCATCCCTGTTTTCGGATACCTTGACGATCTGATTCTGCTGCCGCTCGGCATCTGGATCGGAATGAAGCTTGTGCCGGCGGATGTGGTTGCGGAGTGCAGGAATCGCGCTGCTCAGGCAGCGTGCCAACCCAAGAAACGTTCTTTTTTGGCCGCCCTGATTATCGTAACCATCTGGCTTCTTGCCGTGATAGCCGCCGCTTATCTCGCCAAATGGTTTTATCGCTCCCACATTATCGGTACGTAGGGATCTATTCCTGCCGATTGAAATTTTCGCGCGTTGACCGTTACGAATCGTGCGGAGGAAGACTGGCGAAATCGCCGTTTTCCTCTCCGCACGGCACCCCGAAGAAGAAAGGAGCGCTCTTGGCTCAGATTCTGTTTGCCGGATTCAGTCCCGACAGCGCCGCCACCTGCCTCGCCGGTTTGGAACTGCGCGGACATGGCGGACATTCGGCCAACGATGGCGCGGAGTTGCGGGAGTTGTTGCGCCGGCAGAGGTGGGACCTTCTGGTCCTCTCCTTCACCCCGGAAGACGACTGGGTCGGGATTTTTCTGGCGGAGTTGCGCAGCAAGGCGCGCACGGCGGAATTGCCGGTGCTGGCGGTAATTCCCGCGCTGCAGATGAACCAGATTGAAGATATTTTCCGCCTCGGCGTCAGCGAATGCGTCACCCGCCCGTTTCGCGTGGGGGCGCTGCTGGACAAGATGCTCGCGTTGCTGGACGGAGAGGCGGTCACGGTTCCGCGCCGGGTGGAGCTGCCGGACGTTCTGGAAAAGACCATGTTGTCGCTCTGCCAAGACGGCCGCCGGCTGGGGGATGTCAGCGAGATTTTTAACGGCGTACAAGCGCATGACCCCAAGGCGCGCCGGCTGACCTGCCCCTCCCCGGAGTGGACGCCAGCGGCGGCAGAGGAGGCGGTCACCCCGTTCCATCTCGGGGAGGAGCGCGAATTTTTCCTGATGCGCAAAGACCTGATGGCCCGGCTGCCCCGGCAGGAAGAGTACGACTGCCCGGAGAAGCTGCTGGTCCGGCGGACCTTCACTCCCGTCAGCGCGGCGGTGGACCGGCAGCAACTGATCTTCACCTCCGGCCTCTACGGCATCCAGACGGTCAAGGGATTTTCGTGCGCCTACCTCTGCGCGCTGCTCAATTCGCGTTACGGGCAGTTTTATTTCAGCCGTTACCGCCCGCCGGCGGAGGGACTCAAAGGGGTGTACCTCTCGCGCGCGGATCTGGAAGCATTCCCGCTGCTGATCCCGTCTCCGAAGGAGCAGAAACCATTGGAGCAGATTGTGCAGAAATTGAGCGTGATGCTGCCGGGCGGCACCAATCCCACCAAACTGATCGAACGGGGCAAGCTACTGGGGGAACTTAACCGCCGGGTATTCGCCTCGATGAAATTCAGCGATGCCGCCGTTCGCACCCTGACGGAACTACATTACTGAACACACGCTGCGCCACTTGGCAAGCCAGCGGACATGCGTCCGGCCTACAAGTGTTCCCAATATCCCGCGCAACGGCACGGACAGGCGACCGGGAGCGTGTCACAATCCGCTTCCCCCGCCAAAACAGGGCAATTGCCATAAAATAGGCCGGGAATTTGCCCCGGAATTCGGGAGCATTCTCGTCTTGCGCTTGCACTCAGGCGATTTGACAGGCCATACTGGCGCGGGTCTGGGGCGCGCAACCCTTGCCGCTTCGCACGGCATCAAACCCACCATCCGGTAGATTTCGCTCATGTTTGCGGTTTCGTTCCTCGTGCGGATGGACTTACCCGCCAGAAGTCATTACCGGGAAATCGCGGCGTTAATTTGGGAAGGCGGTTTCAGCCTGCTCTCCTGAGCAGACAACTCAGGATGCGTGTTTCACGACTCCCGCAAATGAAATCAATTCCCCGAAAGTCCCGGCGGAACTCTCCCCGGAGGTAAAATCGGCAAAATGTCTTTCCTTCCCGCCCCCCGATCGCTAAAATTGCCGGGAGAAGTTGCCACCGGCCCCGCCAGAGCGGGGAGGACGGAGCGGGTTTACGATACATTAAGGAGAGCGCCAGATGCCCTTGCTTGAGGTACGCGGTTTACAGAAAACCTTCGGCGGCCGCCGCGTGGTCGACGGAGTGGACTTTCACGTCGGACACGCCGAGATTGTCGGCCTGCTGGGACCCAACGGCGCGGGCAAGACGACCACCTTCCGCATGGTGATGGGGATGATCCAGTCCGAAGCCGGCGATGTGAAGTGTCAGGGCGAGGATGTCTCCCGTCTGCCGATGTATCTGCGCGCCCGGCGCGGGATGGGGTATCTCGCGCAGGAGCCGAGCATCTTCCGCAACCTGAAGGTGGAAGAGAATATTATGGCAATCCTTGAAACGCAGGATTACACCCGTTCCGAACGGCAGCAGCGGTTGTCGGAACTGCTGGCCGATCTGGGCCTCTCCCGGGTGGCGCAGAGTCTTGCCGCGACCCTCTCCGGTGGCGAACGGCGGCGGCTGGAAATCGCGCGCGCGCTGGTCACCAATCCCGCAATTCTGCTGCTGGACGAGCCCTTTTCCGGCGTTGACCCCAAGGCCTGCGCGGACATCCAGAAGATCATTTCCAGCCTGCGCGTGCGCGGGATGAGCATTCTCATCACCGATCATAACGTATTCGAAACCTTCACCATCGCCGACCGCGTTTACATCATTCACGATGGGCGCGTTCTGAAGCACGGAACGCCCGAGGATCTGATCAACGACAAACAGGCTCAACGCCTCTATCTGGGCGACAAGTTCGATGAATTCGGGGAGGCGTTCCAGCGCTTGCGCAGTCAGATTTCCGAGCGTAGCCAAGCCGCCGCCGCCCCGCGCATCGGCCGCACCACCCGCATCATCCGGCTGGAAGAGGCCGAACACCGGCGCAAGCTTTCGCAAGAGCTGTACGAGCAGGAACGCCGCAGCCGTCTGGTCGCGGCAGACCCTTCCGCGCCGATCGCGCCGGCCGCGCCAGTTGCACCGGCAGACAACAGTCCCGAGGCAAATGCGGAGACCGTCGAATTCAGCCGGCGCGATCTTGCCGGTACGGAGTTTCCGGTTCAGCCCGAACAGCCCGCCGCTGCGAAGGATCAGGGCGAAAGACGGCAGCAGTAACCGACCGTCCACGCCCCGCGCAGGATGCCTGCCGGTGCACCGTTCTGGATTGCTGCCGGTTGCGCGGCGCAAAGCACGCCGCCCCGCACGGACGCAACGCGCCCTGTCCGCTTGCGCTCAAAGCAGTTCGCTATTCTTCCTGCTGGACGTGATAAGCCCAAGCAAAACTTGGCATTCAGATGAAGGGGCGTTCCGTGGTACAAGGCGATCCATCGGCAGAGGAACTCTCCCCCCGGCAGGGCGGCTTGCAACGCTCGCAGGGCAAGTGCCGGTGCGGCTGGTGCGGCAGCGATCCGGCGTATGTGGCATACCACGATAACGAGTGGGGCGTCCCCTGCCACGATGAGCGCCGGTTCTTTGAAATGCTTGTTCTCGAATGCTTCCAGACCGGGTTGTCCTGGCTAACCATCCTCAAAAAGCGGGAGAATTTCCGGCGGGCATTCTGCGACTGGCAGGTGCTCGAAGTTGCGGCGTTTGATGATGAGGCGCAACGGCGCCTGCTGGCAGATCCCGGCATTATACGACATGCTGGAAAAATTTCCGCTGCCGTCAGGAATGCCGGGGCATTCTTGCGCGTGCAGAAAGAGTTCTCCGGCTTCGGAAACTATCTCTGGGGCTTTACAGACGGCAAGCCGGTTCTGGCCCGCCCGAGGCGGACCAACTGGCGGCAAATTCCCGCTTCGTCGGAGCTGTCCATCCGTGTCAGCAAAGACCTGAAAAAACGCGGTTTTTCCTTCTGCGGTCCCGTTGTCATTTACTCCTACCTGCAGGCAGTCGGCATCGTCGACGACCATATCACCGGCTGCTGGCGGGCCGTGCGCTCCCGAAGCTGAGTCCCCTCGCAAATATTCTTGCGCAAAGCAGATCAGTCACCGAACCGCGCAGGCCGCGCCGTGGTCAGCGGGTGGTTTGCTGGCGCAAGCCCTGTTTCAATTTCAATACCCGTCGATACGATTCCTCCAGACGGGTCCGGAATTCCGCCGAACGCCGCGCTTCCTGCGTCAGCGCCGACTGCAACACCCCGGCAACCTGCAGATCTCCGGAGAGATTGTGGCCGATCAGCAGCAGGTCGGCTCCCGCCCGGAGCGCAAGGATTGCCGCTTGCTCCAGGCCGTAGTGATCCGTGATGGCGCGCATCTGCAAATCATCGGTGATAATTACGCCATCGTAGCCCAGCTCCCCGCGCAACAGGCCGGTAAGGGTGCGGTGCGAGAGCGTGGCGGGGTACTCCGGATCGAGGCGGCGGTTGAAGAGATGGCCGGTCATAATCAGTTGACACTCTCCGCACAATATAAGGTCGCGGTACGGCTGCAACTCCGTTTCGCTCCAGGTGGCCGTGATATCGGTGAGTCCGGCGTGGGAATCGTTGAATGCCGAGCCGTGGCCGGGAAAATGCTTGAGACAGCCCAGGACGCCCGTCGCGTGCAGACCGCGCAAAAACTCCAGATCGAACATGGAGACGACCGTGCTCTCGGCGGAGAAACTGCGGCCGGCACGGGCGATGACCGGATTGTCCGGGTTGACGTTGACATCCGCCACCGGGGCAAAATCAAGATTGAAACCGGAGGCGTTCAGCTCCCGGCCGATCGCCTCGGCCGCGCCACGCACCCGCAGAAGGCTCCCGCCGGCCCCCAACTCCTCCGCGCTCCATGTCGGCAGAAATCCGCGGTCCGGAGTCAGGCGCGCCACGCGTCCGCCCTCCTGATCGACAGCGATGAGCAGAGGCAGACCGGACGGGCGGGCGGCTTCCTGCAGCGCCGCGGTCAGCTCCCGCACCTGAGCCGGCGAGACGATGTTGCGGACCGGACGGTTCAGGGCGACATCCCGCGCAAAGAGAATGACGCCCCTCACGCGCCCGGCACGCACGTCATCAAGAATACTCGCGCATTCAGCCGGCGTCGTCCCCCGGAATCCCGTCAGGATCAGTTGCCCCGCCATATATTCCAGCGACGGGTCCGCAGCCAGCAGGCTACTGGTCAGGAGCAGGAACAAAAGGAGCCGTTGTCGGATTGTCATTTGTGTACTCCGGTTATGCCCCGGACAAATCCGGAGCCGGACAAAACAGAGGGAAAACGCGCATCCTGCACGACAGGCAGATCCCGGCGGCGAATCCGGCGACGAGCGAAACGGGGTCGGTCCCCTGTCTGCACCGGCAACCGGCAAGCGCAAACATCGGAGGACAACGGCGGAAGCATTCAACTGTTTTCGGGGTTGTCCGCTATCGCTTCCAACCGGCTTCCACGGCCGCCCACTGCTCGTCAAGCCGTTTTTGCGAGACCGGCTCCGGCGTCCCCAGCTCCTGCGCAAAGAGCGAAACGGCATACTCCTCCAGCAGCCAGCGGTAACGTCCGAGCGCCGGGTTCGCCCGCCCCTCCTTCTGCGCCCGGACAAATCCCGCCCGGCAACGCTCCCAGAGCGGGTGGATACCCTTCGCACGTTCGCGGTCCTTCGGCGCGGCGGTCTGGAGCTTGTGCAGCCGCGCCTGCAATCCCTGCACGTAACGGGGCAGATGCGGGGTGTTTTCCATACCCGCCTCGCGTACAAAGCCCGGATGAATCAGCGCCGCAAATTGCGCGGCCACCTCATCGCGGCCCGCTTTCTGGTTTGGCGAAAGTGCAGCGGGCGGGGTTTGCAGAGCGGCGTGCAGTTCGGCAGCCCGCAGGAGCGCCTGCGAAGCGGCAAGCCCTGCGTTGTTGGCAAGATCGTACAATCCAGTGCGCACGGCATTCAGGAATCGCTCGAACCCTGCCTTGTCACGCGGGAAGGTTGCTGCGCTGGTCACGCCAGTCGCACTGGTCAGACCGGTCGTACCGGGAAAAGTGGCGTCGTAGAGGTGAAGGAAACCGGCTTCGAGAATCTCGTCGCGCAAAGTATCGGCCGAACCGCCGATGGCGGCGTAGTACATTTGCGCGGAAGAATGAAGCGGCAGACTGCGGGCGATCTTGCGGCATTGGGCGTCCAGCTCCAGCCGCGCCAGACGGCAGACGCCCCGGCGGGTAGCGATTTCGGCGGCGCGGACGGTCGGGAAGATTTTCAAATCTACCGTCACGCTTTGATCGGACAGGCCCGGATACCCCGCCGCGCCGCCGGGCAGGGTGAGCTGCTCCGGCAGGATCAGATCGCCCCAAGCGGTCAGGCCGGTGCGCTCGAACTTCTCCTTGGGGGCCTGCGAAAAGCTCTCGGTCGCCTGCTGGCGGCAGTCCTTCTGAAGCTGTTTAAGGTCGCGGCCGTGAGCGATGGTCTTTCCGTTGGCGTCGATGATCTTGAAGTGCATCTTTAAAAACGGCGGCAACTCGTCGGGACGCAGATCGCTGACCGCCACCCGAACCGGGGCAAGCTGACAGAGCGTGTGGGCGAAGCGTTCGTAAAATGCTCCGACCGGCGCGCCCAGCAGCGGCAGACATTTTTCGACCGCGTCGGGAACGGGATTGAATTCCTTGCGCAAGCTGCGCGGGAGGCTGCGAATCAGGAGCGCCACCTTCTCGCCCAAGAGCCCCGGCACCAGCCAGTCGAAGACCGCCGGGTCGAGCGCCGCCAGCATTCCGGCCGGAATCGCACAGCTCACGCCGTCTTCGGGGTGTCCCGGTTCGAAGCGGTAATTCAGCGGCAAACGCAGCGCGCCCTGTTCCAAGACGGGCGGAAAGAGCTTGCGGCTCAGGCCGCCGCTGCCTTCGAGGGCGACGTCCTCCTCGCGCAAAAACAGATTGCGCCCGCCCGCTGCCTCGCGGCTATGGCAGTAACGCTCCAGTTGCTTAAGCGAGCAGATATCGTCCGGCAGACGGGCGGCGTAAAATTCAGCGATGGTATCTTCGTCCGCGACGAGATCTTTGCGCCGGAGCTTGTGCTGCTCGTCCTCGAGTTTGGTGATGAGGCGGCAATTCTCGCGGTAAAACGGCAGATTGCTGACCAGCCGCTGCCGGGCCAGTCCCTCGCGGATGAAGATCTCCCGCGCCTTCGCCGGATCAATCGCACCATAGTGGATACGCCGTTTCTCGACCACCGGCAAGCCGTAAAGCGTTGCGCTCTGGTGGGCGCGCACGAAGCCGTCGGACTCGTCGAAGTGCGGGTCGGTATAGGTGTATTTCAGCAGATGCGGAGCCAGCTCCTCCAGCCACGCGGGGTCGATGATCGCGCAGCAGCGGGCGAAGGCGCGACTGGTTTCGACGATCTCGGCGGACATGATCCATTGCGGATGCCCGCCGCTGAGACCCGAGCCCGGCCACACCACAAACCGCGTATCGCGCGCGCCCCGGTACTCGCGGTCGTCCTCATGATACTTTCCGCCCCGCGAAGCAGACCGTGGCACCCGTGCCTTACCGGGGCAAGCAGCCGAAGCTCGGCAAGGGTGAGAACCCCGAGGACATCGAACTGCACAAGGCGCTTCTGGCCGGCCTGCTCTCGCGGTGC
>CAYWTJ010000024.1:0-16440 GCA_964460225.1 uncultured Planctomycetaceae bacterium | reverse complement strand
AAATATGCGCAAAATGCCAGATCTTTGTCCCCGCGCCAATCTCCGCCCCGTCATCAACATACGCTGATTGCGGAGCATGGCACGATCCGGCTATCTGGAACGAACCTCAATACCATCGACTTCTGGAATGTGGAGGGGATGGAGAAGCCGGATATGAACTTCGCCATTGACCATGTGTACGGCAAGGGCCATGATACCCTGTACAAGTACATCGCCGAAGGCCGTGAAGAGATGTTCCCCAGTCGCGACGACGTGATGTCCGGCGTTCGGCTGATGGAAAAACTTTCATATTGAGGGGCGGGAATGCCGGATTATTTCGTGCATGAATCAGCGTATGTTGATGACGGGGCGGAGATTGGCGCGGGGACAAAGATCTGGCATTTTGCGCATATTTCGTCCGGAGCGAAGATCGGGCAGCGGTGCATTTTCGGCCAGAACACCTTCGTTGGCGGAAAAGCCGAGGTCGGGTCGAATGTGAAGGTGCAGAATAACGTTGCCATCTACGACGGCACGGTGGTTGAGGATGATGTCTTTCTGGGGCCAAGCTGCGTGCTGACGAACGTCATCAATCCGCGCAGTCAGGTAAACCGGCATGAACTGTATATGAAGACGGTGATCCGGCGCGGGGCGACGATTTGCGCCAATGCCACGATTGTGTGCGGGGTTACGGTGGGGCGTTATGCCTTTATAGCGGCGGGCGCAGTTGTGACCGGGGATGTTCCGGACTACGCGCTGGTGATGGGGTGCCCGGGGCGTCAAAGGGGGTGGATGAGCCGGCATGCCAATATTCTGAAGCAGCCGGGCGCCGACGGCGTGATGACCTGCCCGGAGAGCGGTTTGCGGTACCGGGAAGCGACGCCGGGGGTCCTACGGTGTCTGGATCTTGAGGAAGAAGCTCCTTTGCCGGAGTCTTTGCGCGTGGGACAGATTCCTTATGACGAGCTGAAGCGGCGGTGAGAGCCGTTGAGGTGGGGCAGGGGAGAGGCGCGGGCAGAGGGTGGCCGGCAGGCAGAGATTGAACAGGAAGACGGGAACGAATGCAATTTATCGATTTGCAACATCAGTACAAATTGCTGAAGAACCAAATAGATGCCGCCATCGGCCGGGTTCTGGAGCATGGAAAATACATTCTCGGGCCGGAAGTCGGAGCTTTCGAGCAGGAATTGGGGGCATTCATCGGCAGCCGGCACTGCATTGGCTGCGCGAACGGGACCGATGCGCTGCTGCTGGCGCTGATGGCTATGGACATCAAGGCCGGGGACGCGGTATTTACTACGCCGTTCACGTTTTTCGCCACGGTCGAGATGATCGCGCTGGTTGGGGCGACTCCGGTATTTGTGGATATTGATCCGGATACTTATAACCTTGATCCGGATAAGCTGACGCAGGCCATTGAGCGGACGCTGGCGGAGGGGAAACTCCGTCCGCGCGCGATTCTGCCGGTGGATCTTTTCGGCCTGTGCGCGGACTATGCCCGCATCGGCCGGATCGCCGGACACTACAAGCTGCCGATTATCGAAGACGCAGCGCAGGCGCTGGGAGCGATGCAGCGCGGCCGTCGGGCGCCCACCTTTGGTCTCATCGGGTGCACAAGCTTTTTTCCCGCCAAGCCGTTGGGGTGTTATGGCGACGGGGGGGCGGTTTTCACCGATGACGACGAGCTTGAGCAGAAGCTGCGCTCCCTGGTCGTGCACGGCAAAGGCAGCGATAAATACGATAACATCCGGATCGGTCTGAACGCCCGGCTGGATACGCTGCAGGCGGCGATTCTGCTGGAAAAGCTAAAGGCGTACCCGGCCGAAATCGAGGCGCGGCAGCGGGTGGCGCAGGGATATTTGCGCGAGTTGGCCGGCGCGGTGAAGTTGCCGGTGATTCCGGAGGGAAACCTCTCGGTCTGGGCGCAATTCTCCGTGATGTCCCCGAACGAGGCGGCGATCCAGAAAGCGCTGCAGGCAGAGGGCATTCCGACGGCGCGTTATTATCCGATTCCCATGCATCTTCTGAAAGCGATGGAGTATCTCGGCTACCGGGCGGGCGACATGCCGGTTGCGGAGGAGACTTCACGTCAGATTTTCTCGCTGCCGATGCATCCCTATCTGGCTGACGAAGAGATCCGCCGGATTGCGGGCGTCATCCGGTCGTGTTGCTGAATTTCCGCGCGGTATCTGTTTTTCAGTGATGGGAATTCCGGCGAGGACTCTATGGCACAGGTTGACATCCTTCTGGCTACCTGCAATGGCGGGCGCTATCTCGGCGAACAACTGCTGTCGCTGGAACGGCAGACGTTCACGGACTGGCATTTGATAGCGGGCGATGACCGGTCCGATGACCAGACGCTCGATATCCTCCGTCAATTTTCCGAAACGCATCCCGGCCGGGTGACCATCCTTCCGGAGCTCCCCCGGCGCTTGGGGGCATGCGCCAATTTTTCCCGCCTGCTGGAACATTCCTCCGCCGGTTATTTTATGTTCTGCGATCAGGATGACGTTTGGTTGCCTGAGAAGATCCGGATTTCCATCGAACGGCTGCGGCAGCATGAGGCGACGCGAGGGAATGAAGTTCCGCTGCTGGTGCACACGGATCTGCGCGTCTGCGACGGCAACTTGCAGGTCACGGCGTCATCGTTCTGGCGGTTTCAAAACCTGGACCCTTTCCGGGGCGGCACGCTGCCGCGAATGCTGATGCAGAACACGATAACCGGTTGTACCCTTGCGGGAAACCGGGCATTGCGCGAGGCCGCGCTTCCCGTGCCGGCAGAAGCCATCATGCACGATTGGTGGTTGGGGCTTGTCGCCGTTGCTTTGGGCGCGGTCGAAGTGATTCCGGAGCAGATGATTCTCTACCGTCAGCATGGCGCGAATACGTTGGGCGCTCGATCCGGCGGGGTGGTGGGGTTGCTCCGGAAAATGCGGGGGCCAGAGTTCTATCGGGCCCGCATCGCCCAAGCCTGCCGGCAGGCGCAGACTTTTCTGGCGGCGAATCGCTCGCGGTTGCCGGAGCGGCAGCGAGAGATTGTTGAGGCGTTCGCCCGGTTGCCGGAAAGCAATTGTCTGGCGAGGCGGCTGGCGGTTGTCCGGCATGGGTTCTTCAAAACAGGATGGTTGCGGAATCTGGCGCTTATGGCGGTGATTTGAGCCGGCAACCGTTCCTCACCGCTGGCGGTTTCGTGCCGGGGGAGTGGCGGACGGGAGGGGCGTCGATCCGGGGCGACTCTCCGCGAGCGAATTTGGTTTAAGGGGTGGCGTATGCGCATATTTATTTTGGCACTGCATTATCCTCCCGAGATCAGCGGCGGCGTTCATCGACCGTCTCATGTTGAAAAATATCTGGTGAACAGCGGACATGAGGTGCATGTCTTTAGCCCTCAGGATCGGACGGAGGGGATTTATGGCGCGGTTCATCACACGGTTCCGTTCCCCCGGTATCGCGCGGCACTGACCCGCAGCGGCAGCGGACGGAACGACGGAACGACGGTGCTGTCCCGGTTGCGGAAGTTCCTCTCCGGCTTTGTGCATCTGGTTGCCATTCCGGATCGCGCGATGTTCTGGGCGCTTTCGGTCGTCCGGGCATGTGAACGGGCGGCGAAGGAGGCCGGCGCACCCGATGTGATTTTTTCCACCTCTCCGCCAGAGTCTCTGCATCTGGCCGGCTTGTATCTCTCCTGGAAGTTCGGCTCCCGCTGGGTTGCGGATGTTCGGGACGGCTGGTTGTTCGAGCCGCACAAGCCTCAACTGGCGAATCCGTTGCGGCGCTTTGCCGAGGGGATACTGGAGCGTCAGATTTTTTCCCGGGCGGACTGCGTGACCTTTATTACCAAGCCGATTTTCGAGGACGCCTGCGCGCGGTTTCCAGCCAGTGCGTCGCGTTTCCTTTTTGTCAGCAGCGGTTTTCTCTCCGAAGCCGGGGGCGGGGCGGTGGCGCAATCCGGGGAATTCGTGATGGGATATTGCGGGCGGATCGGACTGAGTGACCACCGGCGGGGAATTGAAGATCTGACACGGGGAATTCAATTGTTTCTGGAGAAGGCCGCCGGGAATACGGTGCGGTTCCGGTTCGAGCTTGCCGGCGCGTTTACAGCGGAGGAGAAGGACGCGTTTCTTGCGCGCATCCCCGCTTGTCACGTGACGTTTCAGGGCGTGGTTCCTGCGGATAAGGTCGGGGCTTTCATGGCGGGTTGCGCGTGTTTGCTGCTGATTACCCCTCCTCATCAGCGATCGATCGCGCCCCGCAAACTGTTTGATTACCTTTCCACCGGCAGGCCCATTCTGGCGATCGCGCACGAAAACGCAGCGGAAGAGATCATCCGGGAAACCCACTCGGGCGTTTGCGTGGAAAATAACAATCCCGAGCAGTTAGCGGAAGCGTTGCTGGCGATGTATCAGGCGTGGACGGAAGGGCGGCTGGCCGAGCGGTTTTCGTTTGCCGGTTCGGAGAATTACGAGGCGACCGCTATTTGGAGCAGAAACGGAAGCCGGGTGTTTTCGCGGTGATGGCCGGTTGAACTGCCGGGCGTTCTGACGATGGGGAACATGCGATGCAAATCAAGCTGTTGACGGTTGTGGGGGCGCGCCCGCAATTCATCAAGGCGGCAATGCTGAGCCGCGCAATTCTGGCCGATGGAGCCGGAGACGTGGTGGAATATCTCATTCATACCGGGCAGCATTATGATGACAACATGAGCCGGGTATTCTTCGAGGACATGCGGATTCCCAAGCCATACCGCCAGTTTGAATTGGGGGGGGGCAGCCACGGGCAGATGACCGGGCGCATGCTTGAGGCGCTGGAGCGGGAGATGATAGAGCTCGCGCCGGATGCGGTGGTGGTGTACGGTGACACCAACAGCACGCTGGCCGGTGCGCTTGCCGCGGCGAAGTTGCACATCCCGGTCATTCACATCGAAGCTGGGCTTCGGTCTTTCAACCGCCAGATGCCCGAGGAGGTCAACCGGGTGCTGACGGATCACGTCAGTTCGCTGCTGTTCTGCCCGACTTCTGGCGCGGTGCGGCAGCTTGCGGCGGAAGGCATTGTGCGCGGGGTGATGCAGACCGGGGATATCATGTACGATGCGGCGAAGGCGTTCGCCCCGGTTGCGGATTCCCAGTCCGACATCGTGGCCCGGCTCGGGTTGGTCCGGGGGGAATATCTGCTGTGTACGGTGCACCGCGCTGAGAATACCGATTGCGCGGACAATTTGCGCGGCATTCTGCAAGGGCTGCGGGAGACGGCAGAGGTCGCGCCGGTTG
The DNA here is from genome assembly GCA_964460225.1 of uncultured Planctomycetaceae bacterium. Lineage (GTDB taxonomy): Bacteria > Planctomycetota > SZUA-567 > SZUA-567 > SZUA-567 > CAYWTJ01. The sequence continues at coordinate 11,197 of CAYWTJ010000024.1, read as the reverse complement.
TGCTGCCGCTGCATCCGAGGACGCGGCGGAAAATCGAAGAGTTTTCTCTGCGCGGGTTGCTTGAGTCGCTGACGGTGATTGAGCCGGTCTCTTTTATTGACATGATCGCGCTGGAGCGGCAGGCTCGCGTTATCGCGACGGATTCCGGCGGGGTACAGAAGGAGGCGTACTATCACGGTGTCCCCTGCATTACCCTGCGCAATGAAACGGAGTGGGCGGAAACCGTGGCATTCGGCTGGAATGTTCTGGCGGGAGCCGGAGCGTCTTCCTTGCGCAGATTGGTGGAGCAGGCCGGGCCGGGCCAGGCGATTCCGGAATACGGGGACGGTCACGCCGCCGAGCAGATGGTCGGGCATATCCGCGATTGGTTCCGGCGGGCAGAGTGATGGGGTGCGTGAGCGCTTGCCGGGCGGTGGACGGCCTGTGACGGATTCGGGGCATTTCTATGTGTGGCATTTTCGGGTGGATACCGGCAGACGGCGCCGCGACCCGGCAGGCGGATGTGCTTGTCCGGCGTTTGATCGAGGCGCTGAAGCATCGCGGGCCGAACGACGACGGGGCGATTGCCTATGACCGGGCGGGAAATTGCCACCGCGAGCCCGGCGCATTTTCTGGCATTCCGCTGGCGCTTCTGCTCGGGCAGACCCGGCTTTCGATCATCGACCTTTCTTCGGCCGGACATCAGCCGATGTCTTCCGCAGACGGACGTTATACCATCGTCTTTAACGGGGAAATCTACAATTACATCGAACTGCGTGAGGAACTTTGCCGGGAGGGCGCGGTTTTTGCCACGCATACGGATACCGAAGTTCTATTGCAATGGGTGATACGCAATGGCAAGGATGGCTTGGGGCGGCTGACGGGGATGTTCGCCTTTGCCGTTTATGACCGGCAGGAGCGGACCCTGTTCTGCGCGCGCGATCCCTTTGGCATTAAACCCTTCTTTTATACGCAAAATTGCGATGGCTTCTGCTTCGCGTCGGAGCTTCCCGCTCTCTTTCAATTTCCGTCCGTCCGTCGCCGTGTTTCGCCGCAGGCGGCGTATGTTTATCTGCAGTATGGGCTTTACGACATTGGTGACGCGACGTTTTTACAGGATGTCTATCATCTGCCGGCCGGCCACTGCCTGACCCTGCGGTTGGACGCAATTCACGGGGCGCAAGCGGAGTGCTATTGGCGCCCGGCTGTGGAAAAGACCTCCGAGGACTCCTTTGCCGATGCGGCGGCCCGCGTCCGGGAGATCTTTCTGGAGAATATCCGGCTGCATCTGCGTTCGGATGTTCCGCTGGGAATCGCATTGTCGGGAGGGATTGACTCTTCGGCCGTCGCCTGTGCCGTGCGCCATCTTGAGCCGGAGGCGGAAATTCACACCTTCAGCTTTGTCGCCCGCGGTTCGGACGTGTCGGAGGAAGAGTGGATCGACAAGGTTGCGGCGCATGCGCGGGTCATTCCCCATAAGGTTTTTCTGGAGCCGGGGGAAATGCTGCGCGATCTGGACGACATGGTGCGCAATCAGGGCGAACCTTTTGGCTCTACGTCCATTTACGCCCAGAGGCGCGTTTTTCAACTCGCCCGCGAGTGCGGGGTCGCAGTTACGCTGGACGGACAAGGCGCGGATGAACTGTTCGGCGGCTATCAGGGCTATCCGGGACAGCGTCTGGCGACCATGGTGTTACGTGGTGATTTTGCGGGCGCTTTTCGCTTCCTGAAATCAACGGGCGCATGGCCCGGACGCTCCGTCAAGGAGTCTTTGATTCGTCTGGTTCGGGAACTGACGCCGGACGCGCTTGTCGGTCTCGGTCAGCGGGTGTGCGGCCGGAATCCGTTGCCGGACTGGTTGGACGGGGCGCGGCTGCGGGAGGAAAAGGTCTGTTTGCGTCTTGGCAGTCGGCGCGACCAGATGTATCGTTGCCCGGAGCGGTTGCGCCGGACACTTGCCTACCAGTTGACCTGGGAGGGGTTGCCTCTGCTGCTGCGGCACGCGGACCGAAATTCCATGGCCTTTTCCATCGAGAGCCGAGTGCCGTTTCTGACGCGGGAGCTGGCGGAGTATTCCCTGTCCCTGCCAGAGGAGTATTTGGTGGACCGGGGAGGTTGTACCAAGGCGGTTTTCCGTGCGGCAATGCGCGGGATCGTGCCGGACGAGGTCTTGGATCGCCGCGACAAAATCGGATTTGCCACGCCGGAGAAGCAGTGGATGGAGCTGCTGGCCGGGTGGATCGATGACACCCTGAGTCATGTGGAGGAGGCACCGTATCTGCATCTGCCCGCGCTTCGTCGGGAATGGGGGCGTATTCAGGCCGGTGAAAGGCCCTTCGATTTTCGGGTTTGGCGCTGGCTGAATTATTTGCGGTGGGTTGATGTGTTCCAAATTGGCGACTGAAACACCCCCTCCTTGATGCTCGTCCACCGTAACATTGCCAGTCTTCCCAAACGGCATGGGGTTCTCCCCCTTCCCAAAACAATCCGTGTGACACCGCCCTTTGGCTCGCATGACCGCAAGTGCGGTATAAAGAGCAAGGGGAGTGTCTCCTGATTGTTTGTTTTTTTTTCGCTCGATTTTGTGGGGGGTGACCTGATCGTTTCGCGGAAAATGAACATATCTATTGTTCTGTTTGGGGATTTTGCATACACTCAGGATTGTATATTCCCGCCCGTTCTGCCGCGTTTAGCGGACGGGATCATAACGCCGGGCTGTCTCCCCGTTTGCTTTGCGCATTGCTGGTATAAGGCGGCGGATGTCTTCGCCCGGCCAGATACAACGGAAGGAGCGCGTTGGACGATCATCGAATACTACCATTCCCGCAACGGGTTGTTCTGGAGCTGACGGCCCGGTGCAATCTTGCTTGCCATATGTGCCCCAGACATTTTGCGGAACTTGCCCCCGGGAACATGCCGTTCGCGCTGTGGCAGCGGTTGACGGACGAAATTGCCGCCGTTTCCCCCGCAACGATCATCCTGCCGTTCTGGCGGGGGGAGTCCCTGCTGCATCCCGAGTTCAATCGCATGATGGATTACGCCTTGGGAAGAGGGCTGCGAATTCACATGTGTACAAACGGGCAGGTCATGAGCGAACAGGATCTGCAGACGCTTCTGCGATTGGAGTTTGTCACCTTCAGCGTACATACGGCTCAGGGAATGGCGAGCGCCCGGCGACTGGTTGCGGCCAGATGCGGGGCTTCCCCGGTGATTCAGGTGTCGTTCGTGGATTGCGAGGATACGGCGCATCTGGGGTTGTCGGAACTGATTTCTCAGGAGAATCTCGGCGGGTTCGACAGCGTGCGTTTGTACAAAGAGCATACGCAAGGCGGCGTTTTTGGCGGTGCGGACAGTGCGGGAAAACGCACATTTTGTCAGAAATTGTGCCATACGCTCGTTATTTCCGCCGACGCGACCGTCTCCCGGTGCAATCACCTCTGGCGCACGAATCCTTCGTTGAGTGCGCAGGGGAGCAGTATTCAGGAGCTATGGGCATCGGAACCGATGCAGCGGCTCCGGCGGGAGTATCCCGATGCGGATTGCGCGCAATGCGAGCAATGGTCAGGGCACACGCAAGGGGAGCGGTGGCAGTGCGTTGACGGAAAAATTATACACGAGGCCTTTTGAGCGGGAATCACGGAAAATGCATAAAATACCACTGATCCGGCCCTATCTGCCGCAGGGAACGAAGGAGCTGGTCAACCAGGTTCTCGATAGCGGGATGCTCACCGAGGGGGAAATCACCCGGCAGTTGCAGGATGAGATCGCCGCATACATCGGTTGTCGGCATGTCCTTGCGGTAACGAATTGCACGGTCGGGCTGGAGATCGCGCTGCGCGCGCTTGGGATCGGACCGGGAGATGAAGTCATCGTTCCCGATTATACCTACCCCGCGACAGCCGATGCCGTGGCGATTGTCGGCGCGACGGCCGTGATAGTCGATATTTCTCCGAGTACAATGCTGATTGATTACGACCGCATTGAGCAGGCCATCACCCCGCGTACGCGCGCAATCATGCCCGTATCTGAGTTCGGCAATCCGCTTGATTACGACCGGCTCGGGGCCATCCGCGAAAAATACGGATTGTTCATCGTGGAGGACTCTGCCTGTTCCCTTGGCTCGGAATTTCGCGGACGGAAAACCGGCGCACTGGCCGATATCTCGGTATTCAGCATGCACCCGCGTAAATTCATTACCTCCGGTGAAGGCGGCTTCATCACCACCGATAACGATGTATGGGCCGACTTCATGAATTCTTACAAGCATTTCGGCATGAAGGTTACGCACGGTGCCATCGCTCCGGAATTTGAGCGCATCGGCACCAATTACAAGCTAAGCAACATTCTGGCTGCGGTCGCTCTGGGGCAGTTCCGCCAGATAGGGCAACTGCTGGATGCCCGGCTGAAGCTCGCGGCGCGTTACATCAGCCTGCTGGAAAACAAGCCTGGAGTCACGCTTCCCGGCGTTACCCCCAACGGCAAGCATTCGTATCAGACGTTTTCGGTATTCATTCCGGATCGCGATCGTGTGCTGACGACTATGCGCGCACAGGGCATCGAGGTGCAATTCGGAACCTATGCGCTCCATATGCAAAACGCATTCCGGAATTCGCCGTGCTGCCGGCAGCACGGAAGCTTTGAGAACAGTGCGGAGGTGTTCCGCCGTAATCTGGCCCTGCCGCTGTACTACGGCATGAGCCATGAGGAACAGGACACCGTGATTGGGGGGCTGCTGGACGTATGTGCGGAATAGCGGGAATCCTCTATTATGACGGAAGGCCGGCCGAGTTGGAGATCATCCGGCGGATGACGGACGCGATGGTGCATCGCGGGCCGGACGGTGAGGGCTATCATTGCGATGGGTCGGCGGCTCTCGGGCATCGCCGGCTGGCGATTATTGATCTCTCCGAACATGGCAAGCAGCCGTTGTTCAGTGCGGACGGCAGGTATTCGATCACCTACAATGGCGAGTTGTACAATTATCGGGAATTGCGCGCGGATTTAGAAAAGGCCGGTTACCGGTTCCTCTCCCAATCGGATACGGAGGTGGTGCTTGCGGCTTATATTGTCTGGGGCGCAGACGGTTTGATCCGGTTCAACGGGCATTTTGCCTTCGCCATATGGGACAGCCGAAAGCGGGAGTTCTTTCTGGCGCGGGACCGGTTCGGCGTCAAGCCGCTGGTGTATTATTGCAAGGACGGGCTTTTCGCGTTTGCTTCGGAGCAGAAAGCGCTCCTGCAGCATCCCCGGGTTCGCTGCCTTCTCGACCGGCGGGCACTGCTGGAGTACTTCACCTTCCAGAACCTTTTCACCTCCCGAACTTTTTTTCAGGACATTCAGACGTTTCCGGCGGGGCATTATGCGATTGTGCGCCCGGACGGTTCCGCACCGCTGACGCTGCGGGAGTACTGGGATTACAATTTTTGTGATCCGGAACAGCATGGTGACGAAACGGAGTACCGGCAGGAACTGGAGCGGCTCTTCGAACAGGCGGTGAAGCGCCAGCTCGTTAGCGATGTCGAGGTGGGGTCCTATCTTTCCGGCGGCATTGATTCCGGCTCGATTACGGCGGTCGCGGCGAAGATCATCCCTGATATCAAGACCTTCACCTGCGGATTTGACAAGAGTTCGACCATGGGCATGGAAGCCTCCTTTGACGAGCGGGAAAACGCCGAATACATGAGTTATGCGTTCCGGACCGAGCACTATGAGATGGTGCTGAAGGCGGGCGACATGGAGCGCTGCATCGAGAAGGTTGTGTGGCATCTGGAAACTCCGAAGGTCGGCCAGAGTTACCCTAATTTTTTTGTTTCCAAGCTGGCGGGTCGGTTTGTGAAGGTGGTCTTGGGCGGGACCGGCGGCGATGAATTGTTCGGCGGATATCCCTGGCGCTACTACCGCGCCGTGGTGAACGCCGATTTCAATGATTATGTGGGCAAGTATTATCAGCATTGGCAGCGTCTGATTCCGAACTCCGTGATTCAAAAGGCGTTTGTACCCATCTGGGGAGACGTCAAGGATGTCTGGACCCAGGATATTTTCCGGGATGTATTCAAGAAGCACAAACACCGGCTTGGGGGGCCGGAGGACTACGTCAATCACTCCCTTTATTTTGAGGTGAAGACCTTCCTGCAGGGTTTGCTGGAGGTTGAGGATAAGCTGCACATGGCTCATAGCCTTGAATTGCGGCTGCCGTTCCTCGATAATGACCTGGTCGACTTCGCCATGCGCGTGCCGGTGAAATACAAACTGGGAAATCTTCAGGCCGTGGTTCACCTCAACGAAAATGATACGGGTGACAAACTGCTTCACTACCTGAAGAAGACCAAGGACGGGAAAATGCTCCTGCGCGCGGCGATGGAGCGGTTCGTCCCTTCCCGTATCGCCCAAGGGGAAAAGAAAGGATTTTCGGCTCCCGACGAGTCTTGGTTTAAGGGCGACAGTGTCAGTTTCGTCCGCCGGCTGCTGTGTGACGACAATTCCCGCATTTACGAGTATCTCGATTATCCGACGATCAACGCTCTGGTGGAGGAGCATCTGCAAGGGCGTATCAACCGCCGGCTGTTGATCTGGTCGCTGTTGAATTTTGAATATTGGCTGAAGTTGTTCGGCCAGCATCTGGCATGAGGACATTTCCGGAAGCGATACGCCTCCGGTCGGAGTCCCACCATGTATGAACGCATCAGACCAAGTTTCACCGCCCGTTGCAAAGCGGTTGTTGCCTGTGTTGTTCTGCGGATTGCGGCTTGCGCCGGCTTGAGGGTGCGTGGTATCTGTGGCGCGTGCAGATGCTGAACCATGCCAGAGCGCACGTGTTGTCGGTTGGGGAACTCCAGCAGTTTTTGCAGTCTCTGGCGGATCAGGCGGCGCCGGGACGTTGAGACTGGGGGCGCGGAGAGCGAAGATGAGTGACGGCGGGAGGGAGACCGCAGCGGAAACGGGGGCGGACGCAGAGACGCTGCTCATAAAGTTGCGCGCTCTTTTGCGGGAGCAGCGGAGCAGTGTCAATGAGCGCTGGGAGCGGACGCTGCCGTTAGGGGATTATATCTCGGATCGCTGGGAGAAGGCGCAAGCGCTCGGGTTCGCGGAAGGCAGTTCCATCTACGACAGCGCGCACGTGTTCGGCAAGGTGACGGTCGGCCGGAACACATGGATCGGCCCGTTTTGCGTTCTTGACGGCTCCGGGGGACTGAGTATCGGCGCGTTTTGCTCGATCAGCGCGGGGGTGCAGATCTACACCCATGACACCGTTGCTTGGGCGCTCAGCGGCGGCGTTCAGCCGCCTGTTCACAGCCCGGTACAGATCGGCGACCGCTGCTACATTGGGCCGAATGTCGTTATCAGCCGCGGGGTCTGCATCGGGGACGGGTGCGTAATCGGGGCTAATAGTTTTGTCAATTCCGATATTCCCGCCGGGAGCAAGGCATGGGGTTCGCCGGCGCGCGTGCAGAGAATGGCCGCAGCAAACGGGGACTAAAGGTGCTTCTCTCGCAGGATACCATTCAAGCCGGTGTGCGGATCTGATCGCGCTGCAATTGCTACCATGAACTTTCATCGTGTGTTGCAAGCTGTGAACGTGGACCTTTACACGCATGTGGTGGCGAACAAGGAAGCCGCTGATATTTTCAGCTTTTTCTTTTTCGCGGGCGTGGCGGAAATCGAAGCGGCGACCGATCCGGGGGTATGCGTATCTTCTGCGACTGGTGACCCCCAAATACTCCATTCGCCATATCCTTGAGGGGCATTCCTTTGTTTAAGAAGGAGTAACCCCACTGGGGCGGAATTATTTAGACGGCCGGTATATCCAGTACCCACATCGGAGTTGTTTAAGTCTTTCGTTCGCTTTATGCAAACTACTCTTTTGTCGCCAGCAGGAATAGAAATGGCCCACACTCCAAAAAGAATTTTTGTTGGGATTCAGGAAATTAGTGGATTTTACAGCAATCTCTGCCGGGGCTTTCGAAAATTGAATGTTCCGTACCGCTTTGTAACATTTTCCCCTCATCCCTATGGCTATGACAGAGAGGCAGAACGGCCTTTGCTCGTTCGCTGTCGTCACTGGTGCATTCAAGTCGCAATGATTGCATCAATGCCAAGAATACTCAAGCGTGTTTGCTTTCTCTTAGGTAATTTAGTGGTTTTTCCCTGGGTGTTGTATACCTGCCTCCGACATGATGTGTTTATTTTTGGATTTGGGCAGTCATTGCTGCACAACCAATGGGATCTCCGGATACTAAAATTCCTGCGAAAAAAGGTGATTTTCAATCTTTCACACGGCTCTGAAGCGCGTCCTCCCTATATTGACGGGGCTTTCCACGAGGCTGTTGTCGATTCTCCGGCGGCCATTGCGCAGTTAGTTCATCAAACACAAAAGCGTTTGCAGTGTGTGCAGCGCATTGAGTCGTACTCATCGATCATTATCGGATCGATCTATACAGCACAATTTTTCCAGAAGAAGTTTGTTAATTATTTGCAGCTTGGATTGCCTTTTGACGGTAGCAGCGACTTGGCACGGGCAGATGCTTCCCCCGCCATTTGTTCGCGCGATAAAGCAGTTCGAATTCTTCATGCTCCCAGCAATCCTACTGCAAAAGGAACACCTTTTGTTGTGGAAGCAATCGAAAATCTTCGTCGGAAAGGTTATTCCATCACTTATGTTGAGGTGCAGGGGCGACCGTTTTCGGATGTTTTTGAGGAGATCAAGAAAGCCGATTTCGTGGTTGATCAGATCTACTCAGATACGCCGATGGCAGGATTCGCTTGTGAGGCAGCGTGGTACGGGAAACCCGCAGTAGTCGGGGGATATGGTTTACAGACACTACAAAGTTTTATCCCGGAGTCCCTCTTTCCGCCAAGTATGCTCTGTCTGCCGGAGCAGATTGAGTCCGCGATCGAATTCCTCATTGCCGATGTCGACGCAAGGGAGCGCTTGGGGCGGCGGGCTCAGGAGTTTGTCCGTTCGCAATGGAGTTGCGAGGCAGTTGCGGCTCGCTATCGGTGTCTGATTTCCGGCGATATCCCGGAGCACTGGATGTTCGATCCGAAGAAGGTCGCTTATGTTGATGGGTGTTGCCTCTCAAGGGCGCGTGGGCGAAAAAACATTCAGGCGGTGATCGAGTATTCAGGGGTTGGAGGACTGGGGGTTGCGCATCGTCCAGACATGGAAGCGGCCCTTCTTGCGGTTGCGGATCTGAGGTCGCAAACCCATGATTAAAGTTTTTTTTCGGGACAGTATCGCGTACGTATTTCCCTCGATTGTATCGCGCGGGCTTTCGCTTTTTCTTGTTCCATTGTACACCCGAGTCCTGAGTCCTGCGGATTACGGAGCTTTGGATCTGCTCACAGTCTTTGCTGTTGTTATAAATTTGACCATTGCGTTGGAGGTTACGCAAGGAGTTGCGCGTTTTTATGCCTCGGAGAAGGATTTGGAGCGCAGAGTTCTTTACGCATCCTCTGCCTTTTGGTTTACGATTGTAGTTTATTCGATATTCACTGTGGTCGCATTTCTGTTTACAACGTCCATTTCCCCTTATGTCTTCGGCCGCACCGGAATGGACGATGTATTCCAGTGCGGCATAATATACATATGGGCGAGTGGACTGTTCAATTTGGTGCAGAATCAGTTCCGTTGGGAATTGCGTAGTCGGCAGTTTGCAGTGGTGTCGCTGTTGTTGACGATTTCTACTGCTGGCATTTCCATTTTATTGGCATATGTGCTGAATTGGGGGCTGATCGGGCTTGTCGCTGGCATGACGGCAGGAAGCCTGTTGGCAATTGCGTTGGGTATTTGGTGGTTACGCTTCAGCTTCCCTTTCCGGATAGATTTGGCCTTGCTCCGCGAAATGCTGACGTTCTCTTCGCCGCTGGTTTTTTCTGGCATCGCAATCTGGGCTGGCACGTATATGGACCGTTTAATGCTCAATCACTTTCTTTCGGTGTCAGACGTGGGCGTTTACGGGATCGGCTACCGGATCGCAAGCGTGGCCGGGCTGGTAATGGCCGGATTTCAGGGCGCGCTAACCCCGTTGGTATACAAATACCATACCGACCCAGAAATGCCTCGAAATGTTGCCAGAATTTTTCGTGTTTGTGTCGCCCTTTCCTTGCTTGTGTTTGCGGGGCTTTCTCTTTTTTCCGGTCAAATTGTCCGGCTGATGACGACAGAGCTTTTTTACGATGGTGCGGCCGTTGTTATCTATCTTACGCCCGCAATTATACTCGGACAAATGTATATTTTTATGCCGGGTATTAGTCTCAAGAAAAAAAATCATCTTGAGATATATATCAATCTCGCTGGTTTGCTGCTCAACATCGCTTTTGGCGTGGCTTTGATTCCCCATGTTGGTGTCGTTGGCGCAGGACTCAGTACGCTGCTTAGTTGCATTGGCATATTTTTAATGCGGATTTTTTTTAGTCAACGGCTTTTTCCAATACCTTTTGACTGGCCCAAGATCATTTCGGCCGTGTTCTGTGTTTGCACGTTGGTGGCGATGGTGTCCTGTCTGAGGTTGGAAGGGCTTTTCTCTTGGATTGTTAGTCTTTTGGCTGGAGTGTGTGTGTTGCTTGTGATTGTGGCAACCAGACTGATTTGCCCGGATGAATTCCGAAATTTCCTATCCAAAATTCGCGGGAACTAGGGCCGCACAATTAGCCGAGTACTCTTGCAGCGAAGAGGAGGCGTTGGAGAGTGGTGATCGACGGGCAAGCGCAGACATTTGAATGGGGCGGGGGGGCGCGAAGAATATCTGGCGACCGCTGCGGAAACGGGATACGAAAAGCTTGCGATTCGCTTGCTTTACCGCCGTCCATCAAGTCTGCGGGAATCCCAAAAATCTGATGGAACATATTGACAGGGGCCGATATTTATATACAATTTCCCTCATCGATTTGGGGGATTAGCTCAGTTGGGAGAGCGCAACGCTGGCAGTGTTGAGGTCATCGGTTCGAACCCGTTATCCTCCACCAAATAAACAAGAACCGCTACCGGAACGAATGTGTCCAGTAGCGGTTTTTTGTTGTCGAACGTCGGAAAACACCAAGAACTTACAATGATTCCATCGAGAGATTCCGGAAACAACCAGTCATCTACCGGAACGGGACATTCGCATCATGGAACCGCAAATCCGCTGACAACTGCTAACAAAAGTGCTGACAAATCCGCTGACAAGGAAAACGCGGGAGAGTATATCATAACTCCTTCCGAGATCGACGCTTCCCA
>CAYWTJ010000023.1:0-1927 GCA_964460225.1 uncultured Planctomycetaceae bacterium | reverse complement strand
CACATGAAACACTCCTGAAAATCCGATAGTAGTTTGAATCATTAATCAGTAAGCAGAATATGAAAGTTTGATCGTCATTGCAAGGGAATTGACGGAAATTCCTTGAAAGGAACCGGGCGCTCCAGAGCAATTGCTGGGTGTGGTTCGTCCAGCCAGTCCTCTGGCCGCGCCTGCAACAGAAGGGAGCCAACGTAAAATGCTGCAACGGGTTACACTCGCCGCGCTCTGTGCCGGCGTCATTCTGGCGGGTGGCTGCGCCACGGCGGAATCCGAAAATTCCGTCCCGTCCGAGAAATCCAATCATCCGGACAAAGACCGCGAAATCGCCTCCAAGACCCCGGCGCCGGTGATGGGAAAACCCAGCCGCGGACCGCGTCAGATCGACTATAACAATCCGACCCCCGACGACATTCAGGTACTGGTCCGGCGCGCAGTCGACGACTATAAACGCAACGGCGACTACAAAGCCTTCGATGACTTCATGGACCCCAGCAGCCAGTTCGTCGCCGGCCGCAGCTATATCTTCGCCTACGACTACAGCGGACGCTGTCTGGCCGAATGGGGTTCGCCCGCACTGGTCGGAAGCATCGTGCCTCAGGGCACCAACGAAGACGCGAAGCAGTTCTTCCGCGACGCGGCGGCCAAAGCCAAGAGCGGCGGCGGCTGGGTCACCACCCGCGGCCCCATTCCCGGCAGCAGCGAGATCCGTCCGAAGGAATGTTACGTAATCAACATCGAGGACAAGCTCTTCATCGGCTCAGGCATCTACCGGTAGTCCGGCATCCGTTCAACCCAATTGCTCCAAGACCGTATAGCAATACCCTGCTCGTCCTTTTCCCCGGTGAGGCGGTTCCGTCGATGTCGACCGAACCGTCTCATTTTTTTACGCCATCCGCAAGCCACTCGCCCCCGGCGTGAGCACACCGGCCGGCGTCACCGCAGAACGCTCGCACACCGCAATCCGTGCCCGCCACAACAGACGGCGCAATTTCCCCGCGCTTTCCGGCTTGGAACGCCGCTGATCAGGCATCCTCGACACAGAACAAAATCCGTCCGCAACCGGGACAGACGCTCTTTTCTGGCGTGGTTCCGGTGAGCAGCAGGTTGACCAGATTGATCTGAATCTTGCGATGGCAGGCCTGACAGATATCCCCCTTCAAATCCGCCAGCGCCTGTCCCTTGCCGCGTTTGAGGGCGTTGCTGTAGGTCGCCAGCGAATCGGAATCGAGCTTGCGCACCGCATCGATCTTTTCCTTGCGCTCCGCCGCCAGCACCTGCTGCTGCACCTTAATATCTCCGGCTTCCTTGTCCAGCTCCGTTTTTTTCGCGGAGAGAACCTGCTCGGCGCTGGTCAACTCCCCCTGTTTCAGCGCCAGTTCTTTGCGCAACGCCTCCATCTTCTCCATGATTTCCAGCGCCCTGCCCTCATGCGCCGCGATCAGACGCTTGACCTCCCCGACGCGATCGGTGATGACCTGATACTCCTTGGTATTCTTGATGATGCCGATCTTGCGCTGGAGGTCGTTGGCCTCCCCCTCAAGGGTCTTGATCTCCAGATTCGCCCGGTCGACCTCGCCCGCGCAATCGCGCACGCCAGCCTCCACCGCCGTCCGCTCGAGCTTGGCGTAATCGACCATTTCCTGCAGTTTTTGCAGTTCCAGCGGCCCCGCGTCGAGCATTTTTTTCAGCCGCACCAGTTGCTTATCCACCGCCGCCAGCGCCTTGAGCGCCTCCATCACCTTGTTCATTCCCGCTCCTGTTTATCGCCGCCTCGCGCGGCAAGCCTCATATTGTCGTCATATGCAATCATCGCCCTACCGCAGCGGCACCTCGTAAGAAGGATACTCCGTCAGCCGCAGATTCTTCACCCGAATCTTTTGCAAAACGGCCGCCTCGTCATCCGTGTTCCTAAGATCGGGGGCATACT